>JBBDRF010000092.1:0-210915 GCA_040905565.1 Phycisphaeraceae bacterium | reverse complement strand
TTTCAGCGCCGATCTACCCTCTCGAGGTGGGTCCCGTTTGCATGCCGATCACCACCGCGCGATCAAACAGCGGTAACACGCGACTGATGTACCTGCTATCCATCGCTGCGGCGAGGCAGACAATCAGAATCGCCAACGCCTACTTCGTCCCCGACTCTCTCTCTGTGCAAACATTGGTCGAAGCCTGTCAGCGCGGTGTCGACATCGAGATCGTCGTGCCCGGCCCGCTGATGGATCACACCGTGGTTCGCCGTGCCTCACGAGCGCGCTGGGGAAGGCTTCTTGAAGCCGGGGTTCGCATCTACGAGTACCAGCCCACGATGTATCACTGCAAGGTCATGGTCGTTGACGCGCAATGGACCTCCGTTGGCTCGACCAACTTCGACAACCGTTCCTTCCGCCTTAACGACGAGGCGAACCTGAACGTGGTGGATCACAGGCTGGCGGCGCACCAACTTCAGCACTTCGAAAGGGACAAGCAGCGGTCCAAGCAGATCACGCGCGAAGCGTGGCTCGGCCGCCCGCTTCGGGAGAAGGCTTGGGAACATCTCGCCGCCTTGCTCCGCGCCCAGATATAGCGTCGACGCTGTGCTTGCAACGGCTCAGCGTCGCTGAGCGACGGCGCGTTCGGGGTGAGGCTCGTGCGGTGTCGGCGGAAACCGGTGCCGCTCATTCTTCGGGGTCTGGGGCCACATCCTGCCGTCTAGCTTGATGTGTATCACGTGACGCATCTGGCAGACGAGGTGGGTTGATCCCCGAGATGGTCCTCGGCTCATAAAAAAAAGGACTCACGGCTTTTGCCGTAAGTCCTTTGATTGCCGAATCGGGGCGATAGGATTTGAACCTACGACCTCTTCGTCCCGAACGAAGCGCTCTACCAAGCTGAGCTACGCCCCGCGATTCAGTTGGGCCATTGTAGACGCTCTGGCAGGCGATGCAAGTCGGGCCTGTATGGAAGGTTCAACAGAAGCGGTGGAGCGACTATACTCGCCTTCTCACCAGATGGTAAAGGTGGGCGGTCGGCGCAGGCGGGCAGACGGCGCTTCTGACGTTTTGGAGATGCACACATGAGGGATATCGCGCACGCATGGCGGCTGCTTTTTGTCTGGTCGCTCGCTGCGATGGCCTGGGCGGGCACGGCGGCAGAGGTCGACGCCGAGCCGATCGAGGTGGAATTGGCGACGCTGCCGGGGCTTCGTTTTGACGTGACCCGCTTTGCTGTGGAGCCGGGTGCCGAGGTGAAGCTGATCGTGACGAACCGCGACGAGATGCAGCACAACCTGCTGATCACGATGCCGGGCGAGCGGATGGCCGTGGCCAACGCAGCAATCGCGCTGGGGCCTGATGCCCTGGCGCGGGAGTACGTGCCGGACCTGGATGCGGTGCTGTTTCATACGGGGCTTCTGAACGCGGGCGACACGGGGACGATCACGTTCACCGCGCCGGAGGAGGAGGGTGTTTACCCGTACGTGTGCACCATCCCCGGCCATGCGTTTGTGATGTACGGCGCGATGTACGTGACGCGGGCGAAGGAACTGCCGCCACTGGCGGAGGACCCGCACGTCCCGCCGGCTGCGTTGGTGGAGGCCGTCGCTGCCCAGGCGGAGGGCGAACATTTTGCACATCATGGTGAGGATGCGGTAGCGGGGCCGAGGGTCCGCCGAACATTTCTTTCCGATGCCAGCCCCGCAGCAATCGCCGTTCACACCGGGCGGAATCTTTCGTACTGCTGGGATGCCGCGACGGGCCACCTCCGCTATGCGTGGCATGGTGGTTTTATCGACAGCGAAGCACACTGGCGCGGCAAAGGGGCCGACTTCTCGCAGGTCGTGGGCGATATCTACTACCGTGGCCCCGCTACCCCCCCACTGCGTCTGGGTGAACCCGATCGTTTGGCGGAGATGCAGTTCCGTGGCTACCGCATGATCGAAGGCCTTCCGCAGTTCCACTACACGCTCGACGGCTACAGCGTGAAGCAATCCATCACCGCCCTGCCGGAGGGGGTTGGCCTTGCGATGCATTTTGAGATCGAAGACAGCCAGCAGCCGATCCATTACGTGACTCAGCCGTATGCCGGGGTGGTTTTCACCAGTTCCGCAGGCACGTGGAAACAGAACGTGCTGACGCTGACGCCGGACGAAGCAACATCGTTCACCATCATTCTCGCCGAGCGACGGGGCTTCGAGCCCGCAGGCTACTGGTCGATGAACGACATGCCGTCTTCATCAAGCTTCGCGAAGGAGGCTTTGACCGAGGGCGTGGTCGGGCGCGCGATCCAGTTCAACACCGGCGACAAGGTTCAGCAACTCAACACCGACGTCCGCGCGAGTGATTTTGACGAAGGCGGTTCGGTCGCCGGCTGGTTCCGCATGCGCGACGCCGAGGCCGAGGAACAGCCGATCATTGCCGCCGTGTCCGATGAGGCTGAGTTCGTGCTCGGCTACAACCGCAAGGGCGAAGGCCTCACGTTGACCTATCCCGATCGCGAGGGTGAAACACGTGTCCTGAGCCTCGACAGCGACCGCCCCACCGCCCCCCCCACCGGCGCCTGGCATCACGTGGCGTTCATCATCGAAGGTGAGCAGATCACGATCTACATTGACGGCGTGGAAGCTGGGCAGGTTCGGCGGGGGCCGCTGCCGGACGTGGCGTTCACGATCGGCGCGATCGACGGTAACGCGCGTTTCCTCGGCGAACTCGACGAACTACGTCTCTGGACGCGTACGATCGACGTCGAACAACTCCGCTACATTTACCGTCGTGAAGCGGCGACGCAGGAGGTGCAGTGATGCCGGCCCGCTTTTCGTTTGCGAGATGGTTCGAAACAGTTGTCGCCTGCGTCGGAGTGCTGATGCTGACTCTTCCCGCTTCGGCCGATGATGCCGCTGCCAAGTGGAGCGATTACTACGAGATCGAAACCGTTGCCACACCTGGGGGCGTCGTGCCCGAGGTGGGCGGCATCGACGTGCTCGACGACGGCCGACTGGTCGTGGCCTTCGAGCGCGGGGAGGTGTTTCTTTACGATCCGCGGACCGAGCAGTGGTCGCCCTTCGCGGAGGGGCTGCATAATCCGCTGGGCATCCTCGCCGTCAGCGAGCGTGAGTTCATCGTCTCCCAACGGCCGGAGGTCACCCGCCTGCTTGATACCACCGGCGACGGCGCAGCCGATACCTACCAAACCGTCACCGACGCGTTCGGCATATCAGGTAACTATCACGAGTTTCACTTCGGGCCGGTGCGCGACGCTGCGGGCAATCTCTACATCTCACTCGGCACAGCCTCTGCCGCCGGAGGGGTACGTCACGAAGTGCGCGGCGAACGCAATCCCAATGCCTTGCCCATTCGCATGTTTTCGCCTGTGCCCTATCGCGGGTGGGTGATGAAGATCACGCCGGACGGAGAGATCGAGCCGTTCGCGCCGGGCTTCCGTGCGCCCAACGGTCTGGGGTTCGACGCCGAGGGCCGACTCTTCGTCACCGACAATCAAGGCGACTGGATCGGCACGAGTCCCCTCTATCACGTGGAGGAAGGGAACTTCTACGGCCACGTCGCCAGCATGCTCTGGACGGAAGGTTGGGATCAGGGCAACCCTGCGGAGCTTCCCGCAGCGTATCACGCTGAGCGACGCACCCGTGCCGCTGTCGAGTTGCCGCACGGCATCATGGCCAGCTCACCGACGCAGCCTTTGCTCGACACGACCGGCGGAAGGTTCGGGCCGTTCGAAGGGCAGCTCTTCATCGGCGACATGAACCATAGTCATCTCATCCGCGTGGCACTCGAGGAGGTAGCCGGCAAGATACAGGGTGCCTGTTTCCCCTTCCACAACGGCCACGGTTTGCGCCGCGGCAACAACCGGATGGTCTTCGCTCCCGACGGCAGCCTGTGGACGGGGCAAACGCATCGGCAGGACGCCTGGGCCGGCGACACCGGGCTGCATCGCATCACGTGGACCGGCGAAACGCCTCTGGAAGTTCAGACGATGTCGCTCACCGACGACGGCTTCGAACTCACCTTTACTAGGCCGCTTGATCCCGCCGTCGCCGCCGAGCGGGGCAACTACCATTTCGTCCGCTATGCCTATGCCTACGACGAAGCCTATGGCTCGCCGCAACACCATCGCCGGGAAATTGAGGTGAATGGTCTGACCGTCTCGGAAGATCGGACGCGGGTGCGCCTGATCCTCGACGACCTTCAGCCGGGCTTCATCTATGAACTGCGCCTCGATAACCTGCACAGCGACGACAATCATCCCCTGATGAATACCTGGATGATGTATACGGTGAATTACCTTCGTGACGGTTCGCCGCCTCCCGCGTTCAAAGATCTATCCGCACACTAGAGAGAACGGTGACGACGCATGAAGACGCACGAACTCGGCATCATTATGAACGGCGTGACCGGCCGCATGGGCACCAATCAGCATCTGCTGCGGTCGGTGGCGGCGATCGTGAAGCAGGGCGGGGTGAAGCTCGGCGACGATGAGGTCATCATGCCCCGGCCGATTCTTGTCGGTCGCAACGAGAACAAGCTTCGCCAAGCCGCTGCGTTGTCGGGCATCGATCCGCCGGTGACGACGGACCTTGCTTCGCTTCTCGCCGACGCTGCGTATCCGGTTTACTTCGATGCGCAGACGACCGACCGCCGGGCCGCCGCCGTGAAGCAGGCGATTGCAGCGGGTAAGCATATCTATTGCGAAAAGCCGACAGCCCTTACCACTGAGGCCGCCATGGAGTTGTACGCACGCGCGGAGGAGGCCGGCGTGAAGCACGGCGTGGTGCAGGACAAGCTGTGGTTGCCGGGCATCGTAAAACTGAAGCAGCTTGTGGAGACTGGTTTCTTCGGCCGCATCCTGTCCGTGCGCGGCGAGTTCGGATACTGGGTCTTCGAAGGCGACCACATCCCCGCCCAGCGTCCCAGCTGGAACTATCGGAAGGAAGACGGCGGCGGACTGATCGTCGACATGCTCTGCCACTGGCGCTACCTTCTGGACAACGTATTCGGCCATGTTAAGAGCGTGTCCTGCCTTGGCGCGACACATATCCCCACGCGCTGGGATGAAAACGGCAAACCTTATGAAGCCACCGCCGACGATGCCGCCTATGCCACGTTCGAACTGGAAAACGACATCGTGTGTCACTTCAATAGTTCGTGGTGCGTGCGCGTGCGGCGTGACGACCTGCTCACCCTCCAGGTAGACGGCACCAACGGGAGCGCCGTGGCCGGCTTGCGCCAATGCGTGACGCAGCAATACAACAACACGCCCCGGCCGGTGTGGAACCCGGACATCGACAGTCCGATCGACTTCTACGAGTCATGGAACGCGGTGCCTTCGCAGCAGGTCTACGACAACGCGTTCAAGGTTCAGTGGGAGCTGTTTCTCAAGCACTTGGTGCGAGGCGACGCGTTCGAGTGGTCACTCCTGGAGGCGGCAAAGGGTGTCCAGCTGGCGGAACTCGGGCTGGAGAGCTGGGCGCAGCGGCGGTGGCTCGACGTTCCATCCCTGGAGTGACCGCTCCACCACCGCGATCATTCGGCAACTTCCGATGCACCGTGTTCGCTCTGGCGGCAACGAACGCTATCGTGAGAGACGCTCCGATGTCTGCTCCTGTAGCACGAGGCGATCATGATCGGAGGCTCGGGCCTAACACTGCTGGGACTGCTCCTCGCGGTCGGATTCGTGGTAGGACACATGGCGGAGCGCATCGGTGTGCCACGCATCGCGGCCTACGTGCTGGTCGGAGCGGCATTCTCCCAGCCCTTCCTCGGGCAATTCATCATCGACGGTCAGCCGGAGTGGGACCCGGTGCTGGTCCAAGCCGCACTGGGGGCAGTGGCTTTCATGATCGGCGGTGAGCTGGAGTGGGGCTGGCTACGCAGGCTCGGAGGGGGCATCGCGGGCGGGACGTTGGGCCAGTCAGTGGGCGCGCTGGCCGTGGTGACGGTGACGCTCTGGGCGTACGGGAGCATGGCTGGCGCGCAATCGCCGCTGGCGACGGGGCTGGTTCTAGGGGCGATCGCAACGGCCACGGCACCGGCAGCGACGCTCGCCGTCATCGAGGAATACCAGACGCGCGGGCCGCTGACGATGACCCTGCTGGGCGTGGTCGCTTTGGACGACATGTTGAGCATCATCCTTTTCACCCTCGCACTGGTTGCTGCGGGAGGCGCGGGCGAGCATCAGCTGCTTTCAGCATTCTGGGAGATCGGCGGCGCGATCGCGCTCGGTAGCGCGATGGGCTGCCTGCTCGGATGGTTCGGTTGGCGCGTTGAGCAGGAAGACCTGCGTCTGCCGGTGGTGGCGGGCAGTATTCTTCTGGCGGTGGGCCTGGCGAACCTGCTGCATCTTTCGCCACTTCTCACGTGCATGCTGCTGGGCCTGGTGTCGAAGGAGTTCTTCGATCCGCAAAAGACACAGCAATGGCTGCGGCCGATGACGCACATCCAGGAGCTGATCTTCCTGACGCTCTTCACACTCGCAGGGACGCATTTTGAGCCAGCCGTATTTGTCGACTCTCTCGGGTTCATCGCCGCTTATGCCGTCGCGCGTGTCGTGGGGAAGGTGGTCGGCGCGTGGCTCGGCACGACCATAGTCAAAGCGCCCGCGGTGCTTCGCCATCGGCTCGGATTCGCCCTGTTGCCTCAGGCCGGCGTCTCGATCGGGTTAGCGCTCGTCGCATCGGGCGCACCGGGCCTTGAACAAGCCGGCCCCCTCATCGTCAACACGATCCTGGGCACGACGATCCTCTTCGAACTCGTCGCCCCGATCCTGACGAAAATCGTCCTGGTCGGTGCCGGCGAGGCGAAGCAATGAACAACCGCTGATGCCATTTTAGCGGGCGGCGACGGCTACAGTTCGGCCTTTGATCTGGCAGTTGCGTGGCGGATGATGTCGCCCTGGGCGGTGTACAGAACATCCTCTGCTATGTTTACGGTCAGGTCGGCCGTGCGCTCGAGCTGCCGTGAAATGTTCATCAGGTGAATCAGCTGTCGCGCCTGCTCGGGATGCTTCTGGATCGCCGTTTCAACATTGGCGTACATCTCCCGGTGAATCGCGTCGACTTCCTCATCGGCGCGCCGCACCCGCTCGGCCCGCTCGGCATCCATCTCAACCAATGCTTCGAGCGCGTCACGCAGCATCTCCTGCACACGCTCAGCCATGCCGTCCATGTCGTAAGGCACCAACGGCAACGGCTCGGATTCACTGAGAAAACTCGCCTGCTGCGCGATATTCACCGCTTGGTCGGCAATGCGCTCCAGGTCATTATTGATCTTCAGCACCGACACAACGTATCGCAGATCGAACGCGACCGGCTGATAGAGCGCCAAGGTATGTAGGCACTCCTCCTCAATCTCAATCTCAACCTGATTGATGCGATCGTCCTCAGCAATGACGCGCTGCGCCAGTTCTTCGTCACGATCCTTCACGGCTCGCATCGCCGAGTCCAACTGACTCTGGGCACGTGCGCCGAGGGCGCGAATCATCCGCTTCAACTTTTCAATCTGACGCTGTTGGTGAACAGCCATGGCTTCTTCCTTTGATGTTGATGCCGACTGATTGGCCGGTCACCTGCCGACCGCTGCGAGGTATCCTTCAAGCGTATCCCGGGCCGGGCTGACCAGCGTCAGACCCATGGGTCCGGCACCGACCATGCGCACCTGCTTCGCGGGTTTGCCCTGCTCTTCACCTTCCGACCACACCCACAGCCGGCCGTCCTCATCAACCTCAGTCACGAAACCGTCAGCTGCGGTGAGGTAGTCGACCAGTGTCTGGCGGTCCTGCCCGACGAGCGTGGTGCCGCGCGGCCCGGCAGCGACCATACGGACCTGCTTGGCCGTCTTTTCGGGCTGTTGATCATCACGCCAGACCCAAAGCCGATTCTCCGCAAGGTCGATCTGGTAGCCGGGCTTCGTGGCGAGGTAACGCGTCGCCGTCTCCTGATCCGGCGCGACGATCGTCAGGCCATCTGGCCCTGCGCCGACGAGCCTGACCTGCTTCACCGGCTTCTCGCGCTCCGCCCCGTCCGGCCACACCCACAGCAGCCGATCGTCTTCGACGCTGGTCACGAAGCCGGGCCGATCGTGCTCATGAACCGCTTCGGTTGCAACCTCGGTCACGGCTGTTGGCTGCTCCGTCGCCACGGCTGCCGTAGGGGCCTGTTCGTTCTGAGGCGTGGCGTGTGCCGTGGGTTTGCTCTCACAACCGAACAGTGCAATGCTGCCGATTGTGACGCACATTGAAATCTGGAACGCTCGCTGCATGGTGTTGCCTTTCCTGCGTAAGAGTGCCACCCATTACCCCCCCCCCCACCTCCCCCCCACCGTTTCCCGCTGTGTTTTCCGACGTTTGTGTTCGCCACTCGATCGCTTATCCGAATCGACCGGTGATGTAATCTTCGGTTTCCGCGACATGTGGTTTGATGAACAGGTCCTCTGTCGGGCCGTATTCGATGAGCCGTCCGAGATACATGAAGGCGGTGTAATCGCTGACGCGCGACGCCTGCTGCATGTTGTGCGTCACGATCAGCACGGTGTACTCGCCCTTAAGTTCCTGGATCAGATCCTCGATCTTGCTCGTCGCCAGCGGATCCAGTGCCGAGCAAGGTTCGTCCATCAGCAGCACCTCCGGCTCAGCGGCGATCGCGCGGGCGATGCACAAACGTTGCTGCTGACCGCCGGACAAGCTGAGGCCGCTCTCGTGCAGGCGATCCTTCACCTCGTCCCAAAGCGCAGCGGCTTTGAGTGAGCGTTCGCAGACGTTGTCGAGGATCGACTTCTTCCGCTCGCCGTCGATCCGCAAGGCATAGACGACGTTTTCGTAGATGCTCATCGGGAAGGGGTTCGATTTCTGAAAGACCATGCCCATGCGTTTGCGCAGTTCGATGACGTCGACGCTGGGGTCGTAGATCGGGTCGCCGTTGAGTCGCATCTGCCCGTCGATCTGGACGGTTTCGATGAGGTCGTTCAAGCGGTTGACCGATCGCAGCAGCGTGCTTTTGCCGCAGCCACTGGGCCCGATGAGTGCGGTCACTTTCCCTTTGGGGATGTTCATCGATACGTTGTAGAGGGCCTGCGCCTGGCCGTACCAGAGGCGAAAGTTCTCGATCTCAAGCACGGGCGTCTCGGTCCTCAGGCTGGCGTGGGTTTCGGTCTCCACGTCCTTGCCTGCGATGATGGCCTGAAGGCGGCCACGCTCGCGCTGCACCGGCTCGACTGTCGTTTCGTTCTGCATTGTTGCCACCTGTCGTTCATGTCGCGTCGGGGCGACGGTTTGTTCCTGATTCCGCGTTAGAACTGGCTGCCTGCGAAGCGTCGCCGCAGCTTGGTCCGGAGGCCGAACGCAGCCATGTTCAGCGTCGCGATAATGCCCACCAGCAGCAGGGCCGTCGTATAGACCATCGGCTTGGCACCTTCGCTGTCGGGGCTCTGGAAGCCGACGTCGTAGATGTGGAAGCCCAGGTGCATGAAGCTGCGATCGAGATGGACGTAGGGGAACTGCGGATCAACCGGCAGTTCCTGCGCCAGCGTCACCGCGCCGACCAGCATGAGTGGGGCCACCTCGCCTGCGCCGCGCGCCATGGCGAGAATCATCCCCGTCATGATGCCCGGCATCGCGCGAGGCAACACGATCCGCCGCACCGTCTGCCATTTGCTCGCGCCGCAGGCGTACGAGCCTTCACGCATCGAACGTGGCACGGCGGCCAGCGCTTCTTCCGTCGCCACGATTACCACCGGCAGCGTCAGCAGTGCCAGTGTGAGCGAGGCCCATAGTACGCCGCCCTTGCGGAAGGTGGGATGGCCGTCGGCGGCGCGAGCTGCGTAAAAGCCTTCAAAAAACGGCGTCTTCACGACCAGCCAGGCGATCAGGCCGAAGGAGATCATCCACGTCGCGATCACGGCATAGCCGAGCAGCTTGGCGCTGGTGCTGCGTGCTGCGGAAGTTTTCATCTTGATCGTCGTCGCCCATATCGCCAGCCCCGCGATCACCACAAGCAGGCAGAGGACCATCATCCAGGGCATCGGGCTTGCGGGATTTGTTGGGCCCTGATCGACATAGCCGCCGACGATGTAGCAGAAGAAGCCGAGCCCGAACACGCCGAAGACGATGCTGGGCACGCCCGCGAGATTGTTCACTGCGATGCGGACCGCGCTGACAATCGGCCCGGGCTTCGCGTATTCCCGCAGGTACAGCGCCGCCAGCACGCCGAACGGCACGACCATGAAGCACATCAGCAGCGTCATCACGATGGTGCCCACAATCGGTGGCAGCACGCCGCCTTCCTGGTTGGCCTCGCGCGGATTTTCCGTCAGGAATTCCAACCAGCGTGAGCCGTACACGCCAACGCGGTCGGTCAGAGAAAGTTGGTTCGCGGGGTAGGCCCGCACGACCTCGCCGAGCACCAGCGTCGTCGGTGTGCCGGTCACGTCGGCGGTGTGAAGCTCGAGTTGTTCGTTCTCGCGGTTTAGCTGGTCGATTTCTTCAAGCACGACCGCCTGTTCACGCCGCACCCGCTGCACACTGGAAACGTAAGCTTCGATGGCCCGTTGAGGATCTTCAGGCAGGTTGGCAAGCTCGGCTTGCTCGGCCGCATGACGTTCCTCCAGATCAGTCAGCTCTGCATCGAGGTCGGCCTGCCGCGCCGAGGCCACCTTGTCGGCAAGGGCGATCAACTGAGAGTCTGCGCCGAAATGCTCGGTTAGCTGGTCGGGGGTGCCGGCCAGTTCCGTCCGGCGCTGCGTTGCGTTTGTGATCGCGGTTTCGATTTCTAGCAGTCGATTCGCGAGGCCGAGCAGACCCATGTTGTGCTCAAGTTCCTGCGAGCGGACCGCCAGCCGCGCCGTCTCTTGCACATGGTTCAGACTGCCCAGTTTGTGTCGTTCAAGGCTGTGCCGTTCGTCGCTCCGCTCCCCTACCGAATCGTGTTCAGCCTGGAACCGCGCCCATGCCTCCGCCTCGCCGGTCCATTGTTCACGCACCGCGACGACGTTCGCGCCTGGCTCCACCGCGTCGAACGCGATCTTTTGCCCACCTTCGAGGACCGCTTCATACGTGCGGCCTTCACTGGCGAGATCAGCGAGGAACGCGTTCACCTCAGCCGTGCGCAGCGACTCAAGCCGCTGCTGTACCAGGGACACGGCCGTCTCCCGCTCCTCGGGATCCAACGCTCCGAACGCCCCTTGAAAGAATGTCAGATGTCCCGCCAGACTGGCCTCTTCAGCGCCGACCTCTCGATCATGCACTTCGACGAACGCCTGCGGAAAGCCCATGTAAGGCCCCCAGGTGCGGCGTTCGATCAGCATCGCCCACTCCGGCTGCGACTCCCGCTCAATCGCTGCATCGGGCACCCAGTTGAATGAGACGCCGGTGAGGTCACGATTGCCCGTCCGCATCAGCTGTCGGTATTGGCGCTCGCGTGTCGGCGTCTCCTCGAGCACCTCGGCACCCACCATTTCCGCGCCGGAGGTGTCATCTACGCCGGGCATGAACCACTCTCCGCGGGTGCGCTCGCCAAGGAGCACGCTGCCGTCGGTCAACTCCACTTGAATGACGCGCTTGGGCCAGAAGGTCGACACGCCCTGTAAAAAGATGAGCAGAAGGAGGCCGACGATCATCATGGCACAGACGGTGAGCCCGCCGCCGATCAGCCAGACGAGCGGTTCGCCCTGAGCGGCGATGGAGTTGCCGCGTCGCCTCCGGGTGCGCCCGCCGGGGTGGGGTTGTTCGGGCGTGGGCTCGCCGGCACCGCCGGGCTTCGTTGTCACGTCCTGTGTTGTAGCGGCACCGGTGGTCATAGTTGGTAGGCCCTCTTGCGGAACCGCAGGCGGACGACTTCTGCGAGCGTGTTGATCGCGAAGGTCATCGCGAAGAGCGTCAACGCCGCGAGAAACAGCATGCGGTAATGGGTGCCTCCGATGGAGGCTTCAGGCAGTTCGACGGCGATGTTCGCGGCGAGCGTGCGGAAGCCGTTGAAGATGTTCATTTCCATCAGGGGTGTGTTGCCGGCCGCCATGAGCACGATCATGGTCTCCCCGGCCGCGCGGCCGAGGCCGATCATCGCTGCGGAGAAGAGACCGCTCATCGCCGTCGGCACGATCAGCCGCGCGGCCGTCTGCCATGGTGTGGCCCCGGCACCGAGTGAGGCTGAGCGAAGGTGCTCGGGGACGGAACTCAGGGCATCTTCGGCGATGGTGTAGATGATGGGGATGATCGCGAAGCCCATCACGAAGCCGACGATCAGCGAGTTCCGCTGTTCGTAGGTATCGATCGGCGAGAAGTCCATGCCGCCGATGATGAAGCTGCCGCGGGGGTCCCATCCAAGGCCGTGCGTCATCACCATCGCAGCGACCAGCGCCAGGCTGACGGTCACGATGATGCCGATACCGAACTTGATAAGCTCATGCGTGGCCGCTTTCGATCGGGTGATTGCCACCCTACGGTCGCGCAGCCAGGGGTTGATGAAACGGCTGAACACGATGGTGGTAATCAGCAGACTCACCGGCAGCATCAGGATTAGCCAGCCGGTGACGCCCGAGCCACGTTCCGCACGGAGCCACTCGCGAATGTCGCCAGCAAATGCGACGTACTCGACCACCGGGCCAAGCACCGGCGTTACCAGCATCGCCAACAAAACGGCGGCGGAGATGAACACGATGCGCCAGTTGGTCATGCGGATCTGCAACGCGTACGGGAGCATCTGCCAGAGGTAGCCGCCCAGCAGGACCGACAGCGGAACGAGGAAGACCGCCAGCAGTGCCGCCGGGACGACGCGCTCGACGATTGGCGCGATCACCAGTGCCGCGACGAAACCGAGCACCACGCTGGGCAGGCTGGCCATCATTTCGATGATCGGCTTGATGCGGGCGCGGGCCTTGCGGTGCAGGAATTCGCTGGTGTAGATGGCGGCGAGCATCGCCAGGGGCAGTCCGAACAGCATGGAGTAGAAGGTGGCCTTAAGCGTGCCGAAGATTAGAGGCGTGAGGCCGTACTTCGGCTCGAATTCATCGGTGCCCGCTGAGGACTGCCACATGTGCTGCGGACCTGAGTAGTCTTCGTACCAGACGGGCGCGAAGGCCGACTTCACGGTGATTGCAGGATACTTGCGATCAAACGACCAGCGTTGCATCTGTCCCGGGGTGAGCGCGATCAGGCCGTCGTCGCGCGGGGCCATGTAGAGGTCGTCGATCGGCACCCCGGGGGGCGTCTGCGTCTGAAGGACGAGGTTGTTCGCCGTCACGTGGAACAGCCGAATGCTGTTGTCTTCGTAGGCGACGCTCAACATGCGACTGCCCAGCGAAGCCCCCAGGGCCGTGACGGCCGCATCGGTAGGCCCGACCAGCTCATGCGCGTTGACCAGCCGAACGCCGTCGCCGACCACATGCAGCACCACTGGCCCGTCGTCCACCTGCTCTGGGGCCTTACCCTCGCCACGAGCCGCTGCCATCGTCGCCGCATCCTTCGAGACGCGGAACCAGACACGGACACGCCCGAGCGAATCGCCGGTCACCAGGCTGTGGCGTCCGGTCATGAAATCAACCGCCGTGATGCGTTCGCCTTCCTCCGCGATCAGGTCGACGCGTTCAACGACACGTGGATCCTCTCGGTCCCGCAGGTCGTACCGCAGCAGATGCCCGTCGTTCCAGAGCACGAAGATGTTGTCGCCCAGCCCCGCCATCATCACGTGGTCAGGGGCCTCGCGATCGGCGGGCAACTCGAACGGCAGTTCGCGGTCGTTGAGTTCCGTCCGCACCTCGCCGGTCAGCAGGTTTCGCCGTTCGCGTACTTCATTGAGTAGAAGCCGACCGTCCGCGAGATAGCTGACGAAGATCGTGCGTCCGCCACGCTGCGTGTGGCTGAGGTGCACCACGGGCGACGGATTCTCAAGCATCGCGGGCTCGCCGAACGCCGCTCGCACTTTCCGCAGGCGGAACTGGCCGATCGGCGTCCGCGTGATCACGCCGTCGTCGTAGACCATCGTTTCGTTCACCGCCAGAGCGACCACGTCTTCGGGCACATCCTCCGCTTCCAGATAGCTCGTCTCGAACGTGATGCTCCCCAGTTGCACCGAGCCGTCGGCGAAGCCGAACACCGCATCGCCGTGGCGTTCGCCGAACGACCATGCCGTCGGATCACGGTCTTCAAACAGCGGCTCCCGTGTCACCAACTCGCCGCTATCCCAGAGGAAAACGTGAAGCATGCCGTCGTTGGTGACGGTATAGCCGATCGTCTGGTGATCGTCCGTCGCCAGGTGCACCGCCTCGGCTGCGTCCCCTTCCCAAGGCTCGGCGTAGGTTTTCGCGTCGGTCACGGTTGCGCCGTGAAACAGCGGCACCGCCACCCACACCAGGAACAGACACACCGCCGACACCGCAATGATCGTGCCGATCCCGCCCGTCGTGATCAGTCCACGCGCCACCGCATCGCCGACCTTCACCGAAGCCTTGGTCTTGCGGCGGCGTATCCGTCCGGTGAACGGTTTTGAATCCGCTGCGTCTGCCGTCTCTGATCTCGTCGTGTCACGCATGTTTCGGTCGCACCGGTGGAGAGGGGGTGAAGCCAGAAGGCGGGTGACAACGTTTCCGTCGCCGCCCGCAGAAGTTTCGCGTTTAGAAGTCCGCTTCGATGCCGACCGATTCCAGCGCCTGCCGGGCCACGTGCGCCGTCACGGGGATGAACCCATCACGGACGACCGCTTCCTGGCCCTGCTTGCTGTAGATGTACTTCACGAACTCACGGCGAAGCGGGTCCAGATCCGCACCGGGCTTGTGATTGACATAGACGTACAGGAAGCGTGCCAGCGGATAGTCGCCCGCGTCTTCCGGCGTCGCCGTGTAGAAACGCTCGTCGCCATCACGCTTTAGCGGAACCGCCCGCACGTCGGCGGTCTTATAGCCCATGCCGCTGTAGCCGATCGCGTTCCGTTCACTGGCCACGCCCTGCACGACCGACGAACTGCCGGGCTGCTCACGCACCGAGCTTTTGAAGTCGCCGCCGAACATCGCGTTCTCGCGGAAGTAGCCGTACGTGCCGCTCGCCGCGTTTCGGCCGTAAATGCTGATGTTCTGGTTCGACCAGTCGCCCTTGAGTCCGAGTTGCCCCCAGCGGGTGATATCTTCGCTGAGCCCGCCGCGACGCGTGCCGGAGAAGATCGCGTCGACCTGCTTCAGCGTCAGTCCCTCGATCGGGTTGTCACGATGGGCGAACACCGCCAGCATGTCCACCGAAGTTGGCAGCGGCGTCGCGGGATAGCCGTACCGGCTCTCGAAGTTGTCGATCTCACGGCCGCTCATCTCCCGGCTCATCGGCGCGAAGTTCGCCGTGCCGGCCGTCAACGCCACCGGCGCCGTTGAAGAGCCCATGCCTTCAATCTCAACCCGCACGTTCGGGTACATTTCCAGGAACCCCTCCGCCCACAGCGTGGCGAGGTTGTTCATCGTGTCAGACCCGACCGTGGTGATATTGCCTGAGACGCCCGCCGTCGGTTCATAGTCCGGCAGATCGGCATCCACCTGGACCTGTGCCATCGCGAGGGGCGACATGGTTGCGACCAAAGCGCCCGCTGTGATCATCTGTTGCCAACGTTTCATCTGATGCTCCTTCCGGTTTGCGTTGCCACCCAATGGGCTACTGCAACAAGAATAGGAGCCGATTGTGAGCGGACTGTTAGCACCAGATGATCAATGCGCTAATGATTTCCTAACAATCCAAACACGATTGGCGCAGCGGGTGGCCCCCCTCTGCGGCCAAGCCACATCACTCTGCTCGTGCCCCACCCGCCAGCGGCTTTTCATGCGGATCGTTTACGCCGACGGACAGATGGATGCGAAACGTACTACCCTCGCCCGGCCTGCTGTTGACCGATACCCGCCCGCCGTGCGCCAGCGCAATATGCTTCACGATCGAAAGGCCTAACCCTGTCCCGCCCATCGCCCGGCTGCGTGCTTTGTCCGTGCGATAAAACCGCTCAAAGATGCGCGGCAGATGCTCCGCCGCAATCCCCACGCCGCTGTCCTGAACGCTGATGATCAGCTCATCGCCCAGCCGTTCCACCACCGTCCGGACCGTCGCCCCTTCGGGGCTGTACTTGATCGCGTTATCCAGCAGATTGATGACCGCCTGCTCAAGAAGGCGCACATGAATATCCACCACGAGATCCGCCGGGCAGTGCCATTGCAGCGTCGTGTTGCGTTCGTCGGCACGGACGGCGCAGGTTTCAACCGCCGCCTGAACGACCGCCGCCACCCGCCCCGGCTCAAGCCCCACCCGGTCGCTTTGCGTATCCTGCTCGAGGCGGGCCAGGCTTAGCAGATCTTCCACGATCGCCTGGAGCCGGTCCGATTGTCGCGCGATCATCTTCACGAACTGCCGCATCTCCTGCGGGTCGGAATTTTCCTCGCTTGCTTCCAGCAGGGTTTCGGCCGCAGCTTTGATCGCCGTAACAGGCGTCTTGATCTCGTGCGATGCGTTCGCCACGAAATCCTGTCTTACCACCTCCAGCCGCCGCAGCCGTGTCACGTCGTGCAGCACGATGAGCGAGCCCACCCGTTCGCCCTCCGCGTTCCGCAGCACCGTCCCCTGGATCTGGTAAAGCCGATGCCGTGCCCCGTTCGACCCGACCGCCCGGTCGCTGCTGACGGCAAGATTGATGTCGTCCTGGATCGGTTTCTCCGCGTGTAGCGAACGTTCGATGAACCGTTGCAACGGCTCGGCTCGGATCACCTCGTGCATGTCCCGCCCGGTCGCGCGGTCTGGCCTCGCCTCCAGCAGCTTCGCCGCAGCGTCGTTCAAGCTGATCACACGCCGATCCATCCCCACCGCCAACACGCCTTCGATCATGCTGCTCATCGCGGCCTCGAGTTCATTGCGACGACTGATCATGCTGCGCATCAGGTGATCGTGCTCACGCGTCACCCGCTGGACATGCTGACGCACGCGCATCAGGATCACCGCACACGCCGCCGCGACAAGCAACAGCATAGCCATCAACGCATAGAACGCGCCGCGCCATTCGGTGGTCTGCATCGCCGCTCCGCCCTGCGCCATCGCCGACAGGCTCGTCACAGCAAACACCCCTACCGCAACGCCCGCAGCCGTTGTCCACTGTCGCGCCCGTCGTTCCATGGGATTCATTCCTCACGCAGTCGGTAACCGACGCCGCGCACCGTCTGGATGATTTGCCCCATTTCGCCGAGCTTTCGCCTCAGCGACACAATCTGAACATCGACCGAGCGGTCGGTCACCGCCGCAAGCCCATCGTGAAGCGTGTCAATGATCTGCTGTCGGGTGAACACCCGACCAGGCCTGCGGACCATCATCTGAAGCAGCTTGAACTCGGTCGCGGTCAGGTCCACCGGCCCGGTCGCGAGCTTCACCTCGTGGCGATCGGGAAATATTTCAATTCCGGCCACCCGGATGGCCGCGGCTTCCCCCTCGCCTTCCTCTGTCGGCGCCAGTTTTGGTCTCCGCAGCACCGCCCGAAGCCGCGCCGTCAGCACCCGCGGACTGAACGGCTTGGGCACGTAATCATCCGCCCCCATCTCCAGGCCGACCACCACATCCGCCTCTTCGCCCTTCGCCGTCAGCATCACCACCGGCACCGCTGCCGTCGCCGGATTCGCCTTCAGCGTTCGGCAAACCTCGAGCCCGTCCATACCCGGCAGCATCAAATCCAGCACAATCAGATCCGGCACACGCTCCGCCACCAGCCGCAACGCCTGCTCGCCACGATCCGTGCAGGTCACGGTGAAACCCTCACGTGTCAGGTTGTATCGCAACAGATCCTGAAGGTCTTCCTCGTCCTCAACGACGAGCAGATGCCCCCGTGCCATCGTCGTCGGCTCAGGCTGCTCGCTCCGCTTCTGCTTTGCTTTGGTCATCATTCCAATTCTCCGGCCGAGGTGATCGGGGGCGGGGCCATGAGGGTGAGCTACTCACGAGAGTATTTCGCCACAGCTGCGCGATTGCAACAACGCATAACGCACCTAATGGATTTCTAACACGGTACCTTAGCGCCGCCACGACGAATGGTGGAGGATGCCTTGCCCACGCACGCCGTCCCTTTGGCGACTACAATCGGCGGCCATGACTGCCCCCACCCCCCCCACCCCACCTGCTGCCGCCGTTTCCATGAACGGTGTCGCCGTTCACCGCGGGCCGACGTCAATCCTCCGCGAGGTGAACTGGTCGCTGCCCATTGGCTCCCGCTGCGTGGTCCTCGGGCCCAACGGGTCCGGCAAAAGCACGCTCATGCGCATCGTCACCGGGTTCATGTGGCCGTCGCGCGGCACCGTCGACATCCTCGGCCAACGCCTCGGCCGTACGGATGTACGCCAACTCCGTAAGCGCATCGCCGTCGTCGATCCCGCTGCACGCTTCGGCGTCGATGAAAACCTCACCACGCTGCAGGTTGTGCTGACCGGCTACTTCGGGACGCTTGGCCTTTTCCACGAGGCGACGACCGGCCAGATTGAGCACGCCCGAGACCGCCTCGCAAGTGTCGGCCTTGGTCAGCGCCACGATCACCCCTACCGCGTCCTCTCCACCGGCGAGCGACGCCGCTGCCTGCTCGCACGGGCACTCGTCGAGCTCCCCGAAATCCTCATCCTCGACGAGCCGACCGCAGGCCTCGACCTCGCTGGCCGCGAACGGCTGCTCGCCACGGTCACGCAACTCCAGCATCAGCACCCCAGCCTGACGGTGATCATGGTCACCCATCACGTCGAGGAGATCAGCCCGCAGACCGATCAGCTTCTGCTGCTGCGCGAAGGTGAGATCGTGGCCATGGGTCCGCCTGATCAGATCATTACCCCCGAGCAACTTTCCGCTGTCTTCGGCTGCAAAGTTTTCGTCCAGAAACGCTCCGGGAGATGGTGGCTGGAAGTGCTCCCCGAAGCCTGGCTGGACCTCCTCCGCAACGCCGCCCCGCACGGCGTGGCAACCGCCCGTAATCGCGATTAACCCCCGCTTGACGCCGCTGGGCCCCCCATCTATGCTTGCTCACCGACGGGCGATTAGCTCAGCTGGCTAGAGCGCACGGATCACACCCGTGAGGTCACAGGTTCGAGTCCTGTATCGCCCATTGCAACAAACGCAGCCGAGGACGCAAGTTAGCGTCAACCCTTCCCAAAGGTGCGGCATCCGCAAAACCGTGCATTGCACAGTTTTAGGAGACCCGCACCGTGCCACGACTCAAAAACCGACCCCCAAAGATGACCCGTAACCGGGCTACCGCCATCGTTCAAATCGATGGTGAAGTCATCCGTTTGGGCCCCTACGGCTCCGCCGAAGCTCAGCAGCAATATGACCGCACCGTCGCCGAGTGCTTTCAAACGGGCGCAGGCTTCCGCAGGCGTCCGATGAGCCAGCCGCGGAGGACAACACGGTCACCATCGTCTGCGTGGCCTACATCAGGCACGCGGCGCAGCGGTACAGCGACTCCGAAATTGATACCATCCGCCGCGCCATCCGCCACGTTCGCAAACTTTACGGATCGGAACCCGCCGAGGCGTTCGGGCCGAAGCGACTTCGCGCCGTTCGCCAGAGCATGATCGAAGCGGGGTGGAGTCGGTCGCACATCAACAAGCAGGTTTCCCGCGTCCGGCAGGCGTTCAAGTGGGCGGCGTCGCATGAACTTTGTAGCGAGCGAGTGTATCGGCGGCTTGCCACGGTCGAGGCTCTGGCGCGTGGCGAAGCCCCCGACCGCGACCGCGTGAAGCCAGTCCCCCGGCATCACATCCGACGCATTCGAAACCGCCGCAACATGACCCGCCCCGTTCGCGCCCTCATCGACTTGCAACTTCTCACCGGAGCCCGGGCGGATGAACTGATCCGTTTGCGAGCGTGCGACCTGGACACGAGCGACCGCCGCTGCTGGACCGTCACCTACGACGGCTCCACCGATGAGAAGCAGCACAAGACCGCGCATCACGGCAAGGCTCGCGTGCTGTACTTCGGTCCGAAGGCTCAGCGCATTCTGCGGCTGTTCATCACGACCGAGCGCCCGACGGACCAGCCACTATTCTCCCCGCGCGAGTCGAACGCTGAGGCGAAAGCGAGATTGGCAACAAAGGGTAGAGGTCGGCGTCCGAACCAAAAGCCGAACGTCCCGCAGACAAGCCGCACGATCGCGCGTCAGTACACGACCGCCAGCTATCGACGTCAAATTCATCGACTTTGCGAACGTGAAGGAATTCCCGTGTGGGGACCGCACCGCCTCCGGCACAATGCAGCCACCTACCTCCGCCGGGACTTCGGGCTCGAGGTCGCCTCGATCGTTCTGGGGCACAGCAGCCTCGTCATCACCCAGACCTACGCCGAGCAAAATGACCGGAAAGCCCGCGCCGTGATTGCGAAGGTGGGGTGACAGCATGCCACCCGTGACTGTTTGCGTCGCATGACGGTCTCGGTACGCTTAACGCGGTGTTGTGAGGACGGAAACTCTGATTCTGATAGGCGTCGGAATGTCGCAAAAGATTCCGTTGAGGTTTGATCAGTTTTCGCTGGAACTTTATGAAGACTCCAAGCACGTCGCCGCCTTTCGGCTGGGGTTACATTCGCGTGATGTGGGGGTCGATGTTGTCACTACGGCAATTCTTACACTTGGAGAAATGATCCCGGACGTGATTCGGGCCGACTTGCGGGAGAGCTGTCGGATCCTTGCGGGGCAATATGGTCCTGTTCAGGGTGATGCCGAGTTCTTCGCGTCGCTTGATCTGCGGGAACATGCAGATCAGGCGCTCCGCGAGCATACCGGCTTTTTTGCGTTCTATGAGCTGGGGGTAGTGCTGGGGGAGTGGCTGGCAAAGGAGCCGAAGCGCGACATCGACACCTTGAAATGTTGCGCCGCGAAACACACGCCCGTCGCCGAGCTGCCGATCGTCATCGCTTTGTTAACAGCGTCCAACGGCAATGCCTTCCGGCAAAGGCTATCGAAGGCGGTAAAGGAAGCGGCGCCCGATGACAGAAACGTTCACAGCCTGCTGATCGGCCTCGCTAACACGGTGGAGCAGCAACTCAGCGAACTGGCGACGCCAGGCGAGGGCGGCACCGGCGCGCCTCTAACGGGGACCGCCGCCCTAGCGGCGGACTACATCCGCGAACATCCAGGCAGTCACGGCAAGGTGATTGCCGGCCACCTAAAGATCTCGCATGAGCATTTTCGTTCAGGAATCGTACCAAAGCTGAAACGCCACGGTTTCTACAACGCAAACGGCTATCATCCACCACAAATGTAAGCTTGCATAACCTTACGTTTTGCATTGCATACAGCAGCTGTCGAACGCCGTACGCTTCGTGAAGTTACCAAAACTCACGGAGTGCACACGATGCAACGCTCGATACTTGACGCCGAAAACATCTTCACCGACTTGACGATTTCTCGCCGGCTCAAGATTCACAAAGCAACGGTGTGTCGCTGGCGCACTCGCGGGGTGTCGCTGCCGGACGGTACGCGACGACGCCTTCTTTATACTCGCTGCGGCAAGCGTGCGCTCGTCCATCCGGACGATCTCCGCGACTTTTTGACCGCGCTTACAACTGCGGATCAGGAACATTTGAACGGTAGCGATGAAGGTCGCCCGCCACGCAGCAGCATTCGCCGACGCCCAGTTTCGCGAGCTGAACAAGCCGAACGCGAAGCCGACGAATTGGGTTTGTAAACACAGGTTTGATAGGAAAGGGGCGGCCTGCCCTGCCCGGCAGCCGCCCCTCGAGAAAAGCGATGAATAATTATAGCGCATCAGCGCCGGCGAGCCACGAGCCAGCTGTCGGAATTGTCCTCAGATTCGAAGACGGCACCACGTTGCCGATCGATTTTCAAACGGCGACGGCAGATCTCTGGCCGGACGTTTCGGCGCAGTGCGCCGAGCGTGACGGCGACATCATGGTCGAACTGATAAACGTTAGCAGTTGGTCACGCTATGCTGCGATCCAGCTTCTCCGGCAGCTGCAGAACCGCAGCACCATCCGAAGCGCCGGCCAAACGTATCCGGACGCCTTCGCCGCGATTTTGGCGACGATGGTCGGAACGGGCAACTTGAATGCGCATCAGGCAACCTACAGGGCTGCGATCGAATCCGCGGCAGTTTTTCACGGTGGTGTGGCCGATGCAGCGGCTGGGCGGATCGTGCAGCGGCTCGGCGAGTTGGGAGCCGCAGGGGCAAGCCGGCGAAGCATCGCCAAGCAGATCCGCCTGATTGCGGGCGAGGACGGCGGCGGCAGCGATGAGCCCGACGCCCGCGAGGTCGCTCAAGCGTATTTAGCGTACCTGCGTGAGGAGCACGACCTCGCGGACGACGAGCCGGCGCTCTGGTTCTTCCGCTCATATTTTCATATGTGGGCGGGCGATCGGTGGAGCCGGGTGGACGACGATCGGTTCCGCGCAGAAGTCATAAGCTTCCTCCAGTCGCTCCCGCAACTGAATGTTACTCGCAAATTTGTCGGGGACGTCGTTGCAAACCTAGAAGGGCTTGCCCTGCTGAACCGCTGGGCGCTGAACCCTCCATTTTTTGTCAGCTCGCTCGATCCAATTCAAATAACGTATCCCCCGCTCCTAGTTTTCGGGAACGGGGTAATTTCTCTCAACGAACTGGTCTAGAAAAGGAGACGGCCGATGCCAATGCAGCCGGCTAGTAGCAGGTTTTTCAATTCTATCGTTCTCCCCTACAACTTTGATGCCGACGCCCCGTACCCCGGGTGGCAGGACTTTTTGGATCAAACTTTGCCCCGAACCGAGCCGGGAGATCGCCGCCAACAACTTCTGCAGGAATTCATGGGGTATTCGCTCACCCGCGATTGCCGCCAAGAAAAAATGCGAATTTTGACCGGCGAGGGGCGCAACGGCAAGAGCACGTTGCTAAATGTGTGGGAATCGATGCTTGGCCGGGAGAATGTGAAACATTTGCCTTTCACGCAACTGGGCGGCGAGTTCAGGCTCATCGAACTTGACAACGCGCTCGCCAACTTTGCGAGCGATCTGCCGCATATCGGACGAACTGACGAGGGGATCATCAAACAGTTAATAAGCGGCGAGCCGATAAACGCGAACCGGAAGAACAAATCCCCGGTTGAAATCAGGCCGTTCGCGAAGCTGGTCGTGGCCTGCAACACGTTGCCTAGCTTTGTCGACCCTTCGCTCGGCATCTGGCTACACGATCGACTCTCGGGTGCGTCACCTGCTGTAGGTCCAAATCATGCACCTCAGGTTGTGCTGTAGCCGGCCCGTGGGGAACGGGTGAGCATCGCGCTGGCTTCGGGGTCATTGTCGATGGTTTCGGATTTCGGATCCCACTTGATCGACCGGCCGGTGAGGGCTGCGATGGTTCCCAGATGGCACGCCACCGCACTGGAGTGCGCCACCTCGACCGGTGCGGCTGTGGCTTTACGCTCCAGCACGCCGTCGATGAAGTTCTTGTGGTGATCGACTGACTCGTACAGGCGGGTATCGGAGTCTTTGAGTTCGACGCGTTTGAGGGCCGGGTCCGATGGCGTATAGGTGACGTTCTCCACGTAACAGTCGGCTTCCGACCCGATGAAGCGGATGCCCCAGTCCTTTTGGTTGTCGGTGGTGCGCATGTGGATTTCGACGCCGTTGTCATAGGCGTAACGCACATGGAGGTTGGTGGGCGCATCGTAGATGCCGGTGTCGCGTTGCTTGCCGGTGCCTTCGATTTCGCGTGGGCCTGAGCCGTCGGCACCGATGCCCCAATGCGCCACATCAAGATAGTGAGCGCCCCAGTCGGTGATGTAGCCGGCTGAGTAGTCAAGGATCCACCGGAAGTTGAAGTGGACGCGTGCGGCGGTGTATGGAGCCTCGGGGGCCGGTCCGAGCCAGCGATCGTAATCGAGAGTTTCCGGGACGGGCTGCGGGCCTTCTTCACCGGTGAAGCCGCCGCGAATGCCGAAACCTTCGGGGATGCCGACTTCCACGCGTTTGAGATCGCCGAGATATCCATTGATCGCTAGTTCGCTGGCGCGTCGGCAGGCGGCCCTGCTGCGTCGCCAGGTGCCGGTCTGCAGAATGCGGCCCTGTTCCTGAACCACATCCACGAGCGTGCGCCCTTCCGTGACGTACAGCGAGACGGGCTTTTCGCAATAGATATCCTTGCCCGCCCGTGCCGCTGCCACAGCGATCGGAACGTGCCAGTGGTCGGGCGTGCCGATCATCACCGCGTCGATATCGTCGCGTGCGAGCAGTTTTTCATATTCACCTGTGACATCGCGTGAGCCGGAGACACCGGCGATTCGTGCCGCATTCTCACGATGCCCGGCATCCACATCACACACCGCCACCATCTGCACGCGGCTGTCGCGCATGAGCGCCTGCATGTTGCCGGTGCCCTGGCTGCCGACGCCGATCGATGCCATCGTCACACGATTAGATGGCGCGGGACGCTCGGCATTGCCCAAGGCGGTTGCAGGAATGAAGTACGGCGCTGCAAAAGTTGCGGTCGCGCTCTTGAGGATCGAACGGCGTGTAAAATTGCTTGACATAATGAACTACCGTGAAAATGGTGTGTCAGTAAAAACCGGGCGCAACTGATGTTCAGTCTACAAGACCAGGGACAGAGATGTAGAACAACTTGGCGTGGGCGTTGGCGAATACAGCGGCCTGGCTGATTTCATCGTTGCTGCGCCAACTCACGCTGCTGTCTTCGAAGAGGAAGTTGCTGCCGAGTCGGCCGTCGCCGCTGGATGCGAGGTGTGAGGAACGTGGTTCGTCCAGTTCGCCGCCCGTCTCGGTGTAGAGGTCGCTCATGATCGGTGCTCGCGAGTAAGGGCCGTCGTAGCGCGTCTTGCTGACCCAGCCTTGCACCTCCGGCTCAAAAGTCATACCTCCGATCCCCTGGCGATGTGGGAAGTAGCCGTAGCCGATGTTGGTGAAACTCTGGGACTCGGGTCGACGGATTTCCGGGCCTGACGGGCAGTACGCCGGGCTGTTGCCGAAATCCTCCACGTCGTCCAGATCGTAATCAGCCATGTATGAGCTGAAGAAGTGGTAGATATCCTGGGGTGGGTCATCGTAGACGCTGTCAATGCCCATAATGCTTCCCCAGTAGTTCGGGTCGGCAACAGGAGTGATTAACTGGTTGTTGTGATCCGAAGCCCACATTTGCAGTCCTGCCCCCCACTGGCGCAGGTTCGCGGCACAGGAAACCTTGACTGCTTCCTGCCGGGCACGGCCGAGCGCGGGAAGCAAGATCGCCATGAGCAGGGCGATGATGCCTACGACGACGAGCAGTTCGATCAGCGTAAAGCCTTTGCCGAGTCGCGGTGCGACGAGTCGATACGCGGTGTTACTTCTGTCGTGACTATCCATGATTAGGTTCTCCAAAGTGGGACTTGGTGGTATCCAGCGGGTCACGTTTCGTCCCGGACAACCCCGTCCTTGCAAAAGCGGCGAAGCACCTTTCGATGCCTCGCCGCGCTGGTTTGTTACGCCGTGCGGCGACGACGGAGCATCAGCAGTGCGCCGAGGCCGAGCGTTGCCAGGGACGCGGGTTCGGGGATGACGGTGCTGGGCTGCGCCTCTTGGACGGTGATTTCGGATAGCCCGAGCCACTCGCCGTTAAACCCGAGGATTTCGGGCTCGCTGTTGCGGAAATCCAGCGCGATGGTTGAGCCGGTGTAGCCGGTGAGATCGATCGTCACTTCGCGGTTGACCGTGGTGGGGGTCGCATCTGAGTCATCGAAATCGTCAACCACGAAGCTGTCGTGATCGCCGACGGTGACCAGCAAGCTGGTTGGCGCGGTCACGCCTTGGGGTTCGGTGTGGAAATAGTGGACGGTAAGGTTCGCCAGCGCGTGGGTGTCGTCCAGTGTCAGGGTGATTCCGGGCTGCGGATATGCGTCGCCATCCAGGTTATAAATCGTCCCCGCGGGGGGATCGTCGTCCGGGGAAGACTCCCAAGGCTTCTCCCAGTCGGCGATGATCCCGTCGTTCAGTGAGGAGGGGTTTGTGTATTCGTCGCCTGCATTAGCGCCACCGATTCCTACATTCGCGACAGTGTCGGGATGGTACTCATAGGTGTAATCGATGACGGCAGCGTGTGCCGAAGCACTGGAGACCATGATCGCCGCAGCGACTCCGACGGGCACAAGAACTCGGGTAAAGATTGACATGTGAGGCTCCTTTGGAGAGGAAAGGGGAAGTGTAAAACGCGCCTGAATTCAGGGGCGTCCGGATTCGAACATGTTTGAAACCTGCTGTGCGTTGGCGGCGTAAGAAAAAATCGCCAACTCATCTAAGACACCTTCGAAAGCAGCCGGCTCGTCACGTCTTCCGGACATTCCGATGATGAGGTCGGCCGCATTCGGACTCATCGCAGCGATTGCTTTTTCTTCCACGTAGGTCCCGTTGCGGTAGAACACTGCGCGCTCGCCGTCGAAGGTGACGACCAGATGGTCCCATCCTTCCTGGCCGACCCGCTCTCGGGTTGTGCGTGCGACGGCGGCGTCCGCGCCGGCCGGCAGATCGCTCACGAACTGCATGTGGCCTTGGTCGGGCTCTTTCCCGAGGATCCCGAACTGAAAGGCGACGTTGTCATGATTGCGTTTGGAGACGATGACGCCCTGGGGAGCTTCGGCACCCCGCCGGCGCACCCAGACGGCGATGGTGAGCTCGTCAAGATCCAGCAGCGGCGAATGGGGGATCATCAGGTGACGCTGATTGGAGCGGGAAAATGCCAGGCCCGGCTTCTCGGACCAGCGACCGGGAGCCGTCGGCAGCGTGGCCTGAGCGCCGTTCGCGCCGACGCTTGTGGCGTCCAGTTGCCCGGCCGTCGCCTGCGCGAGATTGGGAACGGAGGCGGTGTTGTCGGTGGCGAAGTCGTAAAAGGCGACGAGCTTGGGATCCCGCCTCAGCTCATACGCATAAGCGAGCCAGCGATGGTAGCGTGATCCTTCGTTCGCCTTGACACGTGCTTCGAACTCGCGATGACGCACAAAGGCAAGGCTGTCGGTTTTGATGGCTTGCAGCGACCAGCCGCGTGCATCGGCGCGGGCAGCGTTATTGGCCAGTAGTGTCTGCCGTGCGACGCCGCTGCCGCTGGGCTGCACGGAAACGGAGCCGTCGAAGACGTGAATTTCGGCGTCGCCGTCGTCTTCGATCGCGACACCAAACTCGGTGCCAAGGTCGATTACCTGCGCCCCTGAGGTCTGTATCGTGAGCCCTTCGGTTCCAGGCGGGCAATGGCCCACGAGCCTGCCCTGCACGAGCCTGGCGGCATTGTCGCCGTCAAGGGAGAAGATGGCAGGCCCCTCAACGGTTGCCCGTGCCCCACTGGCGAACTCGATCAGGACCAGTCCGTCGAGCAGCTCATAGTGACCGCGAAGCAGACCGTCGCTGGCGGCATACTGCTGATCGTCCGCCCACTGCGCCTCCAGCGTATGCACCACGGTCGCGATGGGTTCGGCTTTCGCTGCGCCGGTCGGCGCGGACGGCTCGGGAGTCGGCGGAGTTGGCGGAAGCGAGATCATCGTCGAAAGCAGCAGCAAGGCAGCGATCGCCACGCCGTAGGCGAGCGATTTGGGGATGACGATGTGGTAAACCCGAGGCCTGGATTCCTCCGCAAGCCGTTCGGCCTCTTCGCGTCGAGCCTGAGCCTCGGCAGCGGCCTCGGCTTCTGCCTCACGTTTCGCCGCCAGCCGCGCCTGCTCGGCAGCATCGCGTGCGGCGGCCGCTTGCTGCTGCTCCAGAACCTCCGCCAAAAGCTTGCGCGTGCTGGGTTCGTCCTCGAACAGCTCCGACTGTGATGGGACGGCATGATACTTAGAGAGCTCAACGCAAAGCATCACGTATTGTGCGTAATAATCGGCGGCATCAGGATCGTTGCAAAGCATCTGATCGAGTGCAACGAATTGCGCATCGTCAAGCGTGCCATCACGCAGGTTGCCCAGCAAATCGTTGAGCTTTGCAAACTGGTCAGGGGACAATGCCATCAGTTCCCCCCGTGGTTAAGCGACCGCTGCATGCATGCCAGCAGTTGCGCATGGGTGCGATTGAGGGCTTTGTAGACGGCATGAATGCTGCGCCCTACGCGATCCGCCAACGTCCTGGTGGTGGTGCCCACCTCGTAGCGCAACTGAATGAGCTTGCGATCCTTGGCCGGCAGCTTATCCATGCAGCGCTTTAACGCATCGCGCCGATCTTCGAGTTCGTCGACCGTCTCGGTGAACTTATCGACGATCAGCTCGACTGCCTCATTGCTGAAGCGGCGACGCTCGGACCCCTTGATCTTCAGATAGTTCATGACCTGAAAGCGGGCGATCCGCAATCCCCAGGCGGCGAAATCGGTGCCGGGTTCGAACGCGTCAAACTTGGCCCACATGACGGCGGTGGTCTCCTGCATCAGGTCATCCGCGTCGCTCCAGTTGGGCGTGAGCGCCAGGATCAGACCGTAAATGCGCTGCTGATTTGCTAGGAGCAGCCGGGTGAAGCGGTCACCGCGATCGAGTTGGGGATTGGTTGACAGAGACATATGAACTCCACAAGGTAATAGACAGCCGCTGGATTTTTGGACACGAACATCGTAATAAATGCTGACCTGTCGGCTCACCCCAACGACCGGGAGAGCCAGATGTCACCTATAAGTGTCGAACAAGACGTTGGCTGCGCTAGTGGCCGCGGTTGCGATCCGTGAAAGAAGCTGGGGAAAAGTTTTGTTCGAGAATGGTCGGGCACCCTCGCCAGCAGCCACCTGATTGACGCCGTAATATGGCGCGGGTCAACATCAAAACTCCCACGCCACCACCGCGCACAGCGCTCGGGGGCTGAAGGTGAGATCGGGGTGTCCGAAGGCGTGGATGTTCCAGCCGTGTTTGGTGCTTTCGCCGTGGCTCGTGGGCCAGAGGGATTGGGGGATGGCGTTCGGTAGGTAGAGGCTGCCCATAAGGCCGGTGACGAGTTGGCCGTCGTGCTCGGCGAGATCGCCTTGCCAGTAGTTGGTCCACTGGTTTTCGGCGACGTTCTCGTTTTGGGCATCGAACACGAGATCGCCCGTGACGCCGGTGTCGCCGGCGGCGAGGTAGACATTGGCGTGGGCGGGGATCTGTGCGACGGCATCGGGATGCACGTCCTGCAAGCCGACGCGGCGGCGGGTGCGTTGGAGCCAGGCGTACTTGCGGGTCTGGCCAGAGACGGTGAGCTGCTGCATGATGCGGCCGTTGTCGACGTCCTTGTGGAAGCTGCCTGCGGGCCAAACACTCTTCGAACTTTTTCGGCGAATGTGCGCGCGCGACAAATTTCTTGTGTGCTTCGCTTGTGCGAAACGAAAAGTCTCGGTTATGGGGCTTTACGGGGTCGTGAGAGGGGGTGCGTCTATATACACCGGTGCCGGGGTGGACCAAAATGTCGGGCAGCGGTTAATGCTGGACTTACGGCACCTGTTCTGTCGAACTGCTCCGCGCGAAGCTGCCAGGCGACCGCGTGATCCTGTCTCCAGAGGATCGTGCGAGAATGCATCGGTTGGCGGGAGATGCGTCATCAGATAGATGATGTCATCGGGATCGTCAGCGTCAAGACCTATCGTCGATGGGTCCGCGAGCAACTGGCGGGTCGTGAAGCGAAGCGGGTAGGCAGGCCGCGGAAGGTGACCGACTCGTTGCGCGCGTTGATCCTTCGGTTGGCTCGGGAAAATGCCGGCTGGGGCGTGCGCCAGATTGTTGGTGAGTTGCGTAAGCTGGCGCTCACGCCCAGCCGAAGCTGGTGCGTCGCGTGCTTGAGGAGAAGGGTCTGCTTCCTGACCCGGATCGGCATGCACCGGGCGGACCTTCCTGAAAGCATTGCATGGTGGCGACGGATTTCTTCTGCAAAGCGGTGTGGACGCCGACCGGCAAGCACATGGCCTACTGCTGTGTTCGTGTCGCCGAGCACGTATCACCCGACTGGCGAGTGGATGCAGCAGCAGGCGCGGAACGTCACGATGTGGGTGGAGGACGAAGGACTTGAGATGCGATTTCTGATCCGCGATCGCGACGCGAAGTACACCGATGCGTTCGACGAACACTTCCGCCAGGTTGCGGGCGAAGTCGTGAAGACGCCGTTCCAGTCACATAGCGAATTCGTTCGCGGAGTCGTGGATTGGCAGTGTCAAGCGTGAGTGCCTGAATGCCCTGGCGTGTCTCAGCCTGCCGTATCTCGATCACATCGTGCAGACGTACGTGAAATATCACAATACGATGCGCCCGCACCAGTCGCTGGGGAATGTGCCGTTGGGCGAAAGTGACGGGCCGCCCGCCAAGGAGTTCGCGGGCTCCATCGGACGGGTGCGCCGTGTTCAACTCCTGGGCGGACTGCTGAACCACTACGAGCGGAAGGCCTCGTGAAGGCATGGGTTACGCTCTGTGCCCGACGTTGCGAGCCACCTCTGTGTGGCCCGCCCCACCATGCTCGCACCCAGCGGCCGCGTCACCGACCATGAGTAGATAGATCGCCCGCCTGCGCACCGTCCGGCAGAGCGGCGCGGTTCAATCGATCGCTTCGTAGCCGACTTCGGGGCATGTCGACAGATCTGACGCGCCGGCCTGCGTTGTCTTCTTCGCGATCTGCCGCAGCGCGCCCCGCAATCCTTCCTCGAGGACCGGATGGTAAAACGGCATGGCTAGCACTTGCTGAACGGTTAACTTCTGCTCGATCGCCAGTGCCAGCAGATGCCCGATATGCTCGGCGGCCGGGATCGCCATCTCCGCGCCGAGCAGGCGGCCGGTTTGGCGATCGCCATAAACGCGCAGCAGTCCAACAGCCCTCTCGGCGGTGCGAGCGCGAGCCTGGCGAGTGAAATCCGCCGAACCGACCACGGTGCGCTCCGGATCGAGTGACGACAGCGGCGCTCCCACGCGCGCTAACTGTGGATCGCAGAAGACGATCGACAAAGGGGTACGGCGACAGTGGGCCTGCACGTGCTCGGCTATGGCGTTACGGCCTGCGATGTGCCCATCGTCCGCGGCTTCATGCAGTATGGGGCGGTCTCCGTTCGCATCGCCTGCGAGGAAGATGGGCAAATCCGCCACCTGCAATGTCTCGGTATTCACCGGAGGCAGCCCGCGTTTGTCCAACGTCACGCCAAGCGTCTCAAGCCCGAGATCATCGAGATTAGGGCGTCTACCCATCGCGGCCAGGACGGCATCAACCTCAACCGAGGCGTCCGCCCATGCCACGGAGATCTGCCCATCCGCCTCCTGAAGTTCCACGTTTGCCCTCAGATGAATCGGAAACTCGTATGCAAGCCGTTCGTGCAGGGCCATCGCCACCTCTGGATCGTCCACGCCGCCGACGCGATCGAGCGCGTCGAAGGCCACGACCTCGCGCCCCAGTCGCGCCAATGCCTGCGCCATTTCGAGGCCGATGGCGCCCAGCCCAACCACGGCGATTCGTCGGGGCAGATCGGGCTGCTCGAAAAGCGTATCGGTCGTCAGGATACGGTCGCCGAACGACGCCCACGATTCGGGCACAATCGGGGCGCTGCCGGGGGCGAGGACGATCCGGCGTGCGACGATCTGCTCGCCGTTGACCTCAAGACGATCGGGCCCGGTTAGGCGTGCCCGGCCCGACACCGCCCGCTCGCCGAGTTGCTCTGGCTTGGACCGCGGCCCGCTCGCAAAACCGTCCCGCAAACGCCGCACGCGCTCGAGCACGGCGGGTACCTCAATGGAAAGACTTTCGCTTCCGCCAATGCCGAACGCGGCGAAATCATGCCGGCGATGGAACGCGTTCACCGCTTCGATCAATGCCTTGGAGGGCATGCACCCTCGCGCGGCACAGGTCGTGCCCCAGTCGCCGGCGTTGATGATGACAAAATTCTCGGTTACGCCTCGAACTTCGCGCAACGCGCTGAGCCCGGCTGTCCCCGCTCCGACGATCGCCACATCGACTGTCCTCGCCATCTTCGCCTCCTGTTGGGGCCGTTGATCGAGCTTATGGTAAGCGTCCCGTGCATCGGTCGCACCCTCAGGGCCGTCAAGAATGCCCGAATCTCCAAGCCTGCGTGAGTGCCTGAACGCGCTGGCGTGCTTCGGCCTGCCTCAGGTTGACCACATCGTGCAGACATACGTGACGTATTACAACACGATGCGCCCGCATCAGTCGTTGGGGAATGTGCCGTTGGGCGAAAGTGACGGGCCGCCCGCGGAGGAGGTGGCGGGCTCAATCGAGGGGGTGCGGCGATGGCCCGCTTCGAGCCAGCAGTTCCAACGCCACAACCCTTGCGCTGACCGATCCCGCGAAGTCCGGTTCAGCAGTCTCGGCGTCGCCGTATCGGACGCAGAGCAATTGGATCACGGCGACCCCATCTTCCGTCCTTGATCCAGAATTTGCCGGCTCTTAATGGAACTCCGGCTGCGGGATCTTTCGAAGCGGACCGCCGCCGGTCTCTAAACGTAAACTACGACACTTCCGAATAAGCGGCAGGTTTTCCCGTTTCTGCCGCTTTCTCCGAACAAAAGCTAGTTGTGTGTTGGGGCATCTCGGGGCAGCCGGAAATTGTGGGTCTCGGCACGTTCGAACGATTCGGCCGCGTACTCCAGATCGTTACGGGCCTCGGCTGCCACGGCAACGTTGAAGTGCGCTTCGCCTTCGGAAACGGCAAGCCGATAGGCCTCCAGCGCCTCGTCGTACAATCCCTGCATCGCAAGGCCCAGAGCCATGTTCGCCTGGTAACGCCCGTCGGGGCGTTGCTCGGCCGCCTGCTGAAAATAGTCAGTGGCCGTTTCGTAGTCTTTCTCAAACAGCGCAATCATCCCGCGATTGTTCAGCAGCACAGCGTTTCCGGGCAATTGCTCGAGACCGGCCTCGACGGTTTCAATGGCCAGATCGAGACGGTCCTGCCGTGTGTGAACCTCGGCGAGGGCGTTGTAGGCCGGGGCGTAGCTGGGGTGCTCGCTGATGGTGCGCCGCAAAACGAAGGTCGCCTCTTCGTCTTTGCCTTGCGCCACGAGCATGCCGGCCATGGCACAGAGCGTCCGCGGGGTCGGGGGCCGATCGGCGCCTCGCACAAACGCGTCATGCTCGGCGTTATCACGGCTGTTACTGGCGTAGCTGGGGCTGACATTATTGTTCTGGCCCGTTTCGCAACCAGCGACAGCCACCAGGAGTAGAACCAGCATGGTCGAGCGGATGACGGCCGCTGCCAGTGGTGTTGAGGGGGAAAGCGTGATCATTGCTGGACCTCCGGTCGCTGCAGCGCATCGCCGCGGTTGGGGTAGTTGGGGATCGTGACGGGCCCGCCGAGAATGACAATGACGTGGCGGCCGGGCAGGCCTTCACCTCCCGGCAACTCGTCAGCCAGCGCGATCTGCTCCTCCTCAAGCCCGGCGTCGAGCAGATAGTTCTGGACGCTGTCCAGTCGCCGCTGGTAGAGATCGTTATCCGCCCCGCCCCGGGCGACGTTCAGTTTCCCGCCATGTTCGCGCAGGTGGGGGGCGAGAATGCCCAGTTCGTGAGCGCCGAGTTCGTTGAGCACCGAAACATCGGTGACGAAGTGGTGCGGATAAACGGTGCGCTGGCGGATGATGGCAAGCCCGGCCGAATCTTCGGAATAAGTTTCGACAGCCCAGCGATTCGTTGCCACACGTTCATCTGAAAAGGGAGGCGATACGGGATCCTGGCAGCCGACGCATGCGGCGCCGGCAAGCACAAACGGGAGGAGATAGTTTTTCACGCTGCGATCCTTTTGGTCTTTCTACAGAAAACGGCTCATGGCCTACAAATCTGCGAGCCCTCGCATGAGTGTCAGGAAAGCCGGCCCGACCATGACGATCATGACGGCGGGAAAGATAAACAGAACCATCGGCAGGATGAGTTTCACGGCCATCTTCTCCGCCGCTTCCTGTGCACGCATGCTGCGTTCCTCGCGCACGGTGGCTGCGAAGGTGCTGAGCGCCTCGGCAACGCTTGTGCCGAAGCGCTCGGATTGAATGATGACTGAGGTAAGCGAATCGATCTCTTGAGCGCCGGTCCGGTCGGCCATGTGCCGTAGCGCTTCGTGGGTGGCCACGCCCAGTTGAGTCTCCAGGGCCGTCAGCGCCATTTCGTCGGCGAGATCGGTGCTCACCGCCCGTACCTCTTCGGTGACGGCGTTCCAAGCCGAATGCAGCGCCATGCCCGAAGAGATGCATATTTCCAAAAGGTCGATCGCATCGGGGAAGAACTGCCGAATTTCCTGCTCACGCCTCGACTTGCAGATGCTTAGAAAGATGTTGGGCGTGACGGAGAGAGCCGCGGCGCCGGTGACGATCAGCATCAGTTGCATCATCGGCGCGATGTCGGTCGGGATTGTGATCAACGTCAAAAGGCCCAAGCCGCCGAAGAAAGCGACAGCTTTCGCGCCGAAGAAGATCGCCACAGCGGTCGGTTGGTAGTAGCCAGCCCGGAGCAGTTCCTGCTCCAGACGCTTGGAAGGATTCCTGGCGCCGGCGGCGTGGCCGAGCGTCTGCAGAGCCTTGCCCAGACCGTCAGGCCCCGTCCTCGAATCGGGCGTGTCGGGAAACGCGGTGACAGGTCGATAGTCACTTGTCTGCAGTCGGCTTCGGATGACATCACGCCGTGATGCGCGCACGGCCACCAATGCACCGCCGACAGTTACGACGGCGAAAAACACGAGCCCACCAATGAGCAGAGATTCGAGCATGTCAGACTGTCGCCTTCATCAGAGGTCCGATCAGTAGCGGATTTTTGAGAGGTAATTCATCATCCACGCTCCGAGCAGCAGACATACACCCGCCACTGCGAGCATCTGCTGGCCGCCGCGCGTGTGGAACATCGGCGTGAGGTAGTCGGGGCTGACGACGTGGAGCGCCGCAATGATGATGAACGGCAGAGCGAGGAGCACGTTTTTGCTGAACTGCGTCTGTGCCGTGAGCACCTGAACACGCCGTTGCAGACGCATGCGATCCCGAATGACGTGGGCCAGCCGGTACATCATTTCGGCCAGATTGCCGCCGCTGCGCAGCTGGATGGTCACCGCTGTGCCGAAGAGTTTCATGTCGCTGCTGTGCGTTTTTCCTGCTGCGACACGGATGGCCTCCTCCGTGCCGACGCCTAGCTCCTGCTGTTGGCAGATTTCCGAGAAGGTGCCCCCTACCGGGTCGGGAACTTCGTCGGCTATCAGTTGGAACGCGGCATTGAGCGGGTGACCCGCACGCAGCGAACGTGCTGCAAGGTCCATCGCGTCGACCAGTTGACGATCAAAGAGAAGCGCCCGCTTCGCAATGCGGCGGTTGATGTAGATCCAGAACACGAGAAGCACGGTGGCTGCTGCGATCCCGCCGAGCAGCGCGGTCCCGCTCCACGCGGCAACCATCAAGCCTGTCATGCTGACGCCGCCAGCGAGGAGAAGCGCCAACGTTGCCGCCGGCCAGGGCAGCCCAGCGTCGCGACGCATGTGTTCCAGCTTGTCCAACAGCGAACGACTGCCAACGCCCTCGACCAGCGTCGAGACATCCTCGCCGTCGAGCCACAGCCGGACAACCCGGCTATGCTCCGGGGCGACCTCACCAAGATGCAGCCGCTGCTGCAGATGTCGTTTGCGCCCCACCTGTCGCAGGGCCCAGAACCAGACGCCCATGGCCCATACGCTGATGATGAGGCCGAAGACGGAGATCATCGCGACGAGGCGAATGATGTCGGTAACGTCGTTCATCCGGCTGCTCCCTCGGACATCACACGCCGCTGGAACAGATCAGGCGGAAGGTCGATGCCCTCGGACTGTATTTCGTTCATCATCTTCGGACGTACACCCGTGGCCTCAAAGTGCCCCACGGCATGGCCCTCGGCGTCGATGCTTGTCTGCTTGAACGCGAACAGATCCTGAATGCAGACAACGTCTCCCTCCAGGCCGGTGAGTTCGGAGATTGCCAGCAGCTTTCGCCGACCACCGGTAAGACGACTGAGATGCACCACGATGTCGAGGGCGGCCGCGATCTGCGTGCGCACCACATTGATGGGATAGTTGAACCCCGCCATGGCGACCATGTTCTCGACACGGCTGATCGCGTCGCGGCTACTGTTGGCGTGAACCGTGGTCATGGATCCTTCGTGACCGGTGTTCATCGCCTGGAGCATGTCCAGCGATTCGGCACCGCGAACCTCGCCGACGATGATGCGGTCGGGCCGCATGCGGAGCGTGTTGCGCAGTAGCTCGCGCTGGCTGACTTCACCGCGGCCTTCGATGTTGGGCGGCCGCGTCTCCAGACGCACCACGTGGTCACGCTGTAACTGAAGCTCGGCGGCATCCTCAATAGTCACCACCCGCTCCCCGTCGGGGATCCAACGCGAAAGCACGTTCAGCAGCGTCGTCTTACCAGACCCGGTGCCCCCGGCAATCAGAATGTTACGCTTGGCCTTGACGCATGCATGCAGGAACTGGGCCATTGGCTCAGCCATCGCGTCGAACTCGACGAGTTTCTCGACGGTGATCGGCACGGCGGCGAAACGACGGATGCTCATCGCCGGCCCATCCAGCGCCAGCGGCGGGATGATCGCATTGACGCGCGAGCCGTCCTCCAGACGCGCATCGAGCATGGGCGAGGCCTCATCGATGCGCCGGCCCACGGAATTGGCGATTCGCTGGATCACCTGGATGAGGTGCTTGTCATCGTGAAAGCTGATGTCGGTGGTGGGCGTCAGCCTGCCGTACCGACTCCACGTAGATCTGATGCGGTCCGTTGATCAGCACGTCGCTCACCCGCCCCACTTCCACCTCGCCCAGCGCTTCCTGCACCTCGGCGAGGTTCAGCCACTGGTGTCGGCCTCGGTAGCGGTTGATCACCGGCATGACCTGATCCATCGGCATCCCCCGGCGGCGCATCGCCTTAAGCATCGTGCTGGCCATCCGCACATCCTTCACGCCGAGTTGGAGGACCAGCAGTACCGCGTGACTGTTGGCAACGAGCGTTTCAACGAACTCCATCGACACCCGCGGCGCATCGATGACCGTGCTGGTATAGCAGCGGCGACAGGCGTCAAGCGCGGACTGAAGATTTGCGCCGTTGAGCGGGGACGGGTCGAACGATTGCGTCGCCACCGGGCTCAGCAGCACGTCGAGATCGTCGTCATGCGACTGGGCTGTCGACTGAAGCAGTTGCTGATCGACCTGTCCGCGATTGAGCACGTCGGCAATGCCGTACGTTCCTTCCATGCCGAGGTATGAGCCGGCGGCACCGTAGTTCACGTCCATGTCGATCAGCAGGGCCGGCGCTTTGCAGAGACGTCGCAGTTCGTCGGCGAGGTTCACGGCGATGGTCGTGGCGCCCGAACCGCCGCCTGCCGACAGCACGGTCACGAGGCTCCCAACCGGCGGCTCCTCTGCCCGGTCTGCTTCTCTGAAGCGCCCGAGCACGCCGCTGAGATCCTGGCGGACCGATCCACGACTCATCACAAAACGCACGCCCACCTGCATCGCCTGCATCAGCAGTTCCGGATCACGCTGTTCAGCAATGACCACGAAACGGGTTGTGTTGTACCGACCGATCAGAGGCCCGAGTTCGTTCAGGTTGGGCGCATCCCGCATATCGACCAGCGCCACGGAAGCTGGCGAACGGTCCAGACGCTTGCGTGCCTCGGCCAGAGTTCCGCAGGTGGAATCTAGCGGGTACGTGGTTCCGTTGGAGGACAAAGCCTCGCTCACTGCAGCGTGCAACTGCTGATCGCTGGATATCAACGCGAGTCCGGGAGAGTCCAAAATTACCACGCCTCCTTTAACCGCATCCGTCGTGCGAGGCCCCTTCATTGCCCGTCCCGATCTCGCCGCTTCGGCCTCGGCCTGCGCAACGGCACCCGCGCCTGCTCAAAGTTAGCCCAGGCGCCCGGGCCCTGGAGTCGGTGCAGGCCCTGCGCCCGCATCCATTGGGCATCGACGGATGCAAGTGGCGACGGGCGATCCGTTTCGATGCGCCCGTCTACGAATAGCTCCCACGACGTCGGCTCCTGATGCTGCACGTCGGGCACGGGTCGACGCGCCACATCGCTCAGCGGCTCCACCAGCTTCGCCGTCACCAGCACGACCAGCTCCGTCTCGCCGCGCTCGTAGCGGACCGACCGGAACAGGGCGCCCAGCACCGGCACATCCCGCAGACCCGGGATGCCCGCGTTGCGTGCGCTCACGCTGTCCTGCAACAGCCCCGCCATGGCGAACGACTGCCCGCTCTTAAGCTCGACAGTCGTCTCCGCCCGGCGCGTTACCAGCGCAGGCACCTGGAAGCCCTGAATCGTCACGGCACCCACATCGGTCAGCTCGCTGACTTCGGGCGCGACGTGCAGGTGAATCGTGCCGTCGCCCAGAACGGTGGGCCGAAAGGCCAGCCGCACCCCAAACTCGCGATACTCGATGCTGATGGCCGTTCCATCGGCCGCGCCGCCCTGCACAACGGGGATGGGGAATTCGCCGCCGGCGAGGAAGCTCGCCTCCTCGCCGCTCATCGCTACGAGATTCGGCTCAGCCAGCATCCGAATGTACTGGTTCTCTGCGAGGGCCCGGATAAACACCTGCATGTCCGCAGCGGGAATGCCGGCGAACAGCGACACGCCGGGGCTGACATTGATTGATTCGAGGAAATCCGGCGCGATCTCGCCGGAAGCAAGCGGAGATCCATCGGGTATGAGCCCGCCGACGAAATCGTCGCTGGCGTGGAACAAGTTCACACCTAGAGCGCGGATCGCGTTGCGGCTTGCCTCCGCCACGCGCACTTCGATCTGCACCTGCTGAACCCCCGCCAGGGTGGTCATGTCTGTAAAGGGCAGCCCGCGGGCGTCGAGCAGGTCGGCAAGATTCGCCCCGTGCTCGGCCCGGCGAAGCATGCCGCTGACAATCACGGTGCCGCCAATCTCCCGCAGCTTTAAATCCGAGCCTTCAAACATATCCTCCAGTTCCGCACGCAGGTCGTCCAGGTCCGAGACCACCCGCACTCTCGCCTGCCAGACCTGCTCCTCATCCTCGCCCCAGAGAATCACATCCGTCGCCCCCACTTGCCTGCCCAGGAGCATGACCTGTCGCGGCGAAAGCACGACCACGTCCGCGATTTCCTCGTCAGTTACCGCCACCCGCTGAACCGGCCACGGCGCCTGAATGGCGCGCGAGCGGCCCTGAAAGATCTCCACGCGTTCCAGGTCGTCTTCGCCGCCATGCACGATCACCGGCGCCGAAGTGGGTGGCGATGGCTCAGTCTCCTCCTGCGCCAACCCTGTCGCAGGTGAGAACAGCAGCGTTGCGCATCCGAGCATACCCGCGATCGCAGTCGTCGAATTCATCATATGCACTTTCCTTGCCATTGAAGCCAAGCCCTAACCAGTTGCAGCGGCCTCAGGGCTGCTGCACCAGGCGCCGCGTTTCGAGTTTGCCGCCACGGAGAACGTCCACATCCCATCCCCGTGCTTCTTGCTCCTGCGGCGACTCACTGGTCGCCTCAGGATTCTTCGTCGACGGCTGCCGATTCAGCATCGCCGCCACCGCTTCCATCGTTTCATCCTGCGACCGCCGCAGCATCTCAGCGAGTTGCTCGTCGCTCGGCCTCGGCCGTCCCTCGTGGGTTAGCTCGCTGAGGAACGTCACGCCCTCGGCTCCCAAACGGTCGCTGGGATTCCGCAGCGCGAGCGTGACATTGCCATGCTCCATCGCCAACTGCAGGGCCCGCAGCTGGTCCGAATCCACCATCAGCGTGACTCGGCTCTGGCTATTGCGTCGATCGCCGGTTGAACTGGTGTCACTTGCTTCCTCTTCGTCCTCATCGTTGCTGTTGACGATGGTGCGATCATGAACGCCCAGCACCTGCACGCTCTCCAATAACGTGATCGATGCCGCACCCGAGCCGGCCGTCGCAGCCCGCGATCCCAGTGAGGCCACCACGTCCACGACGCTTCCCGGATAAAGCAGACCTTCCATCCCTGAATACGTATCAAGGGGCACGCTCACCGCCCGCTTGCCATCCGGAAGCGCTGCCGCAAGATGAGCCCCCGGTCCCTCACCCGTGAAGCTGCGCCGGGTGAAGGTTTGACCTTCTGCCATCGGCAGCGAAATCGTTCGGCCGATCACCCACGACGGCCCCATCGCCCCCTCGGGCGCCTCGCTCTTGCTCACGCGCTCAACCACCACATCGTCCTGCGTGACCTGGTGCAGCGCATTCAAGCTTGATCGCGCCACCACCACCTCCACATCTGACTCCGCGACGACCTCTGCTTCGCCCGGCGCTGCCGTGCCTTCCTGGGCCATCATCGCCGAGACCAGCAGCATCGCCGAAACGGCCGCTATCAATCCCAGCGCCATCAGTCCGAGTATCGTGCCCTTCATGATCCGCTCCTGTGCCCGTTGCTTCGATGATCCTTCGCCCGCAGCCGGCTGCCGCCGTGCTCGCCTGGGCCGCCCGACCGACTCATGGCCCTTCCTTCGCCATCGTCGTACTGCTGCCCAGCGACTCGGGCCGGGGAATCAGCCGAAGCCCCGTGATCGAGACCTTCTGGTAATCCACCGTCACGCTTACCTCCACGTGCTCACCCGAACTTGCATCGCTCAGGTTCGCCGGCGTCAGAACGATTGCCGCAACGCCCTCGCCGTCCAGCCCACGATCCTCCAGGTATTGGCGGACCGACTCGACCACCTCGCCCTGCTGAGCGTCCGGCAGCGAAGCCGCCCGCGCACCGTTCCTCGCCGCACTGGCGACCTGCTGACTCTTGAGAAATATCCACGCGTACTCGATGAGCCCGAAAGTCAGAAGCAACACGATCGGCAGCACCATCGCCGCTTCCAGAAGCGAGATGCCCCGACGCTGCCAGCGACCTCTTCCCCGAGCCGATCTCCTGCGTAAACCGTTCAAAGCCACGTCCATACCCCCCCGGTAAGAACTCCCGCCAGGATCGCCAGGCCGTACGGCATACGCATGCCGCTGCCGGGCATCGCCTGCGCCGCATGCAGGGCCGTTGTGTTCCTGCCTCTGCTCGCCGCCGCCATCAACGTGCCCATGCCGAGCATGGCCACGCTCCTCCCCACCTGCCCCGCCTGCCGCTTGTACACCGCGTAAACGATCCCCATCACACCACCCCAGATGAACACCGCCGCCAGCACCGGCAAGCCAGGCCCCACGCCCAACCACGCGCCGATCGCACCCATCAGTTTCGCATCCCCCGCACCACCCGACGCCACTACAAAGAGCACCACAAACGGGACGCCCAGAACGAGCATGCCCAGCAGCGCCGAACCAAGACCGCTGACCCCTCCGACCACGCCACCGAAGATCAACCCCGCCAGCAGCAACGGGAACGTCAGCACGTTGCGGATCCGCCTTGTGCGGCAGTCAGTCACCGCGGCCACCAGCGCGCCGCCCACCACCGCCATCCAAGGCACAACCTCAATCCATTCGGCTTCTAACATCCCGCTCATAACTTCCTCACGGATTGCTGTTCCCGCCAGCGTTGGCGTGATCAGGGGGATTTCCCGGCACCTCGCCCCCGTGCCCCGGTGGGACGAAAGCCTCATCAGCCATGGCGCTTTGGACGTTGCCGAACGCCCGGCCGACGCTCCCGCCCAGGTCGCCAATCACAGCAACCAGGCTCACCACCAGCAGGGCCATGAGTACGCTCCATTCAACCAGCTCAAGCCCGCTTTCGTCCTCTGCGAATCGTTTTTCTTGCCGCCACATAAGCATCGCCCCTGCTCTTGATCCCCCTCCGCGATCCAGCATGCCCCCCTGCCGCCTCAAGGCCGCTACCGCCGCCGTTCGCGAGGCGCCGATCACGACGCCCCACGAAACTGGCGGTAGCTGTTTAAGCCCCGGGACGGTTATGGGGTGGTGCCGGCATCGTCAATCTCCGTACCAATATCCGTGAACTTGTCAGAGATGGACGTGCCCAAGCCGGTGATCGCCGCCACCAAACCAACGACGAGCAGGGCCGCCATGATGGCGTACTCGACGAGCTCGAGGCCTTCTTCTTCTTTGACGAATCGTTTCATCACATTCAACATCGCGTAGCTCCTTCGTTTCTGCCGCCGCGCATGCGACAGCGGTTTCCGAGCCGGCAGGCCGAACGTTCGACCGTTTCCACGCCGACTTAGGTTCCTAAGTTGCCCTCTTCAGTTGTCGCTTCATTACCCTGGACTGTTCTAGTAACGAAGGCGAGCCGATGTTCGCAACGCCTCACTGCATTGACTGTAACCCTGCCCGATTCTCATAACAACATTATTTACGAAAAACACTAAAGCCACCCCCCAGTTTAGCCGAGCGGCCTCGCTCCACCGCTACCAGACCTAGGAGTTCTCCCCAGGCACGTCTCCGTAAAGCCCCCGGCCCCCGTGAGTGAGATGCTGCAGAAGTTGCCCCCCTCCTCCTTTCCTTAAGGCGATCAGAAGATGCTGAGAGGCCAACTATTGCGTTGATAGTTTCGGGTGCGATGTTCAACTTGTGCAACATGTGCCAGCAATCTGTACCGGTGCCTGACACGAGCATAATTCATCCGAACCTGCGCCGATCACACCCTACAAAAAAAATTTCACGACGCTTGCATGGCTGTTGGCTGCCCTTCTATCAACCCGATTGCGCGCTCGCGCGTTCCACTTCGGCTGCGTCAGCCCTAGCAACCGGAACATACTTGGAAGCCCGGCGACATAGGGCTCCATCTCGCAATGTGGCGATGGGCACTTCTGACACCGATACGTCAACAGCACGCGAAGCGGATACTACCTCAGACGATCAGCGGACGATGAAGATGCGATTGCCGACCGCTTCCTCATCGCCTTCATAGGCAATGGTCTTGGTGCCGGTGCCTGAAATGTGGAACTTATTAGCAATCACCTGATTACCGAAGCCGTCACCCTCGCCGGAGAGCTCCAGCTCAGCATGCGGGAAGTAGAGTGTGCCCTCGATGGTGTTGCCGCTGGTGCCGATCATCGTGGCCTGCGCATCGGTGGTCTGGTAGACCGTCACGCCGTTGAACGGGCTGCTGCCGTCCTGCAGGGGCGTCATGTGCACCGTGGCGTTGCCTCCGAGATACAGGCTCCCACCGTCCACGATGTAAAACATCACGCCTTCCGCGTGCAGATTTGATTGGCCGCGGAGCTGTAGACCTTCACCGCCGAGGATGTAGATGCCCGGGTCCAGCGTCACGTCGTCACCGGCACCGATCCGCAAGCCTTCGCTGTAGTATCCCGGCGGAAAATCGGCTTGGGCGCCGGAGGTGTCGATCATCCCCAGGTCCTCGCCGTAGTAAGGCGTAACGTCCTGCAGGAAGGCGAGGGGATCGCTCACGCAATCCTCCAGGTAATGATGCTCCCCCGTGATGTCGGCCTCGCTGTTGCCGGGGCTGTGCATACCACCCATGGACCAGAATCCGGCGGGTGCGTCCACCACCGCGCTGCCACCGATTTGAATCTGGCCGTTGGAGATAACGGCCCCGCCCTGCACGTCGAGGATCGGACTGCCCTCGACGTAGATGGCGTCAACCTCCGGATCGCAATTGAGGGCGATCAGCCCGCCGCCAGTGCCGCCACCGATCATGGCGATCGCGCTGGACTGAACGTTCACTTCGCTGACGCCGACAATCCGCCCAAACGTAAGCGGCACCGCACCGTTGACGTGGTCCTGCGTCCGCCGCGCCACAACTTTCACAGCATTCATGTTGTCGTATCCGGGCGTGAATACGGCTTCTTCATCTTCCGTGGCACGCTGGAAATGGCCGACCACGATATCGCCGTCCACGTCGTTCTCAGAGTTAAGGTTGAGCACCACTTCCTTGTTGGCCGCGCGGTTGCTCAGTGCGATCCCAGCGGCACGTGCGCGAGCGTCTTCAACATCCCGGCGTACGAACTGCGCGCCCGCGAGTGCCGAGGCGTCGGCCGCGACCTGCAGTCGCTGCTGAGCGAAAAGCGCGTAGCCGGTGTCCACCACCAGCCCCACCAGCGCCACGAGAACCATTATCGTCAGCGTCACCCAGATTAGGACGACGCCGCGTTTTCTGTTGTGCCGGACTTTCACTGCGTTGCCCTTCCCCGCTAAGGCCTGTGCTGCTACTTCAGCTTATGAGCATCATTCCTTTAGAAAAAGAACGTAATCAGTTTTTTTTATCATCAGCCGGCCGAGCCCCCGCGGCGGGCGCGGTCCACGAGGAATTCACTTACCTAGTCACTGCCCCGGCGTCAAAACTCCCACGCCACCACCGCGCACAGTGCTCGCGGGTTGAAGGTGAGGTCGGGGTGTTCGAATGCGTGGATGGCGAACCTTCCTGGCGGCGCACCTCGACTGCATGGTGGCCACGGACTTCTTCTGCGAATCGGTGTGGACGCCGACCGGGAAGCACATGGCGTACTGCCTGATGTTCATCCACCTCGGCACGCGGAAGGTGTTTGTCTCGCCGAGCACGTATCAGCCCACCGGCGAGTGGATGCAGCAGCAAGCGCGGAACGTCACGATGTGGGTAGAGGACGAGGCGCTGGAGATGCGGTTCCTTCTCCGGGATCGCGACACGAAGTACACGGAGGCGTTCGACGAGCAATTTTTGCCGTGTTGGCGAGGGCGTCGTGAAGACGCCGTTCCAGTTGCCCATGGCGAATTCGTTCGCCGAGTCCTGGATCGGCAGCCTCAAGCGTGCCTGAACGCGCTGGGGTGCTTCAGCCTGCCGTATCTCGATCACATCGTGCAGACGTACGTGCGATACCACAACCCGATGCGGCCACACCAGTCGCTGGGCAATGTACCGCTGGGCGAGGGGAACGAGCCGCCCGTGGAGGAGGTGGCGGGTTCGATCGGGCGGGTGCAACGCACGCAACTGCTGGGCGGGTTGCTGAGCCACTACGAGCGGAAGGCGGCGTGAGGTTGCGCCGACTCGCGCCACTGGGGCGGGGATGCCGATCGTAGCGTGCGGTATGATGGTTTGCGCCAAGCCCGGCCGCGACGGCTTGGCACGCACCGATTGCGATTTCCTCACCCCAACCGACGGGTCCACAACTCGATGGGCAGCATCACCTGTCACCTCCGCCGCCTCCCTTGGTTTGCGCCGGTCTCACGAGCCGCGTCCGTAAGTACCGTGATAACAAGAGGCCGACATTTTGGCCCACTGCCAGCCACCTCCCACAGATGGCAAAAACGGTCGTCGCACGCCTATTGGGCCAAGTATCTCTGACAGCCAGCAACTCCAAAGCCACAACCCCTTGCGTCTACCGATCCCGCGAAATACGGGTTCAGCAGTTGGTTACGTTCGAACACGGCGGTGGCCCGCTTCAATCAGGCTCGACAGGTTTCCGTCGCCGCTCGCAGGCAGCCGCCGAACTCCTCAGGATCGCCGCCAGGCCCCGCGGCGTGCCCGCTCCCAGCCAGCGGCGTTCACGTATCCATCGGGCGACTCGCGCCCGGCCGCTTCTTGCAAACGAGTTATTGGATCGTGCTCCGATAAGGCTGACGGCAAGTATCAGGAACTGACTGGTCTGCTCCATGCGGCTATTTTTGCGTCGCCGAAACCCTCCGGCTTGGGAACGCGTTGGCTACACAACTCGAACCGTCGTCTCCCCATCGTCATCCCTTCCCGCTTCGGCCAATGAGCAGGTATGGCGCCCGTTTGCCGTCGGCGTAGGCAAGCGCGCCCCCGCACTCACTCCTCGTCAGACGCCGGCGTGAGCCACTTGAGGCGGGCGAGGTGGATGGTGTTGTCGCTGCCGTGCGTCTCAGCCGTCGAGGGCTGCATCCACTCCGCAGCAACCACCCAGGTTTCCTCCGCACTCACATCCACGACGCCGAAGTTGCCCAACCGCGCGCCGCGTTCCGGGACGATCACGCGCTCCGTGCTTTCGATTACGTTCAAACGCTGGGGGGCCACGCGGGCGAGCAGGAGCGGGGCACGGTGACGGTGGACGTGATCGTTATCAAGCCCACGACGGGTGTAGGCAAGATAGAGCCCGTTGCTGTGGCTGACCCAGTGCTGCTGCGTGTTGTAGTTGCCCAGGGGGCGGCCGTCATCAAACGTCCACCGCTTGGGCGGTTGGTAGGACAGGCCGTCGTCGCTGTGTGTTACGTAGCCCGCTTCGTCGTTGCGCATGGTGAGGTAGAAGCGTCCGTCGTGGCGGGTAAGGCTCGGTTCGGCGAGGCCGCGTCCTGCGTCCACCGTCATCGTGTCGCCATGCTCGACGTATTCCAGCGTCTCGCCATCGAAAACACAGCGGAGTACCGTGACGTGGTACTGGTCGGCCTCGGGCTCTTTGAAATAGATGGGCAGGAGGATGGTGCCGTCGTCGAGATCCACACGCTGCACCGAACCTGCACCGGCGTTCTGGAAGCGTGCCTCGTCGGGCATCTCCAGTTCCCGCCATTCACCCCAGGCATGGTTCTCCGGTTCGTAAACCGCGTAAGCAGTGGCACGCGACCGAACCGGCGCAACCGTGTTCTCTTCATACTCCACAGTGTGGCCGATGCCTAGAAGCTTCCCGCTCGCGGCGTGCCACTGCGGGGTGAAGTCGGATACCACACGCTCCCGGCCGGCCTGAAGTTCCTCACGCTCAAGGGTCGGCTCGTCGAATGGCCCTTCCCAGGTAAGTCCCGCGTCGCGGCTGCGGAAGGTGTGCAGCCCGTGAAAAACATCCGAACCGGAATCATCAAGCTTCTGCGCCGTAAGAATCACCGTGCGCCGCCCGATCGGATTATCCCACGCATCGGCCGGGATTACGGCCGCCCGCGCATGCACCCAGCATTGCTCGCCGTCAAAACCTCGATGCACAACCGATCGCTCAAGCTGATATCCCGCCTCCTCAAGGCGTCGCCGATCCGCCGCGAACGCTTCGAAGTCCAGAAGCTCGGCCAGCACCGGCCGCAAAACGTGCTCCACCTGAGGCGAAACGCGCGAGGCCACGGGCCCCGTTTCATAGCCTCCCTGCTCGTACTGAATCTCCGTACCGATGTAGCCGGGGGCGTAGTCGGTATAGGCAGCCATGGCGATGAAATCGTCAGGGTAGAGCGCCGCTGCCTCGAGTTGATACTCCACCAGCAACTCGCCCGGCATGTTAAGAATGCGCGCCGGTCCGAGCCTGAGCGCCGAAAGGTCGATCTCGTGCCCCTCTTCGCAACGCCGAAGCCACGCAAGATTCCGAGCTGCGTTGGCGCGGGCAACCGGATCGGCCGCTTCATCGGCGACAATCTGCTCAAGATTTTCCGCGTCAAGATGTTCCGCCAGAGGCAGGGCGACCGACCGCACGCGCCAGCCGACATCATCCGCTTCAATGGTCGTGCGTTCGGTAGCGTCCCACGCACGGGCCATGCCGTCAGCAAGACGCTCAGCGAGGATCTGCCGATACTTTGTCGAGCCGTCGTTCCACTTCCCGGCAGCCACGTTCCCCGCGGCACCGGTGAAGTGGACGTGCGTCGTCACAGCTTCATCACGCATAGCGCGGGCGATGCCCGGAAAATCCGGATTCGCGCCGCCTGTGAGGTAGTAGCTCTGCGGGTGCGTCGCAAAGTAACTGAGCACAACCAACGGCTCATCGTCCTGCCACAAGCTCACGAGCTTCACCTCCGGATCAACACGGCCGGCGGGAGCAGCACGCGCCAACGCGTTCCGCGATGAACTGAAACGCATCAACTGCACACGCCCCTCGCGATTGAGCAACCGTCGATCCGAAGCCACCTCATGAACCAGCCCACGCCCCAGGCCCACATGCGTCACAGGCTGCGCGCCCTCCAGCGCGGCGCGAACAGCATCGGCTGTGCGTTCGATCGTCCCCTCAACGAACGCGCGGTCGAACATGATCCCGCCAATGCCCTGCTCTATGAGCAGGTCGTCCGCACTGAAGTCTGCGATCGGCGCATCGTGCTGATGAAGCGTGTGAACCGAAACGCGTTGGACGCTTGTGCCCGCCGCCTCCGCCAGCGCTTCGCGCCAGGCGTCGTAGGCCTCGTTGCCGATGCCGATCCAGTCGACCGCGCACAGCACGATGGGCTCGCCGGCGCCGAGCAGAACGATGCCTCGGACGATCAGCGGCTCAACAATTTCTTCCGCTTCCTGGTACGTAAGGGGGGTGCCGACCGGCGGCGTCGCATCGGCCTCGAACGTCGCAACGCGAAGCTCATCAGCCATTCCGACACTCGTCGTAACCAGCACCATCGCTCCGACCATCACCAGCCAACCGACGCCCTTGCTGTACAATGATCGCATCATTTGCTCCCTTCGAGCTGCGTTTGAGACTTCCACGCCTACCCGCTGCGGACTGGTGAAAAGCGTACCAAACGACCACCGTGGCTTTCGCGTGAAATCAAGGTTACTGTATCGACGATTTTCTCGGGCCGCCAGTGTTTTCCTTTCAATCGGAGAAGTCGCATGTTTGAGCTGCCATGCCGTGTCCAAGTGTGCCGTTTGTGTTCGCTTGCGCTGAAGTGTGGCTGCTTCAGCGTGGTCGTCGTTGCGATGCTGTTGCCTTCGACGTCGGCCGCGGAGAAGGATTTCGCCGGTGAGCTACCCCGCATCGAACCCCTTGAGCCCGACGCGGCGCTCCGGGCTTTCGAGGTCGCCGACGGATACCGCGTGGAGCTCGTGGCCGCCGAACCACTCGTCACCGATCCAGTGGCCATGGCGTTCGATGAGGACGGGCGACTCTACGTGGCGGAAATGGGCGGCTACAGCGAAGAACGTGACGAGGCCATCGGCCGCATTCGCATCCTCGAAGACACCAACGGCGACGGGCGAATGGATCAGGCGCATACGTTTGCAGAGGGGCTACGCTGGCCCACCGCCATCTTCGCGTGGGACGGCGGCATCTTCGTCGGCGCGGCGCCGGACTTGCTCTACATCGCCGACACCACCGGCGACGGAAAAGCCGACCATCGCGAGGTTGTCTTCAGCGGCATGGCCCCAGCCGACCTGAGTCAACTCAACGTCCAGCAGCTGGTGAACTCCCTACGCTGGGGCCTCGACAACCGGATCCACGGCACCCCCACGCGCGGCACGCAAATCCATCCCGTCGACAATCCCGATGCAGCGATCTCCATGCGCGGCCGCGAATTCAACTTCGACCCCCACACCCGCGAACTCGGCTTCAGCAGTGGGGGAAACCAGTGGGGGGCAAGCTTCGACGCATGGGGCCGGCTATTCACGTGCGTCAATCACATTCACAACCAGATGGTCATGTTCGAGAACCGCTACGTCGCCCGGAACCCGCATTTGCAGACGCCGTCGCCGCTGCTGACCATCGGCGACGGCGGTCAGCGCGCCGACCTTCTTAGAATCAGCCCCCCCGAGCCCTGGCGCGTCGTGCGGACACGCCTTCGCACAACCGGACAACTCAGCGGGCCCGTCGAACGCGACGGCGAACTCCACGGCTACGTCTCCGCAGCTTCCGCCATCACCATCTATCAGGGCGACGCCTACGAGCAGCAGATGAGCGGGGCAGCAGTCATCGCAGCACCAGACAACAATCTCGTTCATCGCGAACGTCTCGAACCCGACGGCGTCGCCATGCGCGGTGTACGCATCGATGAAGACACCGAATGGTTACGCACTGCCGACAACTGGTTCCGCCCCGTCTGGATCACCCACGCACCCGACGGCACACTCTGGGTGGCCGATATGTATCGCGAGGTGATCGAACATCCATGGAGCCTGCCCGACTCAATCAAGCGGCACCTCGATCTCACCGCCGGCCGGGATCGTGGTCGCATCTACCGCATCGTGCCCGATGATTTCGAACCTCGAGCTGTCCCCGCCCTCAGCGAAGCTTCTACCGAAGAACTCGTCAACTTACTCGAACATCCAAACCACTGGCACCGGCTTACCGCAGCACGACTGCTGCACGAACGCCAGGACGTAGAGGCCATAGTGCTGCTGAACGACCTGCTCGCCCAAAGCGACCAACCCCTCGGCCGCCTTCACGCCCTGTACGCCCTGCAGGGCCTCGGCGCTCTCGAGCTTGAACATGTTCGCCTCGGCCTCGGCGACGAGCACGGCCCGGTGCGCGAAAACGCCATCCGCCTTGCCGAAGCAATGCTCACCGAATCGGAGGAACTGCTGAGCGATCTATTGGCTCTGGCCTCCGACGATGATATGCGCGTCCGGTATCAACTCGCCTTCACGCTTGGCGAAAGCAACGATCCGGCACGCCACGACGCACTCACCACGCTACTTAAGAGCGACGGCGACGATCGCTGGATGCGCATGGCTGTGTTCAGTTCGCTGGCCGACGTTCAGGCGGACATCCTCACCGGGCTCGTCGGCGACGCCGAGTTCACGAAGGCCTCCGCCGGGCGTGCCGTTCTGGAAGAACTCGCGCGGCAGGTCGGAGCGGCCGGGGAGGCCGAGAAAGTCGATCGTTCACTTGATGCGCTCAGCGACGCCGATTCGGAGGGGGCGCACCGGGCCGTGCTGCTCGGCTTGGCGCGCGGCATGGGCCTGGCGCAACTGCGCCGCGCGCTGGCTGATGATCCCCAACTGCTGGCCAGCCTCGACCGATTGTTCGAAGACGCTCACGTCCTCGTCACCGACGCCGACGCTTCCACGCATGATCGCATTGAGGCAATCGAAACATTCGGCCTGCTGAGCTTCGACGCAACCGCAGAAGACCTTGCCAGCTTGCTCGCCCCCCGCGAACCGATCGAGGTGCAGGCCGCCGCACTGCAAATGTTAGCCCGGCATCGCGATGCAGCCGTGGCCGATCTGCTCATCGAACGCTGGGGCGGTCTGGGCTCCAGCGTACGAGCCTCGGCCATGGACGCACTCCTCGCTCGACCCGAACGGCGCACCAGGCTCATCGAGGCCATCGAGAACGGGAACTTTTCCGCAACTCACGTCACGTTGCCCAATGCCATCCGCCTCCGCAACGATCCTAATGCCGACCTCGCCGCCCGGGCCGGGGCTGTTCTCACGGACGCAGCGGAGTCGTCAGATCGACGCGAGCTCATCGACATTTACCTCCAGGAAATGACCGATCTTCAGGGCGATGCCGACCGCGGACGCATCGTCTTCGCCGCAGCATGCGCCACATGCCATGCAGTCGACGGAACCGGCGACGACCTCGGCCCCAACCTCCGAGCCTTCGTCACGCGCGGCCAGGATGCGATCGTCGCCGCCGTGCTCAACCCAAACGCCCAGGTTGATCCGCAGTTCTCCATCTACATCGTCGAAACTGAAGACGATGAGACGTTCATGGGCGTCATGACGGCCGAATCCGCCAACAGCATTACCCTGAGTCCCGGCGGAGGTGTCGAACAACAAATCCCCCGAAGCAACATCAAAACCATACAAACTTCCGGAAACTCACTGATGCCCGAAGGACTCGAAGGCGCCATAGACCCGCAACAAATGGCCGACCTTATCAAGTTCCTGGAGGACGCTCAGTAGGGCGTCCGGCGAACGCAACGGCCGCTCCCTCGTCGCAACCGCCGCTGCTTGGTCTCTGCGCCGATCGGCGACGGCAACTTCCGCTGGCGCAGCGCGGCGCAGGCAAAGCTGCCCGAGCTGTTTACGCACTTCACGAGCGCGAAGCGAATCTGGAGATCATCCATCCCGACGCCGATCACGACTTCCCGCCTGAAGCTCGGCAACAGGTCTTCGCCTATCCCGCTGCCTCCCTCAGCAATGCCACACCATCAAACTGCGCATTATCCATGTTCCGCCGGCTGGCATACAATCGACAAGGTGAAACTCACGGTCGGACGAAGGGGCTCTCTGGTGATCATCCCGACTCGTCGATCACGGCCACGGCCTTCCTTCTCGGGTTTCTGTTGTGCGGGGATCTAGCGCTCGCCGACGAAGCAGCGGAACTCGAGCACTTCGAACGCAAAATCCGCCCCGTCCTCGCCGAGCGCTGTTTCGAGTGCCACAGCTCCAGCCTCGCACGCAACGGCCTCCGCCTCGATTCAGCAGCCGGCATGCTCCGCGGCGGCGACAGCGGTCCCGCCATCGTCCCTGGCGACGCCGAGGCCAGCCTGCTCATCAGCGCCATCCGCTACCATGTTTCCGCCTTGCAGATGCCGCCACGCGATCGGCTCACCGAGCAGGTCGCGTGGCGATTTCGTCCGCTGGGTACAGGCCGGCGCCGTCGACCCACGCGAAGAACCCCCAGTAACCAGCAGGCGGAAGATCGATGGGCCGGCTCCTCCTTTGCTGTCCAGCAGGCCCGCCAGCACTGGGCCTTCTCCCCCGTGCAGTGGACAGAGCCCCCAACCGTCGATCGCACACAATGGGTCCGCGATCCCATCGATGGCTTCATCCTCGCCGAGCTCGAACACCGTGAACTCATGCCCGCCGAGGAAGCGGACCGCCGTACACTCATCCGCCGCGCGTACTTCGATCTTATAGGCCTCCCGCCAACCCCCGAGCAGGTCCGCGCATTCGTGACCGACGAATCCGACGACGCATTCGCGCAGGTCGTCGATGAACTGCTCGCCTCCCCGCAGTACGGCCAGCGGTGGGGCAGGCACTGGCTCGACGTCGTCCGCTACGCCGATTCCAAAGACGCACGCGGCACGGGTACCCAAGGCGACGTCGCCAACGCCTGGCGCTACCGCGACTGGGTCGTCAACGCCTTCAACAACGACTACCCCTACGACCAGTTCATCATCGATCAAATAGCCGGCGACCTCGTCGAGGGCGGCTACGACTCCGACCGCGTCACAGCCACCGCCATGCTCGCACTTGGTGCATGGGAGGAAGGCGACTCCGACAAGCGCAAGATGATGACCGACATCGTTGACGACCAGATCGACGTCGTCAGCCGCGCCATCATGGGCCTCACCGTCTCCTGCGCCCGCTGTCACGATCACGTTTACGACCCCATCGGCATCGAAGACTACTACGCCTTAGCCGGCTCGTTCTTCTCAAGCCACATCGTTCCCGAGCCCGGGGATCCCGCCGCCGGCACGCCCATGGTGAACATCCCACTGCTGTCCCCTCAAGAGCAACGCCAGCGCCAGCAGGCCGGGGAGCAAGCCCAACGTTTGGCCAGCGAGATCGAAGCCGCCGAGAACGCCCATCGCCGCCAGCAGGTCGTACGCCGCTTAAAGCCCCTCGCCGATCACCTCGCAAGCGATGACGAAGCCGCGCCTGATGCTACCGACGACGCCCTGCTCGACCGCCTTCTCACCTTCGCCGGCGGCAACCAGGACGCCCAACCCCACATCGACGGCCTCTTCACCCGGCGCATGCAACCCGCTCTGGACGGCCTCGCCGGCTGGGGTCAGGATACAACACCCTGGCTCATGGCCAACCAACTCAACGAGCCGCTAAGCTCCACAACCTGGACCATCCCCCCGCGAAGTCTCGCCGTCCATCCCGCCCCCGATCAATCCGTCGCCATCGGCTGGCACAGTGACGAACGCACCGCCATCAACGTCACTGCCACCCTCCACGATGCCGACCCCAACGGCGGCAACGGCATCGCCTGGTCCCTCCAGTTATCCCGCAAGGACGCAAGGCAAACCGTCGCCCAAGGCACCTACGACCGCGGCGGCAAATCAAACGCAAACGTCAGTCTCGACATCCAACCCGGCGACGTCGTCTCCCTCGTCATCGATCCCCGCGACAGTGACCACAGCTTCGATTCCACCATCGCCAGCCTCGTCATCGAGTCAGCAGACGGCGATCATCGCTGGGCAACCGCAGACCTCCTCGACAACATCGACGCAACCAACCCTCACCTCGACGACCAGGGCCGCCCCCGCTGGCACTTCTACACCCTCGGCGGCGACAGCGCTGATCCCCAAACCCCACCCGCCGGCTCCGCACTCGCCGCCTACGTCGCCGCCCTCACCAACGAAGCCGCCGACGATGATCGCACCGAGCCTTCCCATCGCCTCACAACCCTGCTGGATGAACCCACGCCTGATGAAGCCACCCCCGACGCCCAGCTGATCGCCTTGCTCATCGACGCCGACGGCCCCATATGGCGTGGCCTCGATGTTACCCAGTCGCTGGAGAAAGCCGATCGCGACCAGCTCAATCAGCTCCGACAGCAGCGCACCGACGCCCAGCAGCTCGCCAATCAGCCCGTCCTCATAATCGAAGGCGTCCTCGAAAACGGCGTCCCCGGCTCCGAACACGAGGGCTTCGCCGACGCCCACATCCATCTCCGAGGCCGATACGATCGACTCGGCGACTCCGTCCCCCGCGGCTTCCCCCGCATTCTCGCCGACGAAACCGATCAACCCCAGATCCCCGACAACACCAGCGGCCGCCTCCAACTCGCCCAATGGCTTGTCCGCGATGATCACCCCCTCACCGCGCGCGTCATGGTCAATCGCATCTGGCAACACCACTTCGGCGAAGGCCTCGTCCGAACCCCCGACAACTTCGGCAACCACGGCAACACACCTAGCCATCCCCAACTCCTCGACAACCTCGCACACGCCTTCATCGAAAGCGGATGGTCCATCAAAACCATCCACCGTCGGATCATGCTCTCCACCACTTACCGCCAGTCCACCCGAGCCGATTCGCAAACCCGCGCCGCCGATCCCGAGTACAAAATGCTCGGCAGGATCCTGCGCCGCCGCCTCCAAGCCGAGCCCCTGCGCGATGCCATGCTCGCCGTCACCGGCAAACTCGATCTCACCCCCAACGGCCCCGCCATCACCGATCTCAACACCCCGCGCCGCACCATCTACCTCCAGGCCGTCCGCTCAGATCGCACCGGCTAGAGCCTCCTCTTCGATGCCGCCAACCCCCGCGCCATCATCTCCGAGCGTGAAGAATCAACCGTCGCGCCACAGGCGCTCTTCATGATGAACAACCCCTTCGTGCTCGACCGCGCCGCAGCACTGGCCCAGCGCGTCGCAGACCAGGCAGGCGACGGCGTCGAGCCGCGCATCAACCTGCTCTATCGGCTGCTTTACACAAGACCGCCGCGCGCCCCCGAAATCGCCATCGGCCAGAACATCATCGAGCAGGCCGGCAACGGCCAACGCGCATGGCAACTCTACGCGCACGTCCTCCTCTGCGGGAACGAATTCATCTACATCGACTGATCCAAATTCAGGGCAAGCCATGCGATCATCACAACACCCCGTCAACAGGCGACAGATGCTTCAGCGATTCGCCGGAGGTCTCGCCATGCTCCCCGTCGCCGATGTGCTCGCGCGCGAGGCCGCAGCATCCACCAGCACGTCCGCCCCAGCCCCGCACTACCTCCCCCGCGCCAAGAACGTCATCTTCCTCTTCATGTCCGGCGGCCCCTCCCAGATGGACCTCTTCGATCCCAAGCCCATGCTCGAGAAGCACGCCGGCCAGCCACTCCCATTCGAAAAACCCAGCCTCATGCGGACGCAGACACGAGGCCTGCTCGGCTCTCCATTCAAGTTCCGCCGCCACGGCCAGAGCGGCATGGAGGTCAGCGAACTGCTGCCCAACATCGCCCGATGCGCCGACGATATCTGCGTCATCCGCTCCATGGTCGCCGACAACATCAACCACAACGGCGCCTGCCTCCAGCTGAACACCGGCGAACAGGCCTTCAGCCGCCCCAGCCTCGGCTCATGGCTGCTCTACGGCCTCGGCACCGTCAACCAGAACCTCCCCGGCTACGTCGTCATCAGCCCTGATCAGCCCGCCCAAGGGGCGCCGCTCTGGACAAGTGCCTTCATGCCTGCCGCTTACCAAGGCACCCTCGTCAGCGATCTGAACAACCCCATCGCCAACGTGCGCAACGCCACCTTCGATCAAGCCGAACAGCAACAGCAGCTCCAGGCCCTCCAGGCACTCGACAAGCAATACCAGGCTCAGCGGGAACACGATTCCCGTCTCAGCTCCCGCATCGAATCCTTCGAGCTCGGCTTCCGCATGCAGTCAGCCGCCCCCGAAGCCTTCGAAGTCGCCCGCGAGCCCCAACACGTTCAGACTCACTACGGCATCGACGAGCCCGAAACCGCTCACTTCGGCCGCCAGTGTCTCATGGCCCGCCGACTCGTCGAACGAGGCGTCCGCTTTGTGCAGGTCTACCACACCCAGACGAGCCGTCGCTCAGCCGATTTACACCGGCGTCAGCCGTGACGTGAAGATCAAGGATCGCCATGCGATCTGCCGAACTGATCGGCTTGGTGACCGTGATGGTGGCCAGCTGGCTGTGGTGGGCCGAGATTACACGCCGCTACAAAACCGTGAAGCGTTTGGTTTTCTTGACCCGGTTGTTGGCGAAGGTGGTGCAGTTTATCACACCGCCGGAGCACTGCGGGGTGGGCGTCGCATCTGGATGCTGGCCAAGTTGCCGGGCGTGATTCGTGTGGTTGGTGACGACATCGCTGAGAAATTCATCCTGCTGAGCAATGCTCACGACGGGACGGCTGCGGTGCGGATCGGTCTCACCCCAATTCGCGTCGTCTGCATGAACACGCTCAACGTCGCACTGCGTGGGATGAGCGGTGTCTCGATTCGTCACAATCCGGATGTGGCCGATCGGGTCAAGGATGCTCATCAGCTGCTTGGGCTGGTGAACACAGCAATGGATCACGCGGGTACTGCGATGCAGGAGATGGCCCAGGCGTCCATGACCAGCAACCGCTTGGCGACGTACTTTGAGCAGGTAATGCCCACCCCTGCCGAGGACGATCCTCAGTATGAACGCGTGAACCAGCATCATGCTCGGCTCGCTGAGCTCTTTGAAACCGGTGATGGCAACCAGTTGCCGGGAGCACGGGGCACGCTTTGGGCAGCGTACAACGCGGTGACCCAGTGGACCGATCGCGAATCCTACACCGGCCGGAACAAGGAGCCGCTGAATACGATCTGGTTCGGCAACGGCGAACGGCTCAAACGCCGGGCATTCAGTGTTGCGGCGACGCTGGTCGGAGCTTCGTTGAACTGACGCTGACCACTTTAGTGGCATGCCCCCGCGATTAACTATGCATCAATTCCTCAGTCCCGTCGCTAAGGTATCCGCCGCCCGAGCATCTGTCCCGTCAGCGGGTACCCAGCAATAAGGGCGGCAGCAGCACCCGCTGGGAAACCGATCAAGCATGACAGGAGCGGCTCGTGAAGCGGCATGGGACGAATTTGAAACGGTGGCAGCGTGAGCATCGCTGGCACCGCCGCCAACTCTGGGACAACCCAGCGACGCACATCCGACCATTCTCGGCCAACGCTCGCTGAACGTGACCGAAATTTACGCCGAACTCGACCGGGAGAAGGCCGAGGACGCGATCCGGAAGATCGGCTGAGCGGGTCGTCGTGTTCACCGGCGGCCACGTGGACGCATGGTGCGTACTGCTGCAGTTCGAACCCCACCTTCTTCACGCTCGCCTTCACGACTGGCGATGCGGCGTGGCGGGTGTGGTCCGTCCCCGCCCGCGTCGCCGATGGCTCGTCGCAGGAAGGGCACGCTCATGATGTTCAAAAGTTTGCCATCCAAGTCGCGCATCTGGTACACCAAAGCACCGACAAATGAATCGGCATCTGGCGAGTCTTTGGCGCAGTGCGTATTGGTGGCAGTTTTCAAACTAGAATCTCGTGGATGACGTGGCCGTGGACGTCGGTGAGGCGGCGGTCGATGCCGTTGTGGCGGAATGTCAGGCGGGTGTGGTCGATGCCCATCAGGTGCAGGATGGTGGCGTGGAGGTCGTAACACCAGGTTGGCTTTAGTGACTTCCAGGCCCATTCGTCGCTTTGGCCATAGGCGACGCCGGGTTTGATGGGGCCGCCGCCGAGCCATGAGACGAATGTGCCGCGATTATGGTCACGGCCGGCCTGGCCCTGGCTGAATGGCTGCCTGCCAAATTCGGTGGTCCAGATGATGAGGGTGTCGTCCCAGAGGCCGCGTTGCTGAAGATCTCGGACGAGGGCGGCGGTGGGTTTGTCCGTTTCGGCGGCGCGAGGCGGGAGTTCAGCGGGGATGTTGCCGTGGTTATCCCAGTTATTGGTGGGCCCGCCGGGGCCGTTCCAGACCTGGACGAAGCGGACCCCGCGTTCGAGGAGGCGGCGGGCGATGAGGCAGTTGCGGCCGAAGTTCTGCGTCGGCTCCGCATCGGCGCCGTACATGCTGATGGCGTGGCTGGGTTCATTTTCGATATCGAAGACATCGGCCGCGTTGAGTTGCATGCGGGCGGCCAGTTCGTAGCTGGCGATGCGTGATTCGAGTCGGGTGTCGCCGGGGCGGTCGGCGGCGTGTTCCTCGTTGAGCATGCGGAGGAGTTTGTAGCCGTCGTCTTCGGTTTCGCGGTTGATGTGTTCGGCGTGGGCTGGGGGCTGGAGGTGTGCGACGGGTTGAGGCCGATGGGGGCGCACGAGCATGCCCTGGTGACGGACGGGGAGGAAGCCGCTCTCGAAGTTTCCGCGATTGTTGTAGGGCAAGCCGGCGGGATCGGGCAGGACGACGAAGGCTGGGAGGTTGTCGTTGACGGAGCCGAGTCCGTAGCTGACCCATGCTCCCATGGCGGGAAAACCGGGATCGACAAAGCCGGTGTTCTGCATGTAGCTGGCTGGTCCGTGGACGTTTGATTTTGAGACCATCGACATGAGGAAGGCCAGGTCGTCGACGCATGTGGCGATGTGCGGGAAGACTTCGCTGACCCAGCGGCCGCTGTGTCCGTAGCGTCGGAACTTAAAGGGGCTTTTCATGACGGTGAAATCGGTCTGGCCGGTGACGCCTTCGACGCGTTGGTCGCCGCCGGGATCGAAACGTTGGCCGTGGAGTTCCTCGAGCCGCGGCTTGTAATCGAAGAGGTCCATGGGGCTGGCGCCGCCGTTCATGAAAAGCTGGACGACGCGTTTGATTTTCGGGACGCGATGGAGGCCGCCGTCGTTGCGGTGGACGGTTCCGACACCGAGTGGTTGCCTGGTGGATCTGGCGAGGAGTTGTTCGCGATGTAGCAGGTCGGCAATGGCGAGTCCACCGAATCCGCCACCGACGTTAAAGAGGAACTGCCGGCGTGATGCGGGCGATTGCGTGGGGGGATTGGTGGCGTGGTGACTCATGGCTACGCGTCCTGATGTCAATCGAGGAACATGAAAGCGTTGGTGTTGAAGACGAGTCGGCAGGCAGCCGCGAGGCTGTGGTCGTCGGCGTATTTCGTGATGGCGCGACGTTCAAGCTCGGTGGGTTCACGGTTCAAGGCGAGGCGGTAAAGGTGGCGGACCTGCTCGGTGCTGTCGGTTGATTGTGCGGCGAGGCGAGCGGCGAGGTGCTCGGCCTGACGAATCATGAACGGGTTGTTCATCATGGCGAGCGCCTGCAAGGGCGTCACGGAATCACCTCGCACCGGGGTTGGCTGGGAGCCGGTGGGGCAATCGAGCGATTCCATCAGCGGATCGGGGAGGGTGCGCATAAGGAAGCGGTAGATGGCCCGGCGGTTGTTGGCGGGATCGTCGGGGTCGAAATCCTGATAGTCCACGTTGGGGGTGACGTGAACGCCGGGCGACTGGACGAACTGCTTGACCGAGGGGCCGCCCATGGTGCGGTCGAGCTGGCCGCTGATGGTGAGGACCGCGTCGGTGAGCTGTTCGGCGGAAAGGCGTCGGCGGTTCATGCGATAGAGGTAGCGGTTTTCCGCATCGTGGGCGGCGTAATCGGACTGGTGGGTGGAAGTCTGGCGATAGGTGGCGCTGGTGACGATCATCCGGCTCAACTGCTTGAAGGACTGTTGGCTTTCGTCGCGGAAGCGGAGGGCGAGGAAATCCAGGAGTTCCGGATGGGTTGGTTCGGCTCCCATGCGGCCGAAGTCGTCGGGCGTTGCGACGATTCCGCGGCCGAAGTGGTAGTGCCATACGCGATTGACGACTGATCGCCAGGTCATGACGTTGCGATCATCGCTAAGCCAGCGCGCCAGTGCAGCGCGGCGGGCGGATTCGTCGTCGGGGTTGTCGAGTTCAAATCTTGCGGGCAGTTCCTCCAGCCAGGAGAGCGCGCCGGGTTGGGCGGGCTCTCCTGGCTGGTCGATGTCGCCGCGATGTAGCACGTGGACGGGGCGCGGCCCCTGCGCCGAAACATAGTTGCCGTTGTCTGGGAAATCGGTGGTGACGGCGTAGACCATCTGCGGGGCAGGCAGTGCTGCAAGCTCTGCTTCCACCCGTTGCGTTAAGACGTAACGGGCGAGGTCGGCGTGCTGCTGCGGACTGCGGGTTTCAGGGGAGAGGTTGAGGATGGCTGCGATGTGGTCTGGCAGTGCCTGTGTGCGGCGCGGGGTGGCCGATGTGGTGACGGAAAGCCTGGGCCGGCCGATGATGTGCGCGCCGCCGTGGTTCTGATTCAGCGTGAAGGTGAGGTGGGTGGCGTCTGCGTCGTCGATCGGCTCATCGAGGACGAAGATCGCGTCGTGCGACTGGCCGACCTGCGGAAAGATGCCCCAGCCGGATGCGAGGTTGCCGTCGATTGCATGGTTGACGGTCCAGCTGTCCTGATCGAAATCGGCGAAGGCGCGGGCGATGGTAAGTTGCTGCGGCTGGGCGTCGGCTGACGGCGCTGCGTGAATTTGAAAGTCGGAAAGCGTGATGTTGCCGTTGGGCGCCCTTCCGGGGCCTTGCTCGGGGAGGTCGGGATGGGTGAGCACCTCAAGGCGAACAGCCGTGATGCCGCGCTGCGGGGAGATGGCGCTGATGGTGTAGATTTCGCGTTCCTGATCGCCTGCGAAGAGGATGGAATGGTCGTCGAGTTTTTGGAAACTTGAACCATGCGTGGCAGCGATGTCGGTGGGTTCAAGTGTCTGCCAATTGTCAGATTCGGTCTGGTTGTGCTCCCAGGCGGCCACGGTTTGCTGGACATTCTGGCGGAGAAGTTCGGCGTTGGTGAGCGTCGCGAGGTTTTGCTGGCGCTGCTCAAGTTCACGCCGTCGCTGGTGGATGACGGGATCGGGATCGTAAGGGATGTCGTGGCGATCGACGCCGGCGAAGACGGCTTGGAGGGCGTAGTAATCTTCCTGGGTGACGGGGTCGAACTTGTGATTGTGGCAGCGGGCGCAGGCGATAGTGACGCTGTTGAGGCTGCCGACGGCGGCGCTGATCATCCCGTCGCGGTCGAGGACCTGGGCGACGAGTTTGTCGTGGGTACCATCCTGAATGCCCATCTGGGAACTCTGGTCCCATGAGCCTGCAGCGAGGAAGCCGAGGGCGACTGTCGCCTGTGGATCATCGGGGTAGAGGACGTCGCCGGCGATCTGCTGCTCGATGAACCGGCTGTATGGAAACTCTTCGTTGAAGGCACGGATGAGGTAATCGCGGTACGGCCAGGCGTTCTCGCGCGGTGCGTCCTCGTCATGGCCGTGGCTCTCGGCGTAGCCGGCGACGTCCATCCAATGCCGGGCCCAACGCTCGCCGTAGTGGGGGGAGCGAAGCAATTCGTCCACGACCCTCTCGTAAGCGTGTGGATCGTCATCGGCGATGAAGGCCTCGACCTGCTCGGGTGTGGGTGGCAAGCCGATCAGGTCGAAGTAGACCCGGCGGATGAGGGTGCGGCGGTCGGCCTCGGGAGATGGTCGCATCCCCTGTTCGAGGAGTTGCTCAAGGATGAAGGCGTCGATGGGGTTGCGGATCCAATCGGCGTGCTGGGCTGGCTGCGGGATGGGCTGTGGCTTGAGCGGTTTGAGGGACCACCAGTCGGTGGAGATGTCGGGGCGATTGTGCAGTTCGAGGCCTTCGGGCCAGGGGGCGCCGGCTGCGATCCAGTCGCGCATCGCCTGAACCTGCTCATCGGAAAGCAACTCGCCCCGCTTGGGCATCTTTGGTTCGGGGCCGAGCACCGCTTGGATGATTGTGCTGCGGTCGGGTTCGCCTGGCACGATGACGGGGCGGCGATCGGGCGGGTTGAAGGCGGCGGCTGCGCGATCGAGACTGAGATTACCCTGGCTGGTGCCGTGCGAATTGTGACAGGTGATGCATCGACCTTCGAAGATGGCGGCGACGGCCTGAAACGTGTCGGGCGGATCGGCGTCCTGCCCCCGCGCTTCGGTGCTGAGGAAGCCGAGGGTGAGGGCCAGGCAAGCGGCGACCAGATGGACTGCTCTGCCGCCTGCTGCTGCGGAGATTAGACCGAATCTTCTTACGTGCAATTTTGCCCCTAACAACCGATGCCTTTGGCGTACGATATACTATGTCGGCGGCGTTGGCCGCGTCGTTCGGTGGCGGCTTGAAATGTGCGGAACCGCCTTGCTGCACTTGCGGTGCCTTTGCGCGGAGGGGCTGTTCCAGATGCCGCTAGCTGCAACAGGTGTTGACGCTGAGACAGTATACAACGTAGCCTTCGACGACTCATCATCTTCTTCAGGGATCGCCGATGCCGCGATTGAGTGGGCACCCTGAGGCCGCTGAGGTCGTGGGGATTCGCGTTCTGGTGAGTATCGGTGGGCGTCAATCACGGGCATCACGTTCAACAGGAGCACGCAGATGAGCAGCCAGCGGATGATTCGACAGGGCGGACGGATGGGGCGGCGCACTTTTATCTTGTCATCCGCGCTTGCGGTGGGCGCGGTGCCGGGACTGGTGCGGGCGGCGTCGGCCAATGAGAAGCTGAACATCGGCATCATCGGCACGGGCGGGCGCGGGGCCAGCAACCTCGGGAACGTCCAGGGTGGCAATAACATTGTCGCTTTGTGCGATCTCAATCGCGGCGTGCTTGCTGCGGGGGGCGAGCGGCATCCCGACGCCCGGCAGTACAGCGACTATCGCGAGATGCTGCAGGCGAAGCGGGATCTTGATGCGGTGGTGATTTCTGTGCCGGACCATAGTCACGCGCTGCCGACGCTCATGGCGCTTGATCTGGACCTGCACGTGTACTGTGAGAAGCCGTTGACGCATTCGATATGGGAAGCGAGAAAGGTGCGCGAGGCGGCGGCGGCGAAGCCGAATCTCGCGACGCAAATGGGGATTCAGATTCAAGCCGGCTCGAACTATCGGCGCGTGGTTGAGCTTATCCAGAGTGGCGCGATTGGTCCGGTGCGTGAGGCGCACGTATGGGTTGACCGGGCGTGGGGCGGCGGAGACAGGCCGGCTGGTAGCGAAGCCGTGCCGGATGGGCTGGATTGGAATCTGTGGATTGGGGGCGCACCTGAGCGGCCGTATCATGGTTCGTACATGGGCCGGCCGGGGTGGTACAAGTTCTGGGATTTTGCGGGCGGGACGGGCACCGACCTGGGCAGTCACTGGAATGATTTGCCGTTCTGGGCGTTGAAGCTTGACGCTCCGAAACGCATTGAAGCGGAGGGGCCGCCGGTGCATGCCGAGACGGCGCCGGCGAGCTTCACGGCGCGGTATGGGTTCGATGAGCGAGGCGATCTGCCGGCTGTAGATCTTTACTGGACGCAGGGAAGCGATCATCCGCCGAAGTACAAAGGGCCTGCCCTGCCCGAAGGCTGGAACAGCGGTGTAGTGTTCGTCGGCGAGAAGGGACGGCTGCTTTCGGACTACGGTCGGCACGTGCTGCTGCCGGAGGATCAGTTCGCTGATTTTCAGAGGCCCGAGCCGTGGATTGAGGACTCGCCCGGTCATCATGCGGAGTGGATTCGGGCGTGCAAGGGCGGACCGCAGACGAAAGCGCATTTCGGATATGGCGGCCGCCTCACGGAAATGAACCACCTGGGGAACATCGCCTACCGCACGGGCAAGGCAATTACGTGGGACCCGGAGTCGATGCGCATTTCTGGCGCGGACGAGGCCGAGGCACTGCTGCGGCGCGACTATCGGGATGGTTGGGATATCGTTCGATGAAGGGCGTGCTGCGGGCCGCCGTGGTGCGCTGGTTGCCGCCGGCCCGCGTTGGGGAATTACTCGATCAGCGCCTCCAACGTCTCACGGTCCCAGGGCAGGAGTTGGTTGCGTGGCTGCTCACGCACGTGCCTTACCTGCTCCGGTTGCACGGGCGTTGGGTTCTCCGCCAGGGTGAGCCTCAAATAAGTCAAGATCGCCGCGATCTGGTCATCATCTAGGCCGATCAGCGGCGACATGGGCGGGAAGGCATCGCGATCGGAGTAGCCGTGGAGGACGATGCGGATCATGCCGCCTGCATCGCGCTCGAGCCATGGCGAACCGACCAACGGCGGCGCGACGCCTTCGAAGCCGCCACCATCGGTCTGATGGCAGGCGGCACAGATGAGGTAGCCCGTTCGGCCACGGTCGTATAGCAGACGGACGGACTCTTCCAGCTTTTCAGGATCGACCCCCGTCGCGATCGGCTCCGTCTCGATCGTGGCGATCAGTGCTGTCGCCTGCTCGCGCATTTGATCATCCGGCAAGTTCAAGAGCATGCGAAGGGCTTCATCGGACTCGGTAAGGTTCGCCGTGCGCCCCTCGGCGATGCCCGCCAGAATCGGGGATCGCCACCACCCTTCCGCCCTTCCGACGAGTGCTGCGAGGTTGCCGAGGCGGGTTGGGTCGCCTTCGTTGGTGACGGCCGTAGCGAGCAACGCCACCAGGTGCTCAAGGCCGGGCGGCGGCCCGACGGATGCGGGATCGTCGATGATGGCGGCGAGGAAGTTCAACTCTCGACCGTGGAGGCCGGTGACGGCCGCCTCCGCCATGAGATGGTCGCTGCCGTGCTCCAGCAGCAGCCGCCGCATGGCCGCCTCGGCTTTCGCGTCCCGGGTTTCACCGAGGGTGAGTAGCAGTTGGCGCCGGACCTGGAGGTGCGCGTCGTCGTGCAGGGCCACAACTGCGGAGAGGATTGCCGGCTCATCGAGCCAGCGTTCGGCCAGCCGCAGGGCCGCCGCCCGTACTTCGGGGGCGGGGTCGGCGAGGCCTTGTATCACGTCGTCACGTGCGAGTGCGTCGAGGCCTTCGAGTGTCCACAGTGCGTGGAGGCGTATGTGAGGCTGCACCTCCTGGTTTGCTGCGAGTTCGCGAATGGCCTGGGTGACGCGCTCATCTGCATCGTGCTCGACGAGCAGTCGTTGGGCTGTGTCGCGGCGCCAGCCGTTGGTGTGCGCGAGTGCGTTGACCCAGTCGCTCGGTGCAAGGTCGGCAAGATCCGGCGGTTCCTCCCGGGGGCGATCATCCTGAACAATGCGGTAGATTCTGCCGAGCCCGTTGAACGGCTCATGCAGTTGCCGCTTGATGATGTAGTCCCGTGTGATGTCGGTAATCCAGGTGTGGCCCTCGATAATGCCGCGATGCATATCGACGACGTACAAAGCGCCGTCGGGCCCCGTGCTGACCTGCACCGGGCGCACCCGCTCGTCGTGGGAGAAGAGATATTCATGGCCCTCATAGGCGTTGGCAGCTGTCACTGAGCCGTCTTCATTGGGCGCCAGTTGATAGTGGCGGATGAGGTTGCCGGCTGGCACGCAGACGAATGCGTCACCCACCAAATCGGGGGAGAAATGGTCACCGCGGTAGATCATGGGCGAGCCGGACGACGTGAAGTGGGCGAGCCTGCCCTGGGGGTCGAGGAATCCGTCCCAGCGTTGGTTCACGCCGGGCGTGGCTTCATGTGGTTGGATGTCGCGCAGGTCGTGCGCGAAGCGCACATTGAGGCCGGCCGGATTTTGCCAGTTGGGATTGCGTCGCCAGTAGACCGGCGGCAGGACGTCGCCGCGTAGCGGGTCGGTTTGGGTGTTGTAGAAAAGTCGTCCGTGGTTGTCCTGCGAGATGCCCCACTGTCCGCGTGCGACGATCGGCTCGTCGCGTATCCATTGTCCATCCCGCCAGCGCAGGCGTGCGGTGTAGCGTGTGCTGTAGATCCAGTTGTCCATCGCCCGCAGCAGGCCGCTTGGCTGGGCGTGAACGGTGGTGAGCGGGCCGTAATCGTCGAAGAGCTTTTCGCGTTGGTCTGCGTGGCCGTCGCCTGTGGTATCGCGATAGAACCAGAGGTCCGGGGGCTGACCCACGAGTACCCCGTCGGCCACCAGGGCGAGGGCGCGTGCGTTGTCCAGATCATCCAGGAAGACCGTGCGATGATCCATCTGACCGTCGCCGGTTGTATCGTCGAGGACCACTACCCTTCCGCCGGGAGGTGGCTGGCTGGGCAGCCCGAGTTTTTCGCGGTACTCCCAGTTGTAGGCTGGGTACTCGATGACCCATAGCCGCCCATCGGGCCCGAAGACCATGGCGATGGGGTCCTGGACGAGTGGCTCGGCTGCGACGACTTCGGCGCGGAAGCCGGGGGGCAGATCGAAGCTCGCGATGCTCTGCTCCGGCGTGTTTACCTTTGCCGGCCGTAGCACCCAGTCGGCCGGCGGCCGGTCGCTATCGATTTCGAAACGCGGCTTGCGCGCATCGCCCACGGCCAGCAGCGGCGTCAAGAGCAGAAGCGCGATGATGCAGAGCAAGCGTGCCATGCGGCAGCCCCCTGAGTTGTTCGTAGTGAGGGTTTGAATTTCTCAGTCCACCGGCACGAGGCGGATCTCGCGCAGGTCCATGAGCCCACCATGACCGAACGCGCCGGCGGGCTTGACCTTCAAGCGATGCCGGCCTTCCTCGAGGTGGACGGTGCCAACCTGCCGCGTCTCGAAAATTTCCCAGCTGCCCGTTCGGCGGACGTAGTCGCGCAGCCGTTGGTCGCCGATCTCCAGCAGGTAGGGCCGCTGCGCTGAATCGTCGGCGACCGACCATGTCTTGTGCACCTTGTACTCACCCGGCTGATCCACCTGAATATCCCACGCCACGTAGTCCTGATCAGTCCACCAGCCGAACGCCTGCCACTGCTGCTCGGGCATGTACTCGATGCGCGGCCCGTACGGGGTGCCGACCTCCGCGTGCAGTCGCAGCTCCCGCTGATCATCGGCCGTGACGAGACGCGGCTGATTGCCAGGCTTCAACTCTGCCGGCTGGGCATCTTGCCAGCGGCGTTCGAAGGCCTCGTCCACCATTTCCCGCATCGCCTCCACGATCATCTGCTCGATCACCGGTTGATAGCGGTTGGGCTGGTGGTAGTAGGCCATGGAGTCGTCGACCTCGTAGCCGCCCTCGGCGATGATGCGTTGCGAGACGATGTAGCTAGGGGATTCGTTGACGTAGGCGTTCATCCAGACGCGGCTGCCATCGAGCTCGGCCTTCATGCGGATGGCGTAGTCGGCGACCACCTCGCCAGCGAGGAAGAACATGGCCAGATCGTCACCGAACTGCCAGAGTTGGATTGGGTAGGAGAGCGACGTGGGCACCGGCTCGCCGCGTTCGGCCTGCTCGAGAAACAGGGAGGCGGAGTAGGCGAAATGACCGCCGCGGCTGCGCTGCTCAAGCTCCTCGTGGGTGATCGGCGCGAACGGCAGATCCACGCGTCGCAGCTTGGCGTGCGGCCCCTGTTCGAGCGGCGTGAGGCCGTCCGAGAGCACGCGTTCAACCTCGTCGGCGATGGTTTGGCCGTGCAGTGCGACGTGCTCGAGCGAGCCGCGAGGCTCGGGGTTGGCGTCGGCACCGCACCCGATGGCGATCATCGCAACGACGCCTTCGTGGCTGGCTTCGATGCGTGCGGCGGCTTCACCGGCCCAGTCGCCGTGGATGTCGTTGTGGGCACCGACGAGGGTTGTGCAGTGGCACGCATAATTCACCAGCACGGCTCGCAGTGTTCCGTCAGGGTTTTTCACCGCGAGGAGGGGCATGTCGTGATCGACGTAGACGTTTGGAATCGCGGTCCACCCGGCCCAGCGACCGTCGACGATATGCCGTCGATTCACGGCGAAGTCCACGCTGCCCTGGCCCCACGCCAGCCGGGCCTCCCGCCGATCTTCGATCGCATCCAGCGCCAGTGTTTCGAGTTTGTCCAGCAAGTCCCGGGTGTAGGCATCCACACGCTGCTGCTGATCATCGGGTAGTGGCCCGCCGAAAATGGCGGGAGCTACGTCGGTGATCATCGGACCGGTGTGCGTGTGCGTGGCGCAGATCGCGAGGTGCTCACGTTGCAGGCCCACACGATCTTTCAGGCGATCGGCGAGTGCTTCGGTCAGTTCCCGCGACACGCCGAGCAGGTCCACCGTCATCAGGATTGAAAGCGTGCCGTCGGCTGTCTCGATCGCCAGCGCTTTGGCCTGCAGCGGCTGAAGAACCTCGGTCGCTTCCTCGGTTCGGTTGCCGTAGCCGGTTAGCCGGATAGGGCCCTGGGGCGTAATGTCTGCCCGCGCTACGCCGACTTTCGATACGGCTTCGCCGGCCCACGCCTCGCAGGCAAGGCCGAGCATCAAAGCGAGAGCCGCCACCACCACATATCCTCGACGCCAGCTATGCATAGCACGTGCTCCAAATCCGATGACGTGATTCCTCAGACGCAGTTTTCACTCTACAAACTTCGCTGTTGCATGTTCCCACCTCAGGTCGCACCAACTCGGCCGACACTGATGCGTGACCGACGCGTCGCTACTCGCGGAACGCGTCAAGCTCTTCCCCTGTCCAAGGGGCGTGACGATCTCTCGTCTGCTTGCGCACCTCTTTAATGCTGGCGGGATCAACAGGGCCGGCGCGGTGACCCCATGACCGACGCAGGTAGGTGAGGACCGCTGCGATGCTCTCGTCATCGAGCCCGGGCAGAGGCGTCATGGCGGGATAGTCAGCATTGCTCTCCAGGCCGTGCAGGACAATCCGTGCCAGGGCCTGGTCGCTGCCGGCAACCCGCTCAGAATCCGCAAGCGAGGGCGCCACATCGGCGATGCCCTGCCCCTGCGGACCGTGACAGGCAGAGCAGATGGCGTAGTGCGCGCGACCGATCTCCAGGCGTTGCAGGTCCTCCTTGCTGAGCCCTTCGGTCGGCTCAGGCTGCATCATTTCTTCGCCAAGTCTCTCGTTCATGATGCGCAACGCCCGCTCACGAATGCCCTCAGCCTGAGAACTCAGGGCTGGCCCGAACGCTTCCGGCTCCACCGCCAGCTGTTTCTCAGCCCCGACCATCACGCCATCCAGCAGAGCCTCACGCATCCATACCGGCCGGCCGCTACTGTCACCCGCCAGGCTCAGCAGGCGAACGATTCGTTCACCGTCGCCTTCGCGCACAACCGCAGCCGCCAGCACCTGGAAAAGCCGCGACCGTGCGGGGGTCTGTTCCTTCCAGACGTCGTCGGTGCTGAGCCGATGGAGGAACCTAAGCTCACGGCCGGCGAGTCCGCTCATCGCTGCATCAATCACGAACGGACGCTCAAGGTCACCATGAAGCACCTCCGCCATCACCCTTTCCGCCCGCTCATCCCCGCTCTCGCCGAGCGCCAGCAGCACCAGCCGCCGCACTTCAATACGCTCATCGTCAGCCAGTGCCACAACCGCATCGCGCGTCGCAGCATCGTCAAGAAAATCAGCAGACAGCCGCAGCCCAGCCATCCGAACATGATGCGACTCATCCGCCAGGGCCCGCTTCACCGTGCCCGCGGCAAGGGCGTCGATCCCCTCAAGCGTCCACAGTGCCTGAACCCGCGTCGCCGGCTGATCGGCATGTCCAGCCAACTGCCTCAAAGCCGGAACCGCCCCTTCGTCCCGTCGTTCAACGAGCACACGCTGTGCGGTATCACGCCACCAGCCGTTGGGATGGTTGAGATGAGCGACGAGTTCGCTCGCGTCCTGTTCGTGCATGGGCGGAACAGCTGTGTTCGCCGGCCCCTCTTCATGAACAATGCGGTATATGCGGCCAAGGCCCTCAAAGGGCTGATGCAGATCGCGGTCGACAATCTGGTTCCGCAGGAACGTCGTGATGAACAGATGCCCCTCAATAATGCCCCGGTACATATCAACGACGTAGATCGAACCGTCCGGGGCGGTGCTGAGGCTGACCGGGCGAAACCGCTCGTCATGCGAGAACAGGAACTCACGCTGATCGTAAGCATTCTCAGCAGTGATCTCACCGTCGCGCTCGCTGAGGCGATAGCGTCGGATCAAATTGGCGGCAGGCTCGGGAACGAAAAGGTCACCGTAAAAATCTTTCGGAAACTGGTCGCCCCGGTAGAGGTTCAGCCCAGCGTTGGCGGTGAACGATCTCAACGTCCCGTCGTCGCGAAGATGGTTGCGCCGATTCACACCAGGCGTAACGTCATGAGGCCACACCGTCAGATCATGGCCGAAGCGGACGTTGATCCCCGCCGGCTCGCCGTGGTTCGGATTCGCCCGCCAGTAAGCAGGCGGCATCACATCGCCGCGCGCGGGATCGGTGTTGCGGCCGTAGTAGAGCCTGCCAAAGTTGTCCTGCGTCATCCCCCATTGGCCGCGCGGCACGATGGGCTCATCACGTTCGAAGCGGCCATCGACCCACCGCAGCCGGGCCGGCCACGCCACGCCGTAGTGCCAGTTGTCCATTGCGCGAAAGAGCAGGTTCGGGCTCGCATGGGGATTGGCGTTCTGACCAAAATCCTCGAGAACCACCGTCTTCTCATCGGCCTTGCCGTCCCCCGTCGTGTCACGGCAGTAGTAGACCCGAGGCGAATCCGTCACTAGCACGCCGTCCCCAACCAGAGTCACAGAACGCGGATTCTCCAGGTCATCAAGGAAAACCGTACGCTGATCCATCTGCCCGTCGCCGTTCGTATCCTCGAGCACGACCACACGGCCCGGCGGCGGTGGCTCCGATTCATAGCCCGGCAAGTGCTCACGATAATCCCAGTTGTACGACGGTAACTCCACGACCCACAGTCGGCCATCAAGGCCGAAATCTATCGCAATCGGATCGTGCAGCAACGGCTCAGCGGCGACCAACTCAACACGAAACCCCGGCGGCAACTCGAACGTCGCCATCGTCTCCTCCGCCGTGCGTACCGGCGATTCTGGAATATCCCACGACTCAAGCGGCTCGCTTTCGTCGACCGGATCGCGGTCGCCGCGCTGCCCCACAGCCGGTGCGATGAGGCCCACCAGCACAACAACCAAGGCCCACCGTTTCACATGATGCATGCACACTCTCCAAAAACAAACGAGGCTGGTAGACCCCGCCTCTCGCCGTCCGTCTCAAGGCTTCGAGGTTACCGTGTCGCATCGACGCCGAGCTGCGTTTCAAACGTCTCGCTCAGCTGCTCGCGCACTTCGCCAACGATCTGATCCTCCAGCCCTGGCGCAAACGGTGCGGGCTGATCGTAAACAGCCATCGCGCCAGCCCCCTCATATCCGCCCTCCCGCAGCACACGCTCAGAGGGAATATAGCAGGACACGTCGTTGGCATAAGCAGTAACCCAGAGCCGGTCCGCATCCAGTTCGCGCTTAAGGCGCAGTGCGTAGTCGACAACCACCTCGCCGGCCAGAAACACCATCGCCAGATCGCCTTCGCCCAGCTGCCACGTCTGGATCGGATAGTCCAAATGAGTCGGCAGCGGTTCGCCGCGATCGAGACGTTCGAGGTTGCGTTGCGCATGGTACGCGGGGTAGCTCGACCCGCCGGACCGACGCTGCCATTCCGCACGATCCGGGTGATCAGCAAACGCCAATGATATTTCCCGGTACGCCGCCGTCGTCACCCTCGGCTCGATCGGTCGCCAGGGGCCGCGCAGCAGGCGACTCACCTCGTCGGCAATCTCTCGACCATGCGACTCAGCCATCTGCAGCCTTGGCCCGTCCCGATAGGGATTCTGGTCCGCACCACAGCCGATGCTGACCAATGCGATCGCCTCGGGATGATTCTTCTGAATGAACTCCTGGGTATAGCCCGCCCAGTCGCCGGTGATAACATTATCGTTGACAACCGTGCAGTGGCAGGCATACATCACGTACACCGCCCGCAGGTCCCCTTCCTCGTTCTTCACGATCAGCGTCGGCAACTCATGATCGTTCGGCCCGTGCGGATCACCACGCAGCGACCGACGGTTCAGCGCGAAACCCACTGAGCCACGCGCCAGCGAAACCTCCGCCGGCTCGCGGTCGGCCAATGCCGCCTGCGCCACCTCAACGCATCGCTCAATGAAGAAATCGGTGTAACGGTCGATGTTCACCTGGTGAGGCGCAGGAATCGGCTGGCCGAAGATGGTCGGCGAAGCCCCCGTCAGCATCGGCGTCGTATGCGAATGCGAGACGCTCAGCACAAACCGCTCCCGCGGAATCCCCGCCTCCTCCTCCAGCCGCTCGGCAATGGCTTGCGTCACAGCGGCCGGCACAATGCACTGATCAGCCGTCACCAGAACCGACGGACCACCAGGATCATCGTCAGCACCGAACGCGAGCGCTTTGGCGTAAATCGGCTGCACCACCTCGCTGGTTTCCTTCCGCCGATTGCCGTATCCGTTGAGCCGCACCGCAGACTCCGGCGTGATCTCCACCTCTGCCACCCCCACCTCGCCCCACCCTTCACCCGCTGCCGCGCACACCTCCGCAGCCCCGAGCCATCCCACCATCGCCACGGCCAACCCAGAAACCACCACGCCCGAAAAGCGACCGATCATCCGATCAAACATTTTCCCTACTCCTGTTCCGGACAGCCTGTTAGCCGGCAAATACTTCATCGTTCCACGTTCGCCCTGATCGCCGCCTCATATCGCGCAGCAACCTCCTCGTCACTGAGCAACCGAGCGTACACAGCAACCTCATCAATCCTCCCAGCGAACGGCGCGAACCCATCGTTACGCCCACCGACGAAAATCTGTCCCACGTCCGGCGCACGCGTGACCGCCGCTTCGCCCGCCGCCTCGCGCTTGCCGTCAAGGTAAAGCGTCACACGCTCACCATCCCGCACCAGCACCGCGTGGTGCCACGTTTCCGGCTCGACGACCGTTTCCCCCGCGACAATCTCCTCCGCGCCATCGCCGTTGAAGAAAAACAGCCGACCGTTGAGATCTCCGTGATTGCCGCCAATGCCGAGGTGATCGCCCTCTGCCTCGGCAGATCCGTCAAGACCGCGTGAAAACAGATAGCCGCTCACGGGGTAAAGGTCATGTGCGACCCGCGTCCATAACCACAGTTCGACGCTGTAGCGTTCGCCGAGTTCGTTAAGATCAGCGCGCACGCGGCCGCCGGCAAAATGGGGCGCGCGGTTTACGTCGAGCAATCCGTCCCCATTCGCAAGCCCGGCCGCATCAACGCCGGGCAGGCCGAACACCACCAACGGTTCGTACGCACCATCCTCGTGATGACCGGTCGCATCCCAGGCTCGCGGCCCCTCCAACTCCCCAAGCCGATAGTACGCCAACGGCTCCGCCTCCAGCACATGCCGAGCATACAACGTCTCACGCTCAACAAACTCCCGCCGCGGCTGCCCGCTCACCTCCTCCAGAAGCCCGAGCACAGCGTCGACGATCTTCGGCTCAGCATCCACCTCCAAAGCCGCCGTCCGCGCAGGCCACGTGTTGTACCCGCCCAGCGCGTGCTGCTCCGGCGGCGGAATGTACCCCTCCGATCCGTTGGCAAGGCTGATGTTCATCACCCGCTCAAGCGGGCTGTGATGCTTGAGCTTTATCCCCGTCAGCGCGTAAACCTCATTGGGAATCGCCGTGATCGCAAAATCCCCAATCCGCACCGCCTGCAGCTTCAGCTCAGCCCTCGGCTTCTCATGAAGATAAATCTGCTCCGTCGCGTACACCTCCTGCTGATTCCCCGGCGGCCGCCCCTCCATCTCCTCAACAACCTTCCGTGCCCACGCCAGCCGCTCATCGTCTGGTGTTCGGCGGCCAAGCTCCAGCGTCGTCTCCGCCATCGCCAACGGCAACTCATGATCAAAGGTCATGCTCCGGTACACGTGCTGAGTAAGCTCCGCAAGTGTTCCCGCGTACTCGTCAACATCGCGGGCATAGTCGGGCCTGCTGTAATCCTTCCACCAGAGGTCACCGCTCGTCCCGTTGGCCATGAGGGCGACAAAAGGTTGCTCGCCATCCCCACCATCCGAACCGAGCGCTCGCTCAAGGTGCCCGGCGAATCGTCCAAAATAATCCGCGGATACGGGCGCAACCCCGCTGCCGAAATAGTGCATCGCATAGCTTGAGAGCAGCGCGATCGGCCGCTTGTCATCATCAGCCGAACGGATCGCCAGGATCGCCAGATCGTCATCAACCGGCCCCGATGGCCCGGCCGCATCCGGCGGCTGCGAACCCGGGTGCATGTTCGCACGCACGGTAGACGCCCCGAACGGATCCACATGCACGACGCCCGGCCGATTAATCCAACGACGGTTCGCCGTGTGACCTTTTGCCCGCACCACCGCGACACCAATCTCAGCCGGCGCAAGCCGCTCGCTCGCCTGCTCGATCGCTTCGGCGATGCGTGCTGGCAACAGCGGCGCGTACTCAGCATCAACTTCACACCCCAGCGCCCCCATCGCCGCCGGTGCCGTATGCGTATGCGTTGCGGAGATCAGGATGCGTTCGCTGGCGATCCCCGTGCGCTCAGCGGCGAGTTCCTTCGCCTCATCGAGCAGCTCACGCGGCAGCATACACGAGTCCACAACCACGATCGCAATTCGCCTCTCCAGCCGCTCACCACCAATCACAATCGCCCGCGCATGAAGCGGATCGCGCACCGTCTCAGCCGTCCGCCGCAAAAACCCACCGTTGATGATGGCAGGAAGATGCGTCGGCGTAACGTCGACAATTGCCGCCCCCGCATGAACGCGAACAACCTGCGATGTCTCGCTCGCCCCAACCGTCGCCGCAACGGCAAGCACCACGAGCCACGCACACCCAATCCCCCTAAGCATCTCGTTCATCGATGGCCTCCTGATGAGGCATTGAGTGTAGTGAGACCAACTGCCCCTGCCAATGGTTTCTCGTGTCATGCTCGACGGTTCCGGTACAATACAAAAGTCCGCCTGCGACAGGATCCAGCGATGCAACAGCGTCCAGCCACGGCCACCGACTCACGTTGGGCGACATTCAAGGGAGATCAACTTCATGATCAGGACCACCTTCTTGTGCCGACTCGCGGTGGCTTTCGTCAGCCTCTCGGCCCTCGTTGCCTACGCCGCGCAAGATGACATCCCCGCCGATGCGCCGCCGCTCTCTCCCGAACAGTCCCTCGCGACAATGCACCTGACCGAAGGCTACCGCGTCGAGCTCGTCGCCGCCGAGCCGTTGGTGCGCGATCCTGTGGACATCGCCTGGGGCCCCGACGGCCGCCTCTGGGTCGTCGAAATGCTCGACTATCCCCTGGGCATCGACGATAGCGGCCAAGTCGGGAAAGACAGCGAATCCACGCCAGGCGGCCGCATCCGTTACCTGCAGGACACCAACAACGACGGCACCTACGACACCGCCACCACCTTTCTCGATGGCGAAAAGTTTCCCACAAGCATCGCCGTCTGGCGCCAGGGCGTCATCGTCACAGCCGGCTCCGAAATCTTCTACGCCGAAGACACCACCGGCGACGGCAAGGCCGACCAACGCCGCACACTCTTCACCGGCTTCGCTCAGGACAACACGCAGCTACGCGTCAACGGCCTCGAATACGGACTGGACAACTGGCTCTACCTCGCCAACGGTCTGACAACGCGAGGCGAGATCCGCTCAGAAATCACAGGTGAAACCCTCACCCTCGGCGCACGCGACCTACGCATCAATCCTGACACAGGCGAGATGCAACCACTCAGCGGCGAAAGCCAGTTCGGTCGCGTCTCCGACGATCACGGCAACTGGTTCGGCGTCCACAACAGCTACCCCGTCTGGCACTACGTGCTCGAAGACTTCCACCTCCGCCGGAATCCCCACATCGCGCTCGGCGATCCGAAAAACCACTTCGATCTGCCACGCAACCTGCCCGTGTACCCGCGCAGCCAGTTCATGCACGACTACGACCATCCCCATCGCGGCAGCCTGCTGACCTCCGCTTGTGGCCTCACGCTCTACCGTGACAGCCTGCTCTTTCCCCGTGACCAGCTTCACGTGCTCACATGCGAGCCCCAGCACAATCTCGTCCATCGGCAGGTGCTGCGTCGGAACGGTCCAACCTTCACAGCCCACCGCCACGCCGATGAAACACACAGCGAATTCCTGGCCGCCGAGGATCTATGGTTCCGCCCCGTCAAAGCTCGCACCGGCCCCGACGGCGCATTGTGGATCGTCGACATGTATCGCTACCTCATCGAACATCCCCAATGGATGCCGCCCGAGGCGCAGCAGCGCTACCGGCCGCACTACCGCACCGGCCACGACCGTGGCCGCATCTATCGCGTCGTCCCCGACAACGCCGAAGCCCGTCCGATCACGCGGCTCGACCAGCTCGATCCGCACCAACTCGTCGCCGCCCTCGACAGCCCCAACGGCACCCAGCGGCAGCGCGCGCAGCAGTTGCTCATCTGGAACGCCGATGACGCCGCGACGCCCCCGCTCAAAAAGATGGCCGCTGAGCACACCAATCCCCTCGCTCGACTCCATGCGCTGTGCACCCTCGACGGCTTGGGTGAACTCACCAGCACCCTCATCGCCCATGCCCTGCAGGATGATCACCACGCAGTCCGCCGGCACGCCGTAAGGCTCGCCGCAGCCCATCCTGATGATCGCGCATGCACCCAGCGCGTCGCTCAACTCGCTGACGATCCGGATGCCACCGTCCGCCTCCAGGCAGCCCTCACCCTCGGCCAATGGGACCATGCGTCGGCCGGCGAGGCCCTGGGGCACATGGCCGTGACCGATGCCGACAACCACTGGCTTCGGGCCGCGGTCATGACCGGAGCCCTCACCCATCATGCCGCACTCGTAGACGCCGTCATCAACGCAGCAGACTCAACGCTCTCGCCACTCACCACCGATCTGCTCACCATGGCCCTCGCCCAGAACGACCGCGACGCCATCGCGAGGCTGTTGGAGCCGGTCGTGAACCCCCGTGACGACGGCCCCGGTGCCGATCAGCTTCGCGTTCTCGCCCAGTGGCAGGACAGCCTCGCCCGCCGCGGCTCATCCATTGAACAGCTGCGCACCGCCGCCGATGACGCCCTCGCTCAACGCCTCAAGCAGATCCCCCCCCTTCTCAAAACAGCCCGTGGCATTGCAGCCGACACTGAGTCGGAGGAATCTTTCCGCCTCGCAGCCATCGACGTGCTCGGCCGCCGCCCCGGTCACCACGCCGACGATTACGAAACGTTGATCGCTCTGATCAACACGCGCACGTCCACGCACCTCCAGACAACAGCGTTGGCAGCGCTGCGCCGCATCGGCCACGACCAGACTCCCCCGCTTCTACTCAACAAGTGGGCCTCACTCCTGCCGGCCGTCCGCCCCGCAGCTTTGGACACGCTGCTCACCCGAGCCGACTGGACCCTCGCACTGCTCGAAGAAGTCGACGCCGGCCGCGTCGCCGCATCCCACATCGACACCGCACGCCAGCAGCAGTTGACCAATCACAACGACCAGCGTGTTCGGGAGCATGCCCGCACACTCTTCGCCTCATCCGAAGCAACCGACCGTGCACAGGTCCTCGCCACCTACCAGGCCGCACTGGAACTCGAAGGCGATCCCGAAAACGGCCGCGAAGTATTCGCCCAGGCTTGTGCGACCTGCCATCGCGTGGATGATCTCGGCCACGAAATCGGCCCTAACGTGCTCTCCCTCACCGACCGATCACCACAAGGCCTCCTCGCCGCCATCCTGGATCCCAACCAGAACATCGATCCCCGCTACGCCACCTATAGCCTCACCCTCGCCGACGGGCAGGTCCTCATGGGCATCCTCGCCGGCGAAACCTCCAACAGCATCACCCTCCTGACGCTCGACGCCCAGGCGCACACCATCCTCCGCCGCGACGTCGCCCAACTCACCAGCCTCGACCTTTCACTCATGCCCGAAGGCCTCGAAGCCGCCATCAACCTCCAGGACATGGCAGACCTCATCCGCTTTCTCCGACAACCTCAGTAGCACCCGTTCCATCAACGTCAGGATCGGCAGACCCTCGTCATCATCGAACCCGAAACCAACGGAAGGCCGCGGATATGAGGCAACACATGCTCCCTGCTCTGGTCCTCACCCTGCTCGCCCTCACCTGCACAGCCGGCGAAGCGTTCGGGAACGAAGCATTGCTCGCAGAGGACGGCCAGGCGAAGCTCTCCGTGGTCGTCGCGGAGGATGCTTCGGACGCCGTGCGCGATGCCGCCGCCACCCTCGCCGACTACCTCAGCCAGTTGAGCGGAGCCACGTTCGCCGTAAAAGAAGGCGACGGCGCGGAGGGAATTGTGCTGGGCCGGCCAGGCGACTTCGAGCACAGCATCGACGTGCAGGACGAATTCCACGTTGGCCCCTTCGACCGCGAAGCATACGTCCTGCGAAGCGGCGACGCGGGCCTTTGGCTGATAGGCGCCACAGACCTCGCCGTGCGCCATGCGGTGTGGGACGTGCTCCATCGCCTGGGCCATCGGCAGTATTTCCCGGGCGACACCTGGGAAATCATCCCCCGTCATGAGCGGTTGGCTCTTCAGGTCGACACAACCCAGCGCCCCGACTTCCACGCCCGCCGCATCTGGTACAACTGGGGCTTGTGGGGCTACAACGAAGAACCCTACCGCCAGTGGACTCAACGCAACCGCGTCGTGCAAGGCTTCTCCCTCAACAGCGGCCACGCCTATGGCGGCATCATCCAGCGAAACCGCGAAGCGTTCGATGCCAACCCTGAATTCTTCGCGCTCAACAACGGCGATCGACGCAGCACCGGCGGCGATCTCAAGTTCTGCATCAGCAATGTCGCCCTACGCCAACTCGTCGTCGCCGACGCGGTGAAGCAGGTCGAGGCCGACCCTTCCGTCGACAGCGTTTCAATGGACCCCAGCGACGGCGGCAACTGGTGCGAATGCGAACAGTGCGCCGACATCGGCAGCGTCAGCGACCAAGCCCTCACCCTCGCCAACGAAGTCGCCCAGGCGATCAACAACCTCGAGCACGGCACCAAATACGTCGGCATGTACGCCTACAACCAGCACTCGCCGCCCCCCAGCATCGACGCCCATCCCAATGTCATCATCTCCGTCGCCACCGGCTTTCTAAGGGGCGGCTATACGCTTGACCAGATCGTCGAAGGTTGGCGCGAACGCGGCGCCACGCTCGGCATCTACGACTATTTCAGCGTCATCGTGTGGGATTGGAACCTTCCTGGCCGAGCGCGTGCCGGACAGGTAGAGAATCTCACCCGCCGCATCAGCAGCTTCCACGACGACGGCGCTCGCTTCTTCGATGCCGAGTCAGGCGACGCATGGGGCCCCTACGGCCTCGGCTACTACCTCGCCGGCCGCGTTCTCTGGGACGTCGACGAGGCCGAGCAGCGCGAGGACCTCATCGAGCATTTCATCAACGACTGCTTCGCCCCCGCAACCGAGCCCATGGCCGCCTTCTACAACCTCATCACCCGTGATGATCAACGCCGCTCGCACTCAGACCTCCTCGGCCGGATGTATCGCCATCTTGCCCATGCACGCGAGCGCGCCACTGACAACCCCGCCGTGCTCCAACGGCTCAACGACTTGCTCCTCTACACACGCTACGTCGAGCTCTACCACGATTACGCCGACGCAACAGGCGAATCCAAAGAACCCGCCCGCGATCAGCTGCTTGCCCACACCTACCGCATGCGTGAAACGATGATGGTCCATAGCTACGGCATCTGGGCCCGGCTTATCGGCCAGGATGCCGCACACCAGCAGGACCATCCCCTCCACGACGATCGCCCCTTCGAAACCGCAGAACTCACGGAGATGCTCGACCAAGGCATCGCAGAAAATCAGCCCGTCGAAGTCGACTTCCAGACCACTCAATACAGCGACGACCTCCGCCCCGCCGCCGAACCCCTCCGGCTAGAAGAGGTCGCCCAGCCGGGCTCCTGGCCCACCCATCCGCAGGAACGGCAACACTACTGGCTCTGGCTCGACGAGCCCGGCCCCTTGCCGCTCAGCGTCACGGTCCAGAAAGTTTGGGACACCCAGCCTCACCGCATCAAACTCTTCTCCCCCAAGCAGGTGCACGCGGAAGCCGTCGACGAGAGCGACGCCGTTAAGCCCGACGGCGAGCGGTACGACGTCACCCTGAACTCGTCCTTCGACGGACTGCATCGGCTGGAGATCACCGACGGAGCCGATCACACCCGCCTCGACTGGCCCGACGATATGCGGGTGACGGTCGAATCGGGCATCACAACGACCGGCGTCACCGAACATTTTCGCGGAGCGTGGACGCTCTACTTTTATGTGCCCCGCGGCACGGAACTCGTCGGCGGATGGGCCTCCCGCATCGCCGCCTGGTCACCGCCTCTCTCCGGCCTCGTGCGCAGCGGCGACGGCGAAATCGCCTATGACTTCAGCGAAAAAGAAGACGGCTTCTTCAGCATCCCCGTCCCAGCCGGACAGGACGGCAAAATCTGGAAGTTCGAAAACAGCCAAGGTCAGCGGCTGCTCATGACCGTTCCCCCCTACCTCGCTCCCACAGTGCACGACCTACTCCTCCCCGCAGAAGTCATCGACGCCGACGCCCCTGACTAGCTTCTGCTTCAAAGCCCGATCGCGCGACAGTGCGAAAGCCTATCCCGCCGGCGGCAGACGGAGGGAGTCTGGCTTTTTCCGCCTGAAGAGGTTTGGTCAGCCTGACCGACGGAAGTTGCGGCGATCAGTCGGTGGGTGTGAGCCGGCGTTGCGGATGCTGAAACTCGAACTGCTCGGTGCGGATCATATTCAGCACATGTTCCATGGAAGGTCGATCGCCCCAGAACGTGCCGAAGTAGGCGAGCCGAACGGTTCCCTGCGGGTCAATGATGATCGTGGCCGGTCGATTGATGTATTCTGCATGTACGGCGTAGGCCATTGGATCGACGCCGTAGGTCGCCCCGACCGCGCCGGCGCGGTCCAGCAGATGTGGCCACCAGATCTTCTGGGTGTAGGTTTCCTGAAACGACTCCGGAGCGAAACGATAGTCAGGATCAACTTCTTTGCCGACCATGACGCGGCTGCGGTAGAGGTCGTGACACTCGATGGTGGCCACAGAAACGTTTGCCTGCTCAAATTCGTCGCGCAGCTCAATGAGTTCATGGAACTCACCATGACATACCGGGCACCAGTCAGCGAAGACCCAGATCAGCACAACCCACTGATCGTCCGGCACAGTGGTCAGACGCCAGATTTCGCCTTCGGTGTCGGGCAGCGTGAAATCCGGCGCCGGCTCGCCTGCGGCCACGCGGCCGAATGTCGCCGGGTCGAGATCGCGGTAGGCCCGGCGAAGAGCGCCGGTCGACCCCATCTGTTTTTCGATCTGATCGATCGACAGCTTCGCCTGGTGGCGTACATCGACGGAGGAATCGTTCTCCGCGCGATCCCGAAGCAATTCCAGTGAACTTTCGGATTCGATCTGGCCGAGCGCGACGACCGCCGACGATCTGGCGAGCGGGTTATCATCCTCCCGCACCACGCGCTCAAGGTCCTCTACCGCTTGTTCAGCACCCAGAATCCCCAGCACTGTGGCCGCGACGCACCGCACCTGCACACTCTCATCACGCAGCCCCTTAACGATACCAGGCACCGCGGATGGCCCCGCGCGCACGAGATCGCGCACCGCCAGAAGCCGCAGCTTCCAATCCGGGTCGTGCAGGTCGGCAATGCCGTGCTGACGCAGTTCACGATCGATGGTGAAGCTACGATCATCCACAGGATGAAAGGTATGGGAGCGGAGCCGTTCGAAAATCTCTGACGCGGGAGCCGGCTCATCGGCGTGCGTGTGCGTTGATGTGAAAGTCATGACGCTCAGCATCAAGCCTCCAATAAGCGTGTGAATCTGGTATCGCATGCCGTGTCGCCTCTTGTGTGAGCATACATGTGGTTCCCGGTGACCCGGTTTGTAGTGCCGCCCCCTCTGACGGATATTTCGCCCCGAGCGAAGATTTTACCGTTAACGGGAACAAACTTAGCGGGAACAAACGCGGCCCCTCGGGGCACAATACGAATGCCGAAGCTTCGCTGGCATTAATGGCGGCCTGTCCGGGCACCCTAACGGCAGACACAAAATGGGAGGCCTTGCGATGCGGATGAAGACATTGCTTGCGGTGAGTTTCGCTACGGTTGCGGTAGGTCTCTTGATGCTCAGCATCATCGCCAAGCTTGGCGAGGAGAACGTGACAGCTCAGCCGAGGCCGACCGACGCTGGCGCGATCGCGGAGCAGTTTAATCTCGACGACCTTCGCATTCCACGTGACGAGATCCGTTCCGGCGGGCCGTCTAAGGATGCCATTCCTGCGATCACCGATCCCGATGTGGCCCGTGTTTCGGAGGTCGACTTCCTTGAGCCGACCGATCGTATGGTGGCTATAACAATCGAAGGCGAATCACGCGCGTACCCGATCCGCCTGCTCAATTGGCACGAGGCGGTCAACGATCAACTCGGCGAGACGCCGTTCGCCGTGACGTACTGTCCGCTTTGCGATTCGGCGAGCGTGTTCGACCGCCGCATGAACGGGGAAGTGCTGGAGTTCGGCATCAGTGGTTTGCTCTACAACTCGAACGTGCTGCTTTACGATCGCACACATGACGCATTGTGGTCGCAGATCGGGTTCGAAGCCGTCAGTGGCCCGTACGCGGGCCAGCCGCTCAAGCATCTGCCGTTCGAATTGACCACGTTCGCCCAGTGGGAAGCTGACCACCCAGACGCCACGGTGGCGACATTTGATACCGGCTACGCGCGGCAGTACAGCCGCAACCCTTACGAGCATTACTTCCAAGGCGACACCCTGATGTTTCCCGTCAAGCAAAGCGATGACAGACGCCTCGGAGAAAAACAGCCTCTGGTCGGCGTGCAGATCGGTGACGTCGCCCGGGCTTATCCTCTGGAGGCGATCGCTTCGGCACCCGACGGGCGCATCGAGGAAGCCATAGCCGGTGAGCGACTGGTGCTGGAAATCAGCAACGAGCGTGATCATATCCGCGTCGTCGAGCTACCCGACGAGGCACGCGTGATTCATACCTTCTGGTTCGCGTGGGTGGCATTCCACCCCGAGACGACAATTTACGGTCAGGGCGAATAACCGCGGACAATCCGGGCACTCCGATTGCGACGCATTTTCAGCAATCTCTTCAGGGACTTGAACCATGAGTAAAGCAGCGATAGTTTTGTTGGCGGGAACCGAGGGCCTTGAAGCGATGGGACGCATGGCGAACGCGCTGACGGCGGTTCAGGAATTCAAGAACGCAGGCGACGATGTGAAGCTCATTCTGGATGGGGCCGGCGTTCAGTGGATTGCGGAACTGTCGAAGCCCGACCACAAATACCACGGGTTGTACCAACAGACACGTGACCGGATCGACGGCGTCTGCGAGTACTGCGCCAAGGCCTTCAAAGCAACCGATGCGGTCGAAGCTGAAGGGCTCAATTACGCAACGGAAAACCAAGGCCACCCGAGCTTTCGGCAGCTCATGCAGGACGGCTACCAGATCATCACATTTTGATGAACCGCGAGCGAAGAACTAAGCCCCTGTTCGAAGGCAGACCTGATGACGACACAGACCCGGCTCAAGCTCTCTCTACTGCTACTGCGCATCGGCGTATTCATCGTGATGATCATGTGGACGCTGGACAAGCTCGTCAACCCCGACCACGCGGCAGCGGTTGCGGCCAACTTCTACATGCTCGAGGGACTCGGCTCCGCAGCGTTCTACCTCATCGGCGCTGTGCAACTCGTCATCGTGCTTGCGTTCGTCGCTGGCTTTTTCAGGCGTGTCAGCTACGGACTCGTGTTGTTGATGCATGGCGTCTCAACGTTCAGTTCCTATCAGCAGTACATCAACGCGTGGGACAATCTCCTGTTTTTCGCAGCTTGGCCGATGCTCGCTGCCTGCATCGCCTTGTACCTGTTGCGCGAACTGGACACACTCTGGTCGGTCGACGCCGTCCGCTCATCCCGCACGCCGGCTATAGTCACCCAGTAAGCGCCACGGCAGGCGCGGCGACGGGCCCACAGCAGAGCGTCTTGTGACTATCACGAGTTTGCTGATCATTGCGGTGTACTAGCTGGCGGTTCAAGGTCGCTCTAAGACGGGCACGTCCCGCGGCTGAATCTTGACCAGGCCCGCATCAATGTACTGTCCACCATCCGTCTGCTCGCAGCGGATCGCGATCGTGTTCCGCCCCTCGCGCAATGCCTCGCGAGCCTGATCCCGAATCGACACCAGCACGTAACGGCTGGTCCAGCCCGTCAGCTCCGCCGCGAGTACGCCATTGATATAGACCTGCGTGTCCTCGTCGTGGAACAGCCGCAGAAGCACTTTCTCATCGTCGGCCGGCTCTTCGTCGAGCACGAACGCGCGGCGCATCCAGATTTCGCTCGTGTCCCACTCTGTCCGCACCGTGGTATTGGGCGTGTCCTCCGTACCGAAACCAGATTCGCCGGTCGTCCAATCGCTCGCGTCGAAGTCGAGTTCGTACCAGTCCTCCGCCGGCTCGTCCGTCGTGTAACGCCAGACCTGCGGCTCCTGATCCCCCGTCGGCACCAGTGTCCGGAGCACCGGCGGCGGCGCGTAAAGCGGCGCATGCAGTTCCGCGAGTTCATCGACCGGCAGCTTCACCCGCCGACGGTCATACGTCACCAGGCCGTTGACCTCGATCTCTACGTCCGTCGTCTGCGTATACACCGCCGCCGCCAGCCCCTCGCCGATCATCGCCGGGAGTTGCTCCATCAGTTCGGTGTAATGTTCACGCAACTCGTCCTGACTGTGATACGTGCGATAGCCCCAGTTCTGATCCGGCTGCCACAGGTGCCCCTCAACGGGCCACCCCAGCCCGCCGAACTCGCCCAGCACAGAAATGCGGTCGTCCATCGCGGGGAACATGCTCGGCCCCGGATAGCTGTGCATGTCTTTGAGGTGCCCAACGCCGCGGTCGATCCAGCCGCTCGGCCCGCCGACCAATCGCGTCGGGTCATAATCCATCACCCACTCCAAAACCTCATTCGTCTCGTGCTGACCCCAACCTTCGTTGAACGGCACCCACACCACGATCGACGGATGGTTGTACAGCGAATCGATCATCTCCCGCAGTTCCGCATGAAACTGCAGCCGCTCCTGGGGCGTGAAGGTTGCGTCCTCCGGATCGTCGGGCCCGACGGCATGCCGGTCCTGCTGACCCGCGAGCATCGGATTCGGCATGTCCTGCCACACCAGCAACCCCATCCTGTCCGCGTGGTAGTAGAGCCGCGCCGGCTCAACCTTCACATGCTTACGCAGCATGTTGAAGCCGGCATCCTTCGTGAACTGCAGGTCGTAACGCAATGCCTCGTCGCTCGGCGCGGTGTAGAGTCCGTCCGGCCACCACCCCTGGTCAAGCAGGCCGTACTGAAACACCGCTTCGCCGTTGAGGATCATACGGAGATGACCATCCTCGGCCTCAGCCATTTCGATGCTCCGCATGCCGAAGTAGCTTTCGATTCGGTCAACGCGCTGACCGTCCCCCGTCAACTCCACCGTCAGGTCATAGAGGAACGGAGCGTCCGGCCACCACAGGCGCGGCTCATCCAGTTTTAACGTCACCTCCCGCTGCGTCGCGGGGAACTCGGCCACGGCGACCGTCTCGCCATCTGCCATCGCCGCCACGCGCACCGAGTGCCCCTGCCGCGGCCCGCGAACGTTCAACGCCACGTGCACCGCATCCCCCTCTACGTCCGGCGTCACACGCACCTGCTCAATCGACGACCGCCCCACCGGCTCCAGCCATACCGTCTGCCAGATGCCGGTGACGGGCGTGTACCAGATGCCCTGGGGATTGCGCACCTGCTTGCCGCGAGGCTGCGAACCCGCATCGGACGGGTCCCACACCCGGACCACGATTTCCTGCTCATCCGCGTCGGTCAGCGCCCCCGTGACGTCAAAGCTGAACGGGCTGTACCCGCCGCGATGCTCACCCACGCGCACCCCGTTCACCCACACCACGGTCTGCCAGTCCACTGCCCCGAAGTGCAGCAGCAGCCGACCGTCGCGCTCCAGTTCCGGCTTCTCAAACGTCCGCCGATACCACAGCAGCTGGTCAGCCCCGACCCTCTGCCCGACACCGCTCAGAGCCGCCTCCACGGCGAACGGCACCAGAATCTCGCCTTCAAACTCCTCGGGCTCATCGGCACGGAAGTCCGTGATCGCGTATTCCCACAGACCGTTGAGATTCGCCCACCGCTCCCGCACCAGTTGCGGCCGCGGGTACTCCGGCCAGACATTCTCCGGATCCACCTGCTCGCCCCAGGGCGTCATCAACGGCGTCTCCGCCGGCGCCCATCCCTCCGAGGCCTGTGCATGAACCGCCGAACCGCACAGCACCGACCACATCATCACCGTGCACACCGCCAACGTCTGCCATCGTTTCATCGCTGCTGTCCCTGAGAGAGAACCGAAAATCTGCACCATCCCCGCGATCAACCTAACGGTGCGTGGCGGAAGAAACAACACGTAAGCGGGACTGCGACATCGAAATGCACCGCGCGGTGCCTACAGCGATGGCTCCAGGTCGACGCTCGGGATGTGCTGCCGGTGCCGTCGTGCGTGACATTCTCGCGTGCCTGCCTTCGCCAGCGTCAAGGGGTGAGCTGGTCTCGGGCGTATTCCGCAGTGATCACCTTCTCGACGAGATCGAGCGGCGTGTAGAAGTACTGATTGGCCGCTTCGAAGCCGATGCGCGCGTCCGCCTGCGTCAGCTCGAAAAGGCGGACGGCGGCGGCAATCTCTGCATCGATGACGCGATCGAGATTCTGTCGCTGAGCGTCGCTGGCGTCACCCGTGAGCACAGCATCGCGAAGGGTGATGAACTCGACTTGATCGGCGACGCTTCGAAAGTGAAGGAAGGCAGCCTCGGCGATGCGGAGGTCGCTCTGGGCGTCGGCCTTCTTTTCGGTGGGGACGCTGTCGAGGTTACGCCGCATGACGGAGAGGCCGAGCGCGAAGCCCTCCGCCACCTGCTCAAACTGATGGCGGAAGACGTCCGGCGGATAGGGCCCGCGCCACGCGTCGAGGGCGTCGTAGGGAATGCCTGTCATCGTGGCGCGGTAACCGGTCGACTTTGCATAGAGCGGATTGGCGGGGCCCATTTGCTGCGGGCCGTTGTAAGTGACCTGGATGTGATAAGGATAGGAGCGGAACCCTTCGCTGAAGTGCGTCCACGCCTGCCGCATCGCCGGGCCCGCGGTGACGCCGTAGCGCTCGTCGGCCAGATCATCGAGCACGGTGTCGACGTCGGCATCGGGTTCCTGTGCGAATCGTTGGGCGATGCGGAGGTTGGGCGAGGGGTAGCCGCCGAGTGTCCAGGAGAGCATGGTGCCGTCGATGCCGGCCCGGGCGAGATTGGCGTTATGTTCAGCGACCAAATCCATCACTGGCAGGTAAGGCAGTGCGGCAAGCTCCCACGTGTTGTTGAATTGGACCTTGGCGATAGTTTTGAGGCCGCGCTCCTGGGCGAGCTTCCAATGGCGCTGGGCACGGGGTCCGGGACCGACAGCGGAGAGGGAATATTCGCCGACGGCTGTCTCGATGCCGCCGCGCTTGATCGGCAGCGACCACTCGGAGACGGACATGAGGTGGATGTTGTCGGGGAGCTTGGCGATGTGGTCGGAAGCGTCGCCGTGACCGTTCCAGCCCCAGTCCCAGGCGATGACACGCGCTTCAGGATTGCCGCGGTGCACGCCTTGCTCAATGACAGTGTTCACCTCAGCAATGATGTCCGCCTCGGAGCGGTCGGCGCAGCGTGGGCAAGCGTTTTTGTTGCTGTGTGAGGCGCAGTTGGTGAGATTTTCTGAGGCGGTGATGGTGAACACGCCGCCGAGATCGGGCACTTCTCGGAAGACATGCGTGAGCGCGTCGCCGAGCCATTGGCGCACCTGCGGTGTCGAGGTGCACATGGCACGCCCGCCGTGACCGGGAGCGCCCGCGAGCTCCGGGTGGGATTCGAAGAACGACTCGGGCATGGCTCGCGGTTCGTTCATATAGAGATAGATGGCGATGCCGTAACGGTTGGCACGCTGCACCAGGTTGTTGAGATTGTCGAGGCGTTCTTCGTGACCCGCGCCGAATTCGGGGAACTGCTCGCCGCCGGGCGCAAGATCGCGCAGCACGATGTGCAGCCAGACGCCGTTGACACCCGTATCCGCCAGGCGAGCGAGAAGCCCGTCGGGGAACGGATCGCGGTCGGCGTGGGCGAGGGGGTCGCCGAAGAGGGCGAAGTAGGAGTAGATGAATCGAAGGCCATCGGCGCGATGAGCGGCAGGGTCGTCAGGCGGCGGCGGTGCGGTGGTTTCGTCGCTCAACTGTTCGATGAAGTGAAACCGTGGCTCGGCGGGCTCGTGCAACGCCTTGCCGAAGTGACGCTCCACAAGCTTTCGAATCTCCGCAGCACGGCGGCGGGCGGCCGCGTCGGGCTCACGATATCGCACCGCCTCAACGGCAGGCTTGAGCGAGCCGAGCTTGATGAACAGGAAATCGTCTTCATACAGCGCGAAGGCGAGTTCATCCTCCGTAAAATCCAGCAGCGTGAGCAACTGTTCGTACGGCACCAGGTGCCAATTGCGGCGGAGGATGGTGATGTACATCCGCTCGTGGTAATCATTGGGGATCGGCCGAGCGGCGGGAAGACCCATCGACTCTGCAAGGCCGTGCACGTTCGCTTCCTCCGTGCTCAGCACCTCGGCAATCGTGGCGGGTTCGACCAGATGCCAGTTCCGCCAGACCAGCGCGTGCGCCCGATCGGGAAAATGCGCCGGTTCAATCGCTGGCGGATTCGATCCCACCGTCAGAGGCGAGTCGGCAAGAATGGTGCGGCTCTCGAAACAGACCGTGAGCAGGACGGCGACTGCGAAGACGATGCGGAACACAAGATGATCCATGAGAGCTGCTTTCGGTATCGGCCGATTTGTCTGGTGGATGCCGGGCCCTACCGCTTTTCAGGCCGAACACGCGTCACTCGTAGGCACAATCAGTAGACCGTACGGCCGCATCGCTCGCAAGGGGGATTCGTTCATCAGGCATTCGAACCAACTCAGCCAACAGATGGTGATCCAAAATCGGTGTGTTGAACGTTCGCCGCCACGGCGGAGCGCAGCACCGGCACTGCACTGATTTCCGCGATGGTCGAGCAGCCGATCAAGGCCCCAAATTTTGTCCGGCGTTTTGTCCGGAATTCCAGCGATACGCCACGGACAACCGCGGACACGGCGCCGGTATCAAGGGAACGATCCGGCGCAAAAAAATCCCGCAAACCCTGACAGAATCAGGCATTTGCGGGATTCCAACGGAGAGGGAGGGATTCGAACCCTCGGTAGGAGAGTTAACTCCTACGCCGGTTTAGCAAACCGGTGCCTTCAGCCGCTCGGCCACCTCTCCCGAAGCCGGCATGATAGCGGAATCTCTGTCGCTGGACAAACGTCTGTTCGCCGACCGTTTTTGATGGCCATTACCCGTCGTTATACGCCTTTTCTGGCGTTTTCCGCGCGTTCGATCACCGAACTGCTCCCGCAGCTTCCGGGGTTGCCTCCTTCCACTTGATTGACCTCGCCTCGGCGATCAGCCGGTCAAGTCGGTCTGCCTTGCGTCCGATGATATAAGCCGGACAGCCCGCACGGGTGGACATGATGCCGAGTCGTTACGGCGCGGTCGGGTTTGTTCTGCGAAAGCTCTGAAGGAGTCACGCAAGCATGTTCAACGGATGGCGTAGACAGGGAGGTTGGCCGATCGGCTGTGCGTTCGCGGATGACGCGGTGCGGGTGGTGCAGTTGTGCGATGAAACCTCGCACATCCTTGAGACGGTCCGCCTGCCGCTCGAAGCAGATCGCCGATCAGAGGACTGGCCTTCCGCGGCCACGGCGGCGCTGCGGCAGGCGCTGGGGGACCATGCTTTCAGCGGACGACAGGTGGTGTCGTGCCTTCCGATCGAGCAGATGCGTTATCGGCATCTTCGTCTGGCACCGATGCCTGACGCGGAGCTGGCCGCTGCTGTGCGGTACCGCACGGCGCAGGAACTGAATTGGAGCGTCGAGCAGTTGTGTGTGGATTATTTCGACGTTGGTGAGGTGCTCGATGCGGGCAAGCGGCGGCACGAGGTGATCGCCGTCGCGGCGGCACAGCAGGACGTTGAAGCACATGCGGCGATGCTGCACGCCGCGGGCTGCACCCTCACCGCACTGGACGCGGACGCCGGGGCATTGGCGCGGTGCCTCTCGCCGATGGCATCGACCGCGGATGGCGATGCATGCCGGCCGCGCTTCATCATTGAGATGGGATCAAGTGGTTCCGCGTTGATCGTGGTCCACCAGGGCCTGCCTCGTTTCATCCGGACGATTGACATCGGGCGGCGTGAGATCATCACGCGGGCTGCTCGGGCTGCCGACCTGGGCGAACATGGGGAATCAAAGATCTCGCAGTTGCTGACAACTGCGGCGTCGGCGGAATTGGAAGGCGCGGATGCACGTCGCGCTCAGGCGGCACTCGATGAGGCGTTCGTGTCGGTCGGGCGTGATCTGGGGCGTGAGGTGATGCTCTGCCTGCACTATCTGAGCCAGGCGCGGCTGTTCGAGTTTGAGCCGGACGTCGGCTGCGTGATCGGCGCCGGCAGCGGCCGCGAGGCGCTGACCGCGGCGCTCAACGACACGTCGCGCATCGCATTTGAGATGCTGGAAACACTGCTTGTGCCGGGCCTGCAGAGGATCGGCGATCGCCTGCCTGCCGACACAACGCTGGAGGATTGGCTCCTCCCGATCGGGCTGGCGCTCTATGGGCGTGAAGATGCGATGCAGGGGGTGGCGGCATGAAGCGCATCGACCTGCTTCCGCAGCATCTCCATCAGGCGCAGGCGGCACAGAACCGCCGAGCCACCTACGGCGTGCTCGCGGGGCTTCTGGTGGTGGTGCTTGCGGGATGGGCGGGCGCTGCGGTGGTTCAACTCCGCGGGCTGGATCGGCAGATTGCCGCAGCCGAGCAAGAGGTGACGCCGTTGCGTGAGGCTGCGGAACGCGTCGCGACGCTTCAGGCGGAGCGTGCAAATTTAGAGGCAGAAATCGGGACCGTGGCGCGGCTCCGAGAGACGCTGCCGACGGCCCCGATCCTCGCCCTGCTCACGCAGATTGCGCCTAAAGAGGTAGCGTTGCGTGGTCTGAAGATTCAGCTGCCCGGCCCCCCCCTGCCAGAGCGCGAAAACAGTGATGAGCGGAAACGCTCGCCTGCGCCGCCGCCACATGTGCAGATCGCGCTTCAGGGGTTGGCGTCGGACGACGTCGCGGTGGCGCGCATGGTGCGACTGCTTTCCCAGCACCACCTGTTCAAGAACATTCAGCTTGACGACAGTCGCGAGGTTGTTGTGCGGGATCAGCCCAGGCAAGAGTTCAATCTGAGCATGAAGCTTCTACTGACGCAGGCCGCGGCAATGGCGCAACACGACGGAGCGAAGCCTTGATCATTCTGAAGGAGAACCCATTGGTCGCGGCGGGCTTGGTGGCGCTGGTGATCGTCAGCGGTGCGTTCGTGCACTTCACGTCGTTGTCCAATCGATGGGATCGTCTGGACTCCCTCGCGCACGAGACGGAGGCGCTGAAAGACGCCGCAAATCAGGGTGATGCCCTGGCGCAGCAGGTGGCGGAACTTCAGGAACGGGTGCACAGGCAGGACGCTGCGTTGCCGGCAACGCTGGAGATCGGCAGTCTTCTTGAACAGTTAGGGACAGATTTGCGCGCGCTGGAGGTGCGTGATCGATCGCTGACGACGGGTAGCCCTTCGCAGTTCGGCGATCTCGATCAAGTGCGGCTCGAATTGGCGTTCACTGGATCGTTCGAGGCTGCGTTTGATCTGCTCGATCGAGTTCACGGTTACGAACGGGTGGTGCGTGTGGAGCAGCTACAGATTTCGCGCTCGCCTCGTGCGTCGCTTGATCAGTTGGCGATCAGTGCGCGGCTGGTGACGTTCGCTAGCAACGGGGAGGCACGGTGATGGCGAAGATGGATGCGGGAATGCGGGCGATGCAGAGAAAGCAGCGCCGGCAATGGGCGGTGCTCACGATGCTGCTGGCCGCAGCGCTGGTAATCGGCGTGGTTCGGCTTGTGCATCAGGGGCCCGAAGAGGTGACGGCTTCGACCACGGATGAAACCGTTGACGCGTCGTCGGCCGGCAGCGTCAGTGAACCTGTTGTGCCGGTTGAAATCAACTGGCCCGTCGAGGTGCGACGCGATCTTTTCGCATGGGAATCGGTGTTTCCGGAGGACGAGCCGACCCCCGAGCCCGAGCCGGTCAAAGCCCCCCCTGAGCCGACGGCCCCTATGCCTGATGTGGCTTCCGTCACGCGCGCAGCAACGCAGAACGTGCGGCTGCACGCGATCATCCATGGCGACGACCCGATCGCGATGATCAACAACGAGGTGTGGCGCGAAGGGCAGCAGGTGAACGGCTTCCGAATCGTCCGCATCGCCTCACGGCACATCGTGATCAGCAAAGACGGCATTCAGATTACCCTTGAATTATGACGCCTGGACGTCGCGATTGAACACTATGAGCAGCACGCAGACCGACACCCAGCAAACGATGACGCGATCGAACAAGCCGCCGCTGCGCCTCGGGCAGATGCTTTGCGAGCGCGGATTGCTCAGCGAATCTCAGCTTGAGGCAGCACTGACGCATCAGAAAGAAGTCGCCCCCGGAAAGCTGCTCGGGCAGGTTCTGGTGGACATGAAGCTGGTGCAGCCCGAGCACATCGTCGAGATGATGGCGACGCTGCTGGATATTCCCTACGTGCAGCTGACGCCTGAGATGGTGGAGGAGGAGGCGCTGGCGAGCCTGCCGCAGGCGATGATGGAGAAGCACAACGTGCTGCCGGTCGCGCGTGAGGGGGATCGGCTGCGGGTGGCGGTGGAGCAGTTCACGGACGTGTTTCTTGTTGAGGATCTCAAGCGACAGGCCGGCTGCGCTGTGCAGGTGATGGCGGCGACGGGTGAGAACATTCGGCACACGCGCGAGGCGCTGCTGAAGACGACGAGCACGCCACCGACCGATTCGCATCAGGAGAGCGGTGCTTCGCTGAACCAGATTCTCGACCAGCTTGTGGTGGATAATCTCAAGGTCGTTGAGCAGGAACAGCAGGAAAACGTGGCCGATCTTGAAGCGGCTGCGACGGATTCGCCGGTGGTGAAGCTGGTCAATTACATCATCCACAAGGGCGTGGAGATGCGGGCGAGCGATATTCATATCGAGCCCGAGGATGATAGTTTTCGGGTGCGTTACCGAGTGGACGGTCATCTGATCGAGGCGGTGCGCCCCAGCAGTCGGCTGCTCCCCGCGGTGATTAGTCGGATCAAGATCATGTCGGGGATGGATATCTCCGAACGGCGGCTGCCGCAGGACGGGGGACTGACGGTGATGATCGGTGAGAGCCCGATCGATCTGCGCGTTTCGACCATGGCTGCGAAACTCGGTGAGAAGGTGGTGATGCGACTGGTAAATCGCGATGCGGCACCGCTTGATCTGGAGAGCCTTGGCTTCGCCCCGGAGATGCTGGCCGAGCTCCGAGCCCTGATGCGCACGCCGCATGGCATTGTGCTGGTGACGGGACCGACCGGTAGCGGGAAGTCGACCACGTTGTACGGCGCGCTTGCTGAGATCGTCTGCGAGAAGGACAACATCAGCACGATCGAAGATCCGGTCGAGCGGCGGCTGCCGGGCACGAACCAGTTCCAGGTGAATAATGCCGCGGGGTTCACGTTCGCCAGTGCACTGCGGTCGCTGCTTCGGCAGGATCCCGACATCATCATGGTCGGTGAGATTCGTGATGCGGAAACGGCGAAGCTGGCGACGGAAGCGGCACTGACGGGGCACCTGGTGCTCTCGACGTTGCACACCAACGACGCCCCCACCGCTGTGCCGCGGCTGGCGAACATGGGGGTGGAACCTTATCTGCTGGCAGCTTCGTTGAGGGGCGTTCTGGCGCAGCGACTGGTGCGACGCATCTGTCCTCACTGTCGCAAGGCGAGCGAATTGACCGCAGCCACGCGGGCGTCGCTGATGCGGCTGTGCGGCGGCACGTGTCCAATCGACACGGTTTACGAAGGCACCGGCTGCACGCGATGTCGAGGGCAGGGGGCGTTCGGCCGGGTGGGCGTTTTCGAACTGTTGCGACTCAACGAAGAAATGCTGGCGGGGATCGCCCATGACGGAAGCGTACGCAGTGTACGCGCCCTCGCGAAAGAGCAGGGATTTGTGACGATGCTCGAAGACGGTCTGGAGAAGGTTCGGCAGGGAATTATCAGTGTGAACAGTCTGCTGGAGGTCGTCGCGCGAGCGGAGGATGTGCCGACCACCCGCGTACAGCCCGAGGCCGAACGCAGCGACGCTTTCGCCCTACCGGAAAACATGTGAGATCGGCCATGCCACAGTTTGCCTACGAAGCTCGAGATGATGAAGGCCAGTTGACCGGAGGTTTGATCTCCGCGCGCACGATGGAGGAAGCGGGCAACCTGCTGAGCCAGCGAGAGCTGTTCGTGACGCGGATCGGTGCGGACCGTTACGACGCGCAGGCCAAGGCAGGGGGAGCTGTGCCGCATGAGTCGGGGGCGGCTTCGCATGCGCAGGTGGCGTGGTGCATGTTGCAGCTTTCGATCATGGTGGAGACGGGGATCTGCTTGAGCGACGCCCTGAAGTATCTCGCGCGGCAGGCGTCGCAACCGAAGCTACGCTCGCTGCTGGATCGCGTGAGCCAGACGGTGGAAGAAGGCCGGTCGCTTTCCGATGCGATGGCCATGTATCCGCGATCATTTCCGCCATCATTGACGGCGATGATCCGCGCCAGCGAGATGAGCGGCACAATGACGCAGGTGCTGCAGCGCAGTGCTGCGTACCTCTCGGAAGAGGTGCGCGTTCGCAAGCAGATTCGCACCGCCATGCTCTACCCGGTGTTCATGTTCGGAATCTGCATTTCGGTGACGGTGTTTCTGCTGACGGTGATTCTGCCGCGTTTTGCGGAGATTTTCGCCGACCAGGGGGCCGCCCTGCCGCTGCCGACGCAGATGCTGATAGTGATGAGCGACAACCTGACGGCAAACTGGTACCTGTGGGTCGGCGGCATGCTGATGACGATCGCGGGGATGATTCTCTGGAGCCGAACCCCGCTCGGCCGGAGGCAGTGCGATTACCTGGTGCTGCACCTGCCGGTATTTTCGACCGTCTGCAACACGCTTTATCAGGGACGGGCGTTCCGCACGATGGCGATGTTGCTCGGGGCAGGCGTCTCCCTTGTTGACGCGCTCAAGATTCTTCACCAGGTTGTCCCCAACAGCTATTACCAGGACATCTGGCAGCAGGTGGATCACAGCATCCAACACGGCGAACGTCTGGCGGGACCGCTGCTGACGTCGGACCTGATCGCGGAGCCGATCGCGCACATGATCGACACGGGCGACCGGTCGGGGAAGCTGGGGATGGTGTTCAGTCGACTCGCGGACTTCACCGAGGAAGAGTACAACCAGGCCGTGCGGGCAGCGACGCAGTTCATCGAGCCTTGCATGATTCTGTTCATGGGAGCCTTGATCGGCTTCGTCGCGGCCTCGCTGATGCTGCCGCTGTTCCAGGCGGGGCAGGTCCTCGCACAGTAGCAGATGCCGCTTGAACTTCTCGTGACCGCCGTGCCAGCGGCGCGGCACTACTCGATGATCGCTTGCCCGGTGCTGGCGCGGATGGTGAGGGTGAGCGAGGATGAGCCGCAAGTCAGCGTGACGCTGGCGTCACCGGCTGATTCCAGACCGCCCATCGGGTTGTAGACCAGCTGATTATCATCGGTATCGACGGCCGTGAGCCTTACACGCGTTAGCGCCCCGGCGCGTCCTTCACCGAATCGCACTTGGTACGGCTGACCTGTCGCCGGGTCGGTCAACGGCGTGGCTGCGTCCAATGATGACGCAAGCCGATACCCTTCACCATCTTCATCAAACACCACCACGCACGGGTCCACGCCATTGCCCAGCGAGGCGATGCATGCGTAGTCCAGGTCCGCCAGCAGCAACTTCGCCGCCGCCTGCACCTGTGTCGCCTCACGGCGAGTCTCACCCGGAACCGCGAGCAACGCGACGATCGCCAGCACCACGACCACGATCATCATTTCCACCAGCGAAAAGCCGCGCAGGCAGCGTCTTCCCAGCAGCGGCGTCCCTTTTCCATCGGTCGTTAGTTCGTACATCGTGTTCCTATCATCGGCCCGACCATCGCTCAAATTAAGAGCCCCCTTCAGCTTGCCGATGATGCTGACATGATCCCGGCGTTTTACAGGTCGTCGCTGAGCGGTGGTCGGCGTGGTATGGCCATCGTCGATGCGCTCATGGCCATGACTGTGCTGTCGACCGTGATGCTCGGGCTGACCTATGCCACCGTCGCCGGGCAGCAGCATCTGCACGATAGCGACATCGCGCTCCGCGGCCTGCGCCTCAGTGAGCATCTGATGGAGGAAATCATCAGCCGTCCGTACCACGGCAGCAATCACGCCAGCCGGGCCACGTTTCACCTTGACGACTACGGCGACCACTTCGCGGAGCAACCGGACGACGTGACCGACTTCACCGGCGAGGCCTACGGACCTGCGGAGCAGCAGTTCAGCCGATCGGTCTCTGTGACGGATGCAACCGAAGTGATCCCGGCGCTGGCGGGCATCAACATTCCCGGCAAGCAGGTGACCATCACCACCGAGCACGTCACGGGCAAGAAATGGACACTGACTCGCTTCATCCCCGAACCGGATTCGCCTTGAGCGTTCAGGCCGAACCATCCCCGTCCCACCGACGCATTCCGCGTGCCTTCACGCTCGTGGAGATGCTCATCGGCTTGGCGCTCAGTAGCATGGTGGGCCTCGGCGTGGCGATGATGCTGGCGGCGGTGGGGAGCGGCACGCAAACGCAGCAGCACAGCCGTGAGAGCATGGTGACACGCCAGGTGGTCATCCATCGGCTGGGCGAGGTGACGCGCGACGCCGCCTCCATGGTCCTTACCGATCACCCGCATCACATCGTGCTCTGGATCGCCGACGCGAACGGCAATCGCGTGCCAGACACGTCGGAACTCAGGCGGATTGAGTGGGACAAACAGAGTCAGGAAATATGGGTGTATGAAGCGGTAGACGATCTCGCTGTCGATCGCAGTTACAACCTGAATCAAAGTTACACCGGTGCCACGAATGCCGAGATCAATATCGGGAACATGCCCGGCCGACTGCTTCTGAGCTGCGTGACCGACTGGGAAGTTGATTTTGATGAGGCCGACGTCAAGGCTGCCCGGCTGCTTCGCGTTCGTGTCACGTTCGAGCGCGCCGGTGGCGAGGAGACGGTGACGGTCATCTCCGCCCTCCGTCATAGCGTGGATGTGCAATGAATACAGCCGGCAAACAGGTCGAGAAGGAGCAGCACGTGCATCGCATGCGCCGACGGGAAGCGGGCATGGCAATGGTGCTCGTGCTGATTGCGGTCGCGGTTGCGTTCATCATGGGCCTCACGTTCCTGGCGCAAGCTGGCACGGCGACCGCAACAGCTGTCACCATGAGCGATCACGCGCAGGCCCGACAGATCGCCGAAGCGGGGCTCGGGATGGCGATGTACTACGTACAGAACAACAGCGACTGGGATAGCGAACACGAAGCGGGAACTTGGCTGACCGATCAGACGCTCGCCGGGGGCAGCTTCACCCTCTCCGCCGAGGATGGCGACCCGACGGAGCCCGGGCTCACGCATCCGATCACGCTGGTCTCGGTCGGCAGGTACGGCGGCGGCTCGCACCGCGTGGTACGACAAATCTACAAGAACAGTACGTTCACACTCGGCATCGCCACCAGCAACAAATACTCAATCAGCGGCCACACTGACGGATTCGACTCCGCCGACGGCCCCTATGGTGGCGAGAATGCCGGCGAAGAGGCGGTGGTTGGCGATACGCTTGCGTTGCCGCCCATGCTCGCCATGCCCGACAACGTTCCTCTCGCCAGCGAAGGCGATTATCAGCTTGACAGCGGGATCCACATCATCAATTCCAGTCGCCACTTTGGTTACCTGGAAGTCAATGATGGCGCGGTGCTTCAGATCCACGGCGACGTAACGGTGCGCGTTAACGATGACTTTAAGATGAGTGATGCTGGGGCGATTGAACTCATCGACGACGCCACGCTCGAAATCTACGTAGATGGTGACGTCGAGCTTTGGTCGGGTTCAAAGCTGAACGCCAACACAATCGAGTCATGGCGTGTGGTGATCTATCAACGCAATAACAACAACTTCATCATCGGCGACGAAGGCACCGCCGCTCATGCGATCATCGATGCACCAGTAAGCAAGATCGAAGTGCAGAAGGGCGCCCGCGCCTACGGCGCGATCATGGCCAGACGATTCGATCTTGACAGTAGCTCGTGGTTCTACCACGACCGGAACCCGCAACTGCTCACGGCGAATCCACGACTCATTCCCGCGAACTGAACGAACCTGGCCCTTAACCCCGAGAGACGGATCATCACCAGAAGGCAGCGAGATTGATGCGACCAGACGCGATCGATTGGGACGACAAACAGGGGGTGTCGCTGGCGTTCGTGCCAAGGCAGCGGATGCACCATATCCTGTGGCGATGGATGATCGCGATCGCCCTGTGCCAGGCCGGCGTGGCGCTGCTCGTGCTGATGTTGTTGCAGGGGCCCTGGCGCGCATCGGGGCGGCTCGATCATGCAGCGGCCATGGCGACGATGGCAGCGGGTCAGATCGAAACGGCGACCCGGGCAGCGGGACAGGGCAACACAGCCGACGTGCTCGATCGCCTGAGAGACGTGCAGGGCATCGCATTCGCAGACGTGGTCGATGCCGAGGGCGCCCTGCTGGCAAGCGACGAACCGCTGCCCGACTGGGCGCAAACGCTCATTGAGGATGATCGGGACACGCAGATTCAAACCCTGCACAACCGCATCGTGTTTCGGCAGCCGCTCGAATCGGGCGATGGTCAGACGCTGCTGCTTGCGGTGGACGACCTGGGCAGTCGGCGTGCGATGTTCGACGGCGCGGCGGGCATGGCGGCGGGGCTGCTGATCGCGGCACTCGTCCTCCTGCCGATCGCTTACGCCAAGCTTCGGCGGTGGACGGTCGGGCTCGCCCATCTCCATCAAGCCATCCGCCGGCTCGCCGAAGGCGCTGATCCCAAGCCTTTGCCCGTGGGCGGCGACAACGAAATCGCCTACCTCGCCATCGCCTTCAACGATATGGCGGGCCAGCTACTGGCGAACCGACGGGCCCTGCTGGAGATCAACCAAGATCTCGAACGTCGCATCGCATCACGCACGGAAGACCTTCGGCAGGCTGCGGAGCAACTGGAAAAGATGGCCACCTCTGATGTGCTCACCGGCCTGCCCAACCGCCGTGCCCTCGCCAACGGCATGGAGATGATGTTCGCCGCCTCGACGCGCAGCGACGCCGACCTCGTTTGTCTGGCGATCGATCTCGACGGCCTGAAGACCATCAACGACACACTCGGCCACGGCTCCGGCGACGAACTTCTGAAGCTGGCCGGCGAGGCGTTCCGGGCCGTCCGCCGTTCCAGCGATCTGGTCGCAAGGCTCGGCGGCGACGAGTTCGTCCTCCTTATGACCGCGACCGGCCCCGAAGACGCCATCCCCGTAAGCGAGCGCCTGCTGCAGACCTTCCACGAGCTTTGCGCCGAGCGTTTCGATGAGGCCACCATCGCGGCAATGCCTTCAATGAGCATCGGCATTGCGTCACGCAAACAGACGGGGTCGGAAACGGGTGAACGCCTGCTGCAGGAAGCCGACAAGGCCCTGTACCGTGCGAAGCACGCGGGCAAGGCTCGCTTCGAAGTCTGGCAGAGCGCGTAAGCCCCGGGCCCTCCCAAATGTGAAGCGCTGATCGACACGGCCACGCGCGGTCGGGTAGACTTGCGGACCTATGGGCATCGTTCGGCGGACATGCAGCAGCCATCCTGACCGGGCCGCCATCGGCCAGTGTGTCATCACCAAGCAGCCGATTTGTGCCGAATGCTCGACGCGATACGAGGGCGTGAACTACAGCCGTGAGGGCTTGCGTCTCCTGCACGAGCGGCGTGCAAAAGACGCGGCCGGCGAAGGTGGCAGTTTCGTCGCGGTTGCCGCGACGCTTGCGACGCCGGCGCTGCTGTTCATGATGTACCTGTCGTACCTGCTGAGCTTTCAATTCGTGATCGATCTGGTGGGGAGCGGCTGATGGGGGCGACGCGCGAACCGGAAATTGCGTCGGAACTCGGCAGCGGCGGAGCGGCGACGGTCCCGCTGGATCTCACGCTCGAATATCTACGCCGGTACCCCGAGCGGGTCCTGGGAATCTACCTTCTGGCGATCCTCCCAATGACCGGGGCGATGCTCTGGCTGGTGGACGTGGTCACAGCACAGCGGCGCTCGGCGCTGCCCGCGGTCTGCGTGCTTCTGGTGGCGGCGACGGTGTGGCGGTGGGTCGGCCAGGCGATGATCCAACGTCGCATCCAGGCGGACCTCCGCCGCGAAGCCCCTCCCCAGCTTCGAGGCAGCATTCTTCCGATCATCGTCGTTCGGGCATTGGCGAACTTCATGATCACGTGGGGGTCGCTGCTGATTATTCCCGCTTTGCTGGGGTTCTGGCTCGCGGGTTTTGCCGCCCCCATGATGCTCGAGGAGCACGGCAGAAGCACCCGCAAGTTCGCCCGCACCTGGCAGTGGATGCAGCATGGCCTGACGCGGCTGGCGCGGACGACCAGCATCCTACTATTGTTGCTGCTGCTCGTGTGCCTGGCGGTGCTGGGGATGCACACGCTTTTCCTGGGGACGGTGCTGCCCAGCCTGCTCGGGATCGACGTCACCGAACTGCAACTGACGGTCAGCGGGGCCGGCTGGTGGCTGGCGATCGGTTACTTCGTGTTCCTCGCCTTCGACCTGTTCTGGACCGTGGCCTCGGTGATGGTGTTCTACGACCTGCGATCCTCAAGGCTCGGCACGGACCTGCGAGCCCGCTTACAGGAGCTGGCCACCACGTGACTGCCTGCCGACTGCTCGGGGTGATGATGCTATTGCTGGCGGCCCAGGTCGCGGCCGCTGCCGATGCGCCCTCCCCGACGCCCGGTCAACCACGTGAGCAGGTCGAACAGATCCTCAGCGGCGACACCTATCAGCGATGGCAACTCCGCCAACAACGCGCCGATCACGATTCAGACTCTGCCATCGGCGAGATGTTCGCGGCGTGGCGACAATGGATGAAGGATCAGATCGATGCGTGGTTCGATCGATCGAGATCAGAGCGCGCGGAGCCGACCGCCGGGGGAAGTTCCGGTGCACTGCTCAGCGGGTTGCGCGTGCTCGGCTGGGTGGTGGTCGGACTGGCGGTGGCCTTCCTCTGTTTCGTCGTCATCCGGACGCTGCGCGATCGCGAAAAGCATGACGAAGGGGCGCGGGTGCTTTCTCGCGAACGGGTGCGTGAAGCACTCGATGCAGGCGAAGCGCTCGCGCTCGATGCCCCCGAGTGGCTACAGGAGGCCCGTCGGCTTCAGCAGGATCGTGACCTGCGTGCGATGTACCGGGCGCTCTACCTGGCGCTGCTGTCGGGGCTGCACAAAGAACAAAAAATCAACTACCGCACGAACCGCACCAACTGGACCTACGTCCGCCACTATCGCGGGCCGGAGGATGAGCGGGCCGTGTTCCATCGTCTCACCACCACGTTCGACGAGGTCTGGTACGGCCACCACATTGCCGCCGCAGCCGACGTCCAGCAGGTCGAGCGCGACGTGGCGATGCTGATCGAGGACGCAGGAGGCGCATCATGAGCCGATGGTGGGTTATTGGAGGCTGCCTCGTCGCCATGCTGATCGTCGGGCAGGCGTTTTATCAGCTTGCCTCGTGGACCAGCCGGGGCGGCCAGACCGCGCCGCTGTACTCAAGCTATCGCCATGATCCGCACGGCACGGCCGCCCTCTTCGATCTGCTCGAGATGCGAGGTCTGCCGGTCGACCGCATCACCCGCCCGCGCCTCTCGGCCGACCATCACGGCACGCTTGTGCAGGTCCTGCCGAGTCGGAGGTCCGACACCGCCGGCCCTACTTCCGTCGTCTACGGCTCCTCGCAACTGATCGACTGGATGCACGACGGCAACACCGTCATTCAGTTCACGCGGCAGTACAGCAGGCTCATGGAAGAGGTCGGCGTGCCGAAGGAGAACGCTTCCATCGAAACCGCAGCCGCTAAAGACCTCGAAGTTCTCCAGCGGCAGGGCGCCGACCCGGACGACCTCTCCGCGATGTATCCCCTGGTCACCGCGGCATCCGAAGTCGACGCCGACAGGCATTGGGGACTGCTTCTGCCCCAGGCGCTGGGCAGCGAGCCAGCCCCGCGCTGGCGTCCGCTTGCGAAAGATGGGCCTCGTATCGTTGCTGCCGAGATGGGCGTCGGAGCAGGGCGGCTGGTCATCATCGGCGCGCCGACCCCCGCTTCAAATAGCGGGCTGCTTCGCGGGGATAATGTCGAGCTGCTACTCGAACTGCTCGGTGACGGGCCGGTGCTCTTCGATGAGTGGTCGCTCGGCGTCGGGCAGCATCACACCATGCTCGAACTCATCTCCCGTGCCGGCCTGACGCCCGTCCTCCTCCAGGCGATCCTGGCGCTCGGCATCTACCACTGGAGCACGCGTCGCCAACGCAGTGAACCCGATCCGCCGATCACGCAGGCCCGATCCAGCGTCGAACAAATCCACACGCTCGGCTACCTCTACCGCCAATCCCTGTCGCCTGACGAGGTGAGCCGGCGCGTCGTCGCCGAGGTCTATGCACGCCTCGCTGGCGCGCTTCGATGCAAACCCTCTGCCATCGCCCAGCGTGCGAAACGATTACCCGAAACACACGCAGCAGCGGTGCAGCAGCTTTTGACCGACCTGGAACAGCTGGCTGGCGAACAAAAACCGCGTCGCAATGAGGCATACGCTGCGATGCTTGACCGTTCTTATTCCCTGGTGAAGGCGCTTGAAAAGTGACATTAGACTCAGACCCCACAACAGAAGCCGGCACGCTGGACGACACCGCTTCACGCATCAAGCAGCTTCAACAGGAGCTGCGGAAAGTCGTGATCGGTCAGGACGCCGTGCTCGACCAGATGATCATCGCACTGCTCAGCAGCGGCCATGCCCTGCTCGAAGGCGTCCCCGGCACCGCGAAAACGCTGGCGGTGCGTGCCATGGCGCTGGCGCTCTCATGTGACGCAAAACGCGTCCAGTTCACGCCCGACCTGATGCCTTCGGACATCGTCGGCACGAACGTGTTCAACCTCCAGGCCAACACGTTTGACCTTCATCGCGGGCCGGTCTTCACCGACCTGCTGCTCGCTGACGAGATCAACCGCGCCCCCGCCAAGACGCAGTCCGCGCTACTCGAAGCGATGGCCGAACGCCGCTGCACCATCGACGGCGTGACACATCAGCTCTCGCCGTTCTTCACCGTCTTCGCCACGCAAAATCCGATCGAGTACGAAGGCACCTACCCACTGCCCGAGGCCCAGCAGGATCGCTTTCTGCTGAAGATCAGGATCGACTATCCAGCCGAGGTCGCCGAGCGCGAGCTGCTGGAAGCGTTCCATCGCGGCGACCCGCCCGACGCCCTCCAACCGGGCACCATCGAGTCGGTGTGCGATGCGGACGATCTCGCGGCAATGCGTCAGTCGATGACGCAGGTGCAGATCGAGCCGGCCATCATGGATTACGTGCTCAAGCTCTGCCGGGCGACACGAAATCACGAAGCCATCCTCGTCGGTGCCGGGCCGCGCGGCTCGATCGCCCTGCTCACCGTCGCCAAGGCCCGCGCCTTGGTCGCCGGGCGTGATTATGTGACACCTGACGACGTGGTTGAAATGGTCGAGCCCGTGCTGGGCCATCGCATCACGCTCACAGCCGAGTCGGAAATCGGAGGCGCTTCGGTGCGTGAAGTGCTTCGTGACCTCCTTGATGCGCAGGAAGTGCCCCGATGATTGTGCCGGGCCGCAGCACCGTGTTCGGCTTTGCCGTGCTGGCGATCGTCTGCCTCGGCGTGCTGGTCGATCCCGCGATCCTATGGGCCGTGCTGGCGCTGAACGTGGCGCTGTTGCTATTGTTCGCCACGGAAGGCCGACGCCTGCGGCGTGCTGCGGTGAAGATCGAACTGGAGCACAGCAGCCGTTCGCAGGTCGGCCACGCCACCACGCTCGGCTACCGCATCACCAATCGCTCGCGGACGCCGCTTGACGTGCACATTCATCAGCCGATGCCCCCCCGCTGCAGCAGCGAGAATGAGCATGCGTCGACGACCGTCCAGGCGGGCGAGATGGTGACGCTTGGTGTGGAGGTCACCCCCCACCGTCGCGGACGCATCGCGTTTCCCCCCGCCCATGTTCAGGTCCGCACGCATGGCGACTTCGCCCGCCGACAGCTGACGCCCGATGCTTCGGCCCATCTCACCGTTTATCCCGACATGGCCCAGATCAACGCTTACGAGATACTGCGGCATAACCGGGCGCTCGCACAGATCGGCATCCATCGGGTTCGGCGCGTCGGCGCAGGCCGTGAGTTTGAACGCCTGCGCGAGTATGAGCGCGACGACGACTACCGCGACATCAACTGGAAGGCCACCGCCCGCCGTCGCGAGCCGGTGACCAATACGTTCGTGCACGAGCGCAGTCAGAACGTGATGCTCTGTCTGGACACCGGCCGCATGATGGGCAACCCCGTTGGCGACGCCACCGCGCTGGATTACGCCGTCGACGCTGCGATCATGCTCGCCAACTGCTGCGCCGATCAGGGCGACCGCGTCGGGCTGGCAACCTTCGATGATGCGGTGCGCCGCTTCATCAGGCCGGCCTCGGGCGCAGCGGCCACGCGACGGGTCGTTGAGGAGTTGGTCGACGTTGAAGCTGAGGCGGTGTTCCCGTCATATGCCGCGCTCGTGTCGGCTCTGCGGGCGGGACATCGTCGCCGGAGTCTGCTGTTTCTGTTCACCGATCTGAACGATCCGCAGCTGGCATCGGATCTCGCCGAGGTGCTGCCGCTCGCCGGGCGGCGGCACGTGGTGGTCGTGGTCAGTTTGCGTGATGCGATGCTGGAGACGGTGGCCGCCGGCCCCGCCACGGACGCCGAGGCCATGCACGAGGTGCTCGCCGCGCGGAAGCTGAGCAATGAGCGGGCCGCTCGCGTCGCATCCCTCCGCAACGCCGGGATGATGGTCCTCGAAGCCGACGCCCAGCACATCACCATGCAGGTGATCAACACCTACCTCGATGTGAAAATGCGGCAGCTTGTGTAGCTTTCAGGCCGCCTGCATGTCGGTGTCATCACGCACGGGCATCACGAAGAGGTACAGCAGGAGCATCGCGAACAGGCACCCCGCCACTGCGATCTTCAGCCAGTACGGCAGCGTCGGCTCGTTGATCTGGCTGAAGCCGCCTTCCACGATGCCCGCGATCACCAGCAGCGTCGCCGTGCCGATCAGCAGGTTCACCAGCGCCCCGCGCCGGCGGCGGAGCCGCGTCGCCAGTGATCCGCCGTCACGTTGCAGCTGCGCCCGCGCCAGAATCAGCCCCGCGGCACAGCCGAGCACGATGCAGGGCAACTCAACCGATCCATGCGGCCCCACCCACGCCACGAAAAACGTGCCCACCCCATCTTCGAGATACCACGCCCCCAGCGAACCCAGGATGGTGCCGTTGAAAAACAGCATCACGATCGTGCCCATGCCGAACGTCAGCCCCAGCGCAAAACCCAGCACCGTGACGCGGATGTTGTGCGTAAAAAGCATGCTCGAAAACGCAGCATGTTCGCCGGCCGAGCCAATCGCTGCCTCACCCGATCGCTCCAGTTCCTCAAGCTCCGCCACACGCTCCGAGGGCGTCTGCGTGAGATGGCCGGGGAATGGGCTGACGAATATCTCCACCGTCTCCGGCTCAACAACGGTCCAGATGAACCCGAAGATAATCCCCGCCGTCATGGCCAGTGCCGCCATGGCCACCAGCCGCCACTCCGCCCGAACCGTCGCGGGGAAGCGATGACGCATGATGCGCCACCACGCGACGAACGCGTTGCCCTGCTTCGGCACGCAGACGCAGGCGTAGGCCCTAGCGACCAGACCTTCGAGGTATTCGGTCATCGCCGGGTTCGCTGTCCGCGTCTGGATCAGGTTTAGATCGCTCGAAACCAGCCGATACAGGGCGAACAGTTCCTCACACTCTGACGCATCCAGCGACTCAAGCCCGCCCGCGTCCACACGATCCAGCAACCGGGCAAGCTGCTGCCATCGACCACGACGCGACTGGATAAGCTGATTGATCTGCACCGGCGAATTGTGACACCCTGACCCCCGCAAAACAAGCGCCGCAGCGATCGCATATCTGCCAGCCTGCAACCGCCCCACCGCTCCGTCGTGGGCTGGTATCATGTCGGCGTGCGATACCACACCATCGTCACGCCCGAGCAGGTCCGCTTCCGCTACACCGCGGCCGGCCTGGCGACGCGCGCCGTCGCATGGACCGCCGACCAGGCCATCCTCCTTGTGTTGCGTCTGTTGATCGTCTGGGCATTCGCCAGCGGCGGCGGCGAACTCGGCCTGGCCGCCATCTTCGCCCTCATCTTCGTGATGGACTTCGGCTACTACCTGTATTGCGAATTACGCTGGGCAGGGCAATCGCCCGGCAAACGCCTCATGGGCCTGCGCGTTGTCAGTGCACGCGGCGGCAAACTCCAGTTCAACGATGTCCTCATCCGAAACCTCCTCAGACCCGTCGATTCACTGCCCTACCCGATGGTGCTCGGCGGCATCGTCGCCTGGCTGGATCCGCTCGGCCGTCGGCTCGGGGATATGGTCGCCGAGACCATGGTCGTGCGTGATGTCCGCGCCCACGTCCCCACCGCCCTGCCCACACAGCAGGAACGGCTGAACACCTTCCAGACCGATCCCAGCCTTCGCCAGCGCATCACCAATCGCATCACGCGCGACGAGCGGGACCTCATCTACGAACTGACCCTTCGCCGGGACCATTTCGATCCGGACGTCCGCTCAAAGCTCTTCGCACAAGCTGCGGATATTCTGCGCCGTCGCCTGAATCTGCCGGACGATCTGGACTACCTCAGCGACGAGCAGACCATCGTCAACCTCGCACTGGTCATCCAGAACACGCAGCAGATGCCGACCGGAAAATAACGTTTAGACGCATGCCCCCCCATCGCGCATACTTCCCACACTGAACAGCTGTTTCACGCTCTTCCGTTTTCAAAGCCGAGGTAACACCCATGAGTTCTATCGAACCACCGACCGACCAGCCGGACCTGGTCCGTTGCGACATCACCGGCAACATGGTCAGCCCCGACGAAGTCGTCACCATCCAGGGCTATACCGTCTGTGCCGAGGGCAAAGCGGAGCTCATGGAGAAGCTTCGCAGCGGCGAACTGCTGCCCGGCGAACTGGAACGGCCCACCATCCTCCGACGCTTCGCCTGTCTGTTCGTCGATGGGCTGATCTTCGGCATTATTAATTGGATCGTGGGGGCGATGGTGGGGGTCTCCACGATGGGTGGCGTAACGCAAGCTGAACTCCGCGCTCCCGACTCCACGGTCATGGCTGATTTGATGCTGAGAATATGGATAACGACGCTAGCTCTTAATATTGCCTTCATCGCCTATCAAACCTATTTCCACGGCAAGTGGGGGCAGACGCTCGGGAAGATGGCGGGCAAGATCAAAGTCGTCAGCGACGACGGTCAGCCCATCTCTATGCAGACCGCGTTCATACGATCGCTGCTCTACCACGGCCCGAGTTTGCTCGCGCTTATCCCCGTTTTCCTCTTCACAGATGCTGCACCGACCTGGGATATTGTGGTGGGCGTACTCGCCAGTGGGTACTTCATCGTCAGCGTTGTCATGGCGCTCGTCGACCGGGCCCAGCAACGGGCGATTCATGATCGGCTCGCCAGCACCCGCGTCGTCACAAGCGACTGATGCCCATGAGTACGCAAACGACCCAGGCCGATGCTGTCGTCATCAACTGCCCACGCTGCGAAACGCGCCTCGGCGTGCCGAGCGGTCGGCCGACGTACTGCCGTGACTGCAAGATGAAGCTTCGGGCCGAGCGGTTCAATCCCGCACCGAAACAGGCCGAGGAAGCGGCCCCCGCGCTCCCCGAGGAAGCCGCCTGCATCCACCATCCGGCCAAGCAGGCGGTGAACATCTGTGCCGGAAGCGGTGACTACATCTGCCAACTGTGCAGCGTCGATCTGAACAACGCGATCTACAGCGCCCAGTACCTCGAAGCCGGGGGAAAAGAGCAGCTCAGCGAAGCGTTCGACCGCACGCTCCCCAGGCCCGATCGCGCCGCCATTGTCTACCTCTTGTGCTCTATTGTTTTCTGGGCCGCCCCCGTGCTGATTCCGCTGGCGTTTTATAACTACTACCGGATGTTCCGCCTGCGTGCGACGTCGGCGGTGTACCGGGAGATGGTCAGCACCGCGCGCGTCGTGCTCGTCACGGTGGCTTTCGGAGCCATCATCCTGCTCACAGTTGTTGGTTTCATGGGACTATTCTGGTCTTGAAAATAAGCTACAACAGTCTGATGCACCGCAGCACCCTGCGTACGCAGGAGCACTGCCTGATGTACATCGAACACGATTACGTGTCCGACCGAGTCTGGCGGACCTACTACGATCGCGTCGGTGCTGTGGTCGTGTATCGCACGATCCCGGTGGCGCGCATCCTGCTGGTTCTGGTCCTGCTTGTGACGCCGGGCCTGCTTCTCCAACTGGTGGACGAGCCGGTGGCATCGACGATCGGCTGGTGTCTGGTCGCGGCTGCCGTCGCCATGCTTACCTGGTCTTTCATCTGCGGCAAGACGCACATCATGATCGAACGCGACGGCACGTGGCGCACCTATCTGGCCATCGCCACGCCGGGCCGAATGAGGCGTTTTCTTGATGAACTCTACCAGCGGATTCGGGCCGCCCAGCCGCCGGTGGAAGTAGCCGCCGAGATGCCCGAAGGCGTGACGGATCTCAGCGCCTCCGCGCCTTCAGGTCGCGATCAACACAACGCGCCCGATGCGCCGTCGCCCTGACCGCGCCGGCACCGCAGGATGCATAGGCCGGGTCGACAGCGTCGAGATGATGTGCAGAATCAGGCGCGAGCCGAACCCCCTCAAGAACGAATCAAGGAGTCGATCATGTCGAAGTTTTACCACTGCGTTCATTTCTGGATGAAGCCCGAGCACCAGGAAGGTGCTGCGTTCGAAAAGGTGCTTCAGGGGATTCGGTCGCTGGGGCAGAGTGCGAACATGGAAAGCTGCCGGGTCGCCGTGCCTGCGGGGACACCACGCGATGTGGTCGACAATAGCTACAGCGCGCAGCTGCTGGCGGTTTTTCCCGACGCCGAGGCCCACGCGCGTTACCAGTCGGACGATGACGCGGTGCACCAGGCTTTCGTCGCCAATTTCAAGCACTGCTGGACCAAGGTGCTGATCTACGACTCCATCGAGCCTGCCTCGGCCTGACGCCATCTGGCCGCGGCACTGGAGAAGCATCTGCATAAAACTTTTTTGATGCTTCCCCTCCGTTCGACGTGACGTTACCATGGCCATTGTATACAATGCCTCGCAGCACGTTTAAACCGGTCTCATCCGGTGCATGAGATCAGAGCCTTATCGGAGCAAGCCTATGTTACGCAACAAGTACGGTCGACGGACATTCGTGAAAGCCACCGCAGGCGTTTTCGCCATGGGCGCGGCCTCGCCGCTGATTCGCGCCGCATCGCCGAACAGCAAACTCAACCACGCGGTCATCGGCGTCGGCGGCATGGGCGGCGTCGATCGGCAGAACTTTGCCGGCCATGAGCATGTGCGCATCGCCGCCCTCTGCGATGTCGACCGCAGCCGCCTCGATGGGGCCGGCAACGATCACCCCGAAGCGACCAAGTATGACGACTGGCGCGAGCTGATCGAAGCCGAGGGCGACAAGATCGACATGGCCAACGCCTCCGTCCCCGATCACATGCACTTCCCCATCGCCATGGCGCTGATCCGCAAGGGCAAGCACGTCTACTGCCAGAAGCCGATGTGTCACGATGTCGCTGAAGTCCGCGCCCTCACGCAGGCCGCGGCCGACGCAGGCGTCCACACGCAACTCGGGACCCAGGCCGCTTCGACCACCGGCAGCCGCATGGCCGAACACTACATCCGTGAAGGCGTGATCGGCAAGATTCAGCGCGTCGTGCTGTGTTCCAACCGTCCCGGTGCCATCGAAGCCTACCGCCTCGAGGGCCCCCGCCCCGCCACGGCCGACCCCATCCCCGAAAACCTCAACTGGGATCTCTGGCTCGGCACCGCGCCTGAACGCCACTTCAACAACGGCATCTACCACTCGATGAAGTGGCGCGCCTGGCAAGATTTCGGCACGGGCTGGTCCGGCGATATCGGCTGCCACCTCATGCACGCCCCGTGGGTTTCGCTCGGCCTTCGCGCGCCTTCGAAGGTGACCGCACGCGTTCAGGAATCCTGGCAACGTTCACCCGATCGCCGCCGTGATACCTGGCCCCAGAGCGACCACATCGTCTGGACCTTCCCGGGCAATGAACTGACCGACGGCGACATCGAAATGGACTGGTACGATGGCCATTTTTATCCGCCCGAGGAGGTTCTCGCGATGGCCCCCAGCGAGAACTATCCGCCCGAATCCGCGCTGTGGCTCGGCACCGAAGGTGCTCTGCTTCTGCCCAACGGCGGCGCGCCGATGCTGCTCCCCCGCGAGCAGTTCCGTGAGCAGCCCCGGCCTGAACTTCCCGCCGGGCACCACTATCACGATTTCGTGGATGCCATTCGAGCCGGTGAAACAAGCCGCAGCGACTTCAGCATCTCCGGCCCGATGAGCGAGACCGTCCTGCTGGGCACCGTCGCCATCCGCGTTCCCGATGTTGATCTGACGTGGGACGCGACGGCGTTGCGTTTCCCCTACAACCCCGAAGCCGACCACTACCTCCGCCGCTCCTACCGGGCCGGCTGGGAAGTGCCAGGCTTCGCCAGCGCCTGATCACAAACTCGATGACCATTACGAAGCCCACGGCATCGCGCCGTGGGCTTTTTTTATGGTTCGTCGTCGAAACCGAACTCACGCATCCAGTGCCGGGTCTGCGTGTCGTCATCCGGCTCGGCTTTGTCGGGAACTTCCGCGTCGTAGCCGAATTCCTTCAGCCAGGCATTCGTCTCGGAGGGCGTCGGTTTCTCCGGCATCGCGAAGCGTCGACTGCCTCGCATGCTGCCCGCGAGCCGCCTCAGGAACACCTGGCTGTCCAGCACCCCCGCCCGCCGTCGGCGGGCAGCCCGGCGGATGCGCCGATCATTCGAGACGACGATCAATTGTCTCGGAGCCGTATCGCGCGCGATCATCTGCTCCAGCAGCGTGTCGGCATCTCGCCCCGGTCCAGCGTAAACGAGATCGACGCCCCCGCCCCCGTCGTCCGATCGTTCGTGAGGCTTGGGAGCACCGTCGCAGACGACGACCGCCCCACCGTTCCCCCCGCGTGCGCTGAGCCCGCTGCTGCGAATCATCTCGCACAGCCCCGCCGGGTCGACCATCGCGTACCGGTCGGGCAGAACGTACGAACAGTGCAACACGTTGTACGCATCAAGCATAAGCATGACGATCCACCCGCCCAGATTGAGGTTCCAGCCGTCTCAGTGCAGCGCGGCACGGGCTTCAAGCACCCGCGTCGCGGCGGCCTCGGCGGTGTCAGCTAAGACGGTAAGGTGGCCCATCTTCCGACCGCGCCGGGCCTCTCTCTTACCGTAGAGGTGAATTTTGACGTCGTCCATTGCCGCGACGCGTCGCCAGTTCATTTCCCCCTCAAGCCACAGGTCGCCGAGCAGGTTCGCCATGGCCGCCGGGCCGTGCGGGCGGACCGATCCGAGCGGCAGGCCGCAGATCGCCCGAAGCTGCTGCTCGAACTGGCAGGTGACATGAGCGTCAATCGTTAGATGCCCGGAGTTGTGAGGCCGCGGGGCCAGTTCGTTGATCATCAATCGGCCGTTGCGGGTGAGGAAGAACTCGATGCACATCACGCCGACCACGCCGAGCTTCTCGAGCACGGTCCGGGCGATTTCCACCGCATCGGCCGCCGTCTCCGCCGGGACAGGCGCGGGACTGACGCTGAGATCGAGAATGTGATTGCGATGCGTGTTAACAGAGGGGGCATAGCAGACGACTTCGCCATCAACCCCGCGGGCCGCGACGACGCTGAGTTCGCAATCGAAATCGATGAACGCTTCGACGACCGCTTCGTCTGTCCCCAGCGCGTCCCACGCCGAGGCTGCCTCGCTTTCGTTGGCGATAACGATCTGGCCTTTGCCGTCGTATCCCCACGACGCGGTCTTCAGCACGGCCGGCGTCCCGATCTCACGCAGGGCCGCCCGCACCTCACCGGCATGTCGCACTGCAGCGAACGGTGCCACGGGCAACCCCGCCGACCGCAGAAAATTCTTCTCCCGCACCCGGTTCTGCGTCGTGTGCAGCACGTGCCCTTCCGGTCGAAGCGGCGCATGGCGGGCCGCTGCTTGAGCCGTCGCGGCTGGCACGTTCTCGAATTCAAACGAGACCACCGAGACGCCTTTGGCGAAAGCCGCCACGGCATCAAGGTCGTCGTAATCGGCTTTGATCTCAAGGTCGGCCACGTGGCCGGTCGGCGTGTCGGTATCCGGGCTGAACACGTGGACACCATAGCCCATGCGACGGGCGGCAATGGCGAACATGCGACCGAGCTGGCCACCGCCGAGCACTCCCACAATCGAACCAGGCGTGATGGGATCACTCACGATAGCGGCTCCTGCATCACAGCTTCAGCGTGTTGCTCACGATATGCGTGCAGCTTTTTCAGCAGACCCGGCTGCTCCAGCCCCAGAATGCTGACAGCCAGCAGCGCGGCGTTCTTCGCCCCGGCGTCACCGATCGCCAACGTCGCCACCGGCACCCCGGCGGGCATCTGCACGATGCTCAACAGCGAATCCCAGCCCGAGAGCGCCCGGCTCTGGATCGGCACCCCCAGCACCGGCAGCACCGTCTGCGCCGCCACCATGCCCGGCAGATGAGCCGCTCCGCCCGCACCGGCAATGATGATTTTCAGCCCCCGCTCCTCCGCCTCGGCGGCGTACCGCGCCATCCACTCAGGCGTGCGATGGGCTGAGACAACCTTCGCTTCGTGCGCGACGCCGAACTCCTCAAGCACGTCCGCAGCATGCTTCATCGTCGGCCAATCTGATTTGCTGCCCATGATCACACCGACCACGGGCGACGCTTCGGCTCCAGCCATCTCTCATTCCTCGCAAAGGGCGAAACCGCAAATAATACCGCATTCGCAGGCTCCGAACCACCGCATCACCAGACGGCACTGGCACGCGATCCCGCTCTGTGGCAGAATCAATAGGAACCCGCACTACCTACATCCGCTGCCGCGACTGGAGTCGACCGTGAACATGCTGCCTACCACCCTCGCCTGCACCCTGCTGATGATGACGATGACGCTCGGCGTCGGCTGCGACGACGTGAAGACCTCCGACCGAAACCTCAGGTCCGTCGGCGAGAGCTACGTGCTTCAAGCGATGGAAGAGCCGCAGACCGTGCTGGTCGATGTTCGCACCGCCGACCGCTATGCCGCAGGGCACCTGCCGTCGGCCATCAACATCCCGTTGCCCGACATCCGCCCACGCGATCCACAGTTGGCGCAGGCGCAGCAGATCATCGTCTATGCCGGTGGCTGGACCGACCCGCTCTCCTCCGCCGCGGCGAAGCGTTTCACGGCAGTCGGCTACGCCAACGTCGCCGACTTCCGCGGCGGGACGCAGCTGTGGCAGGATGCCGGTCACGAACTGGTGCAGAGCGCTGCCGACGAAGAGTGACCAGCCGCCCGGCTGAATGGTCGAGGACCGAAAAAATTTTCACTTTTTTCACCGTCGACGCGAACCTTCGACGCCCATGCTTTTGGGTGTTGTCCCACGAGACTTACCATTCTCACCACATCCGGTGCGCCCCGCCCTCGCGCGGCCCGTCGGGCTGCAGCTTTGCGAGAATAGAAAGCTCTTGCTCTCACAGCACTATTTGCGGCCGGTATGGTGCCGCGTTTTGCCGCCACACGCCCCTCGGCTGAGTGCCGCCTCGCCGCGGCTGTAACTCATTCAACGTGTGTGCGTCGTCAGACCGTGTCACCGTCGCGTTTGACGCTTCAGGCAAGAGAATCCCGCGATAAATCAGTTGCACCCTCGCCGCCGCAGCGGTATCCATACGACAACACCTAAGGCGAAATTTCCTCACCCCAGCCCCTTTTCGCCGATGATTCTGGAGATGGCCCCTTTGATGCTCGCAGCGTTTGTCCCTCTCGATTGGCTCGTACTCAGCAGCTACCTTCTGCTGCTGATCGCGACCAGTTGGTGGCTATCGCGCCGCGAGCAGCATGACACGACCGACTACTTCCTCGCCGGCCGACGCATCCCCGCATGGGCCGCTGCGTTCTCGGTCATGGCGACCTCCATCTCCGCCACCACCTTCGTCGGCGCGCCCGGCATCGCGTACGGCGGCAACCTCGCCTACCTCTCATCGTTCATCGGCACCATGCTCGCCGCCGTCATCGTCGCCCTCGTCTTCATCCCCGTCTTCTATAAGCACAACGTCGCGACGGTCTATAGTTTCCTCGAGATCCGCTTCGGCCCCTCCGCCAAACGCACCGCCTCAGCCATGTTCATGGTCGGCCGCGTCTTCGCCTCCGGCGCTCGGCTCTACATCGGCGCCCTCGCCGCCGCCTTCCTCTTCTTCAACGAAACCGCGCCCGGCTACGTCACCCTTGCCATCCTCGCCGTCACACTGGTCGGCATCGTCTACACCTTCGCAGGCGGCATCGAAGCCGTCGTCTGGGCGGATGTCATCCAGTCATTCGTCTTTATCTCCGCCGCCGTTTTCTCAATCTTCCTGCTGCTCTATCTCATCCCCGCAGGAATCCCCGAGATATGGACCACGCTGGCGGAGACGACCGCAGGCACCGGCGAATCAAAACTGACGCTCATCTCCTTTTCGCTGGATTTCTCGCAGCCGTACACGCTGCTCGCAGCCGTGTTCGGCTTCACGCTCATCGGCATCGGTGCGTACGGCACGGATCAGGATCTCACCCAGCGGATGCTCACCTGCCGCAACGCTGCCCAAGGCGCACGCTCCGCCCTTGCGGGCATCTTCATGACGGTCCCCGTCGCGTTCCTGTTCCTCATCGTCGGGCTGCTGCTGTTTGTCTTCTATCAGCAGGGTGATGTTGCCGCCCCGGAGGACGGCCGTGAGGTTTTTCTCGACTTCATCGTCCACCACATCCCCGCAGGCATCGCCGGGTTGATGATGGCGGGACTTTTCGCCGCCGCCCTTTCGTCGCTGAACTCTGAGCTGAACGCGATGTCGTCGACGTTGATCAACGATTTCTACCGCACCTATAAGCCCGACCGCTCCGAAGCACATTACCTGTTGATGGGGCGAATGGGCATCGTCTTCTGGGGCGTGGCGCTCGGCGCGTTCGCCATCCTCTGCGCATACTGGCAGCATGCGAGCGAGATTCCGCTGATCGATTTCGCGCTGGGCATCATGATGTTCGCCTACTCCGGGTTGGTTGCGGTGTTCCTCACCGCGCTGCTGACCAACCGCGGCTCAACAACATCGGTCCTCGCAGCCCTCGCAGTCGGCTTCCTCGCCATCCTCACCTTCCAGGTTGAGCCATGGATCTGGTTCAACGCGGAGGTAGATCTCGCCTTCCCTTGGCAGATGACGATTGCCACAACGGCAGCTTTCCTCGTCTGCTGCCTCGGCAACACCCCCGCCCCCATCGCTCCCCCAACCGCCGACGGCGCCGCAGCCGTCGCATCAGCAGCAGGTTCCCGCGACTCTCTTGAACACATAGAAACAGCACAGGTGCAGCGGAAATGAACACACGCCTCATCGCAGGTTGCATGTCCGGCACGAGTCTCGACGCCATTGATGCCGCGCTTATCCGCGTCGAAGGTCATGGTCTCGATATGAACGTCGAGGTCATCCGTTGCGCCTCAAAGCCGCTCGGGTCGCTCGGCAAGCTCCTGCGCCCGCTCGCGAGGCAACGCCGACAGACATCGCAACAGGTCGCGAAACTTGGGTCGATGCTCGGCGCCGCTCATGCTGAGGTGCTCAACGAACTGGTGCAGGGCGAGAAGGTCGACCTCGTCGCCGTGCATGGTCAGACGGTGTTTCACGAAGCGCCGCTGAGCATGCAACTGCTTAACCCGCACCCGATCGCGCGTCAGCTTGGAGCGCCGGTTGTTTTTGATCTTCGCGGTGCGGATCTCGCAGCAGGCGGACAGGGGGCGCCGATCACCCCGCTTGCCGACCACGTTCTTTTCCGTGACGACAAGCACACCCGGGCGGTGGTGAACCTGGGCGGCTTCGCCAATTTCACCTGGCTGCCGCCTTCGCGGCGTGAAGGCGAAGAGGCATTGCGTTCGATCCGGGGCGGCGACATCTGCGTCTGCAATCAGCTGCTCGACACCGTCTCTCGTCGCTGTTTTCACAAGCCCTACGACAAAGACGGCAAACGTGCCATGCGAGGCGAAGCTGACGAAGACGCCCACTGTGCCCTGCTGGCGATCCTCAAGATGCAGGCGGAAGCCGGTCGCTCACTCGGCAACGGCGACGAACTCACCGAATGGGTCGATGTCTTTTTCAACGAATGCACCGGTCACGATCTCGCCCGAACTGCCGCCCTTACCATCGGCCAGGTGATCGCCAACGCCGTCGGGGAAACCGACCAGATCGTGCTGGCCGGCGGCGGCACGCACAATCAGGCCCTCCGCCGTGAGATCACCGACCACGCCCACGCCCCCGTCTGCCTCTCGGACGATCTGGGCGCGCCAGCCCAGTACCGTGAAGCCATCGCCATGGCGATCCTCGGCGGCCTGTGTGCCGACCGCGTGCCGATCACCCTGCCCCAGATCACAGGCTGCCCGCTGACCGCACCGGTAGCCGGCTGCTGGATCTATCCCTGACGCGTGTTGTGAGTGGTGAGCAGGGGGTACCCCGGCCAGCGAGCGAAGCGAGACGGCCGGGCGTCTACCGATTGTTGATTTCTGATTGTTGATTGGGGGGAGACGCGGGACCGGTCGTTCTACTCAGCCTCGCCCGGCAGTTCGAGGCCGCAGAGCCGCAATGCACCCGGCCCGAACGTAATGGCGTTCTTGCCCTGCTCCTTGGATTCGAACATCATCTCGTCGGCAAGCTTCACAAGCTGTTCAGGCGTGCGGCCGTCCCACGGAAAACTCGCCAGACCGCCCGAGATCGTCAGCGTCGCCGGGGCCTGCTCCGCGAGTTTCGGGAACCGATGTTCGCAGACGGCCTTCTGGAACCGCTCAGCCGCCCGACGTACCGACACGGGATGATCGCTCTTGCCCTCGGCCCCACCACCACCACGCGGCGGCTCGGCGTCCCAGAAGATCACCGCGAACTCATCGCCACCGATCCGCGCCACCACATCCTGCCGACGCACAACCGACTGCATCAGCCTCGCGGTTTCGCATAGAATCTCGTCCCCCGCCCCGTGACCGTACTGGTCGTTGTAATCCTTGAAGTCGTCGATATCGAACATCATCAGCGTCACCCGGAACCGCTCCGCCCGCGCCCGATCCACCAGCACACGCAGGGTCTGCTCGAAATAGCGACGGTTCCACACCTGCGTCAGGCTGTCTCGCATCGCCATTTCGTTGAGCTGCCCGAGGTGCCGACCGAGCATCAGCCAGCGGGCGAGCCAGGCTGCGTGTGCCGCGAGAACCTTGGCGTCGGTCTGTTCACTGACGAGATAGCCAAGCTCCTGCGACGCGGCCTGAACCGGTACGCAGGCGTGGACATCGACCATCGGCTCACGGCTGAACGTGAGTTCCGGATCCTCCAGCCTCAGCCTCAGCTTCGACATGGCCGCGCGCCTGAGCCCCCGCCGATCGCGGAGCAACTGCTCGACAAGGTCCGCATCCCCGCCGCCTGCCAGGGCGCTGCCGACCAGATCATCCGTCGTGTCGAGCCAGTCGAGCTTGCCCCCGTCATTGGTCGAAGCAGTCGAGAGCGGGCTGATCATCCGCATCGGCTCATCGAGCAGCAGCGGGTCCGCATCATGCTCATCATCATCGAAGGATCCGACGCCAGCGGTGGCCACACTTGCGTCCGCTGAGGTGCTGCTGCCGATCTCGCTGCCGGCCGCGGCCCCGTTGTTCGTGGCTGCATCAACGCCTACGCCGACCGCCGTCGTTTTAGGAACCTGCGTGCGATCGCCCACCCGGCTGCTTCTGATCTGTTTAACGATCGCTTCGAGCATCAGCGGTTCGACATGGTAATCATCGAACCCCAGCCGCACCGCCCGCATAGCTTCGGGCTCCTGCTCCGCCTCAGCGACAAGCAGCAGCTTCGCCTTGGGCGACATCGCACGGATGGCGCGGATCGTGCCCTCAAGCGAGCTGCGTAGCACGCCCAGCCTCCCCACTACCACATCGACCCGGGTCTGCGACATCTCGCCGAGTACCGCCAGGTAATGTTTGACACTGCGGACGGCTTGCTCATCATCACTCGGCACCCCGAGCGCCTGGCGCAGGCGTGCTGCGAGTTCCACGTCGCCGACGACGACAACCGCTCCGTCTTTTGATCCTTGCCTGCCGCTCAAGGCCGCGTCTCCTGATCACTCGGGTCGCTGGACCACGAGCCTGTCTCCTCACGATCACCCAACAGCATCGCTAATTCTTCTTCGCTCAGCGTCACCTTGATCTCAGGCAACCGCCGCGATGCGTCCCGGTCGGTCGCACCATCGTCTGCCTGCTGATTCCCGTGGGCAGCATGGCGCGGCTCCCGTATCGGCGCCTTCGGAGCCGCCGGACCGATGCGTCCTGCGATGCCCCGGCCGTTCGCCTGAGCCATGCTCGCCGCTGGACGCCGCAGCGGATCTTTCTCGCCCGAATCCTCTGCGTCGTGCTTCATGCCGTTGTTGGAGCGCGGCTGCTCCGCTTGGGCCCGCGCCGACGACAGATTCTGCTTCGATGCCGGCCGTGTGAGCCGTTCGAGTCGAGGCCTCTCGTCAGCACCGTACCGCCAGACGGGAACGGCGGGGTAATACTGTTTGACCGCGCCGATCAGCTCCGCCAGCTCCAGCACTGCCTGCGGCTCCACGATCACCAGCGACAGATAACGTCCCTTTGCCAGCGCCACCATGACCGAAGGCGCGTCGCCCACCTCCTCCACCGTGACCCCTCGCTGGGAGGTCCCCTCCACCAACTCCAACGGCGCATCGAAACCACGCGGCACCAGCATCAGGCATGGGGCCTGGGTGCGATGGTCTCCTTGCGCCGCTTGGCGTTTTATCTCTCCCATTGCGTCCACTTTAAAGGAATCAGGCCGAGGTCTGGCCCGTGCTCGGGTTTCACACGATGTTAGTGTGAGGGTACCTCTTATATAACACGGAAAGGCCCTGCGAGCCAAGCTTTTCTGAAAATCCGATAAGTCGATTTACACAAGGCGTTCAAGCCGGTGTCCGCTCACGGCTCAAGGCCGATCGCCGATGCTCTCGCGCAAGCGACGACTTGCCGACTGCTCGACAGCACCCCATGCGCTGACTCTGGTATCTGAGCGTTGGCATTCGGCGCCGATGTTTCCGCTCCGATCCGGTCGCCGTGGCTCAGGGATAGCCGGATAGGCATCAAGGTGGTCCGACCCACGTTCACTGCCTACCATGTGTCAGCTAACAGCTTACCTCGCGAACGGCATTATCCCGGAGTGGTTAGATTCATGGTATGTGATATCAACGGTTTGGAATTAAGCAAAGGCGACGTCGTAGCCCCGGTTTCCGGAGATATGAAGGGCAAGGTCTGCGGCCTGAAATCCGAGGACGGCGAAGGTTTCGTTTGCGTCCGGGCGGCACATCGACCCTACAGCAAGGGCGTCTGGTACGCTTCAGAACACGTTCAGCGCCTGGCGATCGGAAAAATTCGTCCCCGTAAAACCGCTGAGAACGGCGACGCCAACGGTGCCGCAGCTTCTTCCAACGGCAACGGCAACGGCAAAACGGCAACGAACGGCAACGGCGAGGCCCCCCACCGCAACGGGCAGGCCAAGCGGGTCAGTACCAAATCCGCTTCAAAATCCACCGCGAAACGGTCCGGACGGCGTACCGTCACCAGCAACTGAACCTCCCGTTTCGGATTTTCTGCCCCCCAATCGCCCCTACCTCTTGCCAAAGTGGGCGTTCCGTGGTGATATAGCCCGCTATGGCCGCACAGAACCCCGAAGACCTACGCATGAGCCTCGGCGAGCACCTGGAAGAGCTGCGCTGGCGCTTGTTCCTCGGCATCATCGGGCCGCTCATCGCTGCCATCGTCATGCTCGTCTTCGGCAAGCAGGTCGTCGGCTTCCTCGCACAACCCGTCCTGGTGGCGATGGATCAGGTCGGCCTGGAACCGAGGCTGATCAACCCCAGCGTGACCAGCGCCTTCGCCGTCTACCTCAAAGTCAGCCTTCTCGGCGGGCTCATCATCGGCATCCCCTGGCTTTTCTGGCAGTTATGGCTGTTCGTGGGGCCCGGTCTGTATCACACCGAGCAGCGGATGGTGCGCATGCTCATCCCCGCCTCGACCGGGCTCATGATCGTCGGCGTGGCGTTCCTCTACTACGTCATGCTCCCGATGATGCTCTGGTTCCTGCTGAACTTCGCCGTCGGCTTCGAAATGCCCGACCTCAACGAAACGCTCATGCAGCAGCAGGTCTCCCGCGCCACCAGCGGCGGCGACGAGGTCGACGACCCCATTGAAGATCCAGAGGTCCTACCCCTTAATATCCCGCGCCTGCGCATGGACCCGGCGGAACCTGAAATCGGCGATATGTGGCTGAACATCACCAGCCGCCAACTCCGCATCGTCGGTGAAGATGGGCTCATCTGGCACACCCGCCTCACCGCCTCACGCAGCATGATGGATCCGCTGATCCAGATCGACCAGTACATCAATCTGGTGATGCTGCTGGCGCTGGCCTTCTCGATCGCCTTCCAGCTCCCCCTGGTGATGCTGGTGCTCGGCAAGGTCGGCATCGTCAGCTACTACCAGATGGCCTCGGTGAGGCGGTACGCATTGCTGGCGATCGTGGTGGTCAGCGCCATCGTGACCCCGGCCGATCCATTCAGCCAGGTCGGTCTCGCCATCCCGATGTACGCCCTCTACGAGCTTGGTCTGCTGCTGGTCAAGTGGTTCGGCCCGCCGCCTGAGGAAGCTTGGGGCTCCGGGGTTAACTGATCTACGCCCCGATAAGTGGCGCTATCATGCCCGATAAGGGTGGCGATCGCCCTGTAGAAATTCACCATGAGCGTCCAGCCGATACAGACACAACCCCCATCGCGCGATCGGTCGACACGCGATCGATCGTGGATGGCGGCGTTGTGGAGACGTTTCATGGCAACGATACGAACGACCGAACTGGACCATCATTACGCCAGCGAGACCGACCTGCGCATGATGCAACGCGCGATCGAACTGGCTTACGAAGCTTGGGATGTGAAAGAGGTGCCCGTCGGTGCGGTGGTGTACCGAGGCGAGGAAGTGATCGCAGAGGCCTACAATCTCCGTGAATCCGATCGCGACCCTACCGCACATGCTGAGGTGCTCGCGCTCAGGCAGGCATCGCAGGTGCTTTCAGAGTGGCGGCTGAACGACTGCTCCATGGCGGTTACGCTCGAACCGTGCCCCATGTGTGCCGGGGCGATCATCAACGCCCGCCTTGGTCGCCTGGTCTATGGTGCGAATGATCCAAAGATGGGTGCCGTGGAATCGCTGTACGAATTGTGCGACGACACGCGCTTTAACCACCAGCCGCAGATCATCCGCGCCGTGCTCGCCCCCGAGTGCCGAGGCATTCTGCGTCAGTTCTTCAAGGAACGCCGGCGCGAAAACAAACTCGCACGCCAGGCGGCGCGCCTGAACCTGGCGGAGTGAAATTGACGTCGCGCATGAGGTTAGCGGGCGATCGCAGATAGCCACTTCCCCCACGCACGCCCACGGCGATCTTCGATCGCCCGCTAACGAACTACAGGCGGACGACTTCCCCCGTTTCAATCGACCGGGCCTCTGCTTCGACGATCTTGATGCTCTGCACCGCGTCCTCGGCCGTCACAATCTCCGGCTTCCGCTTATTGGCGACGCAATCGACGAAGTACCGCAACTCTTCGTGGTAACCGTCCGAGTCCATCTCGATCGGCGTGGATTTGTCGCCTTCGTGAACGATCAGGCCCTGCTCGTTGTCGATCGTGAAGTCGGCCGTGGCCTTCTCGAAGTTGACCGTGCATCGCATGGAGAAGCCGAACGCGTCCTGCATCGACCAACTGCCTTCGGAGCTGACGACGGGCCCATCCTTGCCGAAATCGTACTGCGTGACGATGTAATCCGTCCGTCCCGTATGGCGTGAATAGCCTCGGCTATAGACCGCCTGCGGCATGCCGAGCATGTGGTAGACGAAGTCAGTATCGTGAACGTGCAGGTCCAGAATCGCCCCGCCTGACATCTCACCGTTAGAGAACCAGCCCGGCGGCATCGCGCCCACCCGCCTGAAGCTCGCGTCGAGCACCTTCCCGTACCGCCCCTCATCCACCGCCTGCTTGATCCAGCGCCACTGGGGCCAGAACCGCATGCACATGGCCGGCATGAACAGCCCCTCTGCCCCGGCCGCCGCGTCCGCGATCTGCTGAGCGGCATCGCTATCAAGCGCCAACGGCTTCTCACACAGCACATGCTTGCCTGCTTTGAGCGCTGCGGTGGCCACGTCCACGTGGAACGGCGTCGGCACGCAGATGTCGACCATGTCCACATCGTCCCAGCCGAGCAGCTCATGGTAATCGGTTGTGCCGCGGACGTCGGTCATATCGAGCTTATCCGCCGCCCCTTCCATGTTGCCCCAGCCGCCCGAGAAGTCGCCCGCCGCCCGCTTGGCGTCCTGATCGCTGATCGCCACGAGCTGGGCGCCCTCGATCTTTTCGTACGCACCGATGTGCATACGTCCCATGAAACCAAGCCCGATGATACCGATGCGAACCATGTGAAGGTTCCTGTATGACAGAGTGAAAGATGCCCCTTCCCCCGCCGTTGCCGACTGCTTACGTGGCGAGGTACTGAAGCACCATCTCCTTGGCCGTGCGGATATCCTGCACGCGCTGGTCGCCGCCTTCACGCTCGATCGCCAGGTAGCCCTGGTAGCGTTCATCATCGAGCACCGCAAAGAAGCCATCCCAGTCGACCTGCCCCTCACCGGCCGGCTTCTCCGTGCCCCATGTGCCGGGCGTCGTGGTGCGGTCGGCGTCCTTGATATGGATATGCCTGACGTGCGGCATCAGCGTCCGCAACGCCTCCACCGGATCGCCCTTATCGTAAAGAATCATGTTCGCCGGATCGAAGTTCACCGCCACGTTCGGCCGATCGACTTCGCTGATGAACTTCAAAAGCGTCGGCGCATCCTCCTGCCCCGTCTCAAGCGTCAGCGTGACATCCGCGTCCGCATAAAGGTCCGCAATCTGCCCCACCCGGTCGCGCACCTTCTCCCACGTCGGGTTGCCCGCTTCGTGCGGAATAAAGCCCGCATGGAACAGCATGATGCGAATGCCCAGCTTCTCCGCGATCGGCACCGTCCGCTCAATGTTCGCCCAGTTCTGCGCCCACGTCTCATCAGGCACAATGCCGCCGGTCTTCCGGATCGATTCCAGCGTGCTGTAATCCTCACCGATCGTGGCGAACATGCCCGAGATAATCTTGATGCCCGCGTCCGCCAGCTGCTGCGGCGCCTCCGCCCACTGCGGCGACTCTCGCAACGGATCCAGTGCCAGCTGCACCTGGTCCAGCCCGATCTCTTTCATCGCAGCGATCAACTCGGCAGGCGTCTCCGGCTGAAGGGACCAACTGCACACACCAAGCCGCTTTGCGGGATCACTCATCACGTTGCTCCTGAGCTAAATACAAGTCCGCTCAAGATGGCACGAATGCCCCGCCTCGTCAACCCACCCCGCTCCCCACTTTCCCGCTATGCTGCGTATTGAATGGCTGGATTTCTAATTCTCATGTTCGTCGCATTACTGGCGGTGCTGGCTATCGCCACCGCCATGCTCGTCCATGCGCTGACGCATCCACCTCGGCGGACTTTTACCACGCAGTTGGCGCGCGGGCTGCCCACCGACCCCGGCGAAATGGACCTGCCCTTCGAAACGCACCGCGTGACGCAATTCGACGGCAGCGAAACCGAACTCTGGCTCGTCGAGGGGTCAGCCGCCGAGGGCCCGATTCTCATCATGCTCCACGGCTGGGGCGGCAGCCGTCTCAGCGGCCTCGCATGGCTGGCGATGCTGCGCCCCCACGCCAGCCGAATCGTGCTGTTCGATCAGCGGGGCCACGGCGAATCGACCAGCGCCACCTGCGAATGGGGTCGAGCGGAGCGGCGCGACGCGAAAGCCATCGTTCAGCACTTACAAAAGTCGATCCCCAATCACCCCGTCGTCCTGTTCGGCCTTTCGATGGGCGCTGCCGTGGCGCTCGAAGCCGCCCGACGTAGCAGCCTTGATGAAGTGGCCGCGGTGATCGTCGATTCACCGTATCGCCAGGCCGTCGATGCGGTGCGGCTGTTCATGCAGCAGCGCCGGCTGCCGACCTTCCCGCTGCTGTGGCTGGGAGCGGCAGCTTTACGCATCTGGCGGCCCGGGTTCGGCGGGTTCGATGCGGTCAAGACCGCGGCGCGTCTACGCCAGCCTTTGCTGGTGATCCACGGCTCCGACGATCCGATCGTGCCCCTGCAGCACGCTTCCGACCTCGCCGATGCCGCCCCGAATGCCCGGCTTGAAGTCTTCACCGACGCCGGCCATCTTCAGGCGGTCACCACCGAACCGCGTCGCTACGGCTCAGCCCTCGCGACCTTCCTCAAGACCATCGCCGGAGATGGTGACACTAAAAAGGCCCGGCCCACGAAAACGTGAGACCGAGCCCTTCCGGGGGCAAAGTTATAAATGCAAGCCTGAAAAGCTTGCATCTGTCAAGTATAACACCGTTAAAGTGGCGTGCAAACTTTTTTGCATCCAATCTTCGCCCCGGTTGATATAAGTGGTTTGAGCCGGATATAATCGATCCATCATGGATGACACACAGACCGCACAGTTCGGGACCGTCTTCGGCGATCTTCTAAGCCAGCCTCGCACCATGCCCCTCGGCCCGGGCGAGCCGGCCTCCTCTCTGACAGAAAAGCTCGGCAGCCTGAGTGTCGAAAACGCCTTCGCCGGGCGGAATGTGGTTGACAAACAGATGGCCGAGGCAGCCGTCGCCGGCGTCCTACTCTACCACGATCATTTCGATGCCTCCCACGCCATCAGCCAGGCAATTCACACCCCGACCGGCAGCTACTGGCACGGCATCCTCCACCGCCGCGAGCCCGACTACCCCAACGCCAAGTATTGGTTCAGCAAAGCGGGTGATCATCCCGTCTTCGAACCGCTCTATCAGGACGCCCTGGTGCTCGCCAGCCAGAGCGCCGACGCCCGCACGTCGGACCTTCAGCGTGAAGGCCGCTGGAATCCCGCCACGTTTGTCGACCTGTGCCAACAGGCCGCCGACCCTGCCTCCGAACGCCTCCGCGATATCTGCCTGAAAATCCAGATGCGCGAATGGTGGCTGCTCTTCGAATACAGCTACACCAACGCCCTCGGCCAAACACCCAGCCGCCCATAAACGCTCACTACGAGCCGCGACCGTAAGGGAGCGGTTGTGTGTCGGACGCCTGCGAACCGTCCCGTTCTGTTGAGTTCCGCTACGCCTGAAACGAAGACGGCAGGGTGCCCGGGCCAGCGAGCGCAGCGAGACGGCCCGGTTCGACCCGTTGCGTGCCACTGGTGGCTTGTCCACCAGTGCATCCGACCGACGACCACCTCGGCGTGCTCAACTCACTCCACGTAAACCGCCTGCTTCCACAACGGCACGACCTGCTTCATGCGGTCGATGAACTGATCCATCGCAGCCAGCCCCTCCTTGCGATGTGCCGAAGCGATGCGCAGCCGGAACGAACACTCCCCCGCTGCCACGCGCCCCGTCGAATGCTCCACGCATAGCCCCAGCAGCCCATGCTCGGCCACCGCTTCCTCGCCAATCCGCCGAAGCATCCGCTCCGCCATCGGCTGGTACGCTTCGTAATCCAGTGCTTTGATGGGGCGATCATCTTCGTGCGGCCGCGCGATGCCTTCGAAACACAGCACCGCCCCCGCACCAGTCGGCACCTGCCACGCCGCTGCCTCGGTCAGCGGATGATCGACGATGTAAACGTGAACGCTCATCCGCCACTCACCTGCCCGATGTAGGCGATCTCATCGCCAGCCTGAATCACCGTCGCGTCATCCACAAACTCATAATTCACCGCAACCCCCCCACCCCCCCCCACCTTGCCCGCTGCCTTTTCCGCGTGCTGGGTCAGTTGATTCTTCAAGGCCGGGAGTCGCTCGGCCAAGGCACGGCGGACATCGGCTGCAGTCGGGGCCTCGCTGGCAAGTTCCAGTTCGATCTCCCGACTGCCGGCCAGCCTGGCCTCGTTGGCGAATAGCTTTACGGTGACACGCATGGTCAAGATTGTATAGTACAACCGTGACCCCCCCCACCCCCCCACCCTCTCCACCACTTAGCCCGACCGAGGCGATCGAAGCCATGCTGCGCCGGCTCGATCCGCTGGCGACGGAGAATGTGACTTTGGCACACGCCGCTGGGCGCGTGTGTGCCGAGCCGATCCGCACCGACCGCCCATCCCCCCCTGCCGACGTGAGCGCGATGGACGGCTACGCCCTTCGCCTCAGCGATGCCACTCAGGCAGAAGGCGGGCGACTGCCTGTCGCGGGGACGATCCTGGCGGGCCAGCCGAGTCAGCCTCTTGAGCGTGGCAAGGCGATGCGCATCATGACCGGGGCGGTGGTGCCTCCGGGGGCCGAGGCGGTGATCCGCCGTGAAGATACCGACGAGGGCGAGGGCTGGGTCGTGCTGCACAACGCAGCCGCCATCAAGCCCGGCCAGTCCATCCGCCGACGCGGCGAGAACGGCGCTGCCAACGAACCCGTCCTCGAAGCGGGGCATCCCGTCACGCCTGCTGTCGCGACGGCCCTCGCCAGTTTCGGATCAGGGCGACTAGCCGTGCGAAAGCGGGTGCGTGTGGGGCTGATCATCACGGGCGATGAACTGCTGGAGCCCGGCGAACCCGCAGCCGACTGGCAGATTCGTGATTCCAACGGACCGGCTTTACGCACGCTGTTGCACGGGCTGCCGTGGGTGAACTGCCAGCGCAGCGAGCGGGCAGCGGATGATCGTAACGCGTTGATGCAAGCGGTGATCGATGCGTTGCACCGCTCCGATGCGCTGCTGCTGACGGGTGGCGTTTCGATGGGGACGCACGACTTTGTGCCCGAGATTCTCAGGCAGGCGGGGTGTGAGTTGGTGTTCCACAAACTGCCGATTCGGCCGGGAAAACCGCTGCTTGGCGCGATCGGTCCGAGGGGGCAATTGGTGGTGGGCTTGCCGGGTAATCCGATGTCGGTGATGGTCACCGCGCGCCTGATCGGCATCCCGCTGCTTCGGAAACTCGCGGGCTGGCGTCATCCGATTCAGCATCAACCCGTGGTGCGATTACGCGAGTATAACGATAGTAAAGTCATTAGCTTGTGGTTGCACCGCCCGGTCCGTGTGATCGGTGACGGGCTCGCGGAACTGGTGCCCACGCGGGGGTCGGGGGACGTGGTTTCGATTGCGAAGAGTGATGGATTTGTACAGTTGCCGCCGAACGCGGGCGGCGAGGGGCCGTGGCCGTTTTACCGATGGGAGGTCAGTTGTTGACCGAAAATAAGCGACAGGTGCAGCTAACGCATATGGATGAGAGCGGCCGGGCGCGCATGGTCGACGTCAGTGATAAGGCCGTGACGACCCGCCGGGCCGTCGCGGAAGCGCGCGTGCGGATCAACACGGCCCTAGCTGAGGCCATCCGCGCTCATGAGGTGGGCAAGGGCGATGTGCTGGAAGTAGCAAGACTTGCGGGCATCATGGCGGCCAAGCGGACCGATGATCTGATCCCGCTGTGTCACGGTTTGCCGCTGGATCATGTGGACGTTCAGCTCGCGCTCGGCAGCAGTTGCGTTTACATTCAGGCGGTGGCGAAAACGGCATCGAAGACGGGCGTCGAGATGGAAGCTTACACCGCGGCGACCGTCGCAGCACTCACCGTGATCGACATGGGCAAGGCGGTCGATCCGGCGATGGTGATCGAGTCGGTCCGCCTCATCGAGAAGACCGGCGGCCGCCGCGGGACCGTCAGACCCCACCCCTCAGACTTCCCGAAGTAATCAAGCGTAACGGATCGTAATCGAACGTAATGACAGGAATTCTGCCATGACTGTGCGCATCACAGCGGCGGTGCTGACGGTTTCTGACCGCTGCTCACGCGGCGAATCGGAGGACACCGCAGGCCCGGCCGTCGCCCAATTGCTGCGAGATCGCCTGAACGCGGAAGTGGTCGGGTCGGCGTGCGTCCCTGATGACATGGACCAGATCGGCGAGTGGCTTCGGCACTGGGCGAGCGTGGACCCGCTGCCGAATTTAATCTTTACAGCCGGCGGCACGGGGCTTGGGCCGCGTGATGTGACCCCCGAGGCGACGCTGGGCGTGATCGAGCGGCAACATCCCGGCCTCATTCAACTTGCGTACACGCGCACGGCGGAGAAAACCGTCCGCACCTTCCTCTCGCGTGGCGTGGCGGGCACGCTCGGCGAAACGCTGATCGTGAACCTGCCGGGCTCGAAGAAGGGCGCGACGGAATGGGTCGAGGCCCTGCTGGACGTGCTGCCTCATGCCGTGGCGACCATGCAGGGCGGCGGGCATTCCTAGCGCGCAACGGCGATCTGAGATCGCCCGCTAACGTTGGTGCCGTCAGAGTTTAACTTCGTAGCTGTCTTCCCAGATGACGATGTCGTCGGTGAGGTCGACCAGCTGGAACGTGAGCAGGTAATAGTTGGTGCGGCCGCGGGGCATGTCGTAGAAGACGCCGGTGAGCGCGTAGTTGGGGCGGGTGCGGGAGGCTTCGCCGGCGGGGATGCCCTCACGCTGTTTGATCTGCTCAGCGCGGCTGCGCGTCTCCACGAATGCGAGGTTGTGGCGAGCGCCGGACTGGTTGAGGTTGGCGCGGATGCGGGCGAGGTAGATCTGGAAATTGGCGGTACGGTCGGAGGTTTCGTTGCCGACGCGGTCCATCACGATGATGGTGCGCTCGGGCGCGTCCTTGATCTCCGGCACGTCGGCGATGCCTGCCACGGCCTGCTGCGAGGCGACGACCAGATCACCGCTGCCGAGCTGCGAGCCTTCGCTGGGCAGGCGACTTTCCAGGCGATGACTCTTGGGCGTGCCCTCATCACGTGGGGTAGTGGAGCAGCCGATCGCTCCCATGAAAACAGAGGCGAGCGCGAGGGCAGCGGTCAGACGAAGAGGCGAAAGGTTGGTAGAGCGGTTCATGTGAAGCTCCGAATCTTTTTCTGTGGGGGGAAGTTGATGTTGCGGGCAATGGCGCTTGAGCAGCGGCGGTTACGGGCGGCCCCAGCGGAACTGGATGTTGTAGTTCGTGGCGGCGGGGCTGGACGCAGCGGCTGAGACGTATTGCGGCTGACGCGGCTCGAGGCGAAGCGGTGTCCAGATCATTTCCGGACGGACGGGGGCACCGTCACGATCGAGCCAAATGACGCGGTACTCAATGTTGAGCATCTCGTTGCTGCGGGCACGGACGGGGACGGTGACGCGCATCAGGTCGTTTTCGGTGCGGCTGAGGGCGGGCTCCTGGAAGCCGAGCGCTTTTTGGAGCGAGTCCTGTGAGAGGGTGACGTTGGGGTAGACGGCGGCGTCGTCGTACTGGCCTGGCACGATGGCTGTGGACTGGCAGCCGACGGTGACGAGCAGGATCGCGACAAGCGAGAGGGGGAGGTTGATGCGTTTCAAGGTTCGCTCCTTTGCACGGTATTTCGCAGGGTTTCGCTGCGTGGTGAGTACGGCGGATGACTGGTGCGGCGCAGGCGCTGGTAAAGGTGGTTGCCGGGCGGCGGGGTGAACAGCACGTTACCCCCCTCGGTCACATGCCCCCCCCACCTTTTCCCGTCGCCTTCGCGGGGTTCGATGGGGCCGAACTGGAAGCGGAGGCCTTCGTCTTCGTAGAGGGCTTGGAACTGGGCGTAGGTCCAGTCCGGGAACATGCCGAGCGATTGGTAGCGTTCGAGCAGTTCGGGCGAGGGTGGGGAGAGGTCGGGGCCGCCCATGATCCAGGGGCGATGGCCCTGGCGCAGCTGATAGGGTTCAACGGCGTAGAGGGGTTGATCGGGCCAGCGGGGCATGCCTCGGCCGCCGGCGTTGTGCATGCGGAGGAAGTAGACGCTGGGCTGGCCTGTTTCGCCGGCTTCAAGATCGTGCCAGGTGGCGCTGGAGCCGGCGTCGTTCTGGATGTGCAGCTGCACGTCGTGGCGGCCGGGCCCGAGCTCGAGAGGCACCATGAAGACGGCCCGCGGGAGGAACTCGAGATGCCTGGTGTCGGCTTTGGCGCTGGCTTTCATGGCAGCGCCGAGCGCGGCTGCGGCGAGGCCTGCGTAAACGGCTTCACGACTTTCAAAGCCTGAGCCGATGTAGGCAGCACCGAGGCCGCCGCCCAGCAGGACGGTGCCGACGTCGCTCTTGGCTTTTCGCATGCTCTCCAGCGACCACCAGCGTGGGTATTGACTGAGGCGCCAGAGATCGACGACCGGCCGGGTGCCGACGTGCTCAAGGCCCTGCCCGGGAATGCTGGCGGTGAGCCTCAGCGGGGGCGTGCGACGTCCGTCGGGCCGATAGCGGATGAGTGCGCCGTCGGGGCCGTAGGCTTCTTTGCGGGGGCCGCGGCCGACGTCGACGAGCAGGAGTGTGTCGTAGGAGCCGTGCTGGAGTTCGTCGGCGAGTGGTGCGAGGTCGGGCCTCATCTGGCGGACGAGGTCGAACATGTCGGCGCCGTCGGCGGGCTGGCCCATGAGGACGTAGTTGGTGGCGGCGACGAGGTAGCCGAGCGCGAATTCGGATTCGACGGGGCGGTAGGCGTTGGTGAAGTAATCTTTTTCGCCGAGGCGTTCGGCGCGGGCGGCATCGGTGACGAGGTCGTGCATATCCTGCGGTTCGTTGCCGGCGTCGTCGAAATCGCGGAGGGTGAACAGGGCGTTGGAGGCGGCGGCGCGGGCGTTCTCCCAATCCTGGATGAGCATGTGGTAGGCCGCGATGTAGTAGTAGCTCATCGCCTGTTCGTAGGGCTCGCCCTTCCAGACGCGGATGCCTTCGTAGAGGACGGTGGAGAAGACGGTGCGGTCGGCTTCGTTGATGCCGCCTGTTCGGAGGTATTCGTAAGCGCGGAGGAGGGAGCGCTCGGCTTCGTGGTGGTCGCCGTCGGCCATGGCGGCGAGGCCGAGTCGCATGTTGTTCAGGAGGACGTCTTCGCTGCGGCGGTCGGCGGCGAGGGGCCGAAGCTGTTGGCGGGCGGTGGGGTAATCGTGCTGATAATAGGGGGTGACGGCGGCGGTTCGGCCGGGGCTTTCGCAACCGATGGCGAGGAGGCACAGCAGCAGCGCGGCTTGGAGCAAACGGCTCGCGGCTGTCCCCCTTTTCGTCATGGTGCGGCGGTGGGTCATGTCAGTCCAGTCGCCCCCGTGCCACGGCTCGCTTGGTTTCGTAGCTGTCTTCCCAGATCAGCTCGTCGGTTTGAAGATCTAACAGTTGAAACGCACACAAGTAGGTATCGGTTCGTCCTGTTCTGTCACGCGATGTGGCGGCGTAGAACGTGGCGGTGAGGGCGTGGGTGGGCTGCGCGCGGTTTGAGCCGGCGTCATGACGCTCGCCGATCTGCTCGGAATAGGCACGGGGGACGACGAAGGCGATGTTGCGGCTGCTGAGTTGGCCGCTCTGGCTGAGCTGGGCTCGCAGGCGTGCCATGAAGGCCCAGAGTTCGCGCTGGGGGAGGACGTCGTTGGTCTGATTGGACACGCGCTCGAGTGTGATGACCCACCGCGGGGCATCGGCGTTGCGTTCCGCCAGTTCGTCCTGGTTCATGAGGGAGGCGACCATGGCGTCGGTCATGACGACGAGGTCGGCTGAGCCTAGCTGGGTGGTCTGGATGCGGGGGGCGCTGCATGAGGCGGCGGCCAGCATGGCGGTGAGCAAGATGGCGGTGGTGAGGAGGGGTCGCATGACGCAGGATGCTAGCAGGCAGCGGGGGGAGCGGAAAGCGTCAGCCTCGCAGCAAAGTCAGAACGATCGTGATCTGGGAGGCGTTGAACAGCAGGTGCACGAGGATGGGTGGCCATAAGCTGCCGGTGCGTTCGTACAAATAGCCGAGGCCGAGCGAGAGGACGATGAGGCCGGGCAGTCCCTGCCATGCTAAGCTTCGCTGGCCTTCGGGAGCCTGAATCTGGGTTGGGGCATCGGGGGGGGCGTCAGCGGCGGGCTCGGTGGCCGTGTCGGTGGGGTCCGCATTGACGGTGGTGATGCTGGCGAGGGTGAGCTTGGCCTGTGTGGCGGGCTCTTCCTTGGGCACGGACATGGCGCCGAAGTGCATCAGGGCAAAGAAGGCGGTGGTGATGATGATGACGAGCCAGCGGTTGGTGACGAGGCCGGAGTGGCGGAGTGCGGTTTGGAGGAGGCCTCGGAAGAGGATTTCTTCAAAAATGGGGGCGAGGACGACGGCGGTGAAGATGAGGCCCCACGCGGTCGGGCCGGTGGCTTCGAGGAGGACGCGTAGTGTCTGGTGGGCGACTCGGGGGGCAGGCTCGCCGATCCACATGGCAATTCGCGCGGCCAGGTCGGCGGTTCCGAAGGTGAGGACGAAGATGGCGAGCGTGCCGAGCAAGGTGATGCGTGCGGTAACAGCTGGACTGCTGCCGAGTCCGAACCCGAAGGCACGCAGGCCTCCGGGCATGGCGTAGCTGACGCGGACGAAGAGGTAGATGTATGCGGGGATGTAGGCGAGGTTTTGGGCGAGCATGCCGACGAGCATCAGTTCCGCTTCGCCGCGGAGGATGCGTTCTGCTTCGTCGCGGGGGAGTGCGGCGGCGAGCAGGGCGGCGGCGATGATGCCGCAGACGATGAGCAGGCCGAGGACGATGGCGACATCGAAGAGGCCGAGCGAGCCATCGCGAGGGGGTGCTTTATCGAAGGCTTTGCGTGAGAAGACGCCGCTGGAAGAGAGCGTGACGAGCACGATGGCGATGACACCGGCGACGATGGCGGCGACGACGGCGATTGCGGTTGGGCTCGGCTCATCCATGGTTCGTGTCTTTCCTTCCTCGCGGCGTGCGACGCCGATTGAGCCGCCCGGCGACCTTCCCTACACTATGGGCAATTGTTCTTTTTTACGGACCTGCTGTGGCAAACATACTCGACCAGATCATTGCTCACAAACGCGTTGAAATTGCTGCGGCGAAACAACGTATGGCTCAAGATGAGCTTGAGAGGCTTGCTTCGGAAGCGGCGCGGCCGCGTAATTTCTTCGTGGCATGCACGCAAACGGCGGGCCCGTTGAATGTGATCGCTGAGATCAAACGTGCGAGTCCGTCGGCGGGGGTGATCCGTGAAGATTTCGACCCGGTGGCGCTGGCCAAGGCGTATCACGCGGGCGGAGCGGCGGCGATCAGCTGCCTGACGGATGAGAAGTATTTTCAGGGCTCGCTCAGTTACATCGATGAGATTAAGCGTCACGTGCCGTTGCCGGTGCTGCGGAAGGATTTCATTGTTGATCCGTATCAGCTATACGAATCGCGTGTGTTTGGCGCGGATGCGGTGCTGTTGATTGCGGAGTGCCTGGCGGAGGCGGAGCTGATCGACCTGCTGATTCTGGCGGCTCAGCTGCAGCTGACGGCTTTGATCGAGGTGCATGATGTGGATTCGTTGCTGCGTGTGCGGCCGCACGTGGGGTTCCCGCACCGCGGGTATTGCCTGCTGGGGATCAACAATCGGGATTTGCGGACGATGACGACGGACCTCGGCCATACGCTACGCATGGTGGACCTGGTGGAAGATCACACGATTCTTGTGAGCGAGTCAGGCATTCGCACGCATGAAGACACCGTGAAGCTTCGCAAGGCGGGCATTCGCACGGTGCTGGTCGGCGAACACCTGATGAACCAGCCTGACCCCGGGGCGGCGCTGCATCAGTTGATTCACGGTGAGGGTTAGGTCGTTTTTTCGATGTCCATCGGCACATCGCAATGCGGGCACTGGGTGGTCATGCGTTGCTGTTGGGGATCGTCCCAGGTGAGCGGGCCGTCCTCGGCGATGGCGGGCAGGGCTTGAATGCAGAAGCCTTCGGGCGTGCCGGGGCCGAAGTGGAAGCGTTGGCGGGCCCGGCAATCCATCGGGCACCGCTTTCCCGCATCCTCAGCAAAAACAACAGACCACCCCCCCCACCTTGTCCCGCTGCCCCCCCCCACCTTGTCCCGAATGTTTCCCGCGGCGTTTTCTGCGGGTGAATCGGGCGTGGGTTCCGGCTCTGTTGGGGCGGGTTCGACGCCGGGCGTGGCGGTGAGCGTCTGTTCCGCAAGCTCGCGCGGGCGGTGAAGTTCCGCGGTTTCGACGCAGCGAATGCGCCAAAGCCCCAGCCGCAGCAGTCTGAGCATCGCTTGTTCGAAAAGTGCTTCGAGCCCAGCCTCTACCTCGATCGCCCCGCCGCCGGTGAGCTGCTCGACGAGCGTGGGCGAGTCGCAGCGTAGCTCCACCTCCGCCGGATCAAGCTCCTCGATGACGCTCAGCGCCTGCAGCATCGCCCGGTAGAGCGCATCCGGCGCAGCCTCGGCATCGGGCAGCAGATCGCCAGCCGCGTGGACCGGCTTTGCCGTTTCGATTTCGGTGATGACCACCCCGCCGGCCCAGACGTCGGCCGCGCCTTCCTCCGCCGCTTGCTGTCCTCGCAAGGCGCAGAATTCCACCAGCAGTTCGCTCATGCGTTTACCGTCTACTCAACACTCAGCGGCCCAGCGTGGCTTTGACTTCCTGATCGAGATACAGGATGCGCGTGCAGCTGGGGCATCGAACGAGCTTGTCAGCCGTGTAAAGCTGATTGATGATCTCGGGCGGGATCGTCATGTAGCAGCCGCCGCAGGTGTACTCCATTCGGCGGGCGTCTTCCTGAACGACATGCGACATCGCTTCGCCGTCGGTTGTGTCGGCGAGCCTATTAAAAACGGCCAGTGCGTCGGGTGGGACGTGACTGGCCGCTTCTTGCCGCTGGGCCTTGACGACCTGCAGGCGTTCGCTGACTTCCCCGGTTCGGGAAGCGAGTTCCTGATCCGCGACTTGCTTGATGCGTTTCTGCTCCGCAAGCTTCTGTTCAAGCTCCGCGATCTCGCCTTGAAGCTTTTCAACCTGCTGCATCAGCTCAAGGGCGCGTTCCTCCGCCTTGCCCTTTTCGATCTTCAGCGTGTTAACCTCCACCAGCAGGGCGGAGTATTCCTTGTTGGTATTGACGGTGTTCATCTGCTGGCGCAGTTTTTCGACACGCTGCTCAAAGTCGCCGGCCTCGGATTCGGCCGTCGCCTCCTGAGCCTGCGTGTGGTGGAGCTGATCCTTAAGCTCCTCTAACTGACGCGTGAACTGTTCAATCTTATTCTGCTGAGCGTTGACGTGGCGTTGCGCGCCTTCCAAACGCCCTTCCAACCCTCGGACCTGCTGGTCGACAAGGAACAGGGCGTGTAGCGCGTCGTTAAGTCTCATTGACATCGGGCAGTCTCTCCAGGGCAAAGCGAAAATCCTATCACAATCATTCTATCCCGACCAGCGACCATGTCCCCCTGCCGCGGCGGAAGACCTTCTGCAATCGCCCCTCCGCGGTGGTCGATCAGGGCTTGCATCGGTATACTGTGATTGCCGCTGTGCCCGCATCTGGTGACCAAACATCGGGTTGGATTTTCCGCGGATTCCGCAACGCGCAAACGAGGTTTTCATGGCAACCAGTTTCGGCGCCCTGTGCACCGATTTTTACATCAATCAGAAGCTCGGCGTGAAGATGGACCTGCCCGACGGGCGCGAAACGGTCCTCCATCTTTTCGACCGCATCCGCGCCGATCAGCCGGAGATGACCCGCTTCCGCCGCTTCAGCGATGAGCTTTCGCTTGAGTCCCGCCGACGCGACGGGGCGTACCAATGGATGGCCCTGCGCCAGCGTTCAATCCGCAGCGGGGCGGTGAATCCGGATACGCTTGATGAGGGGTACGAATTGCATCGGCTCATCCTCAAGCTGGTGCCGTATCACCTTTCGGTGGGCTCGCTGGATGTCGATCATCAGGAACTGCTGCTGGGTTTCGATCTCGATGCCAAGGGCAATCATCACGAGATTGTTTACGACGCGCTGATTGCGGGGACGCCGTTGGCGTCGTTGGTGGAGTATCCCGGGGCGCGGCCGCTGGATGTGCAGCCGACGTTCGCCATCACGCTGAGCAACAACTGCGATCTGCAGGCATGGTTCGAAGTGAAGACCTCGACGACGCCGGGGCAGATCCGCACGGGCAAGTTCCGCACCGAACCGATCAGCGTGCTGCTGACGCTTCGCAAGACGGGGCCGATTGATAAGCCTGAGGATTTGCTGACGAACTTCGATTTGCTTCGCGAGCACGCCGAACGCCTGGCGAATGACCGGCTGGTGCCGGATCTAGTGGGCCCAATCAGCCGGGCGATCACGAGTAGCGCGTAGGCTCTGTCTGATTGACTTATTCGTCTGATGATTCGGCGGCGGCGGGGACGGCGGCTTCGCGTAGGCGCAGGTCGTGGAAGCGTTCAATAATGCTAAACGGGCCGTCGATGCAGACGTCGATGTTGACGTTGTGTTCACCGACAGCCGTGGGGTTGAGGGTGACCTCGATGGTTTCGGTGGCTCCCGGCGGCAACGGCGTGTCGTAGCGGAGTTCGGTGTACCCGAAGCTTGGATCTGTGCTGACGGGCTCAGGAGCGGAAGTCACGTCGCCCTGGTCCGCGAGTTCGCTGTAGATGTCCACACTGTAGATGGTGTGCTCGGTGTCGGGGCTGGTGTTGGTGACCTCGATGGTGAAGGTGACGGCTTCGCCGACTTCCGCCTCGTCGGGGCCGGTGAGGGTGTACTCGATGTAATCGGGCACCTCTTCGAACTCCCCAAGGCCCATGCTGCCGATAAACCAGTAGGCCCCGGCCCCAAGGAGCCCGGTCAGCAGGAAAAGCGTGATGAAGACGCCTGCGATGATGCCTAGGAATGTGCGCATAAGTTACCCCTTAATTAAGAACAGATTTTCATCTTTCTCACGTATATCACACGTGCGTGGGCGCGTCACCCGCTTTTTTTACGTTAAATCTTCGCTGCCTTAAAGCCCCAGCTCCGACCAGCGGGCGGTGACTTGTTTTTTGATGTCGGCGGTCATTTCGAGGCGTGAGGGGAAGTCGCGGACGGGGTGGCCGTTGACTTCTTCGCCTGCGATTTTCTTCGTGGCGTCGAAGCCGATCTTGTGGCCGGCACCGAGTCTGGGGGCAGCGTGGTCGAGGATGTCCAGCGGACCGTTGACGATCTCAACATCACGGCCGGGGTCGGCATTGGCGCAGAGTTCGAAGAGCACATCTTCATGATCGTGGACGTCGACGTGTTCATCGACGACGACGATCATCTTCGTCCACGCCATCTGCCCGGCCCCCCAGATGGCGTGCATGACGCGGCGGGCGTGGAGGGGGTATTCCTTGCGGATCTTGATGAAGGCGCAGTTGTGGAAGGTGCCGAACATCGGCAGGTCGTAGTCGAGGATGTCGGGGACGATGGTTTTGAGCAGCGGGAGGAACAGGCGTTCGGTGGCTTTGCCCATGTAATAATCTTCCTGCGGGGGCAGGCCGACGATGGTGGTGGGATAGACCGGCTGCTTGCGGGAAGTGATGGCGGTGACGTCGAAGAGCGGGTAGCGATCAGGCAGGGAGTAGAAGCCGGTGTGGTCGCCGAAGGGGCCTTCGAAGTGGGCTTCGGGGCCGAGGTCGCTACCGGTGCGGGGATCGAAGCCGATGGTGCCGGCCTTGGTGGAGACGTAGCCTTCGATGACGATCTCGGCGTTGGCGGGGACGTGCAGATCGACGGTTTTGCAGGGCACCAGTTCGATGGACTTGTCGTTGAGGAAGCCTGCGAGCAGCAGTTCGCTGATGCCGGGCGGCATGGGGGCGGTGGCGGCGTAGGGGAGGACGGATTCGCCGCCCAGCACGATGGCGCAAGGCATCGGTTCGCCCCGCTCTTTCCACGCGCGCCAGTGGCGTGCGCCATCGTGATGGATGTGCCAATGCATGGCGGTCTGTTTTTCGTTGAGCACCTGCGCGCGGTACATGCCGACGTTGCGGGAGGAGCGGGGGCCGTCGCGGCCGGCATCGTCTGGGTGAATGGTGTAGATGCCGCCGAAGGTGATGTAGCGGCCCTGCCCGGGTTGCTGGAGGCTTTGGGGGTAGCCGAACTGCGACGGGTCGCCGTCGTGAGGCCAGCACTTGATGGTCGGCAGCTCAAGCAGATTCACCTGATCGCCCTGCTTCACCACTTGCTGGCACACGCCGTTGCGGACGACCTTGGGCGCCATGCCCGCGACCTTGGCGAGTTCCAGACCCTTGCGCATCTTTTCCATGATGCCGACGGGCGGCTCGGGTTTGACGAGGGCCCCGAGACGTTCGCCGAGCCCTTCGAAGCCGCCGTTCTCGCAACCGAGCGCCATCTCCATGCGGCGGTAGGAGCCGAACACGTTGATCGCAAGCGGATGGTTTGCCCCTTCCACGTTCTCGAACAGCAGTGCTTTGCCGCCGAGATGGTGATGCTGCGGATCGGTGACCGCGGCGGTGGGGCTGGTCTGCGGCGCAGGCGATTTGCTCACGCGGTCCGCGATCTCGGTGATCTCGAGCATCGGCGAAACGGCGGGCTTGACGCGCGCCAGTTCGCCTGCTGAATCGAGCGCGGTGAGGAAATCCTGCAGTGTGGGATAGGCCATGGCGGTTCACCTGCGACACGTAGCGTCGCGGCTAAGGGTCGCGTTTCAGCCGGTGATCCATGCCTGGCTGGAGCGGTCGTAATCGACGCGTTCGGCGTCGGTGAACCACAGCTTCAGCTCACGCTCAGCGGATTCGGGTGAATCCGAAGCGTGCACCATGTTAAGTGATTTGCTGAGTCCGAAGTCGCCACGGATGGTGCCGGGGTCGGCCTGGGTGCCGTCGGTCGCGCCGACGAGCTTACGGCAAACGGCGATGGCGTCACGACCATGCAGCGCCAGTGCCACGACCGGTGTGGAGGTGATGAAGCCGATGAGGTCGGGGAAGAACGGCTTGTCCTTGTGCTCGGCGTAGTGTTCGCTGGCAAGGTCTTCGCTCACCGCGACCAGCTTCGTGCCGACCAGTTGCAGGCCTTTGCGCTCAAAGCGGCTGATGATTTCGCCCACCAGCCCCCGCTGCACAGCGTCGGGCTTGATCAGTATCAATGTCGTTTGCATCGTGTATGTCCCTGCAATGGCTAGAAAAGATTCAGGGTCGGGATGATACACGATTCGGCCGGGGTCCTGCCAATCGGAGGGGCGGCACGTGTGATCGTCAATTCTGCGGGTGCCCCCGCCAGCGAGCGCAGCGAGACGGCCGGGCTTCCCGGGGACCTGCGCCGATGCCGGGGTCGATGTCGCCATCGCGCCCGGCCGTCTGCGCTGGCCGGGGCACCCTTAGCATTGAGAGCGTGCGTGAGAGGAGCCGCGCTTCAGCCGCCGAGGTCGGCGGTGTCGGGGGTGGCGATGGCGGCATCGATGTCGGCGACGATGCGCTCCATCATCTGGCGGACGCGATGGGTGCCGTCGTAATAATCGTTGAGTATCATGACGAATCCGACGGTGCGCTCGCCCTGCACGACGTAGCCTGAGAGGGCCGTGACGCCGCGGATGTAGCCGCTTTTGGCGCGGACATCACCGCTGAGCGCCACCTGGCGGAAGCGGTTGCGGAGCGTGCCGAACTCCGCACCGGGCTCGGCGAGCGAGGCGATGTACAGCGGGCCGAGGTCGGCGTCGTCGTGCATCGCGGAGAGCAGTTCCATGAGCACCTGCGGCGAGATGCGGTTTTCGCGACTGAGGCCGGAGCCGTCGTCGATCACGACCGAAGCAGCGTCGGGGCCGATGCGTTCGGCGAGGAAGCTTCGGATGCCCGCTGCCCCGTTGGTCCACGAGCCCGGCTGGCCGGTCACGCGGTAGCCGATGCGCTTGATCAGTGCCTCGGCGAAGAGGTTCTGCGAATCACGATTGCACCGCATGACCACGGTCGGCAGCGAGGTCCGCACCGCGGCCAGCAATTCGCCCGCCGGCAGCACGGCCTGCGGTTCAGCGCGGGTGACCTCGGTCACGCTGACGCCGACTTCGCGGAGGCGTCGTTGCATCAACTCGCCGAAGAAAATTGGGGGATCGTGGACGGTGACCGGCGCTGCTTCGGTCAGTGCGTGGCGCACTTGCCCACGGAGGATGATTTGATTGGTATCGGGCCGGCGGGAGAACCAGAACTCGTGCCGATTGCCGCTGACGGTTTTGTTATCCAGTGAAACGGGGGCGCCGATGGGGTGGATGTTGATGCTGGCCACTTCACCCTGTGCGCGGGGCCGAGCGTAGATGTCGATGCAGTTGTCGTTGAAGTTGATGGCACCAACCTGCGCGCAGTACCAGCGGTGAAGCTGATTGGTCGGCCAGCTTGCATGCACAAACTCACGGTCGAAGATGCGGTCGTCGACGATGATCTGCTTGACTTCGCTGATGCCGGCTTCTTTCACTGCGGCGACCCAGTCACGGATGACATCCTCGACCTCGAGGCCGAGCACTTCAAGGATGCGTGCATCGCCGAAGGCGGGGTCGCCGTCGCCGTGGATGACGAGGGTGGTGCCGTCTTCGCTTTCGATGAGCCGGAGTTCCGTGGAGAAGGTGAAATCTTTGCCCAGCACGCCGAGCGCAGCCGCCGTCGTCACCAGCTTCATGTTGCTCGCGGGAATGAGCGGTTGCTCGGCATTCATCTGCGCCATCACGTCGCCGCTGTCGAGGTCGACGATGAGCAGCCCGAGCGTGCCGTTGCCCAGCTGGGCGGCCTGCACGTGCGTCTGCACCTGCCCCTGAAGCATCTGTGCCGACAGCGTCGAGCCAGAGCCGAGAAGAATGAGCACGATCGCCCAGAGAGTCGCTACTGTTGCGCCGGGGCGCTTTGTCCATCGCGTTGCCATGTGATTTGATTCCCGCATCGATAACGTCGCCATCCTTCGATGGCAGTTGCTGAGTCGTTCAGGTGTTTTATCGGTCCGGAGGGCGTCGCGGCTTCAGCGATCGTTCAGGATTCGATCTCGTTACGCATGTTCTTCATGCGGTCGAGCATCGGCTTGAAGTAGCTCGGCCAGGACAGGCGATAGACGAGCACCTTCCCTTGGATCTCTTCCAGTTCCGCCAGGACCGTCTGGTCAGGGGAAACGCCCACGCGCCACCCGGTCTGCTCCAGTTCCTCCGCGAACTCCCGCTCAAGCTCCCCCAGCACCCGCAGGCATGCCTCGGCCAGCCCATCCGGGCGGGTGATATCCAGATCCCCCAGCTGTCGTTCAGCATCGGCCTCAAGTACGCGTCGCAACATCATGCCGCGCGCCCGGGCCAGGTCGTCTTGCAGTTCGTGGACTTCGACGAGCCCTCGCCTTGCGTCATCGGGCCGACCGTTGAGGATCAGCGCCAGCGCCCGGCGGTAGGTCATCTGCTCCATCAGCCGACCGGTTACCAGCGGCTCGATGCGGTCGAGCAGGTTCAGTGCCCGGTCGTATTCGCCGCCGGCGATCATCGTCATGATCAAATCCGCCTGGGGCTGATTGACGAAGTCGACCAGGTTGCGATCGAGCTGCATCTGAAGGCCGTTGCGATCCAATAGTTCGTAGATGCCGCGCAGCTCAGCCCGCGGGCGGGGGTCTGGCCTGCGCACGTTGGGGCCGGTGAATTCGCGAAAATCCTCCGGCGCGTCCCAGTTCAGACCGGCCAGCATGCCGAGCTCTTCGACGACGGAAGCGTCGACGACCCACCAGCCGCGATCCTCCCGCACCAGCACGCCGAGTAGCTCCTGCTGATCGGTCCATACGCCGGCGCCGACCATCTGCGAGGCGTAGGTGGGCTCGCTCGGCACGGCGAGTGTGCCGCGATTGCGCAACGGCTGCTCCCAGGAAATGGCCAACTCCAGCGGCTGCGGGATGGTCCGAGGGGTGACCTCTTCAACGCCGAGCGGCGCGAGCACGCCGATCAGCCTTGCGGGGCTCGCTTGCGTGAGTCTGCCGAGTGTCGGTAGATGCCGGATGAATTGCGCCAGCGTCTCCCGGTCGGATTCCACGACCTCCAGGAGGACCAGATCATCGATCACCGTCCGGGGCGAGGCCCAGACGGACAGGTCGAACGTGATCAGCTGATCATTCTGCCGGACCACGCCTTGAATGCGCGACAGCTCGCCCGAGCGGCCGGTGAAAGGGTTCGTGTGCCCCTTCTCGAGCGCTCTTCTTGAGGTCACCACGTAGCGTCCGTTAAGGACGACGCCGCTGAAGGTGCGCGAGGGCGCCAGTTGCTCACCGATGCTGTGCCAGGTCATGATCGCAGCGGTGCGCTGCGTCGCTTCGGCCGCGCGGGCGCGGTGCGGAGAGAAGATCAGCATGAGCAGGATCACCGAAGTGACCACCGCCCAGCTTTGCGCGTGGGATAGGCGACATCGCAGGCTCATGTGATGGCGATTATACCTCTTTCCGGGTGCCGCCGTCACCCGCGTCTATAACCGGCCAGCATCGTCGAGCAGTTTCCGTATCGCCTGGGCGGCGACCTGGAAGCATTCGTACGGCGAGAGGTCCGAAAGTGCAGCATTGGCCTGACCGTGTGCCCCGGTGGCGAGCACGGCTTCGGAGCGCGCCAGGTGAGGCTCGAGCGTCAACGGGCCGTCCCAGCCGCGTTTGGCGAGGTCGGCGAAAATCTCGGGCATGTAGCCATCGCCCTCGCCGGCGGGCACATGCTGACACGCGCCGTCGGGCTGGCGCTTGGATTCCTTGATGTGCAGGGCCCCGATGCTGTCGCGGAGTTCGAGGTAATCTTCCCAGACATTTTCGTTGTTCTGGTTGAAGTTGTCGAAGTCGAAGATGAGCTTGAACTGCTCGGGCCGTTGGGCGTGGACTTTGTCGCGGAGGACACACACCTGCTCGAGGGGGCCGCCGTAGATACCGATCTCGTTCTCGTGATAGAGCACGAGCCCGAGCTTGGCCGCCTCATCGCTCAGCCGCAGCAGCCGATCGACGGCTTGCGCCTGCCAGCCGGCGTCATCGAGCTGCGCTTCCTTATTGAAGTAGCTGAAGATGCGGACCTTCTCGGCATCGAACACCTTGCGCATCTCACCGAGGTGGCGCAGGCGCTTGAGGTCGATCTCGAAGTCGTCGGCCAGATCGATCTTGCCGATCGGCGAGCCGAACATGCACACGCGGATACCGCCTGCGTCGAGCTTCTTGCGTACCTGCTTCGCCTCATCCACAGGAAGCTCAACGATGTTCGTGCCATCGACACTGCGCAGGTCCACGTGATCGATCTTCGCTTCGTTGAGCGCTCTAATCTGCTCATCGACTTGGGCGGAGGCTTCGTCGGCGAATGCACTAAGGGTCCAGCTCATGGTGATGGGCTCCAGGTTGAAACACTAAAGGGGAAATAAGTCGATGATTTCACGACACTATCAACAATGGCCGGACACTTCAAACGCCGCTTCCACAGGGAAGGTTTCCAGCGGTTACAATGCCGGTTTCCGTTATGCCTGACAGGTAGTTTACCATGAGCCAGATTCATCAACATCGCTTTGCCAACGGTCTGACGCTGCTGGTGGAGCCGATCGTGGGCGTCAAGAGTGCCGCCATGTCGCTGCTGCTGCCGTCTGGAGCCGCGACCGAGCCGGACGATCAACTCGGCGTGACGCAGGTGCTCGGTGAGATGCTGTTCCGCGGAGCCGGCGATCTCGACTCGCGGCAGCATTCGGACGCACTGGACCGCCTCGGCGTCCACCGTTCTTACGACGTGCAGACGCATCACCTGAGGCTGGGCGCGACGATGCTGGGCGATCGTCTGGACCGTGCCCTGCCGCTGCTGACGGACATGGTGCGTCGGCCTCACCTGGCGGATACCGAATTCGAGCCTGCTGTGGCGCTGGCGCTGCAGGGGCTGCAATCGCTGGAGGACGAGCCGCAGCAGAAGGTGATGGTCGAACTGAAACGTCGTCATCTGCCTGCACCGCTGAATCATCCGCAGCCCGGCTCGGTGGAGCATCTGCAGAGCCTGAAGCTCGAGCATGTGCGTCAGCATTGCGATCGTCACTTCGTGCCGGACGGTGCGATCCTCGGTCTGGCGGGCAATGTCGATTTCGAAAAGGTGCGGGACCAGATCGGGCAGATGCTGAATGATTGGTCGGGCACGGTGGAACCGCTGCCGGTGCAGGGAACGCCCGAGCCTCATTACGATCACATCACGGCCGAAACGTCGCAGACGCACATTGGTCTGGCGTTCGATACGGTGGGCGAATCGGACCCGCTGAGCCTGCATCAACGGCTGGGCGTGGCGGTGCTTTCAGGCGGCATGAGCGGGAGGTTGTTCACCGAAGTGCGTGAGAAGCGTGGCCTGTGTTACGCGGTGTATGCGGCGTACGCCCCGCAGCCGAACTTCGGCACGGTATATGCGTATGCCGGGACGACGGTGGCGCGGGCGGCGGAAACGCTTGAGGTGCTCCGTGAAGAGTTGCAGCGTGTGAACGACGGCGTGGAAGCGGACGAATTTCACCGTGCGGTGGTCGGCCTGAAGGCCAGGCTGATCATGCAGGGTGAGTCGACCAGTGCCCGCGCCAGGGCCATCGCCAGCGATCAGTTCCTGGTGGGTCGGCCTCGCACGCTTGATGAACGGGCGGAGGCTATCGACGCGATCTCGCTGGATATGCTCAACGACTACCTCAGCACCCATCGGCCGGACACGTTCACCACACTCACCATCGGCCCCGAAACCCTCGCCTAACCCCCCACCCCCCCCACCTTTGCCCGACGCGTGGCGGAACGTGGGGGGCGGGGAGCAAAATCAGCCATTGATCGACTCGCCTCTATTCGGAACTTTTCGCCATGTCGCAGACGTTTAAGCAGACTCAACTGGACAACGGCTTGACCATCATCGCCGAGCCTGATTCCAATGCCCATACCGCCGCGGTGGGCTTCTTTGTGCGAGCCGGGGTGCGTGATGAAGAGAAGGCCCTGATGGGCGTGAGCCATTTTCTTGAGCACATGATGTTCAAAGGCACCGCCCGCCGTACTGCGGCTCAGGTCAACGAAGAGTTCGACCAGATCGGTGCGAACTACAACGCTTCAACGTCGCAGGAGGTCACGACCTACTACGCGCATGTGCTGCCGGAGTACCTTGAGCACGCGATCGATCTGCTGACGGACATGCTGCGGCCGGCGCTCCGTGAAGAAGATTTCGACATGGAGAAGCAGGTCATCCTCGAAGAGATCGGCATGTATGAGGATCGCCCGTTCTGGATCGTCCTTGAGCAGGCGATGGAAGATTACTTCGGCGAGCACCCCCTCGGCTACCGCATCCTCGGCACGAACGAGACGATCAAATCGCTGACGCGCGACCAGATGCTCGACTACTTCGCCCACCGCTACAGCCCGGACAACATCGTGGTTTCGCTGGCGGGGAAGCTGGATTTTGACAAGTGCGTTCAGCAGATCGCCGACGTCTGTGCGGCATGGGAGCGGACCGGCGCGTCGCGTGACACCGCTTCGCCGCCGCCGCATGCGGGCGATCAACGGCTGGTGAAGCCGAACACCAGCATGCAGTATCTCGTGGGGATGGCCCCGGGGCCCTCGGCGCAGGATGACGATCGTTATGCCGCCGCGGTGCTGTCGCACGTGATCGGCGACACCGACGGCTCCCGCCTCTACTGGAATTTGATCGACCCTGGTTATGCCGACGAAGCGGAGCTTTCGCACCATGCGATGGACGGCACGGGGCAGTTCCTCTTCTTCGCCAGCTGTGATCCGGAGAAGGCTGACCAGGTTGAGAAGATCCTGCTGGAGACCATCGACAGCATCGTGAAAGATCTGACGGATGAGGAGATCGAGCGGGCGGTCAGCAAGATTGCGATGGACATGACGCTTCAGAACGAGCGCCCCGCCGGCCGCATGATGAACCTCGGCGGCCAGTGGCTCTACCTCAACGACTACATCCCGCTCGAAGAAGAACTCAAGCGGGTGCAGGCCGTCACGGCTGACGACCTGCGAAAACTTGTTGAGCGTTACCCGTTCACGCCTCGCACCCTCATCCGCATGTGCCCTGCCTGATCATGCGCGGCGTTACTCCTTTCGGGCGGCGTCGCGGATGGCGCGAATCAGCGCTTCGACATCCCCGTCCTTCGTCAGATACGCCACAGCCCCGGCGTTGTGCATGGCTGAGGCCATATCCTCGTGTTCGTGCATCGACAGGCCGATGATGCGGACGTCGGGCAACTCACGGGTAATCATGCGTGTTGCTTCGATCCCCGTCAGCCTCGGCATGGTGATGTCCATCACTACCACATCCGGATGAAGTTCGCGCGTCCGATCCACTGCTGCCTGACCGTCGCCGACCTCCCCAACGAGCACGATGTCCGGCTGCTCGCGCAGCAGATTCGCAAGCCCGTCGCGCAGTATTTTATGATCGTCCGCGAGGAGCACCCGAATCGGATTCTCCTCCGCGGCCGTGACTTCCTCGCTATGTTGCTGCGTGTTGTAAGCAGGAGGCGTCGGCATCGGACACTCCCAGAGTAACGGGGGTAAACGGGAAACGGCCACCGGAGCCGTTCATCACTGTTGGCGCGCCTCAATAGCGTAGGCATATTGAACGACCACGGCGAGCGGTGCAAGCCCCACCCAAACCCGATTTGCCAACACCGCCGCCGGCATCTCCCAAAAGGCCCCCTTTCCCCCAGCCATCAAACGCGCCGATCGAACGCGTTCAGCTTCCATAGATTCCCCGGACGCCCGCAAGCGGTTAGAATGGCGCCAGATATCAAAGTTTTGAACCCGCGACTTTCGATGGACTTCAAGTGATGCCAACAGTTTATAGAACAGCTTTCGCAGCGATCGTGCTGCTCTCCACCGTCGGCACCGCCACCGCCCAGCGCGGCGACCGCGACGGCCACGACATGCGCGAAGTCTGGCGCGACATGGACGTCCCCCCTGCCCCCGTTGTCGAGCCCGCCGACGCGCTGGAGACGTTCCGCATTGCCCCGGGCTTCCGCATCGAACTGGTCGCCGCTGAGCCGCTGGTCGAAGATCCCGTCGCCATGGCCATCGACGGTGAGGGACGTCTGTGGGTCGTCGAGATGCGAGGGTTCATGCCGAACGTCGACGGCAGCGGTGAAGATGAGCCGGTCGGGCGCGTCGTCGTCCTCGAAGACACCACCGGCGACGGCAATATGGATCAATCCACCGTCTTCCTCGATGAACTGGTCATGCCCCGCGCCATCTCCATCGTCGACGGCGGCGTCCTCGTCTCCGAACCGCCGAACCTCTGGTTCTGCGAAGACCTCGACGGCGACCTGAAATCAGACCGCCAGACCAAGCTCCGCGATTACGCCCGGCAGGGCCCGGTCGAACATACCGACAACGCCCTGATGCTCAGCCTGGATAACTGGATCTACAACGCGAAATCCTCCCTGCGATTCAAGGTCCGCAACGGCGAAATCGCCGAGGAAACCCAAACCCACTTCCGAGGCCAGTGGGGCCTAACCCAGGACAACGTCGGCCGGCTCTACTACAACCACAACTCCCACTATCTCTACGCCGACTACTTCCCCGATCATTACCTCACCCGCAACAGCAGCTGGCGCGCCAGGCACGGCATTAACGCCAACATCGTCAACTCCAACAAGGCCTTCCCCATCCGGATCAACCCGGGCGTGAACCGCGGCTACATCGACGGCCAACTGCGTGAAGACGGTCGCCTGAACACCGTTACCGCCATCTCCGACGCCCTCATCTACCGAGGCGACCAGTTCGGCCCCGATTACGTCGGCGACGCGTTCATCCCCGAACCAGGCGCCAACACCATCGCCCACTTCCGCATGCAGGAAGAAGGCGTGGAACTCAAAGCTGAGCACATCACCTACGAGGATCCCGACTGGGAAAAGCGGGATTTCCTCGCTTCCACCGATGAACGCTTCCGGCCCGTCGGCATCTACAACGCACCCGACGGCAGCATCTACGTCCTCGACCTCTACCGCGGCATCCTCCAGCACAAGGTCTACGTCACCACCTACCTGCGTAACTACATCCTTGAGCAGGGGCTGGATAAGCCCGTCGGCCTCGGCCGCATCTACCGCATCGTGCGTGAGGAAGAGCCGACCCGCCAGCAGCCTCCCGCCTTCGAGCAAGCCACCACCGCCGAGCTGGTGCAGTATCTTTCGCACGACAACGGCTGGCACCGCGATACCGCCCAGCGCCTGCTCGTGCAGCGGCAAGATGAGGAAGCGGCACGCCCACTCAGGTCGCTGGCGCAGAACGGTCGTGCAGCGCTTGGCCGTCTGCACGCGCTGTGGACACTCGAAGGTCTCGGCCAACTGGATACCGCCACGGTGAACGCTGCCTTGCGTGATCCCGATCCGCAGGTCCGCATCGCTGCCATGCGCACCGCTGCGACTCTTTTCGAGGCAGAGGAACCCCCCGCCGGTCTGCAGCGCATGCTGCCGCGCGTGATCGCACTGACCGAGGACAACGATCAGGCAGTGCGGGTGCAGGCTGCTTTCACGCTCGGTCATTTCCTGGGCGAGGATGCAAAAGCTGAGCGTGCCATGGCCGAGGTGCTGACGCGCGAGCCGAACGATCGCTACATCCGTCAGGCCGTGATCACCGGGCTCGGCGGGCACGAGTACGCCGTCTTGGAACGCCTGCTGGACGCTCCCGAATGGGCGGAACCGCGAAGCGGTCGCGGTGCGGTGCTGAGCGAACTTTCCGCGACCATCTTCCACGCCGGGCGCGCCGCCGAGATCGCCATGCTGATCGAGCGAGCCCAGGCGGAAGAGGGTTGGCGTCGGCGCGAACTGCTTCAGGGCATGGCACGTGCTGCGGGCGATCGCCGTTCGCCTGTCGATCTCCCCGCGCAGCCGACCTCCCTGCAGGCGCTGGCCGAGTCGGATGATGAAGCCACACGCACCGCCGCTGAGCGCATCGCTGAGAAGTTGAATTGGCCTGATGCGGAGATGGCTGCGGCGGAAGTCGTCGCGGAACTCTCCGAGGCCGACGAAGCTCTGCGCCAGCGCGGGCAGACGATGTACATGGCCCTGTGCATGGCCTGCCATCAACTGCACGGCCAGGGGCAGGTGGGCATGGCGCCGTCGCTGGTGGATTCACAATACGTGCTCGGCCCGCCCGAAAAGCTGGTCCGCATCGCGCTCGACGGCGTCACCGGCGTCACCGAAGGCGACCAGAAATGGAACCAGGCCATGCCAGGCATGCGTGACAACCCCGCGATCAACGACGAACGCCTCGCCGCCCTGCTTATCTACATCCGACGCCAGTGGGACCATCAGGCCGGCCCCGTCGACCCCGACCTCGTCACCGCCATCCGCGAAGCCACCGAAGGCCGTGACAAGCCCTGGACCCAGGAAGAACTCGAGCAACTCGACTGAGGACATGACGCAACCGCCTGTTGAGTAGCTGCGGCGCGACACGTCGGCGGGCCATCGCAGCCCACCGCCGCCGCGGGTGTTGTCACCCTGCGTCGAGGCCCTATACTGGCTGATCTATCTTGAAAACCCCTTAGAAGAAGCTTCTGGAACGCCCAGGACCAACCGGAGAGACGCGAACGATGGCCGATCTGATTACGCCCCACGGCGGCACGCTAGTGAACCGCTTTGCCGACAACCCCGAGCAGCTCAAAACCGACGCCGCCGCACTGCCCAAGCTGCCCGTGAGCGATGCCGATCTTTCGACGGTCTACCGCTTTGCCGACGGCACCCTCAGCCCCCTCACCGGGCCGATGGACCAGCAAACCTTCGAACGCGTCCTCGATGAAAGCGTCATCGAACACGACGGCAAGCTCTGGGCGTGGACGATTCCGCTCTCCCTGCCCGTCACCAGCGAACTGGCCGGGCAGCTCAAGGCTGGCGAAAAAGTCGCCCTCGTCAACAACAGCGGCGAAACGGTCGGCACGCTCGACATCACCTCCGTCTTCGAGTGGGACAAGCCCCGCTACATCAAGGCTGTTTACGGCACCGACCGTACCGATCACCCCGGTGCGGACATGGTCCTCAAGAACGACGCTGCGGACAAAACGCACCTCGTCGGCGGCACCGTCACTGTTCTGCCGCAGCCGAAGAACCCCGCATTCGGCGAGCACGTGAAGACGCCGCTCGAAATCCGCGAACTGCTGGCGACCAAGGGCTGGGATGCCGTCGTGGCCTTCCAGACACGCAACCCGCTGCACCGTGCTCATGAGTATGCACTTGTTTACGGTCTGGAATCGCTGCTGCGTGAAGGCAAGAATGCCGGCGCGGTTTTGAACCCGCTGCTCGGCGAGACCAAGGGCGACGACGTCTCCGCTGAGATTCGCATGCAGACCTACGAGCGCCTGATCAACAGCCGCGAGATGGGTGAAGGCGACAGCGACAAGGGTCTTTGGGAAGAGGTCGACGGCAGCGTCCCCGACCGCGTTCTGCTCCTCGGCCTGGACATCAAGATGTTCTACGGCGGCCCGAAGGAAGCGGTCATGCATGCGATCTACCGCCAGAACATGGGCTTCACCCACATCGTCATCGGCCGCAAGCACGCCGACGCGCCGTTCTTCGACGGCGAAGCGATCTGGGGCGATTTCGATGCACAGGAAATCTTCGAGAACCTCAAGGGCGACCTGCAGATTAAGCCCGTGAAGGTCGGCTTCGCCGCTTTCTACGAGTCCATCGGCCGTGTCGATCTCATGAGCAACCACTCCGAAGAGAAGCCCGTCTTCATCTCCGGCAAGCAGGTGCGTGCGATGCTTCAGCAGGGCGAAATGGTCGACCCCCGCATCATGCGACCCAGCACGTCGCAGATCCTCGCCGACGCCATGAAAAACAACTGACCCCCCCCACCTGGTCCCGCATGATGCCCGGAACCACTTGGGGCGACGCCAACACAGAACCTCCGTCACACACGTGGCGGAGGTTTTTTCATGTCCCCCCACCACCACAGCGAAAACAAATGCAAACAAACGTTGACAGATGCATTCGCCGACGGCATAGTATAAGAATGAAGCTTCGAAACGTTCTCTGTGGACGAAAGGTCGGCAGGCTATGAAAACGGTGACGATGAGCGTACGCGTCTCGGCCGAGGATGCCGCCTTCATCGCAGGGCTCGACATCCCGGGCGCATCCACGCCCAGCGATAAACTGCGATCGATCATCATCGAAGCACGTGAACGCCGGGAGGGTGCTCAGGACTTCGGCGACGCGGTCAGGCGTGCCGAGGATCTTATCCAGCGTGGTCGCTCTCGCGTGCGTGACCTGGAGCACCGCCATCGGGTACATTCTGAACTGGTCAGCCTGACTGGCGACTGGCTCGGCGAAGCGGCGGCCCTGCTGATGACCTTCCCGCCAGAAGATCACGCACGCTCCGCCAAGCCCGCAGCCGCCCAGGAGCAACGCAAGGAACTCGCGGAACTTGAACGCCGACTCGCCGACAAACTGTTTGCACTCATCGAGTCGGTTTTACGTTTAGGGGTAACACGGCAGTGCCGCTGTTACGATGGGAATGTTGTTGCGGATCGGCTTGGGCCGAGTCTCGAAATCGCGCGGCTGATTGAGGCTGCCACTACTAAGGCCAAGGAGGCTTGATCATGAAAGAAGGCATCACCGCACGGGTCGGCAGGATCGTCAGCGGCGGGTTCAACCAGATCGTCGACGCGGTCGAAAACTCCGCCCCCGAGCTGGTCATGGAACAGGCGATTCGCGAAGTCGACGGCGCCATTGATGAAGTGCGTGCCGAGCTTGGCAAGGTCGCGGCCAACAAGCATCTCGCTTCGCGCCGGCTCATGGAATCGAACACGAAGCACGAAGCGCTGACCGAACAGATCGAGCTTGCCGTGCAGCAGTCGCGTGAAGATCTTGCCGAGGCTGCGATCGCCCGGCAGCTGGATCTCGAAGCGCAGATCCCCGTGCTCGAGACGACCATCAACGAATGCGGCCACGAAGAGAAGGAACTTGAAGGTTTCGTTGCCGCCTTGCAGGGCAAAAAACGCGAGATGCGTGAAGAGCTTCGACAGTACCGCCAGACGCGTGAGCAGTCGCTCACCACCGCCGGCGGGGCAGATGGCGATGGCGAGGGTGCCCCCGGGCCCGGCAGCGATCTCGAATCGCGCGTCAACAAGGCCGGCTCCGCCTTCGACCGCGTTCTCGAACGTCAGACCGGCATGCAGGGCCTGGGGACGGACATGAAGACCGCCGGCCAGCTCGCGGAACTCGAAGACCTCTCCCGCAAGCACCGAATCGAAGAACGCCTTGCCGCGGCCAAGGCTCGCGCCACCAAAGCGTGAAATTTCGCAGCCACGCGGTGACACAACGCTATCTGCGCTCCGGCCGACGGGGTAACATGGGCGTGATCTGGGGTGCCTCTCATGACTGATTTCTTCTTAACAGCTGAGAATATCCCGTTCATGATCTCCCTGGGCGCGATGGTCATGCTCGGCCTGCTCGAGGGCGTCACGGCGGTGCTCGGACTGGGCGTTTCGAGCTTTCTTGATTCGCTGCTGCCCGAAGTCGATGTCGATGTGGACGTCGGCCTGGAGCCCGGCGATTTTGATCTTGGCGACGTCTCCTCCCACGGCCCGATCACGAAGCTGCTCGGCTGGCTCCGCATCGGCCGCGTGCCCGTGCTGATTCTGTTGGTCGTCTACCTCTTCGCGTTCGGCTTCATTGGGCTGTTCTTCCAGGCCGCCATGGTCGCCACATTCCAGGCGCCCCTTCCCGCATGGCTGGCGGTCTGGCCCGTCTTCGTCGCGGCCATCTACTTCGTCCACGTCACCGGCGGGGTGCTGGCGAAGGTGATTCCCAAAGATGAGACGGAAGCCGTCTCTGAAAGCAAGTTTGTCGGACGCGTTGCGTGTATCACTTTGGGAACCGCACGCATGGGCAATCCGGCGCAGGCCCGGCTGAAAGATTCCTTCGGTCTTTCGCACTACGTCATGGTCGAGCCCGACGATGCGGAAACTTCCTTCGAGCAGGGCACGAACGTGCTGCTGATCGGCCGGGAGGGCGCGGTATTCCGCGCGATCGACAATCCCAACGAAGCGCTCGTAGATTAGCGCTTCGCGAAAATTCACAGTCCGGGCGTGCCACGCACATACGCCGGCTAAGCAGACAGCGCCGAGCAGGCGCATCGTTGTGACACCCGCGCAGACGTTCGGGGTGTCGCGGATCCAACACTTGGCGCCGACGGCGCGAGGCAACCAGAAGCAGGAGGCAGTTCATGCCGACATCGGAAATTATCATGTGGATCGTCGGGGGTGGGATCGGGTTTCTCTTTGTTCTCCTGATCGTGGGGATGATTCTCTCCAGGCTCTACCGCCGGGCATCGAAGGAACGTTCGTTCGTACGGACCGGCTTCCGCGGACAGCGGGTGATCATGAACGGCGGTGCGATGGTCTTCCCCGTCCTCCACGAAGTGATCCAGGTGAACATGAACACGCTTCGCCTGGAGGTATGGCGCGGCGGCGACCAGGGGGCCCTCATCACGCGCGACCGCATGCGTGTGGATGTGAGAGCGGAGTTCTATGTCCGCGTGAAGCCCACGGTCGAAGCCATCGCCGATGCCGCCCAGACGCTCGGCAAGCGCACGATGGATCCCGAAGCCCTCAAGGATCTGGTCGAAGGCAAGTTCGTCGACGCCCTGCGTGCCGTCGCCGCGGGCATGACCATGGAAGAACTGCACGAGAACCGCGTGGATTTCGTGCAGAAAGTACAGCAGGCCGTCTCGGAAGACCTGCTGAAAAACGGCATGGAACTTGAATCGGTTTCGCTGACGGCGCTCGATCAGACCGATCAGCAGTACTTCAACCCGAACAACGCGTTCGATGCGCAGGGCCTTACCCGGCTGACCGAGGAGATCGAAGCCCGCCGTAAGCAGCGTAACGATGTTGAGCGTGACACGGAGGTGCAGATCCAGCGTAAGAACCTCGAAGCTGAACAGTACACTCTGCAGGTCAAGCGTGAAGAGGAATACGCCCGCATGGCTCAGTCGCGTGAAGTGGCGGTTCGGCGGGCCGAGGAAGATGCGCTGACCGCGCGCGAGCAGGCGGAGAAGGATCAGGCTGCCCAGCAGGCGCGGATCGCGGCGAAGCAGCGGGTCGATCAGGCGGACATCATGTCGCAGCGGGCCGTCGAAGAAGAACGCATCGAGAAGGATCGGCAACTGCGCGAGCGTGAGATTAACAAGCAGCGGTCGGTGGAACTGGCGGAGCAGGATAAGCGGATCGCTGTGGCGGAGAAATCACGGAGTCAGTCGGAAGCTGAGGCCGAGGCGGATCAGGCGCTGGCGCTCGCGGTGAAGGCGGAGGAAGGCGTCGAAACGGTGCGTGAGACCGAGCGTGCTGAGCGCGCCAAGGCCATCGAACTGGTGCGCGCCAGCGAACAAGCTGAGCGCGACGCGATCGGGATCAAGGTCTCCGCCGAGGCCGACCGCGCTGCTGCGGAGGACCGCGCCGAAGCGGTGCGAACCGAAGCCAACGCCGAGGCGGACCGCGTGAAGATTACCGCCGAGGCCGCCGAGAAGCAGTACGCCGTGGACGCGGAAGGTAAGCGGAAGCTGCACGAAGCGGAGAATGTGCTCTCGACCGAGATCATCGCGTTGCGGATCAAGACGACGATTCTGGAGAAGATGGAAGGCATCATCCGCGAGTCGGTCAAGCCGATGGAGCAGATCGAAGGCATCCGCATCTACTCCGTCGAAGGGCTCGGCGGCGGCGGCGGGAACGGTTCCGCCAACGGTAACGGCGAAGCGAGCAGCAACGGCTCAGGCAATCTCGCCGACCAGGTCGTCAACAGTGCGCTGCGTTATCGCGGCCAGGCGCCGCTGCTGGATTCGCTGCTGAGCGAGATCGGGCTCACGGGCTCGGACATTCACGGGCTGACCTCAGCGGCACGTTCCACCCCAGCCGAACCCGCCAACGGCGGCGATGACGAGGCCCCGACGGCGACCGCCCCAACTCGAGCCGCTGCCACGGCAAAAGCCGAGAAGACCAACGGCGGCAAGGCGGGTCGTTCAACGAAGTCGAGCGACGACGACGGCGACGGCGACGCGTAAGCTGACCTGAGCGGAACAAACAAGCGGCCGCCCGTCACATCGACAGGCGGCCGCTTTTTCTTTTGGTTCCCGAATATCTCAACCCGCAGCGACGAGGGCGAACGCCTCGGCGGCTGCTTTGACCGTGGCGTCGATCGATTCCTGATCGTGCGCCAGGCTGACGAACCACGCTTCGAACTGGCTAGGCGGCAGGGCCACGCCTCGATCGAGCATCGCATGGAAGAACCGCCCGAACGCCTGCGTATCCGAAGCTGTCGCGTCGACGTAGTTTTGTACCTTGCGATCGGTAAAGAAGACGGTCAGCATCGAGCCCACCCGGTTGATCCGTACCGGCACTTTGGCCTTGGAGGCTTCGGAGGCGAGGCCCTGTTCGAGCATGGCCGCCATCTGCTCAAGGTGCTGATACGCCCCCGCTTCCCGCAACAGTTCAAGCGTGGCCAGGCCCGACGCCATCGCCACGGGATTGCCGCTGAGCGTGCCCGCCTGGTAGATCGGCCCGTCGGGCGACATCTGCCGCATCAGTTTTTCGCTCGCGCCGTAAGCGGCACAGGGGATGCCCCCGCCGATGATCTTGCCGAGGACCGTGATGTCCGGATCGACGCTGTAGACCGCCTGAGCGCCGCCGTAGTCCACGCGGAAGCCGGTCATGACTTCGTCGAAGATCAGCAGCGTGCCGTGCTCGTCGCACAGCTTCCGCAGGCCGTCGAGATAGGCGGGCTTCGGCGGCACGCAGCCCATGTTGCCCGCAATTGGTTCGACCATGATGGCCGCGACTTCGCCCGGATTATCCGTGAGCAGTTGGGCCGCTGCCTCGAGATCGTTGAACGGCATCAGCAGCGTGTCGGCCGTGATCGATGCGGGGACGCCTGGCGAACTTGGCACGCCTAGCGTGGTCGCCCCGCTGCCTGCTTCGACGAGCATCCCGTCGGCATGGCCGTGGTAGCCGCCGACCGCTTTGACGATCTTTGCCCGCCCCGTTGCGCCGCGCGCCAGCCGGATGGCGCTCATCGCCGCCTCGGTGCCGCTGTTGACGAAGCGGACAAGCTCCACGCCTTCGACCGCTTTGACCACCGTCTCCGCCAGTTGGGTTTCAAGCTCCGTAGGCATGCCAAAGCTGGCCCCGCGTGAGACGGCCTTCGTGACCGCGGCGACAACGGCAGGGTGCGCATGCCCCGCAACCAATGGTCCATAGCTGCAGACGTAGTCGACGTAGCGATTGCCGTCGATGTCCATCACGTAGCAGCCCTTGCCCTCACGCACGACGATCGGTTCGCCCCCAACGGCTCCAAACGCGCGGACAGGCGAGTTCACCCCGCCCGGCATCAGCGTTTTTGCCTTGGTGAACGCTGCGTGCGACCGCGCGTAACGCTCCGCGGCCGGCTTGTCGGTTGCGGTCTGGTTTTCCTGACCTGTCTTAATACGCGTCATGGCTCGGCTTTCCCTGGTGAGGGTTCGAATAAAACGATCGCTCGACCTGATGCTGATGAAACGCCCGTCGAAGGCTCGAGTCAATCTCTCAGCGTGCGTGCGTCTTGAGCACGCGGTTGCCAATGTCCCGACGGAAAAAGCCCCCCGGGAAGTGGATCTTCTCACATGCCGCGTTCGCCCGGTCGCGTGCCTCGGTGATGTCCTCACCCAGTGCCACCACGCTCAGCACCCGGCCGCCGTCGGTCAGCACGTTGTCGCCGCTGAGTTTCGTCCCAGCATGGAAAACCCAAACGTCCTCCATCGCCTCTGCATCCTTCAGCCCGGTGATCGGCAGCCCCTTGGGGTAGTCGCCCGGGTAGCCGTCGCTGCACATCACCACGCAACAGGCCACGCGGCTGTCCCATCGCAGATCGATCTCGTCCGCCCGCCCGTCGGCCACGGCCAGCATCGCCTCCAGAAGATCGCCCTTCATGCGAACGACCAACGGCTGGCATTCAGGGTCCCCGAATCGGCAATTGAATTCCAGAACCTTCGGCCCGCCCGCCGTCAGCATCAGCCCGGCGTACAAGACGCCTCGGTAGTCGATGCCCTCCCGCCGCAGCGCATCGACCATCGGCACCAGCACCTCCCGCTCGACAACGCGCATCATCGCATCGTCCACCAACGGCGTCGGCGTGTACGCGCCCATGCCTCCTGTGTTCGGGCCGGTGTCGCCTTCGCCGACCTGCTTGTGATCCTGCGCCGGCTCCAGCACATAGATGCTCCGACCATCGACCAGCGCCAGGATGGAAACCTCCTGCCCGACGAGCCGCTCTTCAACGACCACGGTAGCGCCCGCATCGCCGAACTCGCGGTCGATCATGATGCGTCGCAGTGCCGCCTCCGCCTCGGCCGAGTCGCTGCACACGACCACGCCTTTGCCCTTGGCCAGCCCCGCCGCCTTCACCACGACCGGCGTCTCATGCGCGTTCACATACGAGATCGCCGCCTCGGCATCGGTGAACGTGCGAGACTCTGCCGTGGGCACCGCCGCCGCCCGCATCAGCTGTTTCGCCCAGGCCTTGTCGCCTTCCAGCCGTGCCCCCGCAGCCGTCGGCCCGAAGACCTTCAAGCCCTTGTCTCCCCACTTGATCAGCTTGTCCGCCAGCCCCTGCGAAAGCGGATCCTCCGGCCCGATCACCACGAGCTCCACCTTATTCCGCCGACAGAACAGCACGATCGCGTCGACCGCCTTCTGGTTGACCGGCTCCAGGTCGATCTTCACATTCTGTCCCAGCGCAGCCGTACCGGCGTTGCCCGAAGCGAAGAAGAGCTTGCCGCAGCGCTTGCTCTGTTTCAGTTTCCAGCCAAGCGCATGCTCACGCCCGCCGCTTCCGATGATCAGTACATTCATGAAAGGCCTCCAATGCCCAATCCGGCATTCTAAAGCCTCCCCGCCCCCCCGCAAGCAGCGGCCTGCCTTGAGTTCATGGCCCGCCCGCCAAACGCAGCGCGGATCTTCGATCGCCCGCTATCGCCGTTTGCTATGGGCATCATGAGCGGCTAAAGTATGGGGCTTTGCCCAGGGAGGCTTATTCAATGATTGAATCACTCAAGAGCGACGAAATTGTCCGCAAAGTCGGCGGCCGCTTCAAGATGACCGCACTCGTTCAGCACCGCTGGCGCGAACTGCTCGACGGCGCACGCCCGCTGGTCGAACGCAAGGGCCGCAGCGATCTCGAACTCGCCATCGCTGAGGTGCTCGAAGAAAAGATCGCCATCGACTACGAAGCGTCGAACATCACCCCGCCCCGCGAAGCCCTCCACTAAAACCCCGCCACCGGGGCGTTGGGGCTTGAGCATAGGCAAAACGTGGGGCCTCGCCCTGCGGTCTTGCCACGCGCTGAGGTTTTTCAGAATCAGTCTCCACGGAACGTCGCGATGCCTGAATCGGCCGACCGCCTCCCGCCACCGCCGCCGCCGTTCCATGAGCGGTCGCTGATCGTTGCCTTGACCGGCGGCATCGCCTGCTACAAAACCTGCACACTCGTCAGCCGACTCGCTCAGGGTGGGGCCAGCGTTACCGTTCTGATGTCCGACGCCGCGACGCGGTTCGTCACCCCGATGACTTTCGAATCGCTCTCCGGCAGGCCCGTCCATACCTCGCCCTGGCAGGCATACGACGCCCACGATTCACAGCACATCGCCCTCGCCCGCTCAGCCGATGCCATGATCATCGCCCCAGCCTCGACGAACACCATCGCGAAGCTGGCGCACGGCCTGTGTGACAACGTCGTCACTATCGTTGCCGCTGCGTTGCCGACCACGACGCCCGTCCTGCTTGCCCCCGCGATGAACGAGCAGATGTGGCAGCACGCGATCACGCAGAAGAACCTGCGCATCCTCAAGAACGACCTCGGCTACCACACGGTCGGCCCCGAAGAAGGCTGGCAGGCCTGCCGCACCAGAGGCGTCGGCCGCATGAGCGAACCCGAAACCATCCTCAAAGCGATCCCCCCCCTCTTCGACCAACGCCCGGCGATCTGAAATCGCTAACGCTCGTCGTCTTCCAGAAACAAATAGATATCGACCATCTCGCCGCGCCCCGTCTGCGTTCGTTGCCGGTAGCGAAACAGTCGTGACCCTTCTTCCAGTTCAAACGCGTCGGCTTGCCCCGCGCCTCCTACTCGCAATCTGCCTGGAAACCACGTGTGACCCGTGATCGGCGATGACACTTCCTTAACCGGATACACCGAGCCAAAGCCTGCCCCGGCAAACCGCGCATTAAAAAACCGGGCTGTGGACAGCCCGGCTCTTCATGAATTTTTTTCGACGCTTTCCGAGAGGTCAGGCGGACTTCTTCACCTGTTCCATGTCGGCGAGGGTCTTCTTGCCTTCGATCACGTCCGCATCGACGACGTACTTCACGTTGCGGCTTTCAAGGTCGGGCAGCTCGTACATCAGGTCGAGCATGACCTCCTCGAGAATGCCACGCAGGGCACGGGCACCGGTTTCGCGGGTCATCGCCTTGTGAGCGATGGCCAACAGCGCCCCTTCGGTGAATTCCAGTTCCGCGTCTTCCATCGAGAAGAAGTGCTGAAACTGCTTAACCAGCGCGTTTTTCGGCTCGGTCAGGATGCGGACCAGGTCGTTCTCCGTCAGCGGTGCGAGGGGGACGACGACGGGCAGTCGGCCGACGAGTTCGGGGATGAGGCCGTACTCAAGCACGTCGTCCGTGGTGACCTCGGAGAGGGCCGCGTCGCGCTGGGTGGTACGCCGTTCACTGCCCTGCTCGGTGGCGAAGCCGATGCGGCTGGCCCCAAGACGCCTGCGGACAATATCCTCAATGCCGACGAACGCGCCGCCGCAGATGAAGAGGATGTTGGACGTATCCATCTGGATGTACTGCTGCTCGGGGTGCTTGCGGCCGCCCTGCGGGGGCACGTTGGCCGTGGTGCCTTCGAGCATTTTCAGCAGCGCCTGCTGCACGCCTTCGCCGCTGACATCGCGGGTGATGGAAACGTTCTGCGACGTGCGACCGATCTTGTCGATTTCGTCGATGAAGATGATGCCGCGCTGCGCCGCTTCAAGATCGTAATCCGCAGCTTGCAGCAGCTTCAGCAGCAGGTTCTCCACGTCTTCGCCGACGTAGCCCGCTTCGGTCAGCGTGGTCGCGTCGCCGATGGCGAAGGGCACGTTCAGCATCCGCGCCAGCGTGCGCGCCATCAACGTTTTGCCCGAGCCGGTGGGCCCGATCAGCATCACGTTCGATTTTTCGAGTTCAACGTCGTTCGCCTCGGCATCGTCCGCTGCGGAAAGCCGTTTGTAGTGATTGTGCACCGCCACGGCGAGCGACTTCTTCGGCGATTCCTGCCCGACGATGTACTGGTCCATGAACTCCTTCACCTGCTTGGGCGAAGGGATGGAACTGAACAGGGGCCCGGAGTCGGATACCCGCCGCTTCTCCTGCTTGAAGATGTTCTGGCAAAGCTCGGTGCAGTTGGCGCAGATGTACGCGTCGTTTGGGCCTTCGACCATGGGGCCGACTTCACGGGAGTTCTTGCCACAGAACGAACAGGTGGTCACTTTGCGGCCACGAAAGCCGCCTCCTCCGCCGCCGCCCCCACCACTACCGCCGGTGCCGCTGCCGCCGCCTCCGCCGCTTTTCTTTGATCCACCTTTTGACTGACTGGCCATATCGTTGCTTTCTACTTATCCGAGGGGATTGTGTCTGTATAAACTGTGCAGGCACGTGACGTCTGCCGTTGCTGCCGCGCCGGCTTTAGGGGGTCGCACCGCCGTCGATTACGTGGTCGGCACCTGACCCCGGTCGATCCCTATTCTACCCGTTGACCGGGGTGGAATCACCCCTTTAGTTATCCGGTCCTCCCCGGTCGCGGTCTTGCGGACCGTCGTCCGGGTCGCCGTTTCTGCCCTTCGGCGAAGGTGGCCGGGCGGGCTTGTCGGGCTTCGGGTCGGCGGTTTCAGCCGCCACGCTACCGATGATGTGCTGCCGGAGCTTTTCGTACTGTTCGTCGTTGATCTCGCCGTCACGCCGCATCTGCCGAAGCTGGTTGAGCGTGAAGCCCATGCCCCCGACGCTCGGTGCGTCATCCTCGCGGAAGTGCTTGCGCACCGCTGCGACGGCGACGAAGCCGACCACCAGCAGCACCAGGAAGACGACCGTCCACGTGACGACGTCCCAGACGTTCGAGCTGATTGCGAGCACCAGGCTGTTCATCGATGAAGACGCTACACATCGGCATCAGGCCGATCCGCAGCTACTCCTTCTCGGCGTCGTCGGTCTTGTCCTCGGCCTTCTTCTTCGAGCCCTTGGCGGTCTTCTTGGTCGTCTTGGCGGGCTTCTTCTTTTCGTCGGCTTCCGCTTCAGCTTCCTGCTGCTTGTTCCACTCCTCAGCGGAGATCTCGGTCACTTTCGCCTGCTCAAGCAGCTTTTCGATGGCCTTCTGCTCGCGAAGCTGGACGAAGATCTGATTCAGCTGGCCGTTCTGCTGCATCTCCTCACGCACGCGCTCGGGCCTGCGGTTCTGCTGCATCGCCATCTGGAAGACGCGGCCGTTGACTTCCGCTTCATCCACATCAATCTCATGCTCACGCGCGACGGCCTCGAGAATGAACAGCACCTTCAGCTCCCGCTGGGCGTCTTCCTCAGAAGCAGCACGAAGCTCAGCCAGCTGATTTTCGATGTCTTCCTGCGTCGCACCGCGGTACATCATCTCCATCGCCTGACGCTGTAGCACCTGGCCGGCCTGGCGAGCGGTAAGCCGCTCGGGCAGTTCCATGTCCACGTTGTCCAGGAGGAAGTCGACAACCTGCGAGCCCATCGCCTGCTTCTGCTCAGCCTCGGCCTGCTGCTCGAGGCGCTCGCGAAGCTGCGTCCGCAGTTCTTCTTCGTTCTCCACGCCCGCCGCTTCGATCAGCTCTTCCATCGGCATCGGCTGCTGGCGCTGAACGCTGTTGATGGCGATGTCGACGGTCAGCTTCGCGTCACGCATCGCTTCGACTTCGTGCTGCGCAGGGCCGGTGACTTCCAGCGTGATCGTTTCGCCAGCCTTCTTGTTCACCAGCTTCTTGCCGAGGTCATCGACGACGATGCCCGCCACGACGCCCTTGAACTTCCGCTGCTCGCCCGGCACCAGCATCTGCGTCTGAGGCGATTCCTGAACCACCTCGCCCTCAGCGTCACGCACTTCAACGTCGGCGGTGACGAAGTCGTTGTAGTCGGTCTCGGACACCGTCTTCGGGCTGCCGTACATCTCGCGGTAGCGCTCAAGCTCACTGTCGATGCGATCGTCAGCCACCTCGACGGCGGGTTTCTTGACCTCAAGCTTTGCAATGTCCGGAAGCTTGACCTCGGGGACGACCTCGACCTCAGCCTCGAAGCTCAAGGGGCCGTCGTCCGGGAGTTCGATCTTCTCCATGTCCTTGATTTCAGGCTCGCCCAGCACGCGAAGCTCGTTCTTTTCGACGGCCTGCGAGTAAGCTTCACCGAGCAGCTGGTTGAGCGTTTCCTTGCGGACGTCGGTGCCGAAGCGTTTCTCCAGCAGCCGCATCGGCACGCGGCCGCGCCGGAAGCCGGGGATGGTCGCTTCGTCTTTGAGGGCCTCGAAGCCTTCGGAGAGCTTGGTCTGGATCGCCTCGGCGGGGATCTCGACGGTGAGCTTCTTCCGGGCTGGGCCGGCATCTTCGATCTTCACCCCAGCCTCGAAGTCGGCGGTGGCGGTGTCATGATCGTGGTCGTGGTCGTGGGCCATGTTCGTATCCTGAGGGTCAGAGCGTGTTGCCGTCGCAAAAAAAAAGGCCACCTGATCGGGCTGTCGATCCGACGATGTGAGCGTCGGAACGGACCCTTGAGGGTGGCCTGTTACCGCCGCCCATCGACCGACGCCTGGCCCCGACACGCTGTCAGGACCGGTACCTCGACGGGCTGGTTTTCAAAGTTCAAGCAGTGTAACATGGCCATGGCTGAAGGCAAGCGAGCGGCCACAGGGGTTTTCGGCAAACATCGGCCCCGGAAATCGGCAAGCGGGAAGCGTCACCGCCCGGTCAGTCGTGTCAGTCTGAATCACAGCGTGGCAGAGCGTCACCTCGGCAACCGCATCAGCCATTGAAGACGTTCGCTCGCGCTTCAGTTCGCAGCCGGGTTTTTTCGCCGGTCGTACGCAGTCGTTGCCATCAGGACAACGCTCGGGAGCCTCGGCACATGATTCTATTGCTCCTACGCGGTCTGTTCATCGTCATGAGCGCGGTCGTCGCTGCGCTCTACACCGTGAGTCTTGCCGAGGGTTCCGCAGAATTTCTTATGCGGGACGTGGTGCTGACCATCACCGTGGCGCTATCCATCTCCGCCCTGATCGTGGGCGTCGACTGGGCCACGCCGCGCAAGAAGCTTTCCGCCCTCTCAGGCGTGCTGCTGGGGTTGCTCGCGGGCATGACCGCCGCTTACGCCTTCAGCTTCCTGATGGATTTCTTTCACCTGGTCTTCCCCAACGCGCCGGAGGAATTGATCCAGGGCGCCAAGGTTTTCGCGGGTGTGGTTTTCGTCTATGCCGCCATCTCGCTGGTTTTGCAGACGAAGGACGATTTCCGCTTCGTGCTGCCTTACGTCGAATTCGCCAAGCAGATCCGTGGGAACCGGCCGATGCTGCTGGACTCGAGTGCGTTGATCGACGGCCGCATCCACGACGTCGCCCAGACGCGGATGCTACAGGGTTTGCTCGTTGTGCCGAGATTTGTGCTGAACGAGCTACAGGGCGTCGCCGATTCAGCCGATAAGCTCAAGCGGGCCCGCGGTCGGCGCGGGCTGGATATCGTCAGCAAGCTGCAATCGGACCCCACAGTGGAAGTCAGCATTCATGATCACGACACAGAGGGCGCCACGGTGGATCAGAAGCTGATCGCGCTGGCCGAGGAGCTGCGTGGGCGGATCGTGACGACCGATTACAACCTCGCGAAGATCGCGGAGGTCCGCGACGTCGACGTGGTCAACATCAACAGTCTCGCCGAGGCCCTGAGGCCGGTCGTGCTGCCGGGCGAGGGCCTGAAGGTGCAGATTGTGAAGGCTGGGGAAAGTGCCGGGCAGGGCGTGGGTTATCTTGAAGACGGCACGATGGTCGTGGTCGAGCATGCCCGGGCAAACATCGGCCGGGAGATCGCCCTCACCGTGACCAGTGTGCTGCAGACCTCGGCCGGCCGGATGATCTTTGGCCGCGCCGCCGAGCACGCTGGCGATACCAACGGCGACGGCTCCCCAGCCGCCGTCGGCTCAGACCACCCCGAAGGCGGTCGCGGCTCCGGTCCCTCCCCCCGTCGACCGCGTCGCGGATGAACTCAAGCTCTCAATCCCCTCGCAGTGGTTCGCTCCGCCGTCGCTGCGTAATGTTGCTCTCTGACAGGATCGAACGGAGTCTGCCATGAATCGCACCACCGTTTTCAGTTTCTTCACCGCCGCGCTGGTCATGCTGTTGGTCTACCTGGCCCCCAGTTTCGCTCAGGATGCCGAACGCGACACCGAGGCCCCCGCCGAAGCAAATACCGAACAACCCGCCGAGCAGGACGCTCCGCAAGCCGACGAAGCGGCCGAGCAACCCTCCGCGGACGATGTGCTGCAGGATCTGCTGCGTCGTCGTTCGGAGAATCCGCTGATCGAACCCAGCCGCGAGCGTGATCCCTCAGCCAACGGCGAAGGCGAAAGCAAATCCTCCGCCGCCCGCGCATTGGCAGGCGTCGCCCCCGGGGCCTCCGAAGCGTCGCTTCGGCGTGAGGGACAGTTCGTGATCACCCGTCGCGGCCGTATGGTCCGCGTGCCAGGCGACGTCTCCGGCTGGGCCTTCGTCTTCGACGCCGACGGTTCAGGCATGCAGGACCCGCCGATGTACCTCATGCCCTGCCAGCTGCTGGAGGACATGGAAGAAATCGTCACCCAGCACGGCGACTCCGTCGTCTTCGTCCTCTCAGGCCAGATCTACCTCTACCGCGGTGCCAACTACATGATGCCCACCCTCATGAAGCTCGCCCCCGATCGCGGCAACATCGAGTGATAGCCAACACCGCTTAGATCTCCCTCAGCGCTGAATACGAGCCGCGACCGTAAGGGAGCGGTTGTGCGTAAAGACTTTGCGCGCCTTGCATACGAGTGGAGGCCTCGGCTACCGGCGAAAATCAACGACTTACGCAAAAGATGAAATAGACTGGTAAGAACGCGGTTGTGCACGGCCGTTTGCGGTGAACTCTGGTCGGACGCACAAACGGTTATTCACGTGCGCGGCTCGTTGCCAACAGCGTGCCTCATCCACTTGCTGCGCCCACGACCGAGCCACACCCGCGGTTGAGTCTTCCTACTCCGGCTTCGCCGTTAAGAACGCGTCGGCGTAAATGGCCTGCATCGAGGCGCCGGCCAGGAAGACCTTCTTCCGCATCGCGTTGACCAGCCCGGGGTCGCCACACAGAAACACACGCCAGCCCTTCAGGCTCGGTTGATCCTGCAGAATCGCCTGATCGATGCGGCCGATCGTGCACCCGCCTTCCGCGTCGGCTTCACCGTTCAGCAAACACCGGCGATACGTCACGTTCGGATGAGCCGCTGCCAGCGCCTGAAGCTCGTCCACCATGTACAGCCCGTCGGCGTTCAACGCACCGTGATACAGCACGATCTCGCCGGTATGCCCCTGCTGAAGCGCATCGCGCACGATCCCCCACAGCGGAGCCAGCCCCGTCCCCGTCCCCGCCAGAAGCAGCGGCTGCTCGGGCTCGCCGGGCATGTAGAAACACTCGCCAGCCGGCCCACGCACATCAAGCCCGTCGCCTTCACGCAGCTCCGAAGCAATCCAGTTGCTCATCCGCCCACCCGGCAACCGCCTCACATGCATCTCAACCCCCCCACCCACCTGTCCCGTTGAGGTGCCTGACCCTTGACGGGTGCCGCTCGCCACCTCGCCCTCGACGGCTTCGCTTCCTGCTTCCACTTCGATCGCAGCACGGTCAGCAAAACTGTCCCAGCCCGGCACACTGGCGATGGAGTAGCTGCGCACCAGCCCATCCTCTCGGCGGACCAGGTTCAGAAACTGCCCCGGCCGATAGTCCAGATCCTCCGACGGGTCGATCGTCAGCTTCACCACGTCCGCGGACAACGGCTCAACGCTGACGACCGACGCAGCCACGCTCAACGCTTCCGCCTGGCCCACCGAGACACGCAGATCGTCGCTCGGTTTCTCCATGCACGCCAGGAAATACCCCTGCGCCCGGAGCGTCGGCTTAATACCCTGCTGCGACTTGCCCGAAAGCTCGCCGTCCACCGCACGCATCAAACACGACTGACAGCTACCGGCCTTGCATGAATGAGGCACCTTCTCGCCGCTGTCCAGCAACGCATCGAGCACCGTCTGATCGGGCTCAACCTCGATGCCGTTTCCGTCGCCCAGATAGACCTTCGCCATCACAACCTCCCCCCCCCACCTTACGGGGTTCCCAAAAGCCCACGCTCTAGAGCGTGCGTTCAACACTCACCGGCACAGCACGTCGTCGCGGACGCTCTCGCACAGTGCTGCCACTTCGTCGATCAACGGCTGCTCGACGCCCAGTTCGCTAAGCGTGGCCCCAAGATGCTCGACCACCACGTCCACATGCTCGTCGTTCAGGCCCCGCTCAACCAGCGGTGCGTGAGCACTCCGCATGTCGCGGCCGGTGTACGCGCTCGGGCCGCCAGCAGCCATCGTCAGAAACGCCTTCTGCTTGGCCATCTGGCCTTCCATATCCGTATCGTCAAAGAACGAAGCCACCCGGTCGTCCATCAGCATCTTGCGATAGAAGATTTCGACCGCTGCCTGCATCGCCGGTTCGCCGCCAAGTTTGTCGTAGAGCGTTGTCATCATAGGACCTTTCTTGAAAAGTAGTATCTTGCGTACATATTTACATACACACCGCCGTGTGTCAATGCGCTACCTGTTAGAAAACACTCTTTTTTTTCACGGCGCCTCAGGAGCCCTTGCCGCCCAAGCCGGTGATCTCCCGCTCTTCGTCATGCCACTGATTTGCGCTTACAATGCCGCCTCCCTTCCCCACAGCGAGAACCTTCGAACGATGCAGTTGACGTTATTTTCTGATTATGCGCTTCGCATTCTGCTTTACCTTGCCGTTCACGAGGACCAGACGGTGAGCGTCTCGCAGATCGCCCGCGCCTACCGCACTTCCCGCCATCACATGGTCAAGGTGGCACACTTGCTGGTGAAGCTGAAGCTGGTGCGATCGGTCCGTGGCCGCAACGGCGGTCTGCAACTGGCGGTCCCGAAAAACCAGATCAACCTTGGGCAGGTCGTCCGTCAGACTGAGCCTCACTTCGAGCTTGTCGAGTGTTTCAACGATGCCACGAACACCTGCCCCATCAGCCCGGCCTGCAATCTCAAAGGCGTCCTGCAGCACGCCCAGTCGCGTTTCCTTGCCGTGCTGGACGATCTGACCGTGGAGGACCTGATGGGCAAAGGGCCGCAGCTTCAGGCGCTGTGGGCCGAAGCTGCCGCAACGGAAGACGACCCCCCACCTACCCCCCCACCGGCCGCCTCAGCCGGTTAGCCGCGCCCTCGATCGGTCGCGGCGACCGCCTCATCCGGCCATACTTTCTGACCCTCGGGCGGTGCCCCGGTTGAAAAAAGTGTCGCCAACCCATATTGTGACGATCTTCACAGACACCTGCAGCGTCGCGGGTGGCGGACATATACAGTGGCTCTGTTGGCGAAACGCACGACACGCAAATGAGTTACCTCTTTTTTCTTACAGCGGCGCTCGGCGCGATGGGTTTATACCTCGTCTTGCCTCACCCGCGGTCCTCGCCTCGGCTCGGGGCGGTGCTTGCGATTTCCGCGCTCGCCGGAAGCCTGCTGATCTGGCTCATGCCCGATCCACAGGCTTACCCCTCGCCCTACTACTACATCTTCTCGGTGATCTCCGCCGCAGCTGGCGTACGGGTGATCACCCATCCCAGACCGGTCTACTGCGCGCTCTACTTCGTCATCGTGGTGCTCAGTTCCGCAGGCATGCTGGTCCTGCTTGATGCCGAGTTCATGGCCTTTGCGATGATCCTGATCTACGGCGGCGCGATCCTGGTCACCTACATGTTCGTGATCATGCTCGCCACGCTGCCACAGTCCTCGCACGAGCCCGACTCGGCCCCCGACTATGACCGCACCGCACGCGAGCCGATGCTCTCGGTCGTGATGGGCATGGCCCTGATCGCTGCCCTTGCGTCGGCCATGTTCACCCAGCCCAGCGACGCGATCTCCCCCCGCTTCCAGACCACGGTGACCGAATCCGCAGCCGACATGCCCGGCAAGATCTCGCTGCCCAAGCTCGAAGCTATCCTTCGTGCCCAGGACGTGATCGAATCAAACGAAACGGTTGCGTACGAAGAAGATTTCGATCTCGAAGCAGGCACCGTCGGCATCCGCCGTATTGCCACCGACGGCACCATCAGCGGGGCGCGCGTCCGCCATGTGGCCCTCAACGACGAGATCCTCGGCGAATTCATTTACAACATCGACCACGTCGGCCTCGCCCTGTTCAAGGGCCACACGCTCGGCATCGAACTCGCAGGCGTGATCCTCCTGCTCGCGATGGTCGGTGCCATTGTCATCGCCCGACGTAAAGTGCCCGAACCTGAGCCGGAGACCGGGCCCTCCTGATTCCAAGGCCCCTCTCGCACGCTTCCGTCCCCGACCGTTCCCTTTTTCAGGCTGATCCGACCATGAGCGGCACGATCGACTTCATCACCCTCAATCACTTCCTCTTCACCGGCGCGCTGCTGTTCTCGCTCGGCGTGATCGGCTTCATCGCCCGGCGGAACCTCATCGTGATGTTCCTCTGCACGGAAATGATGTTTCAGGGCATTATCATCACGCTTATCGCCTTCAGCCGATACCACCTGAACTTCGACGGACAGGTGTTTGTCATCTTCGTGCTGACCATCGCCGCCGCCGAAGCCGCCCTCGCCCTGGGCCTGATCGTGCTGCTTTTCCGACGCAAACACACGCTCGACGCCGATGCCTGGGCCGCGCTCAAAGGCTGACCGCTTCCAACGAATCTTCACCCAGCCTGCAAGGTTGAGTTCATCCCATGACGACTCTCGCCACGACAGACAGTCCGCTCCAGATCGCCACCTGGATCCCCACACTCCCCTTCCTCGCGATGATCGTCTGTGGGATCCTCGCCTGCCTGCGCTCCCCCAAAGCGCGCGAAGCGGCCGGCTGGGTCACCGTCGGGGCGATCGGTCTCGCCTTCCTCACCAGTTGCGTCGTCTTCTTCCGCTACGGCGGACTGGCCGACACCACGCAGGGCGAAACCGTCCACTACTTCCAGTGGATTAACATCGGCGACTTTGCTGCGAACTTCAGCTACTTCATCGACTCGCTCACCAGCATCATGCTCTTCGTCGTCACGGGCATCGGCACGCTGATCGCCATCTACGCCATCGGCTACATGAAGGGCGACGAGGGCTTCGCACGCTTCTTCGCCTACATCAACCTGTTCATCTTCGCGATGACCAGTCTGGTGATGGCTGACAACCTCGTTCTGCTCTACCTCGGCTGGGAGGGCGTGGGTGCCGCTTCCTACCTGCTCATCGGCTACTACTACCGCAAGCCCTCCGCATCCGCCGCAGCGAAGAAGGCGTTCATCGTCAACCGCGTGGGTGACTTCGGTTTCGCGCTCGGGCTGATGGGCATCTTCCTGGTCTTCGGCACCGTCCAGTACATGAACGTCGACGGCACCGGCTTCCTGCAGTCCGCCTCCAGCGCCTCCGCCGTGCAGGCCACCGGCTGGCAGGACACGCTGCTGCTCTCAGCCATCCCGTTCCTGCTGATGCTCGGCGCGTTCGGCAAATCCGCTCAGCTTCCGCTGCACACCTGGCTGCCCGACGCCATGGAAGGCCCGACCCCCGTCTCCGCGCTCATCCATGCGGCGACGATGGTGACGGCCGGCGTCTACATGATCGCCCGCCTCATCCCCGTCTTTCAGCTCTCTGAATACGCCCTGCCCGTGGTCGCGACCGTCGGGGCCGTGACGGCCCTCTTCGCCGCCACCATCGCCATGTGCCAGTACGACATCAAACGCATCTGGGCCTACTCCACCGTCTCCCAACTCGGCTTCATGTTCCTCGGCGTCGGCGTCCTCGGCACCGTCGGGGCCGTCTTCCATCTCACCACCCACGCCTTCTTCAAAGCCCTGCTCTTCCTCACCGCCGGCTCCGTGATGCACGCCCTCGCCGGTCAGCTCGACCTCCGCAAGATGAGCGGCCTCATCCGCGTCATGCCCGTTACCGGCTGGCTGATGTTCATCGGCTGCCTCGCCCTCGCCGGCTTCCCCTTCACCGCAGGCTTCTACTCCAAAGACACCATCCTCGCCGACGCGCTGGCCGCCTATCCCATCCTCGGCTGGATCGCCATCTTCACCGCCTTCCTCACCGCCTTCTACACTTTCCGCCTCTGGTTCCGCGTCTTCCTCGGCGAAACCAAGTACGAAATGGGCAACGAGCACCACGGCTACCCGATGGATGAGCACACCGCCCACGATCACACCACCGCAGAACCTCAGGCCGCCGCTCAGCCGCAGCACGCGCCCGCTCACGACCATCACGCTGAGCCTCACGAAATGCCCTGGCTGATGAACGGCCCCCTCGTGGTCCTCGCCCTCGGTGCCCTGTTCGTCGGCGGCCTGCTCTACTACACCGGTTTCATGGCCGCCATGGTCAACGGCTCCACAGCCGCTGTGCCCGATGCGAATATCGCCGCGGCATTCAACACCACCGTCGAGCAGTACCACCACGACCACCACGTCGCCCACAACACCGCCATGATCTCAAGTATCATCGCGGCCATCGCCGGCATCGCCCTGGCCTACCTGTTCCACCTCAAACGTCGCGACCTCGCCGACACCGTCGCCTCCATGTTCGCGCCGCTGGTCACGCTCTTCAACCGCAAGTACTACGTCGACGAACTCTACGATTTCTGCATCGTCCGCCCGCTTCACGGCCTCGCGTGGGTGGCCTACCAGATCGACCGTTTCGTCGTCGACGGCATCGTCACCATCATCGCCATCATCCCCCGAGCACTCGCCTGGCCCCTGCGTGAAACGCAGCGCGGCGCCCTCCACGGCTACGCCCTCCAGATGGCGGTCGGCCTCGCCGTGCTCCTGCTGTTCGTCGTCGCCACCTGGAAAGCAATGGCTGCATCATGACAAACCTGATCCCCTTCATCCCGACGCTCGCAGCGGCCGGCGAGACCACCACCGCCTCCGCCTGGCTCTTGCCGCTGATGGTGCTGATCCCCCTGCTCAGCGCCCTTGCCATCGCGCTGTTCATCCCCGCCGACCGCCCCGCCACCGTGCGTGCCGTCGCCCTGTGGTCCAGCGTGCTCGGCTTCGCCCTGGCGATGCTCATGCTCGTCCGCTTCGACTGGAGCAACGCCGGAGCCTTTCAGTTCGCCAGCTACACCCCCTGGATGGAAGGCCTGGGCATCGGCTTCCGCTTCGGTGCCGACGCCGTCAGCGTTTGGCTCATCGTCCTGGCCGCCCTGCTGCTGCCGCTGACCATCCTCGGCACGTGGCACGACATCAAGCACCGCGTGAAGGAATACTTCGTCTGGCTGCTGGTCCTCCAGACCGCGCTCGTCGGCGTCTTCAGCGCGATGGACCTCATCCTCTTCTACGTCTTCTTCGAGATGACGCTGATCCCCCTGTTCTTCCTCATCGGGATCTTCGGCTCGGGCAACCGCATCTTCGCCGCGACCAAGTTCTTCGTCTTCACCCTCGCCGGCTCGATCTTCACGCTCGTCGCCGTCCTCTACGTCGCCTACTTCCACGCAGGTCTCACCGGCGAATGGACCTTCTCCATCCCGCAGCTCGTCGCCGTCTCCGGGCAGATGTCGCCCGTCGAGCAGGGCTGGGTCCTCATGGGCCTGCTCATCGGCTTCTCCGTCAAGGTCCCCCTCTTCCCCGTCCACACCTGGCTGCCGCTGGCGCACACCGAAGCCCCGACCGCCGGCTCGGTCATCCTCGCGGGCGTCCTCCTCAAGCTTGGCTCCTACGGCCTGCTCCGCTTCGCACTGCCCATGGCACCCGAAGCCATCGTCACCTTCGCCCCCTACATCGCCATCTTCGCCATCATCGCCATCCTCTATGCCGCCCTCATCTGCTGGGTGCAGACGGATATGAAGAAGCTCGTCGCCTACTCCTCCGTCTCCCACATGGGCTTCTGCGTCCTCGGCCTCGTCGCCCTCAACGCCGCAGGCGTCGGCGGGTCCATCATCTACATGATCAACCACGGCCTCGCCACCGGCGCCCTCTTCCTCTGCGTCGGCATGATCTACTCCCGCTTCCACACCCGCGAACTGGCGGCCTACTCGGGCCTCGGCAAACGCCTGCCGATCTGGTCCTTCTTCTTCGTCTTCTTCTGCCTCGCGTCGGTCGGCCTGCCGGGCCTCAACGGCTTCGTCGGCGAATTCCTGACCATCCTCGGTGCCTTCACCGCCACCGATGTCCTCGGCATCCCCTTCGCGATCTTCGCCACGCTCGGCGTCATCCTCGCTGCCATCTACATCCTCTACATGGTCAACAAGGTCGTCTTCGGGCCCGTCGGTGTCCCCACCGAGGAGCAGGGGGCCGAGCCGAACCCGCAGGATCTGAACACGCGTGAAATCGCCACGCTCGCTCCGCTCGCTGTCCTCTGCCTCGTGCTGGGCCTCTACCCCACGCCGATGCTGCAGAGCTTCGAGCCGACCATCGACAACATCACCGCCGCCGCTCAGCAGGTGATTGCCGAACGCAATCCCGACGAGACCGAGGCACCCGCGGTCACCGAGCAACCCGCGGACCCGCTCCAAACGACCATCCCCGCTGCCGCCGAGCCCCGCGCTCAGCTACACGATGCTGAGGCGCCTATCCCGCTCGCCAGCCGATCTTCACTGCATGCAACGACCGCCGCTCACGCCTTGCGCGTCGGCGAGGAGGAGTCACGATGACCCCCGAAGGCCCCACGGAAATGGCGCTCAAACTTCAGACCCTCTGGCCTGAAATCGTCCTGATGCTCGCCGCCTTCACCACGATGATCATGGGCATCAGCGGCTCCCAGTTCGTCCGCCGCGCCACCTTCTACATCAGCGGCGGCGCGCTCATCCTTGCCACGCTCCTCGCCGCACTCAGCCCCGCGATGGGCATCGTGCAACTCTCCCCGATCGCGCTGTACATCAAGATCGCCGTCGGCGTCATCGGGCTTATCCTGCTGTTCGTGGTCGTCGAAATGCACGACGAGCAAACCGACCCAAACCGCGACGACAAGTTCGATCCGTCCGACACCTCCCGTGGTGAGTTCTACGGTTTCTTCCTGCTCTCGCTCGCCGGGGCCATGCTCTGCGCCGGAGCCGACAACCTCGTCTGGCTCTTCCTCTCGCTCGAACTCACCAGCCTGCCGCTCTACGTGATGGTTGTCACCAGCCGTCAGTCGCCCAAGGCTTCCGAAGCGGGCGTGAAGTACTTCTTCCTCGGCGCGTTCGCCACCGCGATCTTCCTCTACGGCTTCGCGATGCTCTACGGCGCAGCCGGCACGACCGACTTTGCCGCCATGCAAACTGTCTTCGTTGAGGAAGGGCTTAACACCTTCGCGATCGTCGGCCTGGTGTTCTCCATCATCGGCCTGTGCTTCAAAGTCGCCGCATTCCCGATGCACTTCTACCTTGCCGACGTCTACCAGGGTGCGTCGCTGCCGGTGACGAACTTTGTCGCCTTTACCCCGAAGATTGCAGGTTTCGCCGCGCTCATCCTCATCATGGACGCAGCCGGCTGGCCCGGTGTCGAATACGCCCCCAGCGTCATCTATCTGCTGGCGGGCATCGCCGTGATTACCATGTTCACCGGCAACATCCTCGCCCTCCTGCAGACCAGCGTGAAGCGTGTGCTCGCCTATTCATGGATGGCCCACTCGGGCTACATGATCCTCGGCCTCATCGCGGGCCCCGTCCTCATCGCCGAGGGCGCCTGGCCCGCGCGCGACGGCATTGCCGCCATCCTTTTCTACCTCGTCGCCTACGGTGCGATGAACCTCGGCCCCTTCGCGGTGCTGGGCCTGCTCAAGCGCCAGGGCGAAGAAGCCGAAACCTTTGATGATCTCAAGGGTCTCGCCGGCCGCCGCCCCGCGATGGCCGCCGTGATGGCCATCTGCGTGCTCAGTCTTGCGGGCATTCCCCCGCTCGTCGGCTTCTGGGGCAAGGTTTTCCTCTTCGGTGCCGCCATCAGCGCCGGCTTCGCCTGGCTCGCCGTGCTTGCCTTGATCGCCTCGGTCATCGGGGCGTTTTACTACCTCCGCATCATCAAGGTCTGCTACCTCGATGCCCCGACCGACAGCCCCCCCGAGATGGCGCATCTGCCCTGGCGTGCCTCGGCCGCCGCGACTTCCGCGATTGCCGTTGTCGCGCTCTCGCTGCTCGCGGCCCCGCTGATCAGCGCTTCTCAGAATGCGGTGACCGGATTCCTGACCGCCGAGCGGGCCGCGCCCGTTCAGGCTGAGTCGCTGGAAGAACCCAGCACCGCCCATGCTGAATAACGCCACAAAGTTATGGCTACCGCGTTAGAATATCTGCGGGCGCTTTCTCAGAGCTTTACCTCCGGAGTCACACGTGGCGGGCAGCCGAATCCTTGTAGCCGTTTCTACGCCCTGGGCCAGCGATAAGCTGTGCGCGACGATCGAGGATCTTGCCGATCGTCTCGAAGCGTCCGTGATCGTCGCTCACGTCGCCCGTCCCACCGAGGAAGACGACTCTGCGGAGGAGACGCGCCAGCGCGGCGAACGCACGCTCCAATCCCTCACCGATCGACTGGACAACGCGAACCTCCCCTCCGAGAAACTGCTGCTATATGGTGATGATGTCGGCCGGGCGATCCTCAACGCCTCCGACGAACAGCAAGCCACGCTCATCGTGCTCGGCCTCAGCGGCAAAGGACGCATGGCACGCCTGCTAGCCGGCGACATCCCCCAACAGATCATCCGCCAATCCCGCGTCCCCGTCCTCTGCTACCCCCCCGACTGGTCCGGCACGATCTAATTCCCCTCTCCCCCCCCCAAATAATCAGTGCCGACTGCCTAATGCATACTAGCCCAGATGCCTCCCCACCCCGGCCCACCGCTTAGCTCCGTGGTAGGTTTCGCTTCGGCTACATGACACTACTTGCTAATCCTGAGGGCGTTCATCAAGCAGGCTCAACACCGCCGCCCGAGCGTTTGCCATCTCGTAAAGGTTTCTCCTGAGGATTTCAACGTAAAGCCACTCTGCGTCGCCTGGCCTCAAGGAGCGCTTCACTCTCTGCTGATCGGCAGCGTCGACAAACAACAGCGTATCTTCCGATCGCTCGATCCGTCTGCCATCATGAAACTGGATGAAGTCATGTCCTACGGTTTCCCAATCCGCCCCATCCGTCTTTCCGTCCGGGGCATCGACGATGGCCACCATATTCGCCCGCATATCTATCCACACCGTAGATCCATCAGGATTGGTGACGTGGGGCACAGCAGGCGTGTAGCTCGCTGCAATTCCAGTCTTGGGAAACGCAAACAATGCGGGCTCTTTGGGAAAGAGGTATATGGAGCTAGCAGCAAATAGCCCCAGTACAGCCAGTACAGCTAGGAACACATAAAATCGCTTCACTAAAGATCTGCTTAGATCGCTCATGGTCGCCACAGGCCGTCAAAGAATATCGAAGTGATCGGGCTTGCCGGGGGCCACGGAGCACCCCAAAGCGCGTGCTGCGTACTGGTCGGCCATGAAATATATCATGCCATGACGCTACCGCCATGGCTGAACTTTGGTTCATCAGCCGAGCGATAAACTCACGCTGTTCGCACACACCACCCTGCGGGACGCTGTGCGGCACCCATGCGCCCTACGCCCCCCAGCGCCCGACGCCGCCTCCCGACGGGCGCGCTCAAATCTCGTCTCTACCCGCTTAGCCGCTGCAGAAACTCTTCCATGCCGCGGCGGGAGAGGTAGTTCGCCCGTTCAATCTCCTGCCCCTCAGCATCCATCACGATCGTCGTCGGAATCGCCCGCACGTCGTATTCTGCCCCGACGCTTTTGCCTTCGATCAGATCGATGTCCAGCCGAACCGGGACGTACCCCGCGGCGATCAGTTCACCCACCGAATCACGTGGCCAGACGTCGCGCTTCATCGCCACGCAGGGCCCGCACCAGTCGGCGGTGAAGTTCACCAGCAACGGCTTGCCGGTCTCCGCCGCTTCGACCTGCGCGGCGGCGAAATCCGTACGCCAACCGATGCCGTCGTCAGGTGGATCGATGTTCAGCAGGCCCATGCCGATGCTGCGATAGATCGGCCACTGCAATACGATCACGCCGACCAGGATCACCAGCATCACCCACTGTGCGTGTCGCAACGGCCCGTGTCGTCTCGGGTTGGTCGGGGCGTTGGTCTCGTGTTTATCGTCTGCCATGATTTGCTCCGCTCGCGGGTGTGTTGCTGAAAATCTTAGTCTGTTACGTCGTCCGCCGCTGTTGGGTTTGTGCCGATCTCGGAAAGCGTGCAATCGGCTGCGTTATAATGCGCCGATGGGTGATCCTTTCGAGCAGATCCTTCAGCAGGTGGCCGCAGGCGAGGTCGGGGTCGAGGATGCCGCCCGTCGCCTCCACGATCTCGCGCAGCAGCCGCTCGGTTTCGCCACGCTCGACCATCACCGCCACCGCCGTTGCGGCGTGCCCGAGGTCATCTACGCCGAGGGCAAAACGCCCGAGCAGGTCGTCACCATCGCCCACGCCCTGATCGACCGCAGCGGCCACGCCCTGATCACGCGCGCGAATCCCGCCCACCACGAAGCCGTGACGCATGCCTTCGCCGATGTCCAGACCGATTCCCGCAGCCGCACGCTTCTCGTCGGCCGCCCTACGCCGCCGCCCCCCACCGCCCAGCCGATCCCGATCATCACGGCCGGCACCTCCGACGAAGCCGTGGCCGACGAAGCCGAACTCACCTGCCTCGCCCTCGCCCAGCCGGTCCACCGCATCAACGACGTCGGCGTCGCAGGCCTCGCCCGGCTGATCCGCCGCCTCGACGACCTCGGCCCCACGCGCGTCATCATCTGCATTGCCGGCATGGAAGGCGCCCTCCCCAGCGTCGTCGGTGGTCTCGTCAGCGTTCCCGTCATCGCCGTCCCCACCAGCGTCGGCTACGGCGCCGCCTTCGCAGGCGTCACCGCCCTGCTCGGCATGCTCACCAGCTGCGCCGCGGGCGTCAGCGTTGTTAACATCGACAACGGTTTCGGGGCCGCCTACATCGCCACACTCATCCAACGGGAAACCACCTGATGCCCACCCCCCCCACCTTGCCCCCGACGCTGCCCGCACTCCCGCAGCGTCCAGCTGATGGTCACAAAGGCACGTTCGGCACCGTGATCGTCGTCGGCGGCTCGCCCACCATGCTCGGCGCTCCCGCCCTCGCCGCCGGCTCCGCGCTCCGCAGCGGCGCGGGCCTGTGCAAGATCGCCACGCATGCCGCCATCCTCCCGTTCTGCCTCACCATCGAACCCTCCGCCACGGGCATGATCCTCCCCGACGATCCCGCCGATTTCGAGGCCTTCGCCGCCCAGTTCGATGCCCGCACCGTTCTCGCCGTCGGTCCCGGTCTCGGCACAGGCGATCACCAGACGCAACTGCTCGCCCGCCTGCTGCAGACCGACCGCCCCGCCGTGCTCGATGCCGACGCCCTGAACACGCTCGCCGCCCAAACTCAGCCGATCCGCCGCGACGCCCCCACCGTCCTCACCCCGCACCCCGGCGAATACCAACGCCTCGCCGACGCCGCCGGCATCACGCTCAGCGGCACCGATCCCGCTCAGCGCCCGCAGGCCGCCCAGGCCCTCGCCGCCCATCATTACGCCGTTGTCGTTCTCAAGGGCAGCCGCACCATCGTCGCCGACGCCGATCGCACGCATCACAACACCACCGGCAACGTCGCCCTCGCCACCGCAGGCAGCGGCGACGTCCTCACCGGCCTCATCGCCTCACTCATTGCCCAGAAGATGCCCGCTTACGAAGCCGCCGCCCTGGCCGTCCACCTCCACGGCCTCGCCGCCGACCTCTGGGCCGCCGCCCACGGCAACGCCGGCCTCACCGCCAAAGCACTCATGCAACAACTCCCCGACACCCTGCACCGCATGCGCTGAATGCTCAAGCCCCCAATGCTCAATGCTCAATGCTCAACACGCGCCTTCCGCCATTGAGCATTGAACATTCAGATTTGAGCATTTCCCCCCGCCCCTACGTCTGCGCCACCCACCCGTACCCCGCCCCGTTCTGAGCACGATGAAACGCGTTGCGCACCTTCTGCACCGCGATCGGTGGCAGCGCTCCCAGCCCAGCCGCATAAACGTTCGCTTCGAGATGATCGATGCACGTCGTCCCCACGATCGCCGCGTGCACCTGCGGCTGCGACAGCGTGAACCTCAGCGACATCTCAAGCCACGCCGCCCCCGTCCCGTCATCAAACCCCAAATCGCTCGGCGTCAGATTCATCCGCCGAAGCCGACGGTTGTACTCAGCCGCATAATGGGCGTACATGCCCGGCTGCTCCGCCAGATTCTTCCACGCCGCGTTCGCCAGCGGCCGCTTCGCAATCACCCCCAGATTACGCCCCTCCGCCACAGGCAGCACCAGATCGATGTTCGTCTGATCGCAGATGCTCACCGACGTCTGGATGATCTCCACATCTTCAAGCCCCGCCGCGTAAGCCGCCGCTTCGTTGTCGCCCGAATACCCGATATGCCGCACCTTCCCCGCCTCGCGTGCCTGCCGCAGCGCCTCCAGCGCTTCGCCCTGCTTAAGCACCGCCAGGTCGCACGAATGCAGCAGCATGATGTCGAGGTGATCCGTTCGCAAAAGCGTCAGCGACCGATCGATACTCCGCGCAATCAGCTCCGCCGACCACTCCCGCCCCCGCAGCCCATGCGCCAGATGCCCGCACTTACTCGCCAGCACATAATCATCACGCCGATGCCCCACCGCCCGCCCGATCACCTGCTCGGAATTGGGATAGCACGCCGCGGTATCGATGAGATTCACCCCCGCGTCCAGCACCCGGTTCAGCGTCGCATCCGCCTGTTCCTGAGGCTTATCAAGAAAAGCCATCGGCGCTGCACCAAAACCCAACGGCGTAACCCACAGCCCGGTCTGTCCCAGTTGGCGCATCTCCATGATGAGCGATCCTACCTGCCTCAGAATCTGCTCGGTATCGGGGGAAACCTGAGAAATATCACGGATCGATCAACGCCTCCTCAGCGACCCGATCCTCAACAAACGCCACCTTCTCATCCAGCAGCAACTGACGCTTCGCCGCCAGCCCATGCGCAAACCCCGTCAACCGTCGGTCATACCCCACCACTCGATGACAGGGCACATCCGGCGCATGGGGATTGCGATTCAGCGCATTGCCCACCGCCCGCGCACCACGAGGCGACCCCAGCGCCGCAGCTATCCGCCCATACGTCGTCACCGAACCAGCCGGCACACGCACCGTCATCGCATACACCCGCTCAGAGAAGCTCATCCCAGCCTCAACCCGCCCCGCAAAAATCGCCTCAAGATGATCACACGCCGTCACGTTCAAACCACTCATCGCAACCCTCACAATCCGTTAGCGGGCGATCGCAGATCGCCACTTCTTCCCAATCCCCCGCACCGACAATTCCAAGGGTGCCCCGGCCAGCGAGCGAAGCGAGACGGTCGGGTTCCCCGCCACAAACTTGTGTGCCACTGGTGGCTTGTCCACCAGTGCCGCGCCGGGTTTCCCCGACGAATGCAATGCCCCCGAACCCGTTGAATCATCCCGCCCGGCCGTCTGCGCTGGCCGGGGCACCCAATCCCCCGCACCCCAACCAGAAAAGTTTGCCCCGCTTCTCACCGAATCGTATCTTTCCAGCGTCCTCAAAAGCACCGTGATTTACCGCTGCGTGGTCTGTTGAGCCGTGATCGCACTCAGCAGCAGATCGGCCGCCGGAGCGTTCGTCGCGAACGGGACTTCGTGAACATTACATACCCGCATCAGCCCCTGAATGTCCGGCTCGTGCGGATGGGCGTGCAGCGGATCGACCAGGAATATCACCGCATGCACGCCCCCCGTCGCCACCTGCGCCGCAATCTGTGCATCACCGCCCACCGGCCCCGAAAGCATGCACGTTACCGACAAACCGGTGGCCTCGGCGATACGACTGCCCGTCGTTCCCGTCGCGATCAGGTCGAAACGTTCCAGCGTCTCGCGATGCGATTCGCAGAACGAAACAATCCGATCCTTCATCCGATCGTGCGCTATCAAAGCCAACATCTGCATCACTCTTTTATACCACGACACCACCGTTCGGGCACCCGCAAAGGCTATGATCATGACGCAAGCAACCACGGCAATACGAACGGCTAAACCCATGACGCTCGAACAAACGCTGGTCATCGCCAATCCCGCTGCCTCAGGCGGCCGCAGCCAGCTCGAACGCCTCGAGCAATGGCTCGAAGGTCAACACCACTGCACCCTCCGCGTCACCCAGTACCCCGGCGACGCCATCCGCTTCGTTCAACAAGCCATCGTCACCAACACACGACGCTTCATCATCGGCGGCGGCGACGGCACCATCCACGAAGTCGTCAGCCTCCTCGCCCGTAAAAATCCCCAGGATTTCACCATCGGCATCCTCCCCTTCGGCACCGGAAACGACCTCGCCCGCACACTCGAGATCCCCCTCGATTTCGAACAAGCCGCCCAGATCATCCGCGACGACTATCGCAAGCCGATCGACCTCATCAAGGTCACCACCGACGACGAACAAACTCACTACGTCGCCAATGCCGCAACCGGAGGCGTCAGCGAACGCGTCACAGGCTCCGTCTCCCCCGCCCACAAAACCATGTTCGGCCCCCTCTCCTACCTCGTCGCAGCTGCGGGCATGCTCCGCAAAACGCCCAAGTACCGCATCCACCTCAAAACCGATGGCGACGAGTTCGCCGCCGAAACCCCCACCATCGTCGTCGCCAACGGCCGAACCGCAGGCGGCGGCCACCCCGTCGCACCCAACGCCGTCATCGACGACGGCGTCGCCGAAGCCGTCGTCGCCACACCGCGCACACGTGCCCAGCAGGTCAAGCTCCTGCTCAGACTCGAAGTCGCCCGGCACCTCGATTCCGACTACCTCGTCCACCGAAGTGCCCGCTGGATCGAACTGAAAAGCGACCCCCCCATGCCCTTCTCCCTGGACGGCGAACGTCTCGACCCCGTCAAAAAACTCACCTTCGAAGTCCTCCCCCGAACCCTCAACGTCATCGTCCCCAAACCGAACTAACGGAGCCGGACTTTCCCCAGTCCGGTCATGCCCACGCTACCCATCCGGGCTGAGGACAGCCCGGCTCGTCACTCCCCAAACGGCGGCCGATCCAACTCCGCTTTTCGCTCGATGCGTTCGATGTGCGTCACGCGCCTTGCGTCGACGTTGTAGTCCAGCAGCACGCCGCACAAACGCACGTCGTCCGTGGCCACGTCGAACGGAGCAGGCATCGCCGTGGTCATAAACTGAAGCACCCGGTCCTTCCGCCGACCGAGCACGCTGTCGTAAGGCCCGGTCATGCCAAGGTCCGTGATGTAGCCCGTGCCGCCGGGCAGGATCTTGGCGTCGGCTGTGGGGATGTGCGTGTGGGTGCCGACCACGGCGGCCACGCGGCCGTCAAGATGATGGCCCAGCGCCACCTTCTCGCTCGTGGCCTCGGCATGCATCTCCACCAGCACCACCGCATCACGTGGCAGCTTTTCGAGAATCTCATCGGCAGCGGCGAAAGGATCGTCCGCCTGCTGACCGGTCATGAACAACCGCCCCAGCAGCGTCAACACCGCCAACGGCGGCTTGGCCGGGTCGGGCTGCAGAATCATCCATCGATTGCCCACGGCAGCGGCTGGCAGGTTTGCCGGGCGGACGATGTTCTCCTCCCGCTCAAGTGTCGGGAGAATGTCGCGCTGACGGTAGACGTGATCGCCGAGCGTGACGCCGTGGACGCCGTAGGCCTGGAGCTTCTGGAAGATCTGAGGCGTGAGGCCCGACCCGCCCGCCGCATTCTCCGCATTCGCCACCACCACGTCCGGCCCGTACTCACGTTTCAGATCGTCCAGCTGCTGCTGAACCACCTGCCGACCGGGCTTGCCCACGATGTCGCCGAGCATAAGAATCCGTAAAACCATAGTGCGAACATTAGCATACCCCCCACTGCGCCGCGACCCGGCGGGCCCGTTGGAGTCCTCCAGACACCGGTGCGGGGAGGTCGCGGGCGGGGCGATCTGGATCTTGTGAAAATAAAGGCCTATAACCAGCGGTTCCGCCGATCTAAAGTTGCGAACGCGTGGTATCATCGGATACGCTGACGTTGATATGATCGGTCGGACGGCTGGTCATGGAAAATGCTGGATGACGGTGTGCGACCTCATGGTGCGCACGGCGATGACTGCGGCGACGCACGGTTGGTGCGCACCGGGGCGGTAAAAAGCGGGAAATCCAACCGCGATTAACGGCAAGATACGCTTCGAAACGGCCGATATAACGGACTAACGGGGCAGTTATCGAGGTCGATTTTTCGAGCGTTTGAAAAGAAATCAGCGGAAATGTCTGCTGGTTGGCAACGTGAAGACCTGAATCAGGGATGATCGCCATGGGCAAGGGAAGGCCGCTGTTTGAAATTCTGCAAGAGCAGAAGGCGCAGAATGGGGGCACGCTCAATTTCAATGCTCCGAAACCTAAGTCACCTGAGCATCAGGAGATTCGTCAGGAGCTTCGCCAGGAGCCTGTTAAGCAGCCCGCTGCTGAGGTTCCGCGGGTGCGCGAGTCAGCTGACGACGACGACGCGGGCTTTGATCTGCAGGCGATCGTCCGCTGGATCAAGGATCCGGTCGCCTGGAACCTGCCTCGCGGGGCGGTGGGCGGCGCGGTGGCGCTGCTGTTAGTGGTTGTTGGCGTGAGCTTTGTGGTCGGCCAGTGGATGGGCGAGCAATCGACCGCCAGTGACAATCAAGACTACCATGCTGCGACGGCGCCGCTGCTGGAACTCCAGAACGACCCATCTCAAGATCTGATTCCGTCGACGGTTAACGGCGTGGAGCCCCACAACGCCCGCTTCGCCATGGGCGACGGCGAAGGCAACGGCGTGGACCCGCGCATCGACGCGCTGAACTACTTTCGGCTGATCGTGGTGCCGAGCAGTGCGGGCGAAGAAATTTATCGTATTGTTGATTTTTTAAAGGACCACGAGGTTGACGCGGCGGTCGTGCCGATCAACAATGGGCGATCCTTGAAGGTGGTGGCACTTCCGGGGTTTGAGCGACCCCGGTCCGACCCGCGAGCTTTGGAGTTGCGGGAACGACTGAAGGTGCTCGGTCGCAAGTGGCGTACTGAGTACGATGGGTCGACGGACTGGAATGACCTGATGGCCGAGAAATACCGCCCGGGCGTCAACTGAGAAAGTTGGTGCGGGGCGAGCCTGCTGCTAGATGCTGCGGGATGAACGACGAGAGGTAGCGTAACGATGAGTCTTGATCCGAGTTTGAAAACATCTGCTTCGCTGGCCAAGCACCGCAATGTGCTCACACGTGCTGAGCGTGTCGCGCGTCTGCTGAAGCAGGAGAAGTTTGATCCGAGCGAGCAGTCGCCGCTTGGTCTTCCGAAGGTTGGCAACCGTAAGGTTGTCGCTGGTAAGAAGGCGAAGAAGAAAGAAGACTGAGCGATTGCGTGCGGGGCGGGGGTGGGTTCCGGGGTACTTCCGCTCTGACCGGGGGCAGCTGTCGGCTATTGCGTTCGCCTGAGGGGCGATCACACTTACGGCGATGTTAATCGCCCGTAACCGGGTATTGCTGTAATAAAGCTGCCCGACAGCAACGGTCTCGCGATGGAAGAATTTGAACATCTGATTACGCAACGCGCGCGGTCAATTGACGCCAGTGGTATCCGTAAGGTGTTTGACCTGGCGGCGTCGGTGAGCGATCCGATCAACCTTTCGATCGGTCAGCCACACTTCCCGGTCCCTGAGCCGATTCAGCGTGCCGCGTCCGACGCGGTGGTGAATGATCGCAACGGTTACACCGTCACGCAGGGGCTGGCGGAACTGCTGGAGGCGGTGCGTGAGCCGTTCGACGCGCGGTTTGCTCGTGATGGGCGCTGGGGTGATTACGGGGCATTGATCACGTCGGGTGTGAGCGGGGGTTTGACGCTGGCGCTGATGACGTGCGTCGAGCCTGGCGATGAGGTGTTGATTCCGGATCCTTATTTTGTGATGTACAAACACCTGGTGCGGATGGCGGGCGGCACGCCGGTGTTTGTCGATACGTATCCTGATTTCCGGATGACGGCCGAGCGTGTTGAGCCGTTGATTACGGAGCGGACGAAGATGATTCTCGTGTCCAGCCCGTCAAATCCGACGGGGGTGGTGCTGGGCGATGAGGCATGGTCGGCATTGGTGAGTGTTGCTGAGAAGCACAACGTGCTGCTGGTGAGCGATGAGATTTACGATGCATTTTGCTATGAGCCGGTGGCGAGCCCGGTGGGCCTGGTATGTCCTTCGCCGGCTGCGTATTCCGATCGTGTGCTGGTGCTGCGTGGATTCAGCAAGACGTACGGGATGACCGGGTGGCGACTGGGGTACGCGATGGGGCCTCGCCCGATCGTGGATCAGATGACCAAATTGCAGCAGTACACTTTTGTCTGTGCGCCGAGCGTGGTTCAGCATGCCGGGCTTGCCGCGATGCAGGTGGACATGTCGGAGTATGTCGCTGCGTACCGCCGCAAGCGGGACATGGTGATGGAGATGCTTGGCGAGCAGTTCACGATCACGAAGCCAGGCGGCGCCTTTTACGCATTTGTGGGGGTGCCTGATGGGGTTACAGGGACGGCGTTCGCCGAACGTGCGATCGAGCGCAAGGTTTTGACGATCCCCGGCTGCGTGTTCAGCGAGCGGGATACGCACCTGAGGCTGTCATTTGCCTGTGATGATGCGACGCTTAATCGCGGTTTAGAGGCGCTTGTGAGTGTTGCAGGTGAGGTAGGGAAATAGGGAAATCCCGTATCGGGAGACCACGGGTGGCGCTCTAGGATGGCTCCGGCTGATGGAGCGATCGCGGATGTCGTTTGCTTCGACGCTCTGATTTTCGATGGAGACGTGCATGGTAGACAAATCGCGAACAGTTAATCTGAGTGTGTTAAACGTACCGCTGGAGCGGGAGAGTTTTTTTGCCACGCTGCTGCGTGAGTTGTCCGGTTGCCTGCAGGACGTGGTGGGGCTGGCGGAAGCGGAGGGTTTTGTGAGCGTGGTCGGTCAGCGTGTCGGCGACCGGATTAACGGCGATTATCGGGAAGCGCTGGGGCAGGAGAGTCTGACGCGGGAGCAGGTGGCGGCGGCGATGGTGGATCTGAAGCGGCGGATCGACGGAGACTTCTACCTGATCGAAGAAAACGAGAAACGGCTGGTGTTCGGCAATCGGCGCTGCCCATTTGGTGATGCGGTGATTGGCCGGCCGGCGCTTTGCATGATGACATCGAATGTGTTTGGAGTGATCGCTTCGGAGAATCTGGGTTTTGCAAAAGTGGAACTGCAGGAGACGATTGCGGAGGGCAGTGCGCAGTGCCGGGTGATCGTGCATCTGGAGCCGACGGTGGAGAGCGAACGGGCGCCGGGTCGCACGTACATCAACAGCGGCGGATCGGCAGCGACGGAGTCATGAAAGCGCTGAACGACTGCATGGGAATGCTGCCCGATGCGCTGCTTGTGGTGAACACGCGCGGCGAGGTTCTACTGGCGAACGACGACGCGGCGCGGATGTGGAAGCGACCGAGCGGCGGTGAAATGATCGGTCGAGGCTTGACGGATCTGGTTGCTGATGAGCCCGAGCATGTGGCGCAATGCCTTCGGATGTGGAGCCGCACGACCAAGGCGATGCCGGCTGTACTGCAGCGGCCGGGTGAGAACGGCGACGGCGGCGTGGCGATTCGGGTTGACGGGGGACGGATTGGGGGGGACGAGACGGAGGGGCCGAATGTCCTGCTGCGATGCCGGGAGCGGGAGGATGCGACCGGTCCGTTCCGGATACTCAACGAGAAGGTGAGGGATTTATCGGAGGAGATCGGGCGTCGCCGGCTGGCTGAGCGGGAGGTGTATGAACAGCGGGAATGGTTTGAGACGACGCTTGGTAGTCTGGGCGATGCGGTGATTGCGACGGACGAGACGGGGCGTGTGTTGTTTATGAACCCTGTCGCAGAGGAGATCACGGGGTGGGAACTGGCGGAAGCACGCGGGGTGCCCTGTACGCGTGTGTTCGACATCGTGAACGAGAGCACGCGGCAAGTGGTGGAGAGCCCGGTGACGCGGGTGCTGCGAGAAGGTGTTGTGGTGGGGCTTGCGAATCACACGATCCTGATTGCGCGAGATGGGACGGAACATCCGATCGACGACAGCGGGGCACCGATTCGCAATGGGGCGGGCGATTTGATCGGCGTGGTGCTGGTGTTTCGCGATATTACCGATCGCAAGGAAGCTGAGCGGAACATACGTGAGAGTGAGCAGCGGTTCCGGATTATGGCGGATGCTTCGCCGGTGATGATCTGGGTATCCGACGAGACGGCGGGGTGCACGTACTTCAATAAGCCTTGGCTGGATTTCACGGGGCGGCCGATGGCGGCGGAGGTTGGCGAAGGTTGGACGCAGGGGGTGCATCCGGAGGATTACGAGCGATGCATGGCGACGTACGTGGCGGCTTTCAGGCAGCGGGAAACGTTTCGAATGGAGTATCGGCTACGGCGTCACGACGGGGCGTATCGTTGGCTGCTTGATTCGGGGGTGCCGCGGTATGACGAGGGGGGGGCGTTTGCGGGGTATGTGGGGACGTGCATTGATATCACGGAGAGGCGGAATGCGGAAGCGCAGCTGGTTTCATCGAAGGATGAGCTGGAGGCGCGGGTGGCGGAGCGGACGCAGCAGTTGCGGAAGCTTGCGTCGCAGTTGAGTCATGCGGAGCAGCGTGAGCGGCGTCGTCTGGCGCATACGCTGCATGACAATTTACAGCAGTTGTTGGCGGCGGCGAAGATGCGGCTGGATGTGCTGCGGCGGCGTGAGGGGATGAGCACGTATGCCGAGTGGACGCAGGAGGTGGATCAGTTGTTGAATCAATCGATTCAAGCGTCGCGTTCTTTGACGGTGGAGTTGAGTCCGCCGGTGCTTTATGACGCGGGGCTTGGGCCTGCGATAGCGTGGCTGGGCAGGCGGATGCGTGATCAGTATGGGCTGGCGGTGGAGGCAACGACGGATGCGAACGCGGAGCCGGTTGATGAGGACGTGCGGGTTCTGCTGTTCGAGGCGGTGCGTGAGCTGCTGGCGAATGTGGTGAACCATAGCGAAGCCAAGGCGGCGCGGGTTCGGCTGGAGTTGGTGGAATCAGAAGAGATGGTGCGGATTTGCGTGGAAGACGATGGGGTGGGGTTTGATTCGAAGACGTTGATCGAGGAGCCGACGGAGCACGGGTTCGGGCTGTTCAATATCCGAGAAAGACTTGATTACATGGGCGGAAACATGGATGTGAAGAGCGTTAAAGGTGGTGGAACGCAGGTGACGGTGATGGCGCCGCTTCGGTTTGAGACCGAGGAAGATGCGGGCGGAAAGGCGACGGCGACGTCGGCGGCGGGTGCTGCACAAGCGGTTGAGCCGCAGACCAAGGTGGGAGAACGGACGTTGCGGGTGCTGGTGGTGGATGATCATGCGATTGTGCGGGAGGGGCTGCTGGCGCTGTTGGCGGGGCATGAGGATATTGTGATTGTGGGGCAGGCATCGGATGGTTTGGCGGCGTTGGCGTTGACGCGTGAGCTTCGGCCTGACGTGGTGGTGATGGATGTGAGCATGCCTCGGATGAACGGGGTGGAGGCGACGCGGTTGATTAGGGAGGAGGTTCCGGGGACGCGTGTGGTGGGGCTTTCGATGCATCAAGAGACGGAGCTTGGGGAGGCGATGCAGCAGGCGGGTGCGGCGGCGTACCTGCCGAAGGACGGGCCGGTCGATGAGCTGCTGGCGGCGATGCGCGGCGGACGGCGGGTGAAGTAGCGCGGCGTGCAGGTGGGCGGCGTTGACGGTAAACTCGACGGCATGAGCGAAATTCCTAGTGCCATTCAACCGTTGTTGCGTCACGTTGCGGCTGGTGAGCCGTTGAGCCTTGAGCAGAGCCGAGAGGCGTTTGAACTGGTGATGACCGGCCAGGCAAGCGGGCCTCAGGTGGCGGCGCTGCTGACGGCGTTGCAGGTTCGGCCGGGCGGGCCGACGGTGGATGAGCTGACGGGGGCGGCACAGGTGATGCGGCAGCACGTGGCGGCGGTGCGCGTGCCTGAGGGCATGACGGTGGTGGATACGTGCGGGACGGGGGGCGACCATGCGGGAACGTTCAATATCTCCACCACGGCGGCGCTGATTGCTGCGGGGGCCGGGGCGCATGTGGCCAAGCACGGCAACCGCTCGGTGACCAGTTCGTCGGGATCAAGCCAGGTGCTTGAAGCGCTGGGGGTGACACTGAATGTGGATGGCGAGACGCTGGTGCAATGCCTCGAAGAGGTGGGGCTGTGCTTCTGTTTCGCGCCGGCACATCATCCTGCGATGAAACACGCGGGGCCCGTGCGGCAGCATCTGGGGTTCCGGACGATCTTCAATCTGCTCGGGCCGTTGACGAACCCGGCGGGGGCGAAGCGGCAACTCATCGGTGTGTTCGAACCGGGACTCACCGAGCCGATCGCGCAGGTGCTCACCAATCTGGGAGCGGAACATGCGATGGTGGTGCACGGCGCGATCGACGGCGATGGCGGCGGCGGGCTTGATGAACTGACCATCACGGGGACGACACGCATCACCACGACGCGGAACGGGGCAGTCACGAGCGTGAACCTTGATCCGTCGGAGCTGGGGCTGGAACGGCGTCCCATCGAGAAGCTTCGCGTGGCGAGCGTGGAGGAGTCGGCGGCGGTCGTGAAGGGCGTGCTCGAAGGTGAGCCGGGACCCGCGCGGGATATTGCAACGCTGAACGCAGCGGCGGCGCTGGTCGTGGCCGATCAAGCGGTGAACCTCACCGATGGCCTGGCGCAGGCACGCGAGGCGATCGACAGCGGTGCGGCCCGCGAGACGCTTGCGAAGCTGGTGCGCGTGACGCAAGGGTGAACGCCAATTTTGTCGATCGCCTGCTCACGCCTTAGGGTTGGTCGTCGGGGGTCTCTTCGAACTGGTCGACGTCGTCGGGATTCCAGCGTTTGAGGCCTTCGAGGTGGCGTTGGTATTCGCCGGGTTCGACGGCTTCGGGGACAATCTGAACGCGGTCGCGTTCGCCGTCTGACAGTTCCTGAAGCACTTCGCCGTCGTCGACAATGTGGGGAGTGAGGAAGATAAGCAGTTCGGTCTTCGACTTCTCAGTTTCACGACGTTGGAAGGCGAGGCCGAGCAGCGGGATGTCGCCTAGGAACGGCACCTTGCGAACGATCTCGCTGAGCTGGTCTTCCATGAGCCCGCCGATGACGATCGTGCGACCGTCTTCAATGGCCACGCGGCTTTCAGCCGACCGTTTGGCGATGACCGGAGCGCGAACGCCTGGCGAAATCTCGATGGATTCGCCGCTGATGGCGGAAATTTCGGGGAACACGTCCATGGTGACGATGCCGTCGGCGTTGATCTGAGGCGTGACGCGGAGGATGATGCCGATGTCTTCATAGCGTACCGTCGAACGGGAACCGCCGAGTTCGGTGAAGCTGGTGCTGGTGATGAAGGGGACTTCCGAACCGACGGTGATGATTGCTTCCTGGTTGTCGCTGGCAAGGATGTAGGGGCGTGAGAGGACTTCGAGCTTGCCGACTTCCTGAAGCGCGCGAATCGTCGCCTGGATATCGGTTTCGAGCAGTCGATAGGTCATGCCCCCGGTCGCGGCGGCGAGGCCGAAGTCCGTGAACAGGTCCGAGCCTTCGGGGATGTTGAGGATCGAGAACTCCGCCCCGAGATCGAGATCGTCCGAGTGCGTGACCTCAGCGATGAGGGCCTTGATGACGACCTGCGGCATGGGCCGATCCAGCTGCTCGATGATCTTGCGGACCTGCTCGAAGTTCGCCGGCGATGTCATCACCAGCAGCGAATTGGTATCCATGTCCGAAACGATCTGCACCTGGCCAAGCAGGTCGGTGGCAGATTCGTCGACCTCGCCGGCCATCTGTGCCATCATCCGCTCGCGGAAACTCTGGCGCGGATCCTCAAGCTCCTGCTGTCGGGGTTGCGGGGCTGGGCGTTCCGCTTCGCGTTCCTCTCGCCTTTCGCTGCTGGCACGTCCACTCAGAGGCTCGGTTTCACCACCTCTGGGGCGGCGGGTATCACGAGCGTCCTGCGAAGAATTCCCAGCGTTAAAGAGCGTGTCCAGCACCGCATGAAGGTTGTCGGCCTGCCCGTTGCGAACCTGATAAACGAAGACGCCTTGCGATGCGGCGGGGTTGGCGTCGAGGTCGGCAAGGACGTCGGCGACGATCACGAGCGTGTCCTCGGAACCGGTGACAACCAGCGTGTTGGTGCGTTCGTCGGCGGCGGCGTTGACCGGTGCATCAACGCGCGAGCCGGAGTCGTCATCATCGTCACCCCCTCCGCGACGGCCTCGCATCATCCGCGCGAACTGAGCGCGAGGGTCGTCGGACCCCTGTTGTCCGTCGTTGCTGAAAATGTCGTTGATCAGACGCGCGGCATCAGCGGCGTTGGCGTACTGAAGGGGGAAAACCTCAACTGAGGCCACCGAAGAAATCGCGGTGTCGATGGCGGAGACAATGGTGACCACGCGGCGGATGTTCGCCGACCTGTCGGTCATGATCAGGGCGTTGGAACTGGCGTTGGCGGTGACGTCGGCTTCGGCGCTGATGAGCGGGCCGAGGTCGTTTACGAGCTGACCGGCATCGGCGTGGCGGATCGGAATCACCTGCGTGATGATCTCGTCGGTCTCCTCGATCTCCTCCGGCCGGTTGCCGACACGCACCGGGATGTTCGACCGCTTGGCTTCGGCGTGATCGACAATACGCAGCGTTCGCCCCGAGCGGATAGCGGTATAGCCTCGCTCGTGCAGCACACTGTTGAGGACCATGACAGCTTCTTCACTCGTCAGCGGCTGCCGACTGATCACGGTGATGCGGCCTTCGACGTCGACCGTTTTGACGATGACGAAACCGGCCGCTTCGGAGAGGTGGTCGAGCACGGTTTCCAGCGGCACATCGCGGAAGTTCATCAGGATGCCGTTGTCGACGGTGACGCCGTCCGCGACGCCTGCGTCATCATCCACAGGCACGTTCTCTTGAGCGCTGCTGCTGACGGTGAGAGCGAGAACGGCGGTAAGCACCGCGATGCTCATGGTCCATTTGCTGTGCTGATTCACGCGTCCATCCTTTATCGGCTCTCCCCCCGAGAGTTTCGTATTCACTGGTTAAGCTGCTGTTGGCGACGAAGGCGCATGCGCTCCTCGATGGAGAGCTCGCCATCGTCCGTCTCGGAATCCGGATCGTCTGATGCGTCACCGTCGCGGGAAGTCTGCCGGGACGGGGTGGCTGCTGGGGCGGAGCGTGCGTCTTCACCGCTGAGCGTGAAGCCAAGTTCGATGCGGTAAGGCTCACGCGGACGCGGCTGATCCGCTGCTTCGGGATCGTCGACGGCCTCGCCGTTGCCGCGTTCGAAGGCGACTTCGGCGGTATCAAGTTCGATGGCGACGATGCGACGGTCGGCAAGCGTGTCGTCGACCGTCAGAATGTGAATCGAGCCGGTGCGACGATCTTCGAAGAACGCGCGGGGCGTTTGCCCGACGTAGCTGACGCCCCGGAAGGCGAAGTTGTCGGCGGGATCCGGCGGCGTGGCAGGCTCGGGGTCGACCTCCTCCTCACGTTCGCGCGGCTCAGGACCCGGCCTGGATGCCACGGCACGACGCCCCCGCTGCCTGGAGAAGATATTCCCCGAAATCACCGCCTCCCGATACGCCTGCACCCCCCCTGCCCCCCCCACCTTTTCCGCCGCTTCGTCGGGATCGTTGGCCGCTCCGTCGCGGGGGGCCGTGGTCGTTGTTGGTTCGGCGTCGGCGGTGTCCGGCTCGCTGCGCTGCGCGAGGGTGAGGCTGGCGATGCTGAGCAACGCGATGGTGGCAACCATGAAAAGCGTGACGCGGAGGGAGATCATTCGTCGGCCTCCGTCGTTTCGCGGTAGATGGTGGAGGCTCGCAATTCGAGGGCGAGGTCCGATTCGCCGGTGCGCTGGGCAAGGCGGATGCGATTGACGCGAACCGGGACGTCGGCGGTTTCCAGTTCATAGAGCAGCTGGGCGATGGACTCGAGTGAGCCGCTGGCGCGGGCGGAGATCTCGATTTCGCTCAATGTTTCGCGGTCCTTCTGATCGCCGAAGCCCGTCGTAACGCGGGTGGTGCTGCGGCGGTCGGGCTGCATCGAAGCAAGGGTGAGATCGGCGTCGGCGGCCCAGCTTCGCATGCTGTGCAGGGCCTGACTCTCGGCGAGGGAGGCGTTGTCGGTGAGGCCGACTGTCATCATGTGGCGGTAACGCTGCTGAGCGCCGCGGTGGGCGTTGAGCAGGGAGCGGGCGTCGCGAAGCTCCTCAAGGGCGACGAGGCGACGATCCTCAAGTTCCTGGTAAGCCTCGGCGATGGGGCTGATGACATAGGAATCGAGCACCAGCAGGCCGATCGCCACGGCAGCGCCGAGCGCGAGCATCTGTTCACGGCGGTTCATTCGCATTATTCAGCGCTCGCTTTCTGCGGCTGCGAAACGGCGGCTGCGTTCGGCTGAAACTCGAAGGCGATGGCCCAGCCGAGTTCGCCGCTGCCGGCCCGACCCGCTTCACGCATGTAGATGAGGGCGACGTTGCCGAAGAGGGGGGAGGCCTGCATGCGGTCGCGGACTTCGAGCACGCGCTGGCCGTCGTCAGCCGCCCCGACGACGCTGCCGCTCATGTTTTCCTGGAGGGCGACTTCGGTGGCCCAGACGCCCGGCTCGTCGCCGAAGGCTTCGGTCACGCCCTGGAGGCAACGCAACGCGCTGGGCCGATCCGCGAACCAGCCTTCGGCAAGCGCGACGCGATCGACGACCACGCGGGCGGTGGCGAGGTCGTCGCTCATGGCGCTGAGCTGGGTTTCGAGAAAGGCGACTTCGTTGGCGGTGGCGCGGTAATGCAGGCCGACTGCCAGGGCGAGGATCAAGACGATGGAAGCGAAGGCGATGGCGATTTGCGACTGCTTGCCGATCCGCTGCCGCTTCGGGGCGGCGAGGCGCGGGTGGAGCCAATCGATGACGGCGTCGGGACGTTCGAGGCCGACCGCTGCGAGGGCGATGGCGCCGGCGTATCGGCCCACGGCGGTTTGCTCGCTGAGGGCGGCGAGGGAGCCGTTGGCGTGAACCCAGTGGTCGATATTGCCGTCGTCGATGTCGCTGGCGCCGGCCTCGTGTGCAATGGCGTCGCGACCGCTGGCGCTGAGGCCGATACCGTCCCAGAGCAGGAGGCTGTTCGGGCCGGCGTCGTCGTTGACGTCGTCGGCGGGGCTGCCGGCAAGCACGCGCAGTTGGCGAATCTGATCGGCGATGAGCGTGCCGGGGTCCCCTTGGGTGGTGGCGGGAACCTTGCGGAGGGGACGAATGGTTTCAAGGGTGGAGCCGGTGTGGACGGCGAGTTCGTGGGCGTCCTCGCTGAGCATAAGCGTGAGGGCGCGACGGGAAGTCTCGCGCGGCTGGTCGCGGTGCATCATGGCGAGAACGGCGGCGGTGGCGGTGACGGCGTCGACGCGGAGGCCTGCCGACTCGGCCATCGTGCGGGCGGCGGTAACGCGTTCACGTTGAGCGGCGATGAGCAGCACCGATTGCTCAGCCATGGCACCCCGGCGGCCCGCCTCGGCGGCAACGTAATCAATCGCCAGTTCCTTGCCGCCGCCCGCGAAGGCACGCTCGGCCTTGGTGGCGACAATCTGTCGAAGCACCTCGCCCTTCGCCGGTGGCACCATCAGCGAGCGGGTGAGCAGCCACGCGGCGGGCAGCCCGAGCGTGGCATGGCGCGTTTTTACGTCTGCCTCGGCGAGATGCTGGGCGAGGGCGGCACCGATCGCGGCAGGATCATTCCAGCTGAGTCGATCGTCGAAGGCGAGGCGGGTGACGCTCTGTAGCGAGGGGCGATCGCTCCCGAGGCGCAGCTCAGCCACGGTGACGGCGCGGTCACTGAGCATGAGTCCGAGCATGCGTCGTCGCCTTATTGCCATCCGGTCACTCCGCTGCTGCGTTCGGTCTGAAGGTCGGTCCCTGCGGTGCCGTCGCGTAACTGCTGTTGCCAATCGCGTGGCAGGGGCCAGCCGAGGTGCGTCAGCCGTTGCCACGCAAGCAGGCGGCCGTCGCCCTCGGAGAAGTCAACGACAATACGTATTCTTTCAAACGCACGACCGTCGGAATTTACTGCGACAATATCTGCAGATCGCACAAAACTTCGCGTGGTGGCGACATCGCCGACGCGGATCGCTTTTTCGCGTTCGAGCACTTGTGTGATCCAGGCGACGGAGGCCATCACGTCGCCGGTAGCCATGGCTTCGAGCGTGTCTTGCGGATCGGTAAGGCCGCCTGATTCGCGATGGGCGATCAGGGCGTCGGCATCGGCTTCGTCAAGGCCCGGCAGTGCGGCGAGCACGGCACGCGGGGCGGTGTTGATGTTCACAATCGCCCCACCCCCCCCACCTCTACCACCACCACCACCGCCGCCGCCCCCACGGCTTCGACCGACGCTCAGAAGAGATTCGATAGTGACCAGCTCTTCCGCGGTGATCTGGGCGTTGTACATCAGGTCGATGATGTTGCGGTGCGGCCGGGTGCTGCGGATGCGGGAGGCAATTTCACCCGCCCGCGCCTCGCCGAACACCGGCTCGATCGCCCGGCGGATCGTGGAACTGCTGGAGGAGTTGACGTCCACGTTGACTGAGCCGCCTGGCGCGTCGGGCGTCTCCTCGAGTCCGAGGCCTTCGTCATCGTCATCGTCAGCGAGATCGGCAGCCTGGGGCGCGGGCGGTGGACGTGACCAGATGGTGACAAAATCCCAGAGCCCGCGGTGGAGACGGCCGTCGCTGTGGTCGGGCGGGGAGAGGGTGTCGCCGTCGTCTTCGTTGGCGTCCAGGATGCCGTTGCGATTGGCGTCCTCGCCGAAGACGACGATGGGCGTGAATCGGTGGATCATCAGCAGTTCAGCGACGCTTTCGAAAGGTTCACCCTTGATCTCGCCGCCGCCGACGAGACCGCCCGCCGGGGCGTCGCCCTCGCTGTCCTCGTCACCTTCCGCATCGCCGCCGCCGGTGTCTCCGCGCCATTCGAGGACGGCGCTGGCGAGTTGATCATCCATCAGGGGCAGCTTTTCGAGGGTTTCGCGGTCGGCGACGTTGAGATTGATCTTGCCGCCTTCGTCGACCAGTCCGAAGGCGTGGGTGCGATCGTCGTCGTAGTTGGGCCGGATAATCCAGAACGTGCCCTCGCCGATGTCGACAGCTTCGACCGGCACATCGTCGCCCATGACGAGTACCGCTTCGACGGCCCCGCGCGCCACGGCCGTCGCCTCGGCCGAGGCCTGGTAGTTCGCAGCGGCTTGAAGCTCGACGCGCATCGCGCGGCCGTAGGTCAGCGCGAGACTGACGAGCACGATGCAGATGAGCAACGTGAGAACGAGCGCCACGCCCCGCTGCCGATGCGACGGCCGTGCGATCGTGCGCGCCTGCTGGATGGGCTGGCAAGGCATCATCGCGGGAGGCCCCCGCCGTCTTCGGTCATGGTGCTCATCGGCAGACGGACGACGCTGGCGAAGCGGCGGCCGGCCGCACCGGGGGCCTCGGCGAGCTCGATGATGATCTCCACCGCAGCGGGAAGCGCCTCGCCCTCCAAATCCGATTCCCATTCATTGCGCCACTCCTGACCGTCGTAGTAACGCAGTTCGATGGTTTGAATATTTTGCAGGATGATGCGTTCGTTGAAGGTGACCGCTTCGGTGGTGAGCAGGTTTCTCGTCGTGCCTCGAACGAGGTCATAGCCGTCGCCGCGTGGGCGGAGTGACCAGTTGATTTCCTGCACATCGCCGCCGCGCGGTTCGGATTCACCGATGGCCACGCCGCCGCCGAGGTCGCTGGTGGTGAGGCCGGCGTAGTCGATGGCGACATCGCCCACGTTGCTGCGGAGGGTGAGCTGCGAGAGCGTGGCGTCTTCGGTGTTCTCGGTGATCCACTGTCCGCCGATCGCCCGGCCGGGCTGCATCGTGCCTTGTAGATCAGCCTGCAAAAACCGCATCGCTTCGCTCACGCCCTGCAGCCGCTGCACCGCATCGCGCCCGCTGCGCTGAGCGGACAACGCGGCAGCGAACCCGGCGTACAGGGCGGCCATCATCAGACTGACGACCACCATCGCCACGACGACCTCCATGAGCGTTAATCCCCTGGCGTCGCGGATCATCATTCCACCGCCCTTACCAGTGTCACCAGTTCAACGTCATAACCGTGGCCGCGCCGTTCCCAGGTCACACGCAGACGCAGCTGCTGCATCGTGAGGTCGGGGCCGTCTTCCACCAGCAGTTCCCAGCGATAGGTTGAGCCGTCACCGCTTCGCTGCTCGGCGAGGGTTTGACCTGAGGGGGATTCGGTGAAGTCGCCCTCAGCGTCGCCGTCTTCCCAGCTTTGGGTGACGAGGATTTCCTCCAGCTTGCTCTCAGCGAGCATGGTCGCTTCGACCCGACTGGTGGCGACACTGGCCGCTCGGGTGGCGACTGAGACCGCCCCCATCACCGCAGGCAGCACGATGCCGATGAACACCAGCGTTGCCAAGGCTTCGATCAACGTAAAAGCTCGGCGGTTCATCGCGGCCCCCCACTGCTGCTGACGACGGCGAAACGGTCGGTCACACTCACAGCCCGGACACGCGTGCGGATGCCGCTGGCTTCCTCCAGCAGAAGCGTCGCCGGGGTGAGCCGGCCGGTGGGATAGAAGGTGACGTAGCCGGCTTCTCGCACCTGCTCGGGCTCCTCCCATGTCACGGTGACGCGGTCGGGCAGGTCGACTGGTTGGCCGAGCGTTGATTCCACCGGCTCAAACGTCCCGCCCGTCTCAGCGGTGACGAAGTACTGCCGCGCGTCGACATCCACATGCAGCCGATACATCCGCCCTTCGCTCACCGCCTGCGACCGCGCCCACCCCGCGAGCGCGGTCAGCGATCGGGCGGTGTCGGTGGTGCGGCGGCCCTCGGCGAAGCCGCTTAAGCTCGGAGCAGCCACGGCAAGGGCGACAGCGATCACCATCAACACCGCCACCATCTCCAGCAGCGAGAAGCCGAGCGATTGGGGGCGGAGTTGTGGGGTGCATCTGTGCATGATGGATAAAGCCGACGGCGATCTGCGAGCGACCGCTAACGGGATCAATCGGTCGCCCAGTTGGTGATGTCGTCGTCGGTGCCTTCCTGACCGTCGGCGCCGCGGGATGAGAGGTCGTAGGTGTATTCGTTGTTCTGGCCGGGATAGCGGTAGACGTATTCGTTGCCCCAGGGGTCGTTCGGGACGCCTCGGCGGATGTAGGGGCCGCGCCAGGTATCCAGATTGTTGGGTTCTTCGACGAGGGCGCGGAGGCCTTCGTCGTTGCTGGGGTAGCGGCCGTTGTCGACTTCGAAGGTGCCGAGTGCTGTTTCGAGATTGCTGATGTCGGTCATGGCGGCGGTCTCACGCGCCTGCTCCGAACGTGAAGCAAAACGCGGGGCGACCACGGCTGCGAGCACAGCGAGAATCACCAGCACCAGCAGCAGTTCGATTAGCGAGAAGCCGCGGCGGGGAACAGGAAACGTTGAGCGAGATGCGATCATGTGGAGGACTCCGTGGGTGCGAACGCGGCCGCGAGGCCGACTGGGATCGAACGTTATTGAATCATGTCCTGAAGCGTGAAGACGGGCAGAAGCATGCCGACGACGATGGTGCCGACGATGGCCGCCATGACAAAAAGCAGCAGCGGCTCGACCATCGCGACAAGCATGCGAAGCTGCCGGTCGAGGTCGTCCTCGTACGTGAGGGCAAGCCGCATGAGTTCCTTATCAAGCCGTCCGGTCTCCTCAGCCACGGCGACCATCTCAATCACCGAAGGCGGGAACAGCTGCTCGCACTGGCCGAGGCTGCGCGCGAGGCTTTCACCGGCCTGAACCTGCTCGGTCGCTTCACGCACGGCATCGCTGAGCGTCTGGTTGCCGATCGCTTCACGGGCGACCTGCAGAGCGCGGACGAGCGGAACACCCGCCCCCAGCAGCGTGCCGAGCATGCGGCTGAAACGCACGAGTGCGAAGCGTGAGAGCACCACGCCGATGCCCGGCGTCTTCAGCAGGACGCGCTCGACTTTGCGTCGCCCTGTTTCCGTGGCGGCCCACTGACGACCGAACCAGACGGCGGCGACGACGGCGATGGCGACGGCCCAGCCGTAGCTCAGGAGGATGTTGCTGAGCCCGACGATCGCGAGGGTGAGCGCGGGCAGTTGCTCGCCGAAGTCTTCGAAGATCGTCATGAAACGCGGGATGAAAAACGTCAGCAGAAAGATGACCACGAGGCCAAGCATCACGGTGAGGATGGCGGGGTAGACCATCGCCGCCCGCACTTTGCCGATGAGGTCCCGCTCACGGGCGCGAAACTCGGCGATCTGCGAGAGGACGACGTCGAGGAACCCCCCCGCTTCGCCGGCCCGCACCATCGCAACGTTGACATCGGTGAAGGTGCCCGGCAGGCGGTCCATCGCCTCGGCGAGGCTGACGCCGTCCATCACGTCGTCGCGAACCTGTCGCCACTGCTTCTTCGCAGCATCGGAAGCGCCTTCTCGGCCGAGGATTTCGAGCGACCGACTAAGCGACACACCGCCCGCCAACAGGTTGCCCAGTTCCCGCGTGAACGATTCAGCAGCAGCGCGCGACACTTTGCCCATCCCGTCGCCGCCGGCCTGCCAGGGCCACTTGAAGCCACCCTGACCGTGCTGTTTTTCGTCGACACTGACAGGATGCAAGCCCTTGCCTTCGAGCTGTTCGATGGCGGCGAGTCGCCCCGCAGCAGAGAGCATGCCCTCCTTCTGCTTGCCGGTTCCATCCAGTGCCAGGTATTGAAAGTTCGGCATAGTGACACGCTCAACGAAGGTCGCTTAGCGTTGCTCCCAGGCACCGAGTACATCGTCGGTGTCGTCATCGTGATCGGTGGTGCCGTTGGAAGCAGCGGCGGCGGACGCCTGCGAGGCAGCCTCGTCCTTCGTCACCCGCATGACTTCTTCGAGTGTGGTGATGCCCGCCCGCACCAGCCGCCACCCATCAGTGCGAAGGCTGCTCATGCCGTCCTCCTCAGCAGCCCGGCGAATCTCACGCGAGGAGCGATTCTCCAGCACCATCGCGCGGATGCGATCGTTCACGGGCATCATCTCAAAGATCCCCTTTCGCCCCCGGTAGCCGGTCTCGCTGCACGCCCGGCAACCACGGCCGACCCACAGGCGATCGGGCAGATCGATGTTGTGACGCTCACGCAGCAGGGCCGCATCGTCGAGCGTGATCTCTTCTTTGCATTCCTCACAGATCAGGCGGACGAGCCGTTGGGCGATCACCATCTCCAGCGATGAGGCCACGAGGTACGGTTCGACGCCCATTTCCACGAGCCGCGTGAGGGCGCCGGGGGCGTCGTTCGTATGAAGCGTTGAAAAAACAAGGTGGCCGGTGAGCGAGGCCTGCACCGCAATCTGTGCGGTTTCTTTGTCGCGGATTTCGCCGACCAGGACGACGTCGGGGTCGTGGCGGAGGATGGCGCGCAGGCCCTTGGCGAAGGTCATGCCGGTCTTGTCGGAGACCTGAATCTGGTTGACGCCGTGGAGCTGGTACTCGATCGGATCTTCGATGGTGATGATCTTGCGTTCGATCTCGTTGATGCGGGAGAGGCCGGCGTAGAGCGTGGTGGTTTTGCCTGAGCCTGTGGGCCCGGTGACCAGGACGATGCCGTGGGGCTGATGGAGGACGCGTTCGAAGTGGTGGTGATCACGGTCGCCCATGCCCAGGTGCTGCAGGCCGAACATGGTCGCGCTGCGGTCGAGGATGCGGAGGACGACCGCTTCGCCGTGGAGCATGGGGATGACAGAAACGCGGACGTCAATCTCGTTGCCCGCCATTTTGAGTTTGATGCGGCCGTCCTGCGGCAGGCGTTTTTCTGCGATGTCCAGGTGGGCGAGGATTTTCAGGCGGGAGACGATGGCGGCGCGGAAACGGCCAACGCTTGTGGGGATGTTCGCTTCCACGAGCACGCCATCGACCCGGTAGCGGACGCGGAGTTCGTGTTCGAACGGTTCGAAGTGAACATCGGTGGCACGAAGTCGGATGGCTTCGGTGAGAATCTGATTGACAAAGCGGATGATCGAAGCGTCTTCAGCGGCAGACTCTAAGTCGATGTCGTCGCCGGCTGCGTTCTCGTCGAGCACCTCGATGCCGTTGTCGGCGTTGAGGCTTTGGATGGTGTCGGCCCCGACGCCGAGGCGTTCGCGGAGGACACGTTCGACATCGGCCGAAGGCGCGAGGGCGATCTCCACATCCCGCCCGCCGATCACACGCAACTCGTCGACAGCGGACAGGTCCATCCCTCGGCCGGTCGCCACGACCACCGCGCGCTCTTCCGTGAGCCGAAGGGGCAGAAGTTGACGCTCAAGTAACAGTTTTGCGGGGAATTGCTGGAGTAGACCTTCGTCGGCAATCTCCTGCTCAACGTCTTCAATCACGAGGAGGCCGAGCTGGCGGCCGAGGCAGTTGAGCAGTTGCTTTTCGTCGGCGCCGGCTTCGCGGACGGCCTGATCGAGCGATCGGCCTTCGTCGCAGAGGCCCGGGACCATGCGAGCGGCTTCGCGCGTCAGCACCTGCTCATCGATCAATGTGCTCAGGATGCCTTGCATGGTAACCCGCTTTACATGACGCACAGCCCGGCCGGGCGAAGCAGGTCAATCCCAAACCTGCTCCACCCCATGCCGGACCTTTGTGCGTAAAGGGAGAGAGATCAATCGAGGAGGCCCATCATCACGAACGCCGCTTCCTGACGCGGCATCAGCAGGCCACGCAGCTCTTCCTGCGCTTCGTTGAGTTCCGCGTCGTGCTTCTGCTTGGCTTCGCGGAACTCGGCAAGTGCCTCAGCGATTTTTTCTTCCGAAGCATCTTCGTCGGCGATGGTCTCGCCGAGGTTGCGCATGCTCTGTTGGAGGGCGCTGGGTTCTTCGTCACGGGGACCACGCGCTCCGGGGCCGCGTCCTTCGCCATCACGCGGACCACGAGCGCCGGGACCACGACCTTCGCCGTCACGGGGGCCACGAGCGCCGGGACCACGACCTTCGCCATCACGGGGGCCACGTGCGCCGGGGCCACGGAACATCATGCCCATGCCTCGGGTCGCGCCTTCGGCTCGGAGCGTCATCACGTTCTGAAGCTTGGGCTGAACGGCTTCCCATTCATCTTCCTCGAAGCCGAGGCGTTCGCGCATGGCGTTAAGCATGCGTGCCTGCATCTGCTGCGGGTCGAAGCCCTGTCCGCCGCCACGGGGGCCGCGGTCGCCGGGACCGCGCTGGTCCTGCTGCGCGAAGCTCACGGCTGCGGCCATGGTGACCATACACACTGCTACGATTGCTACTTGTTTTAGACGCATGACCAAGGTCTCCTAGACGGTCTTGCCGATTGCTGGACGGATCCGCCGTTCAGCTTCATGATTAGTCAACGCCGGTGCCGGTGCGGGTATTGCCATGTTGACTTACGGAAATAAAAAAACCCCAGCCGGAGCCGGGGTTGTGGGGTTCGATGATTTGGGGGGTCTCAGCGTTTGATGCGTGCTGAGCCGCCTGCTGCAACATGCTCGAGTTCATCGGGGAGCACTTGTGAGGTATCACCACGGGTGGTCATCAGCAGTGCACCGTGTGCGACGCCGAGGTCGACACAGCGTTGCGGATCGTAGCCGTTGAGGAAGCCGTAGATGAATCCCGAGGCGAACCCGTCGCCGCCGCCGACGCGGTCTTCAATCTCGAGGCCGGGGAATTTCATGCCTTCGTAGAAGGTGCCATCGTGCCACATGATGGCGGACCAGTCGTTGATGAGCGCGGACTTCACGCCGCGGAGCGTGGTGCCGACCACCTTGATATTCGGGTGATCGTTGACGACCTTCTCGACCATCTTCTTGAAAGCCGACGTATCGATCTCGCCCTTCTCAACGTCGACGCCTTCGACTTCGTAACCGAGCACCTGCTGGAAATCTTCCTCGTTGCCGATGAGGCAATCAATGTACGGAACGAGGGGCTTGGTCGTCTCGATCGCTTCCTTGGAAGACCAGAGCTTCGAGCGGAAGTTGAGGTCGTAGGAGACGATGGTGCCCGCTTCGTGGGCAGCTTTCACGGCTGCGGCCACGACCTCACGGCTGCTGGGCGAGAGGGCCGCCATGATGCCGCCGGTGTGGAGCCAACGTACGCCGCGCTCTTTGAACAGGCGGGTGAAATCGATGTCACCGGGGGTGAGCTTGGAGGTGGCGGAGTGGCCGCGGTCGTACATGGTGATCGCAGCTCGGGGGCCGGTGCCGACTTCGGTGAAGTTCAGTCCGATGCGTGCTTCGCGTCCGACGCCGTCGTAGGGAAGCGTCACCGCATGGGAGGTATCGATCCCGCCGCCGCCTGCGTGTTGAAGGATCATGCGTCCGACGGGATTGTCCACGAGGCCGCCGACCCAGCCGGTGCGCTGGCCGAGCCTGGAGAGTGCATAGGCAACGTTGTATTCGCCGCCGCCGATCCACGCTTCGAACATGTTGGCGAACTCGACGCGGCCGTGGCCGGGGGGGCTCAGGCGAACCATGCACTCGCCCAGGCTGAGTTGATCGAGTTGGCAATCGCTGGCGGGACGGATATCAAGCGGCATCGCGGATGCTCCTTCATAATGCAGATGTATAAAGCGCGCCCCAACGGCGCGTAAGTCGATTGTCGCCCAGCGGTGCGGCGGTGTCAAAAAGGTGACCGCTGTATTACTATTACGAGCATGAACCAACAGAACCATCAATCGCGACCGTACGTGCTTTACGAGGCCACACATCGCCAGCTGCTCGATGAGCCGCCGAACCTGGCGGTGCTGCCGTGGGGGGCGACCGAAGCTCATAATTATCATCTGCCTTACGCGACGGATGTGATCGAAGCGTCGACCATCGCGACCGAAGCAGCCCGGCTGGCGCACGAGCGCGGAGCACGACCGATCGTGCTGCCCGCAGTGCCGTTCGGCAACGATCAGCAGCAGTTGGATCAGGTCGCCACGATCAGCATCCGCACCCGCACCGCCGCGGCGATTCTGCGGGATGTCGCCGAGTCGCTCAAGGCGCAGAACATCGATCGGCTGCTCATCGTCAACGCGCACGGCGGCAATACGTTCAAGCCCCTCGTCCGTGATATCCAAAGCGAAACGGGCGTCCTGATCGTCGCGGTAAATTTCTGGGAGGTCGTGCCCGGCGCGATCGAGGAAACGTTTGAGATCATCGGCGACCACGCCAACGAGATGGAAACCAGCCTGCTGCTGCACCTTTGCCCGGAACTGGTAAATATGGAGGCGGCCGGCCCGGGCACACGCAATAAATTCGCCATTCCCGCGTTGAACAATCCGGGCGTTTGGACGCCTCGCCCCTGGTCGACGTGCCATCCGGACACCGGCTCAGGGGATCCCTCGCACGCGACCGCTCAGAAGGGCGCGGCGTTCTTCGGCCGCATCACCGCCGCCATCGCCGACGTCGTGCACGATCTTTCCAAGGCCGAGAAGGGCCAGTCGCCCTACCTTTAACGGAAGGCATGCTTGTGTCGTTAACGATGATTCCGACCGCGACCGTGCTGGCGCTGCTCATGGTCACCTTGCAGGCTCATGCTGCGAACCCGGCAGATCTCGCGGAGCTCTACGACACCCACACCTACCAGGCAGCCGACGGCGGCGAGATGCCCTACCGGCTGCTGATGCCCGCAGACTACGATCCGCAAAAGCAGTATCCGCTCGTGGTGCTGCTGCACGGTGCGGGCGAACGTGGCAGCGACAATCGGCAACCTCTGCAATGGGGAGCGGCGCAGTTCACCGACCCGGCGAATCGGCAGGCGTACCCGGCGTTCGTGGTCGTGCCGCAATGTCCGCAATCGCGCGCGTGGTCGGTTGATGACTTCGGCGAATTGCGTCGGCCTCGCTTCGGTGAACCCGCTGAGATGATGACGCGTGTGCTCGGGCTCATCGCGGAACTCAATGATGACTACGCGATCGACCCGGCTCGCCGTTATGCGATGGGCCTTTCGATGGGAGGCTACGGCGTGTGGGACATCATCACGCGTGAGCCCGGCCTGTTCGCCGCGGCCGTGCCGATCTGCGGCGGCGGGGATGCCGATGCCGCACCGAATGCGCGCGATGTCCCGATCTGGGCGTTTCACAGTTCCGACGATCCGGTCGTTCCCGTAGCCACCACGCGGTCGATGGTGCAGGCCGTCCGGGCAGCGGGAGGCGAGGTGACATACACTGAATACGCCGACCGGGGCCACAATGCTTGGTCACCCGCGTTCGACAATGCCGGGCTTCTGCCGTGGCTTTTCGACCAACGCCGCACTGACGCGGATCAGTAGTTCCCTCTTCCCTCGGACGCAATGCCGCAAACGCTTTCGATCATCAAACAGCTACTCGCTGAGCGAGGCCTTCGCCCGCGGTACCGGTTCGGTCAGAACTTCCTGCACGATCCGAACAAGCTGCGCACGATCATGGACGCCGTCGATATTCACCCCGACGACGTGGTGCTCGAAGTCGGCCCCGGCACCGGCGTGCTGACCGAGCGTCTGCTCGAGGCCGGCGGACGGGTCGTAGCCGTGGAGATCGACCGTGATCTTTCGGACATTCTCCGCGATCGCATCGGCGCCGATTCCGATCAGTTCGTCTTGATCAACGACGATGCGCTCGCTTCGAAACATAGCCTGGACCCGCAGATCGCCGAGGCGTTGCGCGGCTTCAGTGGGGGCACCTTGGATCCGTGGCAGGCGGAATGGGGACGGTTTCAGCTGGTGGCAAATCTGCCTTACAACATCGCGTCGCCGCTGCTGATGATCCTCGCGATGGATTGGCCCAACATGCACCGAGCGACGGTGATGCTTCAGCGGGAGGTGGCCGATCGCATCCTCGCGCCGCCGGGCGGGAAGGACTACGGGCCCCTGGGGATCATGCTGCAGGCGCTGTGCGAGGTGACGCTGGTGACGAAGCTTTCGCCGAACTGCTTCTGGCCGCCGCCGAAGGTTTCCAGTGCCGTCGTTCAGCTCACGCGTCGGGCGGAACCGTTAACACGCGATCCGCAACGGCTCGGAGAAATGCTGCATCGTTTGTTCAGCAAACGCCGCAAACAACTCGGGGCAATCCTCGGACGCGACACCGCCCTGCCGCCGGGCATCGATGCGAACGCCCGGCCGGAACAGCTCAGCGTGGAACAACTGATCGAACTTGCCGAAGCGATGCCCTCCTCCGGCGAGCGCGAAACCTAAGCGCGATTCTCACAAACTCATTGCGTGAAGCGTTGCGTGTGGGCCGGCGGATCGCCCTCTGCCCTCGCCCGGCCGTTCGCAGCAAGGTGCGTCAAAATGTGCGCCACCGTTTCCACCTGTTCCCCCGCGTCGGCCGCCTCGGCAATCTCCGCCACCGTCCGAGCCTGATCCGTCAGCGCCTCAAGCACCCGGCGTTGAAGATCCAGCACCGCCCCCGCAGCCTTCTTGCCCGCCTCCACGCCCGGCTGATGATACGCATTAACATTCACCAGGCTCGCATAGTACCCCACCGCCCGCTCAAACAGCGCGATCAGCGTGCCGACCGTAAACGCATCCACACGGTCAACCGTCAGCGTCATCGATTCGCGTCCGTTTTCGTACAGCGCCTGTCGCGTGCCGAGCAGAAAGCCGTCGAGATAGTCGCCGCTGGTGACGCCGGGTTCTACGGGGAGCTTGGCGGTCGAGCAGTCAGCCGAGCAATCATTAAGCACACGAATGAACACCGCGAAAAAGTTGTTAACCCCCTCACGCAGCTGCTGAACGTACGCGTGCTGATCGGTCGACCCCTTGTTGCCGTAGACGCTGATGCCCTGCGAAACGGCGTTGCCGTCGAGGTCCGTCGCCTTACCCAGCGATTCCATCACCAGCTGCTGCAGGTAGCGAGAGAACAGCAGCAGGCGGTCTTTGTAAGGCAGCACCACCATGTCCTTCTCGCCGCGGCCGTTGGTCGCATGGTGCCACATCAAAGCCATCAGCATCGCCGGGTTCGCAGCAGTTTCGCGCGAGCGGGTGACGGCATCGCAGGCGGCGGCACCGGCGAGAAAGCGGTCGATATCCAGCCCCTGCATCGCCGCGGGAAACAGGCCCACCGCCGCCGTTTCGCTGGTCCGCCCACCCACCCAGTCCCACATCGGCAGGCGCAGCAGCCAGTTCTCCTGCTGGGCGACCTGATCAAGCTTCGAGCCCTCCCCCGTGATCGCCACCGCATGCCGTGGGAACTCCAGCTTCGCCTCCTCATACGCAGCCTTCGCCAGCAGCATCCCGTTACGCGTTTCGGGCGTCCCGCCGGATTTGGAGATCACCACCGCAAGCGTCGACTGCAGCCGATCGCCCAGTCCGCGCAGCGTGCGGGCGATGCCGTCGGGGTCCGTGTTATCAAAAAAGTGAACGCGCATGCGGTCGGTCGTAGCATCCCCCAGCGCATCGCCGACAAACTGCGGCCCCAATGCCGACCCCCCAATCCCGATCACCAGCAGATCCGTAAAACGCTCCGCCTGAGGCGGCTTCACCTCCCCTGCATGCACACGCCCGGCGAAATCCTTGATCGTCTGGACGCTCTCGCGGATCGCCCCAGCCGTTGCAGCATCCGGCGCCAACTCAGCATTGCGGAGCCAGTAGTGGCCCACCATGCGATTCTCGTCGGGGTTCGCAATCGCGCCGCCTTCCAGATCAGCCATCGCTTCGTACGCCGCATCAACCTTCGGCTGCATCTGCTCAAAGAACCCGTCGCCGAAGTTCATCCGGCTGATGTCCAGCGAAAGCGCCAGCGACGGCACGTGGCAAAGATGCTGCTGATAACGGTCCCAAAGCGCGTGCTGATTAGTCATGTCGGCAATCTATAAGATGGTTAGAAACGGATAATCATGAATGCGCAAAGGTAGCCGCGCCCTACCCGTCAAGTCAATCCACCCCCCCCAACGTCAGCGGGCGATCGTAGATCACCGTTTCCCCCCACCCTGCCGTATAATCAATCGATGCCCGACCCACGCGTCATACTGCATGTCGATATGGACGCGTTCTTCGCCGCCGTCGAGCAGCTGGACAACCCCGACCTCCAGGGCAAGCCCGTCCTCGTCGGCTCCCATCGTGCACGCGGCGTCGTCGCAGCCGCCAGCTACGAATCGCGCACCTTCGGCTGCCGCTCAGCCATGCCGATGGCCGTGGCGAAACGGCTCTGTCCCCAGGCGATCGTCGTCCCCGTGCGGGGCAGTCGGTACCGTGAAGTCAGCGACCACCTGTTCCGCATCTTCGATGACTTTTCACCGCTGGTAGAGCCGCTAAGCATCGACGAAGCCTTCCTCGATGTCACCGGCACCGAGCGCGTCTTCGGCCATCCCCACACCCTCGCCGTCCAGCTCAAGCAACGCATCCGCGACGAGCTTCACCTCGCCGCCAGCATCGGCCTCGCCCCCAACAAGTTCCTCGCAAAACTTGCCTCCGATGCCGAGAAGCCCGACGGCCTCACCGTTGTCCACGCAGCCGACGCCCGCGCCTGGCTCGCCCCCCTGCCCATCGAGCGGATGTGGGGTATCGGTCCTAAAACCGCCGAACGCCTCGCCAGAGCCGGCCTCCGAACCATCGGCGACCTCGCCCGCATGAGCGTCGATTTCCTCACCAGCCACGTCGGCCGCGACGGCGCACGCTACCACCGCCTCGCACAAGGCCTCGACGACCGCCCCGTCACGCCCGACGGTGCCGCCAAAAGCATCGGCCACGAACAGACCTTCGAGCAGGACGTCGCCGACGTCGAGGCCGTTCGCACCGTGCTACTCGATCAAAGCGAACAGGTCGCCCGCCGTCTGCGCAAGCACCACCTGCGTGCCCGCACGATCTCCCTTAAGATCCGCTTCGGCGAGTTCCAGACCATCAGCCGTTCCGCCACGCTCGAAGCCGCCAGCTGCACGACGGCTACACTCTGGCACACCGCCCGACAGCTGTTCGACCGCTGGGCAGCCGAGGCCTTCGTCCCCGTCCGGTTGATCGGCATGCACGCCTCACAGCTCACCGCCGAAACGACCGAGCAGATGGGCCTCTTCACCGATGCTGCGACCCAGCGCCAGTCACGCCTGGACCAGGCCGCCGACCGCATCGTCGACCGCTTCGGCAAAACCGCCATCCGCCGAGGCCTCCGGCCCTCCACATAGCCCCGGCCTTGGCCGGGGTCCCCACGCAGCCTGCGACCACGATCGCTTTCCCGATCTAAAGCGATTGGTTACGCTACCTCCCCACCATTTTCGCAAAACTCATCCCCCCCTACCTGGTTGTCGATCATGCCCAAGCTTCATGCGTTTCCCGCCGTTCGCTATGCCACGGATTCAGGCGACATTTCGTCGCGTATCGCCCCGCCGTATGACGTGCTTGATGAGGGGCCGAAGCAGACGCTGCTGGCGCGCGATCCGCACAACATCGTCGCCATCGATCTGCCCGTCACGCCTCCCAAAACTGTCGGGCCCGACGAAGCCTATCACGCCGCCGGCCACGCCTATCGCCAGTGGATGAGCGAAGGCGTCTTCGAACGCGACAACACGCCCACGCTTTTCGCCTATGAACAGCAGTACACCGTGGCCGGCCGCGAACTCAAACGCCGCGGCCTCTTCACCGCACTGGGCGTCGAGGATTTCAACCGCCCCAACGGCGGCATCTTCCGCCACGAGCACACGCTCTCCGGCGGCACGAGCGATCGCCTGAAGCTGATGAACGCAACGGCCGCCCAGCTCTCGCCCGTCTTCGGCACCTTCGATGATCCCGCTCACCGCGTCGCCGATCTGCTCGACGAAACCTTCAAGGGCGAGCCCGACTTCCGAGGCATCACCGACCACGACAACGTCATCCACCGCTGCTGGGCGGTACGCGATGAAACCACCATCGCCGCCCTGGCCGAGTTCTTCGAGCCGACCGACGTCTTCATCGCCGACGGCCACCACCGCTACACCACCGCCCTGAACTATGCCCGCGAGCATCCCGATCAGCCCCACGCGCAGACGTGTCTGTTCGTCCTCGTCCCCAGCAGCGACCCCGGCCTCATCGTCCTGCCCACCCACCGCGTGCTTTGTGACTTGGTCGACTTCGACATGGCTGGACTGTTGGACGTTCTCGCCGACGACGACCGCTTCAAAGTCACCCCCACCTACCACGGCGGCGACGCGCTCCCCCACATGCTCGATGAACTGCCCGAAACGCCCTATCACGCGTTCGGCCTGTACGATCCCAAACGCGGGAAAACCTACATCGTCAATACCATCGACGCCGACCCACTCGCTGATCTGATGCCCGACCGTGACCCGGTCTGGCGGCAGCTCGACGTGGCGGTATTCCATCACCTGTTCGTCGACCAGATCGTCCGCCCTCGCTTCGGCGGCGACGCGATCAACTACAAGTATCCGCATCAGCTGACGGAACTGGTACGCCTCAGCCACGATCAGCCCGGCCGCCTCGGCATCGCGATGCAGGCGACGCCCCTCAAGAGCGTCTGCGATGTCGCCCGGGCTGGCGAGGTGATGCCGCCCAAGAGCACCTTCTTCTTCCCCAAACTCGCGACCGGTCTGGTCATCAATCCACTCGACTGACCCACGCCCGGGGGCCCCTCGACGGGTGCCCCGGCCAGCGAGCGCAGCGAGACGGCCGGGCCTCCAGCGACGCGCGCGTGCCCAAAACTCTCGCGCACACCCCGTGCGCATACCGCTGTCGCTTTTCCCCCATTAACCGCTACAATGAGCGGTTTCAGCAGGTTACTTCGGGTTCGGCTGCGTTATTCTCAGCCCGGCCCTCCACGTGTTCGAAGGAGAGACGCGTCGTGCCAAAGATGACGATGACCGAAAAGATCCTGGCCCGTCGGGCCGGCCGCACTTCCGTTGAGCCCGGCGAAAATGTCTGGGTCGACGTCGACATCCTCATGACCCACGACGTCTGCGGCCCCGGCACCGTGGGCATCTTCAAACACCAGTTCGGCGAAAAGGCGCGCGTCTGGGACCCCGACCGCGTCGTCATCATCCCCGACCACTACATCTTCACCGCCGAAGAGAAGTGCCATCGTAACATCCAGATACTGCGCGACTTCGTGCGCGAGCAGGGCCTGAAGTACTACTACGATCCCGACTTCGTCACGAGCGAACCGGGGATGCCGAACCCTTACAAAGATCCCACCAAGACGAACTACAAGGGCGTCTGCCATAAGGCTTTGCCCGAAGAAGGCCACCTGCGGCCCGGTGAGATTCTGCTCGGCACCGACAGCCACACCTGCACCGCCGGCGCGTTCGGGCAGTTCGCCACGGGCGTCGGCAACACCGATGCTGCGTTCACGCTCGGCACCGGCAAGACGTGGCTTAAAGTGCCTCCCACCATGAAGTTCACGTTCCACGGCGAGATCCCCCCCTACCTCACCGCGAAGGACCTGATCCTCGCCGTCATCGGCGAAATCAGCGTGTCAGGCGGCACTTACAAAACCATGTACTTCGCCGGCGAGGGCATCAGTTCCCTCACCCTCGAAGATCGCATGACGCTGACGAACATGGTCATCGAAGCCGGCGGCAAGAACGGCGTCTGCGATGTCGATGAGA
>JBBDRF010000091.1:0-14482 GCA_040905565.1 Phycisphaeraceae bacterium | reverse complement strand
ACAGCCTGATGTGGGTGCAGCCGCTGGCGATGATCATGGGCATCATCATGCTCAGTGCGATCGGCTACGTCGTCCTCTCCACCGGGCAACGCCCCTTCGATGCCATCAACGAACACGTGAACCCCGTGCTCGGCTGGGCGTGGCTGCTGGCCACGATGGCGGCGAACATGGTCTGGTGCATGCCTCAATTCGCGCTGGCCGACGGCGCGCTCAAGCAGAATCTGCTGCCGGCGATGGGGATCGCGGACTCCGGCGACACCGTCAGCTATGTGATCACCGGCGTGCTGGCTGCGATCGCTTTGATCGTCGTGTGGTTCTACAACTCCGGCGGCAAGGGCATCAAAATCTTCGAGATCATCGTTAAGCTGATGGTCGCGCTCATCGTCGTCAGCTTTGTCGGCGCGGTCGGTTACGCCACGATGCAGGGCGAAGTGGATTGGGCGGCCGTCTTCGCAGGGTTCATCCCCAACGCGAACTTCCTTACCGAACCGGCTCCGGCACTCAAGGAGACGATCGAGCAGACCGGTGCCGCCTCGGACTTCTGGACCGAGCACGTCGTCAGCGGCCAACGCAACCGCATGATCGCCGTCGCCGCCACAGCCGTCGGCATCAACATGACCTTCCTGCTGCCCTACTCGATGCTCGCACGCGGCTGGGACAAAGACTTCCGAGGCATGGCGATTTTCGACCTGGCCACCGGCCTGTTCATCCCGTTCATTCTGGTGACCTCCTGCGTTGTGATCGCAGCCGGCCTGCAGATGTACAACCAGCCTGCCCCGGGCCTCTACGGCGCACAAACGCATCCTGAGACGGGCGAAGCCATTGAGCCGGACCCCGCCGTGCTGGCGAACTACGAGTCCCTGATCGACAGCCGCATCCTTTGGGAACTGCGGCAGGACGACCCGGCCCTCTACGCAAACCTCTCCGCCGAGCAGGAATCCAACGCGAACCGCCTGGCGAGCCTGACCGTCGCACTTGATGCCGGCCAGCTTGAAACGGCCGTGGCGAACGATCCGACACTGAAGGAGAAGCCGTTGGAGGCGGCGGTGGCGGCTCGCGTGGACGATGTTTCCGATGCGGATCGCAAGGTCGCTTCGCGCGTGGTGAACCGTGACCTGGTGCATCTGGCTGCTGCGGTGGCGCCGCTGACAGGTGAGAACCTGGCGCACATTGTGTTCGGCATCGGCGTCGTCGGCGTCGCGCTATCCACCATCGTCATCCTCATGCTCATCAACGGGTTCGTCTTCACCGAAGCATTGAACCTGCCGGGCAACCCGGTGCTTCACCGCATCGGTGCGAGCCTGGCGATGCTGGTCGGCGCCATCGGCGCGCACACGCTCTGGGTCGGCGAGGCCAAGGCCTACATGGCTGTGCCCACCAGCGTGTTCGGCATGATGCTGGCGCCGATCGCCTACCTCACGTTCTTCTGCCTCATGAACAACCGCAAAGTGCTCGGCGACGCGATGCCGACGGGCTTCAGGCGGATCTGGTGGAACCTCATCATGTTCGTCGCGACGGCGTTCGCCTTCACTGCGGCGGGCTGGGCCGTCTGGAACGAAAGCGCCAACTTCCCCGGCACGTCGATCGAACGACGCTGGGTCGTCGTCGGTGCCGTCGTGTTCTTCTTCCTGGTCGGTCTGCTGATTCACTTCCGCCGCAAGCATGCCGCAGCACTGGATGCGCCCGTCGGGGCAGCCGCAGCGTCGCCGGGCGGCGGCAGCATGGCCGCAACCGCGACGGATCTGGACAGCTACTTTGAACAGGCCGACGACGACGTGGTCGACAATCGCCCAACTGGGTTCGACGTCGATGACGACGACGACTCGCACAAACGCCCGCACTTTTAAGCGGTGATCTGGCAAAGCACGCTCGACAACGAGCCGCGACCGTGAGGGAGCGGTAGTGCCCCAGATTGCGGACATGCGTTTGCGCAGCGGGAAGTGTGAGCGACCGTCCGGCGAAACGATGGGATGCCGGCCGCGTCAACATTGCTTCAAACGGCGGGGCATGGGCGTCATCGAAAACTTGTGGACAATCGTGCGCGCACAGCGGTCCGCAGCGCTCGACGAACGGTCGCTTACGCGTCCCGCTCGCCAAACCCTCGAAAGCATGTGGTGCTTCAGCGATTGCGCCAGAGTTGGTTGATGTGTTGGGCGGTGGTGGGGATGAGTTTGCGGTCCGGGCCGAGCTGTTTTTCTCGCATGGTGCGGTCGGCATCGAAGGTGGCTTTGAGTTCCGGGCCGCCGGGCGTCAGGCGTGAGTTGATGGTATAGCCGTCGAGCAGGGGGGAGACCTGCTCGGTGCGGTAGGTCACGCCGCCTTCGTTGGGGTTGTAGCTGTAGAAGCCGTAGGTCCCGGGCCGATCGTTCGGCAGCACCTGCGGCAGCACCCAGGTCTCCGCGAGAGGCACGTAGCCCATCGGCGGCCGCGTCAGTTCCTTGCGTTTGCTGCCGAGCGGTCGATCGTGCGACACCACGATGTCAGCACCGGTTCGGATGCCGGTCTCGACGGTGGTCTGTTCCTCGCCGTTGCCACGTTGCGGACGCTGCGTGGTGCGGACTTCCCAGAGTTCGGTCGTGTCGTCGTCGCTTGCGAAGAAGATGGCTTGCGAGTCGATATTGAACGTGCTGATCATCACCCGCGACTGGACCCTGACCGTGATGCCGGACTTGCCGTTCTGTTCGGTCTGTTCCTGAAGCATGCGCATGTAGCCGATGTCGTTGCCGTCTTCGACGATGCGGAACAGTTGTTCCTCGACGAGCGCGTCGTGCAGTGCGGTGATGCCGAGGTCGCGTCGCCATGTTTGCGTGCGCTCGAGTTCTTTGCGGCGTTGCTCTTCCAGGTCATCGATACCTTGCAGTTCAAGCGTTTTGATCATCGCTTCGAAGGTGGGCCGGACCACGTCGGCGTCGCCCCAGCTGCTGCTGATTTCGATGATGGCGAAGGTCGACGGATCGATCTGCACGAGCGCCTGACCGAAGAACGCGTCATCCTGCTCGGTGTCCGGCAGGCGGAACATTACGACGCCGATGTCCACCCCGCCGACTTCCATGGCGTATTCTTCGAGCAGTTCGGTGGTGCGATGAACGCCCGCCACCTGCGTCTTGGCCTGCGCCATCACGTCGGTCATGCGCAGTTCACGGCGCGACTGCTTGACGACCACGCCCATGGCAAACATGTCTTCCTCGTCCGCAGCACGAAGTTGATAGCTGTCGCCGGTGCGCCGGACGGTGCGGACGCCGACGGGGAGGCGCAGCGAGACGCCGTACTCGTTATCCAGCCATCGGTCCTCGGCAAGCGGGCGGCCCTGGTATTCTTCCTCGGCTGGTGCCTCGTCGGCGAAACCGATCGCGCTCGGCGCCACCAGCATCAGGGCGGCCATGAACAGCGTCAGCAGGCGTGGGGAACGGGCGTCGTGGTGTGCGGACGATTGCGGGGGAAATGGGGTGGCCATGGGCGTTTTTCCGTGAGGGTTGCGAAAACTCCGATCGGCCGGTGCCGTGGAGACTTCTTCCTACAGCGAACCATCGGTCGACGTTCGCCGCTTCATCAATCAAACTGGCTCGTAAGCGGCGACAAAGCGCCGGGCGGCGGCCTCCGCTTCGTCGATACTCACCCGTGATGCCGTGACTTGCATCAGCAACACAGTATCCGGCTCGACGTGGACCGCCCACAAAATCGACCCGCTGCCGGTGCCTTCGTTGGGCAATCCAATTCGATAGGCCTTGCGCGGGCCGATCTCCAGCCGGCGTACGGATCCGATCGCGGGCACTTCGCCGCTGAGCTGGTTATAGCGGCGGGCCAGGGCGGTCAGCAGGCGTTCATCGTCGTCGGTGTCCTCGGCTGGGCGATCCTCCGGCATGGGTTCCAAGGCGATCAGCGAAGGCTCAAGCACGTAAAACTCGGCCTCGGCCGTCGGGATCAGCAGCAGGGGGGCGGGCGCTTGGGCATCGTCTTCGTCGCTGTTGCGCCGCTCGACTGCCGCAAGCCCGTCGGGAGGCGTCACATGGACCACTTCGCCGGTACGTTGCAGCGGCGCGGTGGGCAACGGCTGATAGCGGGTGTCCGCGAGGCTGGCGCTCATCTGCACCATCAAGCGCCAGTCGCTGGCCCGCAGATCGCCTTCGCGTTCGAGGACGAGGACAGCATGGCGATAGCCGTCCAGCGTCATCACCGCCAGCAACTGCGAGAGCGGCTGCCCGTCGTCACGCACCCCCGCCCGCTCGGCCAGCAGCCCGGTCATCAGCTGCGAGCGCACCGCTGCCCGCGCCCCGTACTGCCCCGATCCGTTGTTGCCGCGGTTCATCACGACCTCCATCGCCGCGGCGGGGGGGATCGGAGAATCGTGTCGCAGTTCGAGCAGACCCAGTCGTCTGCCGGCCCCGCCGACGCCTTCGGGTTCGCGCCAACCGGCGATCTCGCGAACCAATTCGGTCGGTTCGATATCGGCGCTGACTTCCTGCCAGTCGCTCGGCCGCAGGAGGTGGAAGCTGCCCGCTTGCGTCGGTTCCAGGCCCGGGTTTCGCGCCACGGTCACCCACGCCGCCGCGCCGACGGAAGCAGCGAACAAAACCGCCATGATGATCGCCACGACGATTCGCCGCTGTCGATCGGTCTCTATTTTCTTGACCCACGCCATGCATCGATCTTAGACCGCTGCCATGGGAGTCGCAATTGCGAGGCTGTATGATGGCGGCGTCTACAGGAGGTGAGCACGATCATGCACCCACCCGCATCGCGAGCGTTGACCTACCGGTCCGCTGAGGTTCAAGAGATCATCGATCTGCGAAGGCGCGTGCTGCGGATGGGCATGCCCGACGATCCCGCCACTTTCGAGGGCGACGACTCGCCGAGCACCCTGCACATGGGCGTCTTCGATGCGGCCAGCCAATGCGTCGGGTGTGCCACGATGATCCGCGCCGACTGGGAGGGCCGGCCCGCCTACCAGCTCCGCGGCATGGCCACGTGCGAAACGCGCCAGCAACAGGGCATCGGTCGCACACTACTGAAACGGCTGCTGGATCGCATCACTGCGGAGACGGACGTTCGGCTCATCTGGTGCAACGCGCGACAGGAAGCGATCGGCTTCTATCGCAAGCAGGGTTGGCGCGTTGTCTCAGATGTTTTCAAGGTGCCGACCGTCGGGCCTCACTACAAAATGCGGATCGACCTGCACGAAGCGAAAACTGGTGCCCCTCAACAAGCCGACTAGAATGGCCTCATGATGCTCGCCCGCACCATCCTGCTTGCCCTGCTCACGCTGGTCGTCGCCAGCGGTTGCACGAGGGTGCGCACCTCCGATCCGCCACGCACCGCCACCGAGCAGTTTCTGCTGAGCCGGGCGGCCCGCGACGCCGTCGAACCGCTCGGCCTCGAGCCGTTTGCGCAACGCCGTGTTTATGTGGACCAGCCAAGGATTCAGGGCGGCACGGCCGAGGATCGCCGGTTCATGATCGGTCAACTTCGCGCCCGGCTGCTGGAGCATGATGCCTACCTCGTCGAAACGCCCGAGCAGGCGGAGGTCATCCTCGAGTTCCGCAGCGGCGGCCTCGGCATCGATCGCAACGAGATGAAAATCGGCGCCCCCCCCAACACCGCCGCCATCGGCATCCGCTTGCTCGGCGGGCCCTCGGTCAACATCCTCCATCCCGAAATGAACCTCGTTCACGCCCGACGCCAGTGGGGCGCGAGCTCCGCCGCCATCGTCTCCTACTGGAAAGATACCGGCGACGTCCACGCCTTCGCCGGCCCCTACGTCGGGCGGAGTATGCTCGAGTACTGGAAGGTCATCCTGCTCGGCTCCCGCACCATCAGCAACGTCGCCACAACGATCGACCCCATGAAGCTCGACACCGAGGACCTGATGCAGACCACGCCCACCCCCGATGAGTGACCGCCCCGCCCCCCGGTCCGCCCCCAAAGTTGTATTCGCAACCTCCCACTGGTCGCGGATCAGCCGTGGCGTTATCTTGATAACTATGGCAACGTCATCCATTGGTATCGTCGACTACGGCATGGGCAACCTGCGCTCCGTGCAGAAGGCCTTCGAGAAAGTCGGAGCCCAGGCCGAGATTGTGCGCGAGCCTCGCCAGATCGCCGAGTCCAGCAAGCTTATCTTGCCCGGCGTCGGCGCTTTTGAAGATGCCATCGCCACACTGCATCAGCTGGAACTGGTCGATCCCATCCTCAAATTCGTCGCCTCGGGTCGGCCGTTCCTGGGCATCTGCCTCGGGCTTCAGCTGCTGTTCGAGCGCTCCGAAGAAGGGGGCGAGCACGAAGGGCTCGGCATCGTGCCGGGGTCGATCGTCCGCTTCAATCCGACCGATCACACCCTTAAAGTCCCCCACATGGGCTGGAATACCCTCACGCTGAATCGCCCCGATTCGCCGCTGATGCAAGGGCTGCCCGACGAGGCAGCGGTCTACTTCGTCCACAGTTATTACGCGGCTCCCACGGATGAAGCCGTCGTCGCCACCACCACCGAATACGACGGCCCGTTCTGCTCCGCCATCCATCACGAGAACGTGATGGCGGTCCAATTTCACCCGGAGAAATCACAAAAAGTCGGCCTGAAGATGCTGGCCAATTTCGCTGAGCTGTAAGCCGCCGAACCGCGCCGTTCCTGTGCTTGTCCCATTTCCCTCCTTCAGCCAAGGAACCGCACGATGACACGCTGGACCCCGTCCGAAGATGGCGTCGTCTTCCCCCTGATCGGCTCGATCGACGACTACGAGCCCCACACCATCGAGATGCTCGATGACGCCGAGGCCCGCCGCTATTGGCTCGATGTCTTCCGCACCCACACAGCAGGGCTCGCCGAGCGCGCCGCCCTGGCAGCAGGGAACGATGAAGATGCCCAAGCCCGGGCCGCGGAATTTGCCGCCGCCTTCGATGCCGTGCTCGATCGCCTCGAATCCGATCCGTTCACCTTCGGCTCGCTCGATATTGCCCTGCTCTGCACGCTTCGTCAGCATCTGCTGGCCACCCAGGGATTCGACGATCCGTTCCTGCCCATCAAGCAGAAGGAGAACGCCGACGCCCTCGCGCTGCTGCCGGCGCTGCTCACGGAACTTGATGCCCTACCCGAAGCGGAGCGTCTTCGCAGGCTGATCGCGGGCGTGTTTGCGGGGAACATCTTCGACTTCGGCGCTTCCGAAGCCATCAAGCTTTACGAAGCAGGCCAGGTCGATTTTCACGTCACACGTGAGCAGGTCGCCGCCAAGCAATGGCTCGTCGATCATCTGGCCAAGCTTGAAGCACGCTTCGCTGAGCATGTGCATCGGCGGGCTGTGGTATTCGTCGACAATGCCGGCGCCGACGTGGTGCTTGGCATGATCCCGCTGGCGCGCTACCTCCTCCAGCGCGGCACCCACGTCGTACTCACCGCCAACAGCAAACCCGCTCTAAACGATGTCATCCACGATGAGCTTGAAGAACTGATCGACCAGATCGCTGCGTTCGATGCCCCCATCGCCGACGCCCTGGCCGACGGTTCCCTCACGCTCGCTCCGTCAGGCAACGCACTGCCCGTGATCGATCTCACCAGCGTCGACGCCCAGCTCGCCGCCGCTGCGGAGGACGCCGATCTGCTGGTGCTCGAAGGCATGGGCCGGGCGCTGGAAACGAACTACCGCCACCGCTTCACCTGCGACACCCTGAAGCTGGCCATGATCAAGGAACAGCACGTCGCCGACGTGCTGGGCGGGAAGCTCTATGACGTCGTGTGCCATTTCGATCTCGCGCCAGAGTAAAAGCGCGTCTTGCGAGCGGGAAGCGTAAGCGACCGTCCGTCGCGCGCCTCGGACCGCTGCAAGCTTCACATATTGATCGCCGAGCCTCTTAATCTGCCTCCGTGCCACCGCGCTTGAAGCATGCATGACGCTGCGCTGCATTTCATTGTTCTGTAGGACGGTCGCTCACGCTTCCCGCTCGCCAAGGCGGCAACCGGCGGACATCCTGCGGGGCGTTGATCTGGTATTCGATGCCGCGCCAGGCGATGCGTCTGCCGAGGGCCGCCCGCAGCAGCAGCAGCAGGTGCAGGCCGAGGCAGACGGGGGTGAGGCAGCGGTCGATAGCAAGCGTGCGTCGCATGCGTTGGACGATTCGGGTGCCGAACGCACAGCGGATGACCTGCTTGCGGTAGTGCGCCCGGAAGAGGTTCGCGGTGAAAACACTCAGCATCGCAGCGAGCGGGATCAGCCAGGCGCCGCCGTCGAAATCGTGGTAGAGGTAATGGCCCAGCATCGCCCAGGCCGTGACGAAGCTGAACAGGTAGAAGCCCGTCACGCCGATGCCGCCGACGAAAAGCCACGGGGCGTAGATGCGCGTGATCAGATGTTGACGATGCGTGAAATTGAAGAAGTCGTGCCGGGTGAGATCGATCGGCGAGGCGACGAGGCACTCGGGCACAAAGTGGATGCTCAGGCCGAGGTGGCGGCACATCCGCGAGACTTGGTAATCGTCGGAGATCGCCCCAGCGAGCCAGCCCTTGAGATCGCCTTCGCGTGCCGTGGAGACCTGCATCGCCATCGAGCCGCCCCAGGCATGGTTCATTTTGTCGCGGCCCATGAAGCAGGCGACGGACGAGTTGATCACACTCGCCAGGTGCGACCAGATGTTCGCCCCCGCCTCGGGAATCAGCCAGCGGTAGCCGGTCGCCACGCCGACGCCTTCCGTGCCGAGCGGGCCGATCATCTTGCCGAGCCATTGGGGACCGGGCACAGCATCGCTGTCGGCGAAGACCCAGACATCGGAATCGTCGGAGTCAGCGTCGACGTGCTCGATGGCCTTGAGCAGATTGTGCACCTTCTGCCCCCGGTCATCAGGCGACCGCCCCGCAACCACCACGCCCCCCACCCTGTCCGGCGCGGACCCGGCAGTTTGTGCCTCGCTGTGACGCGCCAGTTCACGCTGAAGGATCGGGTAGGCGGGGTCGTCCTCGCTTTCGACAATGCAGATCAGGCGATAATCGTCGTGGTCCTGCGTCAGCAACGCGTCGATCGCAGCGGGCAGATCGTCGTCGGCCCCCTTGAACGGCACCATCACCCACGCGCGCGGACGATGGGCATCGAACACGCGGAAGCTTCCCTGCATCACACGGCGATGCAGGAACTTACGCACCAGCAGTGCCGCCAGCACCGCCTGCGTCACCCAGCCGGCCCACAGCACCAGCCACACGGGCCAGGCCGCCTCCACAATGGCAGTCAAATCATCCACAGCGGCCAGTATAGCCCAACGCCGTGACGCCGCCGCCCGAGCGTCCGCGTGCGGTGCCGGTTTAAAAAAACAAGGACAATGATGGGCGCAGGCGTTGGAAGCAGGTTATAATCGAGCATCGTGTTAAAAGAGTCTTGAACGACGAAAGGGAAGATGAATGAACAAGTTTGCGATGACGCTTCTGATGACCGTAGCACTCCTGGCTGGCACCGGCCTCACCTATGCCATTGATGAGCTGGAGACTGCCGAAGGCGCGAAGCAGCTGCCCGTGAACGTGGTGTGTCCGATGTCCGGCCGAGCCGTGAATCCCGACGCCACCAGTAAGCACGGCGACGAAGTCGTCGGCTTCTGCTGCAACAACTGTAAGGGCAACTTCGACGAGAACCCCTCCGAGCACATCAGCAAGGTCGTTCGCCTCACCGTGAACACCAAGTGCCCGATGAGCGGCCGCGCCCTCAACCCCGAGCAGACTGTCACGTATAAGGGCCGCACGGTCGGCTTCTGCTGCGGTGACTGCAAGGGCAACTTCGAAGCGGACCCTGCCGAGCACATCGCCAAGGTCGAGTACACCCCGGTGAACACCAAGTGCCCGATGTCCGACCGCGCGATCAACCCCGAGGCTGTGAGCCTGTACCAGGGTCGCGTCGTCGCCTTCTGCTGCAACAACTGCAAGGGCAACTTCGACGAGAACCCCGCTGAGCACATCAGCAAGGTTAAGGTTGATAACCGCAAAAAATAAACGGTAACGCAACGTAATTAAAGCCCGCGGCGCACGCATGCGTCGCGGGCTTTTTGATGGGTGTATCACGATGCGAAAACGGTTGGCGGCCTTCATCTTCATCGCGCTCGCGCTCGGTTCCGCGGGGGCTGCGGAGCCTTCGGAGGGGGGCGAGGCCGGCGGTGAGCCGATGCGTGTGATCGGTTATCTGCCGCACTATCGCAGCATCGACGACGTCGAGTTTCACCTGCTCACGGACGTGATCTACTTTTCGTTGATGCCGACGGAGGCGGGGGGCATCGATCTGACGCATGTGCGTGAAGACGATTTGCCGACGCTGCGGGAGCGGGCGGCTGAGCATGATGTTCGACTGCATATTGCGGTCGGCGGTTGGGATCGTTCGAAGGCATTCGCAGCAGTGACGGCCGATGCTGCCGCGCGTCGTCGGTTCGTGTCGGAGTTGGTGGCGTTCTGCCGTGAGCATGGATTTGGAGGGGTGGATTTTGACTGGGAATGGCCGAGCGATGCGTCGCAGTGGCAGCGGTATGCACTGCTGCTTCGGGAGGTCGATGCTGGGTTCGAGCCGCACGGGCTTGAGGTGAGTGTGGCGCTGGTGCATCCGCCGACTGCGTTCGATGCGGCGACGTGGGCGGCGATCGACCGGGTCCACCTGATGACCTACGACCTGCCGGGCGAGCATGCGGCGTTCGATGCGGTGATGGCGGTGGTTCAGCAGTGGCTTGATGCGGAGGTTGTCCCGGCGGATCGGCTCGCGCTGGGGGTGCCGTTTTATGGTCGGCACGTGGAGACTCGGCAGACGATGACGTACACGCAGTTGCTGGCGGAGCATCAGCCGGATGCAAAGGCGACGCGCGTGGCGGGGTTCTACTTTGATAACGCGGCGACGCTTCGGCGGAAGGTGGAAGCGGCGGCCGAGCGGGGGCTGGGGGGGATCATGATCTGGGAGATCGGGCAGGCGCCGCGGGGGACTTTGTTACAGGTGATTGCGGAGGCGGTTGGGGGGCGCGAATCGCCGTGATTGGTGGGACCCACGGCGCGGTACGCCGTGGGCTTCGGGGGGCGGCGCGCGTCACAGCAACAGTTGGGAAAAAGATGGGGGGGGTGGGGGGGGTTAGTTGTTGTGGGACCAGCGGACGGTGGTTTCGGTTTCGTGCTGGGCGCCGGTGAGCAGGTCGTTGAAGCGGACGCGGACGGTGACGCGTTCGACATTCTCGGGTACTGACTGTGTGACGGGGACGACCAGCGTGTAGTGCGTGCCGGCGATCCCGGAACGGTACGCCTGCTCAAATTCGTCGGCATCAAACTCGGCGGTCGCGACGGTGACGGCTTCCTCACCGGGCGGCACGGCGGCGACGGTGACCTGGGCTGTCCCCACCGCGGGCAGAAAACGATTGCGGGCATCAAGGGTATTCAGATAGAGGCGAACCGCATCGTCCGTGCCGTCGCCGTCGGTGTCGATGCCTCCGGAGAAACGGCCGAGCTGAATGCCGGTGACCATCGGCGGCTGCACGCCTTCCGGCAGGTTGGCTGCGTCGGGGCGATTGCGCTCGATCTCCAGAGCCCGCTCCAGGCTGGTGGTGCGCTGCTGAAGCTCTGCCACGGTGTCGCGGAGTTCGAGGTTGACGCGGCGGAGACGGTCGTTTTCGTTCTCAAAGTTTCGCGGGCCTCGCATGCAGCCGACCAGCGACGAAGTGAGTAACGCAAACAGCAGCAGCATGGTAATGGAACGGATCATGTGCTCATTCTAGCGGGGACGGGCGGAAAGGAAACGCGGGGTTGTATCGGGGAAGGAGTGACAGACGCGGTGGGCGATTTTACCTTCCGGTGTAGACTCGACGTTGAGCCGACCGCTCCCTTACGGTCGCGGCTCGTGGCTGGCTGGAACGAGGGTGGTGGCTTCGACGGCTTCGAAGACGGCGTGGGTATCGACGACGCGGAGGCCGACTGAGCCTTGGGTCCAGGTGGCGTCCTGATGTTCGAGTTTCGCTTCGCCGTTGTGATGGACGACGATCGTTTCGCCCTCTGCGGTCACGGCGAGTTCGTGCCATTCGTCGGTGTTGATGGTCACTTCCGTGCGCGCCAGTTCCTGCCAGTTTTCGCCGTCGGTTTTGCCGAGGATCAGCATTTGCGATTCGGGGACGAGGCCGGCGAAGTAGCCTTGCTGTGCGTCATAGCCCATGGCGGGGCGTTGGATGCGGAAGAGGATGCCGGCGTCGCGGTTGCCGTCGACGAAGCGCAGGCGGGTTTGGACGTGGAGGTCGGCTGCGTGGAAGTTGTGACGCACAACCTTTTCGCCGGTGCGGTGCATGTAGGCGGGATCCTGGAAGGTGTTGACGCCGAGGTGCAGGCCGTCGTCGCGGACATCCATGGCGCGGTGGTGGCCGTAGAAGCTCCAGGTGTTTTCCAGTGGTGAAGTTTCGAAGTTAGTCTCGAACGCCGGCTCCACATCACGCGCAGCTTGGCCCGAGGGGAGAGGCACCGGTTCGCCTGCGGCGACGGGTTGGCCGAGGTCGGGCAGGCCATCGTCGGTCCAGTTGAAGGGTTGGGCGTAGATGGCGCGGCGCCAGCCGGGGTTGCGGTCGACTTTGGCGTGGTAGACGATCCAGTCTTCGGTGCCGTCGGGCGAGGTGGTGAAGCTGTTGTGGCCGACGCCGAACGTCTCGTCGGTGGGGGCGAAGACGGGCTCGGGGTGCTTGTGCCAGTGGTCGGGGTTCATCGGGTCGCCGTCTGGTTGGAGCGTGAGCAGGCCGAGTTTATAGGTGGGGAGCCAGGAGGCGCTGCAGGAGTAGACGAGCATGAGTCGGCCGTCGCGCTTGAGCACCTGAGGGCCCTCGTGGAGGCCTCGCTCGTCGGGGGAATTGTTGACGCGCTCCCAGTCGTAGTCGGCATTGTCGGCGAGCTTGACGCGGTTGGTGCTGATGGTCCAGGGGTTGGTCATCTCGGCGATGTAGAGGTACTGGACGTCGCCGTCGGCGGGCCAGCCGGACCAGACGAAGTAGCGTTGGCCTTGGTGGTGCATGACGATGCCGTCGATCGCCCAGCGGTTGTGTTCGCCGGTTTCGATGTGGTTGCCGGTGTAGAGGGCGCCTTTGTTGGTGTAGGGGCCGAGGGGGTCGTCGCCTTCGGATTGGAAGACGTACATGCGGTGGTTTTTGTTCTGGCCGTCGGACGCAGCGGTGTAGATGTACCAGCGGCCATCGAGGTGGTAGAGCTTGGGAGCCCAGACTTCGCGGCTGTACATGGTGTCTTCGGGGGCCTGCCAGATGACGTGGCGGTCGCCCCAGCGGGTGAGGTCATCGCTTCGGCGAAGGGAGACGCCGACCTGTCCTTCGGATTGGACGAGGTAGTAGGTGCCTTCATGCTCGAAGACCCACGGGTCGGCACCTTCCATGATGGGATTGGTGAAGGTGCCGTTGTCGGCGGTCGCGATGGCTGGGATGAGGAGGTTCAGCAACAGCGCTGCGGTGAGCAGGCGGAGCGTCGGTTTGATCTTGAGCATGATGGGCTCCGAGGTCGAATTTGTGCGGACAATCGCGCAGGCCATGGTACTCGCGGGGCGGGTGGGGGGGGGATCGGTTATTGATTATTGGTTATTGGCGATTGGTTATTTGCGATGAGCGTCCCTTGGCCGGGCCACCGCTGAATTCCGCTTGTTGGCGTCAGGCGCGGCCGAGGTAGGCGACGGCGATGCCGAAGGTCATGGGATGTTGGGCGACGGCGGTGAAGCCGGCCTGCTGCATGCTGGCGACGAGGGTATCGCGGTTGATGAAGGTGTTCACCGATTGGGGCAGGTAGCGGTAGGCGCCGCTGCGGTCGCCGCTGATGAGGGTGGCGGTGCGGGGCATGACGTGGCGGAAGTAGAAGTTATACATCCCACGCAGCAGCGGATTGCTGGGCAATGAGAATTCGAGGATGCACAGCCGGCCGCCCGGTTTGAGCACGCGGCGAAACTCCTGAATGGCGGCGGCGTGGTCGGCGACGTTGCGGATGCCGAAGGCGATGGAGACGACGTCGACGCTGTTGTCGGCGAGGGGCAGGCGCATGGCGTCACCGTCGGCGAAACTGACGGGGACGGGCGGTGGTGCCTGGCGGTGCTTTTCGCCGGCCACCTGGAGCATGGCGTGGGTGAAATCGACGCCGAGCACGCGAGCGGGTTTGGCATCGGCGAAGGCGAGGGAGAGGTCGCCGGTGCCGCAGGCGACATCGAGGACGACATCGGTCGGCTGAATGTCGCAGAGGCGGACAGCTTTGCGTCGCCAGGCCTGGTCCCGCCACATGCTGTGCAGACGGTTGTTGAGATCGTAGCTTTTGGCGATGGCGGAGAACATCTTCTGCACGCGTTGGGCTTTGTCGGCTGTGGCGTGCGGATCGCTCAGGTTCTGCTCGCTCCAGGCGGGGGCCTCGGAGGGCGCGCCGGGAGGGGCGGAGTTGGTTGGGGGGGTGGGGGGCTTGGTGGGGGGGTCGCTCATCGAGGCGATCATACGGTTACCGTGGGGGCACGCAAATTTGTTGGGGCGACATGGCGAT
>JBBDRF010000090.1:0-14759 GCA_040905565.1 Phycisphaeraceae bacterium | reverse complement strand
TACCCGGTAAAAAGTGTTAACCATGTCCCCGGTTGCTCAGAGACGGCCGGGCCTCTCGGACGCGCGCGGAACTGATGCCGCCCTTCCGCCCGGCCGTCTTCGCTGGCCGGGGCACCCGCGCAACACCCGTTTCAGGCGTTGGTCTTCGGGGGATGCTGGGGGGGGAAGGTTGCGTCGTACCACTTGAGGAACTCGATGGTGGCGGCTTCGGATTCAAGCATGGGTTTGCCGCCTGCGGCTTCGAGTCGGCGGGCTTCTTCGGGAGCGAAGACACGGACGAAGACGGGGACATCGCGGACAACGCTGAGCAGCGATTCGTTGTCCTGCAGGCGTCTGAGCGTTGAGACGATGACGCGGGCGTGGCTAGCGCCGGCGGCGTTGAGGACGGCGGGGTCGGCGCCGTCGCCCCGGATGCCGGTGACGCCCAGCTGTTCGACGCGTTCGATGACGCCGGCGTCGTCATCAACGACGACGATGGTATGGCCGTGCGCGACGAGGCGTTTGAGCAGTTTCATGCCGTTTTCGCCGCAGCCTAGCAGCAGGACGTGGTCGCGTGGAGGATGGGTGACATCGAGCCTGCGTCGCCAGCCGATCCATCGCATGAGTCGCCAGGTGACGGCATCGGTGGCGATGAGGGGGGTGAGCATCATGGTGGCGACGGTGACGATGGCGATGACGACGAGCATGGTGTCGGGCAGTTGGTTCTGTTCGACGCCGACGAGTGCGATGATCAGTGAGAACTCGCTGGTCTGCGCCAGCAGCAGGCCACTTTCGACGGAGGAGCGCGCCGAGAGGCCGGCCCGCCTGGCGACGAGGTAGACCAGCGGCGGCGTGGCGAGGAGCACCAGCGCGGCGACGACGACGGCGGCAAGCAGCAGTGTAATTCCCGGCCAGGTGAGCGTCGCGCCGAGGGTGACGAAGAAGACGGCCATGAAGAAGTCGTTCAGTGACGCGAGCTGACCACGGACGACGCCGTTGACCGGGAAGGCTGAGAGGGAGACGCCGCCGAGGAATGCGCCGGCGACGAGGGGGACGCCCATCCACTGGGAAGCGCCGACGAAGGCGAAGAGGATGGCGAGGACCATCACCAGCAGGGTTTCCTCGTCCATGTTCTGCCCGAGCAGGAGGCGAGGGACGAGGTAGCGGGCGGCGAGCCAGGCGAGGCCGACGAGCAGGATGGTGCCGGCGACGGCGAGGGCGATGGCGATGGGGCCGTCGTCGACTCTGCCGACGGCGGCGATGAGGGCGATGATCAGCACGTCCTGGAGCAGGAGGACGCCGAGCACGAGGCGGCCGAAGGGCTCGAAGAGCTGGCGTCGCTGTTGGAGCAGGCGGACGACGACAAGGGTAGAGCTGGCGGTGACGGCGAGGCCGACGTAGAGCGATTCGACCCATGTGAGTCCGACGCCGCGTGCCCCGAGGACGCCGACGGCGGCGACGATGAAGAACTGCGCGACGCCGACTTTGACAGCGGCCATGCGCTGGGCGCCGACGCGCTGGGGGCTGAGTTCGACGCCTGCTGCGAAGACGAGGAAGGTGAGGCCGAGCACGAGGACGTCCTGCATCATGGCGGGATCGTCGACGACACCCGACGCGGCAAGACCGATGCCCGCGATCAACACGAGGGGCACGGAAGGCAGCTTCAGGGCACGGGCCAGACCCATGGCCGCCGCCGCTGCAAGAAGGATGACCATGACCATCATCATGCGGGGCTCACCTCGGCGAAAAGAGGTTGAACCACAGAGGCACAGAGGGGGAGGAGAAGAGAAAGGCAGAGGGGGGGGCTGGTTTGTGATTTCTGATTTTGGTTTTTCTCTTCTCCTGCCTTTGCCTCCTCTTCCTCTGGGCCTCTGTGGTTGGACCTGATCTTCTCTTCAGCGCATGACCGCTCCCTTACGGTCGCGGCTCGTTGTTGGGGCTGTGCGTGGGGGGTCATGAGGCACCTCCCTCGTCGGTGTCTGATTCGGTCGGGGGGGTGGGGTGGGCGGCTGCTTTGATGCCGCTGCGTTCGAGGGCGGTGGTGACGTCTTCGACCCAGCGGGATTTGGGATCGATCTGGTAGTCGACGCCAAGCCTGCGGAGGTCGGAGACGACGGAGCGATCGAAGGCATGGATGGCGACGGGGACGCCCATCTGCTTGCAGCGGTAGGCGAGCAGGTTGTTGGTGTCCTCGATGTGCAAGGTGGAAACGACGAGCTTGGCGTCGGCCATGTGGGCTTCTTCGATGACGGCCATGTGGTCGACGCTGCCGATCATGGTTCGGCTGGGCAGGCCTTTGAGTTTGCGGGCGTCGGTATCGATGGCGAGGAGGGTTTCGCCGCGTGCGCTGAGTTTGTGGACGATGTCGCATCCCATGGCGTTCATGCCGACGACGACGACGTGGCCGCGGAGGACGGGGGCGGGTTTTTCTTCGCTGTCCTGGCGTGCTTTGAACAGCCTCAGCAGGCCCCACTTTTTCACGAGGACGTAGAGCTGATGGTTGTAGAGAATCATGTAGGAGGAGACGCCGATGGTGACCAGCCCGATGACGGTGATGAGCGCGAGGATGGATTCGTCGATGAGGCCGGCGCTGAGGCCGACGGCTGCGAAGATGAAGGAGAACTCGCTGATCTGTGCGACGGTAACGCTGGTGAGGAAGCTGGTGCGTTCGGTGTAGCCGCTCTTCGCGATGATCCACATGAAGATGAAGGGGTTGCCGATGAGCACGAACAGTGAAAGGACCAGCCCCGCGAGCCAGTGCTCCAGCGCGTCGGCGGGCCTCATCTGGGCACCGAGCGAGACGAAGAAGATGGCGATGAAGAAGTTCATCAGCGGATGCACGCGTCGGCGGAGGTCCTGACTGCCATCGAGTTGGGCGAGGCTCATACCGGCGAGGAACGCGCCGATTTCCGGGGACAAGCCCATCCACTCGGCCCCGACGACGAAAGCGAAGCACCAGAACAGACTCCAGATGAGCAGGCCTTCGGACGAAACGGCCATCCACGCGAAGGGCTTATCGAGCAGGTAGCGCGAGGCGAGCAGGGCGGCACCGAGTAACAGGCCCATACCGACAAACGCCCAAGTCAGCCCCCACGCCATGTCGAGCCACTGATAGCCCGCTTCGGCGTTTTCCACCTCGCCTGCACCTCCGCCGAGGCCCGCGAGGAAGGTAAGCACGATGATGACGACGAGGTCCTGCACGAGGAAGATGCCGACGGCGATTCGGCCGTAGAGCGCGTGCAGTTCCTTCTTCTGATCGAGCAGTTTCACGACCACGACGGTGGAGCTGAAGGTCAGGGCTGTGGCGAGGAAGACCGATTCCATGACGCTGAACTGCAGGGCCATGGAAAGCGCGAAACCGATGACGGCGGTGAAGACGACCTGCCCGATACCCGCAGCGACGGCCACCTTGCCGATGTCGCGAATCTTCGCCAGGCTCAGCTCGAGTCCAACGAGGAACAGCAGCAGGGCGATGCCGACTTCTGCAACGACGCCGAGCGCGCTGCCGCCGTGGCCGTCTTCCGTGGCGTGTTGGGCTTCGGTGATGTTGCCGATGCCTAGGACGGGCCCGAGGACGACGCCTGTGACGATGTAGAGGACGATGTTGGGCACGTTCAGGCGGCGACCGACCAGCACGACCATCGCGGCTGCGACGATCATGATCCCGATGCTCTCTAGAAGTGCCGGCTCTCCCACGTGGTCCATCCTGCATGCGCTTGAACGGTCGGCGCAGCGCCCGCCGCAGCCTTGAAAGCACCATACCGCAAACACGGCGTTCGTCCAGCGAAGGGGGCGATGGGTGTGCGACGAGGCGCGCCGTTCGCAACGAGCCGCGCACGTGAGTAAGCGGTTGGGCGTGAGAGCGCGGCGCCTCTTGATGACGCGTCGCAACTGCACGATCGCTGCGGGCAAAGCTCTACCCCCAGTCAACGACACGCTTGTCCCCCTCGTCGCGTTCGCAGGCAATTTGGACACAACCGCTTCCTTACGGGCGCGGCTCGTATTCCGGCACTCGCTCACAATTTCTCGCCCACCCGCTGCTGCACTGGTGGGCAAGCCACCAGTGGCACGCGCGCGGCTATGCTTTGGCTATGTCGCGCTTGATTTTGTTGCCGGGCATGGGGACACGTTCGCCGTTGCTGGAGCCGCAGCGGCAGGCTTTTCCGACGCTTGAGACGCCGGCGTGGGTGCCGGCGCGTCTCGGCGAAAGTCTGGCGGATTATGCGAAGCGGCTGCTGGAGACGATCGACACGACGCCGCCGTTCTACCTCGGCGGCGTCTCGTTCGGGGGCATGGTGGCGCTGGAGATGGCGAGGCATTGCGAGCCCGAAGCGGTCCTGTTGATCGGCAGTGCGCGGTCCGGTCAACAGGTGCCCCGGGCAATACGCACGTCGGCACGCGTGGGGCAACGGCTGCCGATGTGGGCGCTGGCGCTGCGGCCGCGCTGGCTCATCGCGGCTCATTTCGCCTGGCGTGAGAGGTTCAATCGGCATCATCGGGCGCTGCTGGCGCGGGCGGTGCGTGGAGCCGACCCGGAGCTGTTCCGCTGGACGGGCGGGGCGATCGCCCGGTGGCACTTCGAGCATGAAATCGCAGCCCCGATCCATCAGATCCACGGTGATAAGGACTGGATCCTTCAACCTCCCAAGCCCGGCCCGGGCATCGAATTTATCGCCGGCGGACGGCACATGATCAACCTGACGCACCCCGATCTCGTGAACAATTTTCTCCATCGCCATGCGCCGGAGGTGGCGCATGAAGGGAGCGGTAGATAGCTGATCTGGGGTGCCCCGGCCAGCGCAGACGGCCGGGCGGTATGGCGACATCAGCCCCAATCTCGGCGCAGGTCCGAGGAAGCCCGGCCGTCTCGCGGCGCTCGCTGGCCGGGGCACCCCCACCCCCACGCATCGCCTTCCTCAAATCAAAATTCAACATCAACAATAATGGACCGGTGTGCGAGGTGGGGGGGGCTGGGGAGAATCCCCATCGTCGGGCCTTGGGGTTGATTCGCTCGGAAAGCGGAGATAACGTCGTAACATGAGCGATGTCACCACTGAGACGGGTTGGGAAGAGGCGATGCAGCAGGCGGTTGCATTGTTCGCTGAGCAGTTTGAGCGGCCGCCGACGATCGCGGTGCGTGCGCCGGGGCGGATCAATATCATCGGCGAGCACACCGACTACAACGACGGCTTCGTGCTGCCGATGGCGATCGATCGCTGGACGGTGATGGTGGGGCGGGAGAATCGTTCGCCCCGCTGCCGGGTGACGGCCCACGAGGTGGAGGGCGAGATCGCGTCGTTCTTGAATGACGATCGCCTGACGCCCGGCCGAACACAGTGGGCCAATTACGTGAAGGGCGTGATGGCGCAGTTCAACGCGGCGGGCCATCGGCTGCCTTCGTTTGATGCGGCAGTCGCTTCGACGGTGCCGCTGGGGGCGGGCCTTAGCTCGAGTGCAGCGTTGGAAGTGGCGACGGCGACGTTCCTGGAACTGCTGCTGGGGATTCGGCTGGACCCGCTTCGCAAGACGCGTTGGTGTCAGCGGGCGGAGCATGATTTCGCCGGCGTGCCCTGCGGCATCATGGATCAGATGACCAGCATCGTCGGTCGGCGTGGGCATGCGGTGCTCATTGATTGCCGTTCGATGGAATGGCGGCCCGTCGCGCTGGATGAACAAAAATTGGCCCTCGTCGTCGCTGATACCAACGTGAAACATGATCTGGCCTCCAGCGAATACGCCACCCGAAGGCAGGAATGTCAGCAGGTTGTGGATTATGCCCGTGCCCACGGCCACAGCGACGCCCGGGCCCTGCGTGACCTGACCATGATGGATCTGGAGGAGATGCGCAAGGAACTGGACCCGACGCTTTATCGCCGGGCCCGCCACGTTGTCGCGGAGAATCAGCGGACGCTCCTGGCAGCCGAGGCATTCGAGCAGGGGGAGATGGACACGGTCGGCCGGCTGATGAACGAAAGCCATACCTCCCTTCGCGATGATTACCAGGTCAGTTGCGATGAGCTGGACACGATGGCCGAGCTGGCGCGGGAGGTCGACGGCGTCTACGGTTCCCGGCTCACGGGCGGCGGCTTCGGCGGGTCGACCATCACGCTGGTGCATCCCGATGCTGTGGGCAGGCTCATCGAGCACCTTCAGCAGCGCTATCCCGAAGCGACCGGCCGCGAGACGACCGTCTTCCGCGTCCGCCCCGCGGAGGGTGCGACGCCGATGGCGACGTGATAAAGCGTAAACAAAAGGCAGCGCGAGAGAGAGCCGGGCTGTTCCAGCCCGGTTATCGCGGGATTCAAGCACCGGCGCATGATTGGACTGCCCGGGCTGGGGACAGCCCGGCTCTGTTTGTGACGAAACGGTGTCGCCACATACCCATCATCCGCCGCCGGCCGTTTGACACGTTTCCCGGGTGTTCCTATTCTATCTGACCCTTCTTCGGTGCGGGATCGACGTGACCCGTTGATCGGCCGAGGGAGGGAGGTTCGAGGCGGGATCATGGCGAAGCAGGAACCCAACCCGTGGCGGCTGGCGCACATGGGCATGGAGTTCGCAATTGCTGTGCTCATCGTCGCTTTCCTCGGCTGGCTCTTCGACCGGAGTGCTGGCACCGAGCCATGGGGCCTGGTGATTGGAGCGGTTCTCGGTACGATCGGGGGCCTGTACCTGTTTATTAAGGAAGCTTTGCGACTCAATCGTGACGAGTGAAACGTGACGAGTCGCAGGCGAAAGCTACGTACCCGTGAGTGAAAAATTTCACATATCGCCCCTCCCGCTGTTGCCCATCGCCCGGGCCTCGGTTATTGCTGTGGGCACACTTGCGGTGGCAGGTTCGATGGCACTTGCATTCGCCGGTGATGCTGGCGGTGTGACGCCGATGCTTGCGGGTTTGGGCGTTGCCCTCGCCGCGGCGTTGGGTGCGTTGCTGCCGCTGGTTTGGGCGAATCGTCGTCCGGACGACCGATTGGTCGGCGGCTTGATGCTGATGATGCTGGTCCGCATGCTGCTGACGTTCAAAGCGGCGGCGGCACTGGTGCTGCTCGGGCTGAACACCGAGGCGGTGCTCGTCTGGGTGCTGCTGAGCTACCTGCTGCTGTTGGTGGTGGAAGTCACGGCGATTGCGAAACGGCTGTTGGCCGATGAGATTGAACGAAGCGTTCTGACCAAGGAGTCTGCCGCGTGATCAGCAGTCTGAATCCCAATCTGGCAGCTAGCGATCTGCTCACCTATGCGATCCCTCGTCCCCTGTTCGGCGACAACATTCCGTTTTCGAACCTGGATCTCATGGCGATCGTCGCCGCGGTCACCGTCTTCGTCACCTTCTGGTGGGTCAGCAAGCGTGTCCGCGTCGGCAGCGAAGCGGGCAACGAAGCGTACATGACACGCGGCCGCGGGGCCCAGCTCTTCGAAGTCCTCCTCGTTTTCATCCGTGAAGAAGTGGTCCGCCCGAACCTCGGCAAGCTGACCGACAAATACATTTACTACATCTGGACGGTCTTTTTCTTCATCCTGTTCTCCAACGTGCTCGGGATTGTCCCGTTCGGCCCGACGCTGCAGTCGCTGGCCGTTTTGTTCGGCTCGGAAGATCCGTATTACTGGGGCCGCTGGGGCGGGTCGGCTACGTCGACGCTGTCGATGAACATTCCGCTGGCGCTCGTCTCCTTCGTGGCGATCGTGTTCATCGGTGTGAAGGAAAACGGCAAGCACTTTTTCGCTCACTTCGCCCCTGTCCCCTTCACGCCGCTTCCGATGGCGCCCATCGCGCTGCTGCTGGTGGTGCTTGAGGTGCTCGGACTGATCATCAAGTGCGTCGTGCTGGCCATGCGACTTTTCGGCACCATGATGGCGGGCAACCTGGTGATTCTCGCCGTGGTGGGGCTGATCTTTACCGCCGGCGAAGTATCGACGGCCATGGGCTACGGCGTGGTGCTGCCGGTCATGGTGGGGGGCCTGGGGGTCATGATTCTCGAGTTGTTTATCGCCGTGCTGCAGGCGTTCATCTTTACGTTCCTCACGACGCTGTTCATCGCTTCCGGTGCGGTGCATCATGAGGAGCACGAACACGAAGAACGTGAAGAAGCAGCCCACGAACTGGTGGAAACGGCTCAGAAAGCTTAGGTCTCGCAAACGCAACGTAGAGGCGGACGGTCGCGTGTGGCGTCGTCGTCTGACGTTTTGAAGAAGAAGTGCCGGCTGGTCCGGTGAAGGAGCTTGCAATGTTGGAATCGCTGATGATGGTACTCGCGCAGGTTGAAGACACCGGCCTGGGTCGTATGGGCATGGGCATCGGTATCGGCCTGATCGTGCTGGGCGCGGGCCTGGGCATCGGTCGCATCGGTGGCAGTGCTGTGGAAGCGATCGCGCGGCAGCCCGAAGCCGGTGGCCGAATTGGTACGAACATGATTATCGCGGCGGCCCTCATCGAAGGTGCTGCGGTGATCGCGCTGGTCTTCACGCTCCTTCAGGCTTGAGCGCGGGAAACTTGCGAACACGGACCATGCGGTCCGGAGGATTCACTATGCCACGCATGATTCTGGGAGCGTTCACGGCGGCAGCGGCACTTGCTGCGTCCCCCGCCCTGGTGCTCGCTGCGGAAGCGGATGCGGATGCCGGCCCCGGGCTGCTCGATCCGGGCGGCTTCGGCGCGGTCTGGAAGCTGGCGCTGTTCCTGTTGCTGCTGTTCGTGCTCAGCAAGTACGTCTGGCCTCACATCTTCCAGGGCCTCGAAGCCCGCGAAGAGAAAATCCGCAACGATATCACCGGTGCGGAAAAGGCCAACCGTGACGCTCAGCAGACCCTCGAGCAGTACAAGCAGCAGCTGGCTGAGGCTCACGCCGAGGCCCGAAAGCTGGTCGACCAGGCGCGCTCCGACGGCGAAGCGTTACGCGGCCGCATGCTTGCCGATGCCGAGAAAGATATCCTTCGCCTGAAAGATCGGGCGACCGAGGATATCCGTCAGGCTCAGCAGCAGGCGTTGCAGGAGCTCTACACCCACTCGGCTGAACTGGCTGTGTCGGTGGCGGAGAAAATTCTGCAGCGGCAGATCGATGGTAACGACAACCGTCGCCTCGTCGAGCAGTCGCTTGCTGAGCTGGACAAGCTTAACTGATAGGCCTTTTTGACCTTCCCGCAGCGGGCGAGTGCCGGCTGAGGGAGGGCGAGAGATGAGGCAGCCATGACCGATCGCATCGAAAGCTTGCACGCCGGCGCGCTGGCGGAAACCTATGCCCGTCCGCTGTTCCAACTGGCGGAGCAGGCGGGGATGGTGGATTCGGTGCGCGAGCAGCTCGACGAGATCCTCGAACTTCTCGACGAGCATCCCGACCTGGCCCAGATCTTCCGCCACCAGGCGATCGACCCGGACCGTCGGGCAGCGACCATCGAGAAGCTGTTCAGTGACCGGGCCGACGAACTGGTCCTCCGATTCCTGCTGGTGCTCAACGCGCATCATCGGCTGGGCGAACTCGCCTCCGTACGCCAGGCCTACGACCAGATGGTCAAAGCCTCGCGGAACCAGGTCGACGTGGCGGTCTATACTGCTCAGCCGCTCGACGAGGAGCAGGAGCAGGCCGTCGCCGACAGGCTCACCAAGTCGCTGGGTAGAGAGGCGATCATTCATACGCAGACCGATCCGAAGATCATCGGCGGGATGCGGATTCGCTTTGAAGATAAACTCATCGACGCGTCGGTCGCGTCGCAACTGCGGCGGATGACCCACCAGATCGCCACGCAAGGCCACGAAGCAGTCCGCGCCGCCGCCGGCTCCCTGCTGGTGGAAACGAAAACTAACGGGCAACACCAATAAAAGCTGATGACGATGGCCCGCCGGCCAACCGGTGGCGCCAGTCGGAGTGACGACGAAATGAAGATCAAGACCAACGAGATCGCGACCCTTATCCAGCAGGAGATCGACCAGTACCGCACGGAACTGGAAGTCTCCGAAGTGGGCAAGGTGCTGGAAGTCGGCGACGGGATCGCACGCATCTACGGGCTTTCCAACGCGATGTCGTCGGAGATGCTCGAATTCGACACCGACGACGGCTCGACCGTCCGAGGCCAGGTGTTCAACCTCGAAGAAGACACTGTCGGTGCGGTCATCTTCGGCGACTACCTGAAGGTCAAGGAAGGCGCCAGCGTCCGTTCGACGGGCCGGTTGCTGAGCGTACCCGTCGGTGAAGCGATGCTCGGCCGGGTGGTCGATCCCATCGGGACGCCGTTGGACGGGCGTGGCCCGATCCAGTCCGACGAGACGCGGAAGATGGACATCATCGCTCCGGGTATCGCCGAGCGTCAGCCTGTCGATCAGCCGCTGCAGACGGGCATCAAGGCCATCGACGCGATGACGCCGATCGGCCGCGGTCAGCGTGAGCTGATCATTGGTGACCGCAAGACGGGCAAGACGGCCGTCGCGCTCGACACCATCATCAACCAGGCGTCGACGCACGAGACCGATCAGCCGGTGTACTGCATCTACGTCGCGATCGGTCAGAAGGAATCGACCGTGGCGGGCGTGGTGGAGACGCTGCGTCAGCACGGGGCGATGGACTACACGACGGTTGTTTCCGCGTCGTCGTCCACGCCGGCCCCGCTTCAGTACATTGCCCCGTACGCCGGTTGTGCGATGGGTGAGTACTTCATGTGGCAGGGCAAGCACGTGCTCGTCGTTTATGACGATCTTTCGAAGCAGGCCGTTGCTTACCGTCAGCTTTCGCTGCTGCTGCGTCGTCCGCCCGGACGTGAAGCTTACCCCGGCGACGTGTTCTACATTCACAGCCGTTTGCTGGAACGCGCCACCCGCCTCAGTGACAAGCTCGGCGGCGGCTCGCTGACCGCGCTGCCGATCATCGAGACGCAGGAAGGCGACGTGTCGGCTTACATCCCGACGAACGTGATTTCGATTACGGACGGCCAGATCTACCTCGAGCCCGAACTGTTCTTCGCAGGCGTGCGGCCGGCCATCAACGTGGGCATCTCGGTCAGCCGCGTGGGTGGTAGTGCTCAGATCAAGGCGATGAAACAGATCGCGGGTTCGCTCAGGCTCGACCTTGCTGCTTACCGCGAACTCGAAGCATTCGCCCAGCTGGGTACGGATCTCGACAAGGCCACGCAGCAACAGCTGGATCGCGGTGCCCGCATGGTTGAACTGCTCAAGCAGCTTCAGTACAGGCCGCTGAACGTGATCGATCAGGTCATCTCGATTTTTGCCGGCACCCGTGGCCATCTGGACAAGGTGGCACTCAAGAATGTCGGTGCTTTCGAAGCGGACATGCTGGAGCACTTCAACGCGAACTCCGAAGCCAAGGCTGTGTGGGACGAGCTGAATACCGCCCGCGCCCTTGACGACGATCTTCGCAAGAAGCTCGGCGCCGCCATCGAATCCTTCCGTGAGAACTGGCAGCCGCCGAGCGAGTAAGGCCTGATGGGCCCTCGCCTAGGCGAATGTGATAGCAGATAATCTTCAGCCCCCGTCGTACGATCGGCGGGGGTTGTTTGTTGGATGAACGTTCATGATCAGCAGCATTCACAATGATCGCGTGAAGGCCGTCGCCAGGCTGCAACGGCAGGGGCGCGAACGGCGGCGGCGCGGGCTGTTCTGTCTCGAAGCTTCACGGGAGCTGGAGCGTGCGCTGGCGGCGGGGTTCGAGGTTGCCGAGCTCTACTACGTTCCCGGCTGGCTCGAGGCGAACACCCCGCGTCACTCAATGATTGAGCATGGCCAGAAGCAGGGCGGGTTCGTGAGTGAGGTCAGCGACGCGGTGCTGGCGAAGATGGCCTACCGTGAGAATCCGCAAGGGTTCGTGGCGGTGCTTCGGGCACGGACGGCGAGCCTGACGGATCTCGCCACAGGTCGCCAAAAGCAAGCGGGCAAAACGGTGGGGGGGGTGGTTTGTAGTGGTCTTGAGAAGCCGGGGAATGTGGGGGCGATTTTGCGGTCGGCTGCCGCGGCTGGCGTGGGGGTCGTGATGGTGGATCGGGCGGACTTTGACATTTTCAACCCCAACTGCATCAGGGCGAGTACGGGTGCGGTGTTCAGCGTGCCGATCGTGTGCGCTGATCGGGATTCGATCATCGCCTGGCTTCACGAACAGCAGTGGAAGATCGTCGCGCTCTCACCCGAGGCCGATCGACCCTACACGCAGGTCGATTGGCAAGGCGACTGGGCGATGGTGCTGGGCGCCGAAGCTGAGGGGCTGGACGCAGCCTGGCGGGCCGCAGCGGACGAGCTTGTCAGCATCCCACTCGCCGAGGCGGGTGGGGTGGATTCGCTGAACGTTTCCGTCGCCGCCGCCGTGGTGATGTTCGAAGCGAAGCGGAGGGGCGATGTTTGATGTGTGAAGTGTGATCTATGAAGTGGGGGGGGCGTAGTGTTGCATGTAGTGGACGACGGATTTGACGAGCAGGTCGACTTCGATGTTGATCGGCTGGTTTTCGCGGAGGTCGTCGAACGTCGTCATCGCCAGAGTCGTGGGGATCAGCGCGACGGTGAAGTTCGCCAGCGGCACGTTCACGTCGGCGACGGTCAGGCTGACGCCGTCGAGGGCGATGGAGCCGGTCGGCACGATGTAAGGCATCAGCGATGGGGGCGGGGCGATGGTCACGCGGTGGCCGTGGGTGGTATCGATGGTTTGGACGGTGCCCGTGGCATCGATGTGGCCTTGGACGAAGTGGCCGCCGAGTCGGCTGGAGGGGGTCAGGCAACCTTCAAGGTTGACCCTGCTGCCGATTTGGAGCTGCCCGAGTGAGGTGCGGTCGAGCGTTTGCTGCACCACATCGAAGCGGAGCAGTTGGTCGCGTTCGTCGCTCTCGGCAGGGGCATAAGTCAGGCAACAGCCGTTGACAGCGATGCTGGCACCGGGTTCGGGGTGGTAGTCCCAGTCGCCGGGGTCGACGATGATGCGCTTGCCGTAGGGCTGATTTTCCGCAGCAACGACGTTGCCGACGCGTTCGATGAGTCCAGTGAACATGGTGCGAGTATAGCAGGCGGGGGACCCAAGGCGGTACGCCGTGGGCTTCCGGGGGGAAGAAGGGCGCGCGCCACAACAACAGTCAGAAAAAGGTGGGGGGGGCTACCAGTATCGTTCGAAGTGGAGGTTGCCGGGTTGTTTTTTGGTCTGGACGACGAAGCCGCGGTCGACGAGCATGCCTTCGCACTGGTCGATCATGGCGGGGTTGCCGCAGAGGTAGACGTGAGCGTCGTCGGGATCGAGTTCAGCTTTCACGAGCTTCTTGTACATCTCGGGCTCGAGCAGTTCACTGACACGTCCGCGGAGGCCCTGCCAATTGGAATCTTCGGGCTCACGCGAGAGGGTGGGAATGTAGATGAAGGAGTCGTCTTCCGCAGCGATCTTCTCGAGTTCCTCGCGGTAGCCGAGGTCCTGCTGGTAGCGGACGCCGTGGATCATCACGAAGCGGCGCCAGCGGCCGGTGTTGCGGTAGGTCTTGTACATCGAGATATAGGGTGCGAGGCCGGTGCCGGTGGAGACCATCACCAGGTCCTGCTGATCGGGGACGCCGTCGAGCGTGAAGTCGCCGTTGATGCGTGAATCGAGCCAGATGCGGCTGCCGGCTTTCTGGTCCCAGATCTTCGGCGTGAGTTTGCCGTCCTCCACCATCACGACGTAAAACTCAAGGTAGTCGCGTTCAAGGGGTGAGGAAGCGATCGAATACGCCCGGCGGACCAGCTTCTTCCAGCGTGGGTCATCCGGCGGGTAGGCCTTGGGATCGGCGATCGGCGGATGGTTGCGGGGGAGGGCCAGCATGGCGAATTGGCCTGCGGTGAATTCGGGCACCTGACCGCTGTCGGGTTTGACGCGGAAGATCGCCAGTTCATCGCTGAGGTCGACCCAGTCGGTCACCGTCGCGTTGTACGGCTCGTCAGGCTTCTTGTGTTCGGAACTGCCGGCTGAAGCGGCCTTGATTCTGGACATGCTGGCCTTCCACCGTTGGTTGTCAATCTGCGAGACACATGGTAATGCTTCTGTCATGAGTGTACCCGCTACGATACTTTTCGCCACCGGTAATCCTAACAAGCTCCGCGAGATCCGAGCGATCCTCAGTGCCGTCGGCAGCGGTGCCGGGCCGGGCGTGCATGGATTGGACACGCTCGGTAAAGACGTCGCAGAGCCTGAGGAAACGGGGCAAACGTTCATCGCCAACGCTCTGCTGAAAGCCCGGTACTACGCCGAGGCTGCGGGAGAGTTGACGCTGGCGGAGGATTCGGGCCTGGAAGTTGATGCGCTGCAGGGCGAGCCGGGCGTGCGCAGTGCGCGGTATTCGGGGGTGGCGGGCGAACGGGAGACGGTGGACGCAGCGAACAATCAACGGCTGCTCGAGAAGCTTGAAGGCGTGGCCGAGGCGGATCGCACGGCTCGGTTCGTGTGTGCCATGGCGCTGTGCGAGGCGGATCGCACGTGGGCGGTGGTGCGGGGGACGCTGGAGGGGCGGATTCTGCAGCAGCCGCGTGGTGCGGGAGGGTTCGGGTACGACCCGCTGTTCTTCGTGCCGAGTCAGCAGGCGACGACGGCGGAGCTATCGGCGGAGCAGAAGAACGCGATCAGCCATCGGGGCTCGGCGACGCGCGCGATGGCTGAGGTGTTGCAGTTGCTGATGAGTTAACAAAGCGTGGGTGGCCCGGCCAGGGAGCGAAGCGAGACGGAAGGGTGTTGGCTGACATGGTGCGCGATTCCGCCCGGCCGTCTTCGCTGGCCGGGGCACCCGCCCGCTCCCTTACCAGTCTTTTTCATCTGTTGCGTAAACGGATGAAGGCTGGTTTC
>JBBDRF010000089.1:48995-70138 GCA_040905565.1 Phycisphaeraceae bacterium | reverse complement strand
CGGATGGGCTTCGACGTGGCGGAGGGGCCTGAGATCGAGGACGATCGGCACAACTTCATTGCGCTGAACATCCCGCCGGAGCACCCGGCGCGGGATCCGCTGGACAATTTTTATCTGGAGGAGCCGAGCGGCGGGGGGGGTTCTCGGGGTGAATACCCCCGGGATTCGCTGCGCTCATCCGCGGGGCTTGGGGGTGATGGTGGTGGGGCGCATCTGCTGCGGACGCAGACGAGCACGGTGCAGATCCGTGTGATGGAGAACACGCAGCCGCCGATTCGGGTGGTTTCGCTGGGGCGGGTGTATCGGCCAGACACGCACGATGCGACCCATTCGTCGATGTTCCACCAGATCGAAGGGCTTTACGTTGATCGCAACGTGAACATGGTGGATTTGAAGACGACGCTGATCCAGTTCGCCCACGCGATGTTCGGCGAGGAGGCCGAGGTACGCCTGCGGCCGAGCTACTTCCCGTTCACTGAGCCGAGCGCGGAGCTTGATATCAAGATGAAGCTGCGTGATCGGTATGAGTGGGTGGAAATCGGCGGGTGCGGGATGGTCGATCCGGCCGTGTTCGAGGCCGTCGGTTACGATCCGGAAGAGTGGACGGGTTTTGCATTCGGGCTGGGGGTAGAGCGGGTGGCGATGCGACGGTATGGTATCGCAGATATTCGATGGCTGTATGAAAACGATGTAAGGTTCCTGCGGCAGTTTTGACTGGAATTTCTTGTACGCGAGCAAGTTGTGTGGTTCGCTGAGCTTGGAGAGGCCGAAAATGCGACAGCAGCGTGAACCGTCGCGTGGGCGGCTGCGTAGAGGAAAGAGCATCTGTAGGTTTCGGGGCGTTGTGTCGTTGTGTGTTGTAATCAGGCGGGGGCGTTTGGAATTGCTAGACCGCGGAGAAACCGATGGCGCATGAGCATGTAAAGGAAATGGTCGAAGCCCAGGAAGGCAAAGCTGGGTTCCAGATCATTTTGACGTTCGTGGGCGGCGTACTGCTGCTCAACGCCGCATTGGCGTACCTGCTGTTCCCGAGTTCGCCTCATCCGGAGCAGGCCGGGGCGACGGTGAACACCTACGCCGATCTGCTGGCGCTGGGGGCGGCGATCCTGCTGGGCGCGCCGCTGGTAATCCGCGCGTTCAAGGATCTCTGGGAAGGCCACACGCACATGGACGAGCTGGCCGCCCTGGCGGTGGTCGCTGCGTTCGCGATCGGCCATTACCTCGAGGCCGGTGCAATCGCCTTCTTCATGATCATTTCGACGCTGATCGAGCACCGCACGGCTCTCGGCGCTCGCAAGAACATTGAATCGCTGGTGCGCCTGACGCCGACGCGTGCGCAGAAGGTCGACGACGAGGAGGAGTATGAGGTCGATGCCCGCGACCTCAAGCCCGGCGATATCGTCCGCGTCCGCCCCGGCGACAACATCCCCGGCGACGGCACCATCCTCAAGGGCCAATCCACCGTCAACCAGGCGAACATCACCGGCGAATCCATCCCGGTCGACAAGAACGAAGGCGACGATGTCTTCGGCGGCACCATCAACATGACCGGCATGATGGAAGTCCGCATTACCAAGGCGGGCCACGATACGACGCTCGGGCGGGTGAAAGACCTTATCCTTCAGGCGGAGCAGACGCGGATGCCCGTGATGCGGCTGATCGACAGCTATGTCCGCTGGTACACGCCCGTGATCGTGATGCTCGCAGCGATCGTTTTCTTCCTCACCAAAGATCCGCAGCGGTCGATCGCCATGCTTGTCGTGGCCTGTCCGTGTGCGTTCATTCTCGCGTCGCCGACGGCCATGGTCGCTGCCCTCTCCGCCGCGGCACGGCTGGGTGTGCTGGTGAAGAACGTGGGCGATCTGGAAACGGCACGCAATCTTACCGCCATCGTGTTCGATAAAACCGGCACGCTGACCACCGGTCAGCTATCGGTGACACGCCTCACGCCCGCCGACGGCGTGGATGGGGCGGACCTGCTCGAAGCGGCGGCAAGCGTGGAGCAGAATTCCAGGCATCCGGTGGCGCGGGCCGTGATGGAAGTGGCCAAGCGGGCGAAGCTGAATCTGCCCGAAGCGACGGACGTCGAAGAAGTGGCCGGCCGAGGCGTGCGGGCGACCATCAACGGCCAGCAGATGATGGTCGGTCGCGAATCCTGGCTCCGCGAGCAGGGCATCGAGATGGTCGGCGTCGACACCAGCAAAGCCGACGGCATCAGCCTGTTGTTCGTCACGCGTGGCGAAAAGCTGCTCGGCTGGGTCGGGCTGGAAGACAAGACCCGCCCGGACGCCCGCCGTGCGATGGATCAACTCCGCGCGCTCGACCTCAAGAAGCTCGTGATGGTGACCGGCGACCGTTGGTCGGTGGCCAAGCGCGTCGCCGCTGAGATGCACTGCACCGATGTGCAGGCTGAGGTGCTGCCCGCGCAGAAGCTCGAACTCGTCGACGAACTCAAGAGCAAGGGCCATACGGTCGCTGTGGTGGGTGACGGCGTGAACGATGCGCCCGCCCTCGCAGCCGGCGACATCTCCATCGCCATGGGTGCAGCCGGTTCGGACGTGGCGATCCACTCCGCGTCGATCGCCCTGATGAACAACAATCTCAATCGGATCCCGTTCCTGATCGACCTGAGCCGAAAGAGCTCGAAGGTCGTCAATCAGAACCTGGCGTTCGCGTTCACCTACATCGTGTTCTTCGAGACGTTGGCTGCGTCGGGCCTGCTCCCGCCGATCTGGGCGGTGCTGTTGCACCTGGTCAGTTCGTTCGTGGTGATCTTCAACTCCGCTCGCCTGGTGCGAGAGGGCGAAGACCTCGACAGCGTCGGCGGCATGGTGGAGCGCGAAGTGCGTCCCGCAGCCGAGCCGACCGTTACGCCGGTGCCGGTCTCGTAAAGCCTCGCGATGCGTGTCCGTCAGATGAGGTAACGAAAGACGCGGCTACCGGTGCCGCAACCTCGACTGGCGGTGTGGTTCACCCGAAATTGTTCGCTTTGTTCGCAAGAGAAACATGCCCCACCCCGACCGCACAAATTACTCGCCCCTGCCGCTGAACGCAGCGACGCGCACGCTCACAACGAGCCGCGACCGTAAGGGAGCGGTAGTGCGTGGGGTCACGGCGAACGGTTCGACAAGCGCGATGTCTGGCGACGACGGCCATCGCGGGAACAACGGGGACATGAAAAAACGCCCGACGCACAACCGCTCCCTTACGGTCGCGGCTCGTGGTCGGGCGTTTGGCTTGAACCTTGCGGCCCGGCCCTGGGCTTTACCCGGCTTCGCGGGTCTGGAAGAGGGCCGAGGCCAGGCAGAGGATGGCGGCGGTGTAGATCGCGTAGTAGCCGGTGACGATGCCGAAGTAGCCGCCGGTGATTGGATGACCCTGCGTGAGAGCGTCAGCGAGCCAGCCGAAGCCGAGGTTCGGCACGGCGGCATAAGCAATCCACACCAGCGGGTAAGCGTCAGTGAACCGGCCGATCATCCAGTCGCTGCTCAGACCGAGCAGGAAGATGCCCAGGCAGACCATCAGCGTCATGACCTGTCCGAGTCGCGTGGAGCAGGCGATGGCGATCGAGCAGATCATGATCAGGCTTTGCAGCACCAGCGCCAGTGCGATGAGCACCTGCATGAGCGAACCGCCCGCCGCGGTGAATTCAGTCGTGATGCCCTGGAACTGCCATTCTTTGTCGATCAGCAGGACCAGCAGGTAGGCCGCGGAGAGGGTGCCTGCGAGGATGCCGGCGAATCGCGAAGAGAAGACCCAGCCGTAGAAGTAGTTGCCCCAGACGGCGACGATGAGGGCGATCACGGCCGCGCCGATGCCGAAGGTCAGCACGGGCTGATCAAGTTCGTGAGCTGCGGTGAACATCACGCGGTGGCGCAGAGTAAGCAGGAAGATCAGCGACCAGATGTAGCACGCCACGCCGAGTGCGCCCGCCACGCCGAAGAACTTGCCAAGCACGAACGCGGGACGACCGATCGGCTTGGAGATGACAGTGAGGACGGTCTTGTTTTCGATCTCACGCGCCAGCACGCCCGTGGCGGTGAAGGCAGCGAGGAACAAACCGCCGAGCAGAATGGTGCTCATGCCCAGGTCGATCAACAGTTTGTTATCGTCGTCGAGGGTGTAGGTCGCGAAGAACGGATTGAGCACGAGCAGGAAGCAACACGCCAGCAGGACGACCAGAAAGATCGGCTGACGAATGGATTCGGTGAACGTGTTGCGTGCGATGGTGAAGATTTGTCCGAGCATTTATGCGGTTCCATAACGATGAGATTTGAACAAGCGTGCGGATTATACGCCGAATCCGCCTCAGCGGATCGCGCCGATTTGAAATCGGTGACGCAAGAGGGAGCCTAAGGCAACATGAACGAAGATCAACAAACATACCAGAGGGCCGCCAGCTCAGCCCTGTTGGGCCTCGGCGTGCAGATCGTGATGACGATCGTGCTGCTGGTCGTCTCGCTTTGGGCGAGGCAGCCGGCGTTGTACGGAGCCATGCTTTACGCACTCGGCGGGCTGGGCGTCTGGATATGCCTGTGGCTGGTGTATCAGCAGCATCGGCTGGAGCGCATCGAAGCGCTTGAAGCCGAGCAGCTCGCCGCGCAGCACGGCACGGACAACTCGATCTTCGAGGTGAGTGCCGACGATCTCTCCGTCGCCCGCCGCAGGCTGAATTCGCTTTACAAGTGGGGCCTGCCGCTAACCAGCGTCATCACCAGCGTCTATCTCATCGCGGTCGGTTTTTACCTCGCGAGGCTGGTGTCCGCACGGCTGGGGGCTGAGGATCAGGGCGTGCCGGTGCAGGTGCTTGTCCTGCTGTTCGTCTGTGCAGGCATCGCGTTGGTCGGTTTCCTCGTCAGCCGTTACCTCGCAGGCATGGCGAAGGTGCCGCAGTGGCAACTGCTGCGTGGCGGTGCCACGTTCATCATGGGCAACGTGCTCGTGCTCGGCCTGCTCGCGATCGCGTTCGCCGCGGCTCATTACGAGTTCTACGTGCCGCTGCGTTACATGGTGCTCGTCGTGCCGGTGCTGATGATCGTCGTCGGCATCGAGATGGCGCTCAACCTGATTCTCAACTTCTATCGGCCCCGCCGACCGGGCGAAGTGCCTCGGCCCGCGTTCGAAAGCCGAATCCTCGGGCTGCTGACGACGCCCGAGTCGATCGCCAAGACCATCAACGAGACGATCAACTACCAGTTCGGTTTCGAAGTCACCCGAAGCTGGTTCTGGCAACTGCTGTCGCGCGTGTTCGTGTCGCTGATCATTTTCGCTGCTGCGGTGCTGGTTGTGCTCAGCAGCGTCGTGATCGTTGAGCCGGATTACAAAGGCGTCGTCACGCGGTTCGGGGCGCTGCGCGGCGAGCCGCTGGAGCCGGGCATCCATCTGAAGATGCCCTGGCCGATCAGCCGGGCGCACTACTACGACACGACGGCGATTCGGACGCTGAAGATCGGTTCCGAGCCGAGGGAGGACGTGCCGATTCTGTGGACGAACGTTCACGCGGAGCATCAGGCTTCGCCGTTCGTCGTTGCACCGCCACGTGATCGCTACACCGAGCCCGACCGCAGCGTTGTGGGCGATGATCAGGAACTGCTGAAGGTTACCGAGCGTGCCCCCGACGTGTTCCTGGTGAACGCGGAGATGGTCGTTTACTACACGATTGATCCGGATCGCTTGCTGGATTACCTGATGTCCAGCACACAGGCTGGGGCGCGGGTGGTTGATGATCGCCTGCGTCAGCTCGCGGAGCTTGAATTCGCCCGTCATCTGGTGCGTCACGATGTGGATGAATGGATCGGCACCGCACGTGTCGAGGCCGGTCGCCTGATTCGCGAAACGCTTCAGGAACGTGCCGACGCGGCGGACATGGGCGTGAAGATTCGTCAGGTTTCGATTCCCAGCGTGCACCCGCCGCAGGAAGTGGCCGCTGCTTTCCATGAAGTGGTCGGTGCTGAGCAGCGGACGCAGACGACGATTCAGCGTGCGGAGCAGGGAGCGATCGAGACGCTTGCGAACGTGGCCGGCTCGCCGGGCATCGCCGACCGGATCGTCAGCGAGATCGAGAAGCACGAAGCGATGGCCAGCGAGGGCGCCTCCGCGGAGGAACTGCTCGAGCAGGAATTGCTCGTCGAACGGCTGATGCAGCAGGCCGGCGGGCAGGCCTCGGTGCGCATCACGCAGGCGCGTGGCTATCGCTGGGAGAAAGAGAACGTCGAGCGTGGCAACGCTGAGCGATTCGCCGGCCAGCTGCGCGCCTATGAGTATGCCCCGAGCCTCTTCCGAGTGAGGCGTTACCTTGAAGTGCTCGCCGAAGGACTGGGCGATTCACGCAAGTACATTCTCGTCGGTGACCGGTCGAACCTCACCATCCGAGGTGACCTGACCGACGTGGAAGGCGGCTTCGACGCCGCGATGGATTTCAGCGGCAGCAACTGATACCTGATACCAAACATGGACATTCGGCTCGCGCGAGCGGCCGACCTGACAGATCAACGACACGCGGAGCGTTTTCGGCAATGAAAAACAAATCGACCTTCATCCTCGCGATGCTGATCGTCCTCGGCTTCCTCCTGTTCTCCGTCACCTTCCAGGTTGACTACAACGAGGTCGCCGTCGCCACCACCTTCGGCCGCGCCGACGCGGATTCGGTCTACGAAGGCAACCGCGCCGACGCGGGAGGCATGGGTAACCTGCACTTCCGCTGGCCCTGGCCCATTCAGCAGGTGCGCACGTACGATCGGCGTGTCCGCATCCTCGACGAGCGGCTCGAAGAACAGCAGACGCTGGATAACTGGGCCGTCGTCGTCAGCACCTACGTCGCCTGGCGGATCACCGATCCGCTCGAGTTCTTCCGAACGCTCCAGGACGACACGCAGGCCGAACGGCAGATCCGCACCCGCATGCGCGATGCCCGCTCGGTCATCGGCAACTACACGTTCGATCAACTGACGAACACCGATGCCGACCAGATTCGTCTGCAGGAGATTGAAGAGGCCCTGCTGGCCAAGCTGCGCGAGGGCCTCAACGAAGAGGGGCACAGCTACGGCATCGAGATCGAAGCGATCGGCATCAAGCGCGTGATCCTTCCGCAGTCGGTGACGCAGAACGTCTTTGAGCGGATGCAGGTCACGCGTCAGCGTCTCGCCCAGCGAGCGCTGTCTGAAGGTGACGCGTCGGCGGAAAACATCCGTGCCCGCGCCGAGGGTGCCCGCCGTACGATCATGGCGTTCGCCGCCCGTCGCGCTGATGCGATTCGCGCCGAGGGCGACCAGGCCGCAGCCCAGTACTACGAGGTGTTCAAGGAGAACGAGCCGTTCGCGATTTTCCTGCGTAACCTCGACACGTACCGCCAGGTGTTCAGCCACAACACGACGTTCCTGATCGACGCGAAAGAGGGCGGGCTCGGCAGCGAGTTCTACTACGGCCCTCAGGTGCCGACACCGCAACAGGCGGAGGGCGAAATCGAAGCCAGCGAAGCTTCGGACGCCGCCTCGGACGCAAGTGAGTCGGACCAGCGTTCGGACGCAGGCGATTCGACCGCGCTTGAAATTTCCCGATGAACCCGTCGTCTGCCGACCGATCAGGCCACGCTTGAGAGAGACCCATGAGCGACCATCACCATCACGATCATCACGGGCACCATCACGACCACGATGACCCCTTCCACGCCAGGCCCGACGAGCCGCTGAATCTGGACGAGCTTGATCCAGCCAGTCGCTCGCTCGCCGAGGCGTTGCGCATCAGCTTCATGGCGCTCAAGGGCATCATGATTCTGCTGGTGGTTTACTTCGCCTTTAGCGGTGCGTTCGAGATTCAGGAAGGGCAGGTCGGCGTGCGTCTGCACCTCGGCGCGGCGTCGTACGAAACCTACGAGCCGGGCATCCACCTTTCCTGGCCCGAGCCGATCGACCGCATCATCCGCGTTTCCACGCTGCAGCGGCAGGTGCCCATCGAGCGCGCCTTCTGGATGAACATCCCCGAGGGGGCCGAGGCCCAGTCGCTTGATGAGCTTCAGCCGCAGCAAAACCTCACGCCGGGCGTTGACGGTTCACTGGTCACGGGCGACAAGAACATCGTCCACGCACGCTGGGAAGTGAACTATCAGGTGCGGTCGGAAGATGCGGTGTTGTTCGTGGCAAACGTGACCGCTGCTTCGGATCGGGTCGCCCAGCGTGAAGCGGCTGACGCGTTCGTGCGTCATGCTGCGGAGCGCGCCATCGTTCACGCGGTTGCACAGGTGAGTGCTGACGATTTTGTCCGCGCCAACGTCAATCGTGACCAGATCCGTTTCCTGATTCAGGAGCAGCTTGATGCTTTTGAGTCGGGCATCACGGTCAACGAGGTGCTGCTGCAGGATCCCACGCCGCCGCTGGCTGTGCGTGAAGCATTTCAGCGTGTCAGCGGTGCCGAGACGGACAAGGCGCAGATGATCGACAACGCGCGCCGGGACGCTAGCCGCATTCTTAACCAGGTGGCAGGCGGTATGCACGAAGAGTTGGTCGCCGCGATCGATGCGTACGATCTTGCCCGACATGGTGATGATCAGGAGGCCATTGAAGCCGCCGACGAACGCGTCACCGAGCTGCTGGAACGCTCGACCGGTGAAGTGTCGGGGATGATCCAGGACGCTCACACTTACCGCCGTGAGCTCGTCTCGCGCGTGCAGGCCGAGGCCAATCTTTTCGAGCAACTGCTGCCGGTCTACAACGAGAATCCTAACATCGTGCTCAGTCGGCTGTGGCAGGATACGCGTCAGTCGATCCTCGCTGGTGACGTAGAAACGTTCTACCTGCCTTCCGAGGAGAACAAGCACATTTACCTGGAACTCAACCGCGACCCGCGCGTTCAGCAGCAGCGTGAGCGGGCGCGATTCCGCGCCGAGCAGGAACAAAACCAGCCCGGCGGGCGCTAGTAGAACAAGAGACTCAACGGGCTTTGCGAAAGCACGATTCTTATGGTCAGTCAAAGCAGTCATCCCGTCATTCAGACCCGAGGCCTGACGAAGGTTTTCAAAGATTTCTGGATGCGGCCGCGCGTCGTCGCCGTCGATTCGCTTGATCTTTCGGTCGATCCGCATCAGGTGTTCGGCCTGCTCGGGCCCAACGGGTCAGGCAAATCGACCGCGATCAAGATCATCCTCGGCCTGCTGTTTCCCACGAAGGGCCGGGTTACGGTCTTCGACAAACTGCCGAACAACGTCGCCAGCAAGCGGCGCATCGGTTACCTGCCCGAAGAGTCGTACCTCTATCGCTTCCTCAATGCGCGGGAAACGCTGGAGTACTACGGCCGGCTGTTTCACCTGCCGAGGCGCGATCGCAGCAAACGCATCGACATGTTGCTGGAGATGGTCGGCCTCGATGCGGTGCAGCGGCGGCCGGTCGGTGAATACTCCAAAGGCATGCAGCGGCGCATCGGGCTGGCGCAGGCGCTGATCAACGATCCCGATCTGTTGATCCTCGACGAACCGACGACGGGCCTGGACCCCATCGGCACAAGGCAGATCAAGGACCTCATCCTCGAACTCAAACGCCGGGGCAAGACCGTGCTGCTGTGCAGCCATCTGCTGGCCGACGTGGAGGACGTCTGCGATCGCGTCACCGTGCTCTACGGCGGCAAGAAGCGGGCCGAGGGCACCGTCGATGAACTGCTCACGGTCAGCGATTCCACGCTGCTGGAAACCGACACGATCTCGCCTGAAACCATCGCGAAAATCGAACGGCTGATCGAGCAGGAAGAAGGCAAGTCGATCCGCAGCGTCGAAGCGCCCCGGCAGAAGCTCGAAGCGCTGTTCCTGAGCATCGTGCAGAAGGCCCAGGCTGAGGGGGCGGCCACGAGTGGTGCGCGGACCGGCGGCCCCGTCGCAGAGTTCCTCGCACGCGACGCGCACATGCCCGAAGCCGTCGACGGCAAGGCCATCATCGATCAACTGATGAGTGTCGAGGAAGTGTCGGAGACGCCCGACGCACCCGGCGAAGATGCTTCGCAAGGTGACAAGGTTGAGGCGGTGGATGACTCGGCCGCGGATGAACTGATTCAGAACCTCACGCGTGGCGAGGATGAGGCCGATTCCGAAGCCGAGCCCGCCGGCACGACCGAAACGACCGAAGAGGTTGGGTCGCAGTCGACGAAGAAGGGCGAGGCGAACCAGTCCGCGCCGAATCAGTCCGCCGCGAACCAGGCCGACCGGGACGTGATCGACGACCTGCTCGGAGGAGATGGCAAATCGTGAAAGCGCTGTTCGGTCATCTCGTCCGTCCCCCCGTGCTCTGGATCACGCTGGCGCTAGGCCTGGGCCTCCCGATCCTGCTGGCGCGGGCGCTCTATCTGATGATGAGCGATGCGACGTCCGCCGAGGTCGCCGCCGATGGGTTCGTCCTCTCGGTGATTGGTGCGATGGGGCTGACGCTTGGGTTCATCGGTCTGCTGATGCTGGCGCGTCTGCTTCTGCGGTACGGCGGCGGCACGTTCAGCGTCGCGCGAACCGTGCTCGACGAAGCGCTGCACATGAAGATCGCCATTGTCTTCATCGTGCTGCTGCTGGTGATTGTGCCCACGCTGCCGTTCATCGCCGATAGTGCCGACCCGCTCCGCTACCGCGTGCAGGGGTTCCTCAGTTATTCGATGACCGTCACCGTCATCCTGCTGAGTTTGCTGACCATCTTCCTCGCGTGCTGGACGCTCAGCGGCGAGATCGAGAACAAGCAGATCTTCAGCGTCGCCACGAAGCCGCTCAGCCGTTGGCGTTACCTGCTGGGTAAGTGGGTCGGGATCGTCGTGCTCAACGGCATCCTGCTGTTCGTCGCGAGCGTCGGCATCTACAGCTACACCATGTTTCTTTCGCAGCAGCAGGCCACGGAAGAGCACGATCGCATCGCGCTGGACGAAGAGGTGCTGACGGCCCGTATCGCTCAGCGCGCCAAGCCCTCGCAGCCACTGGAAGACGTGGTGCGTCAGCGGCTCGAGCAGTTGCAGCGTAACGATCCGGACACCATCCGCCGCACCGGCGAGCAGCAGGCGCACGAACTCGGCGTCGCGAACGCCGGCGACAACATGGTCATGGAACTCGGCCTCCAGGCGATCCAGCAACAGATGTTCGAACAGGTCGAGCGGCAGTGGCGCAGCGTCGCACCGATGGGCGCCACCTCGTTCGTGTTTGAGGGGCTGGAAGACGCGCACCGCTACAGCGATTTCATCCAGTTCCGCTACCACGCCCGGGTGACCGAAGAAGTGCCCGACGGGCAGATCGGCGTGATCATCGAGATCAACGGGCAACCTTCCGCCCTCAACGTGGTCATCGGCCAGACGCAGGTCATGCCCCTGCCGGTCGAGTTGATTCAGGACGGCCGAATCGACCTGACCATCCACAACCGCAGTCCGCAGAACCCCAATGCGTCCCGCGATATCACGGTCGTCTTCGATGGTTCCGACGGGCTGGAGATGCTTTACCGCGTCGATTCGTTCGGGCCAAACTTCTTCCGAGGTGTGCTGGCGAACTGGATCAAGCTGGGCTTCCTTGCGATGCTCGGCCTCACCGCCGCTTCCTTCCTCGGGTTCCCCGTCGCCAGTACATTTTCACTGATGATCTTCATCGCCGCCGCGGCGAGTCCGTTCCTGCTGGAGACGGTGGGGACCTACGGTGCGGGGCCGGGCTTGACCGGCGCGGTGCAGGGGGGCATGTCGAGCTTCAGCACGATGATCAGTTCCACGTTGCAGCGCTTCGCGCAGTACGGGCCGGGGTCGGACATCGTCGACGGCCGTTACTTCGGATGGGCAAGCGTGGGCGGTTGTCTGCTGTGGATCGGCGTGATCTGGACGGGTGGCATCGGGCTGGTCGCCGCGTTGATCTTCCGAAATCGTGAACTGGCGCGTGTGCAGGTCTGACGACCCGCCGCACGCCGTCGCCCGACCACACGATGGATCGGGTTCTCTAGCACCGTCGTCACCAGGATAGAGCCATGGGCAAAGATCGCATCATCATCCTCCTCTGCTTAACGCTGATGGCTGGGCTGCTCAGCGGCGCGGGGATGCTTATGCCCCGGATTAACCACATGCGTGCGGATCTGAAGTTGACCGCCCATGACGAGGTGATGCAGAACCTGCCGCCTGAGATCGCGTTGACGCAGGCGGCACTCGGCAGCTTCCGCGGGCTTGCGGTGGATATCCTCTGGGGGCGTGTGCAGAAGATGCAGGCCGACGGCAACCTGTACGAAGCGATGCAACTGGCGGACTGGATCACCAAGCTTCAGCCGCGTTTTACGCAGGTGTGGGTCTTCCATGCGTGGAACATGTCGTACAACATTTCGGTCACCACGGCGACGCCGCAGGAACGCTGGATGTGGGTGCAGGCGGGGATGAAGCTGCTGCGTGACGAGGCGATCCCGCTGAATCCGCAGAACGTGCAGTTGCACCGTGAACTCGGGTGGATCTATCTCAACAAGATCGGCATGTACTCCGACGACATGCACTGGCACTACAAGGCGGAGCTGGCCTCGGAGTGGCACCTGCTGCTCGGCGAGCCGCCGGTTGACGCGGAGACTGACGAGGTCGTCGCGTGGTTCAAGCCCGTCGCCGACATGTACGAAGCCTACGTCAATGAGCGTGAGTTGGGTTATGCCGTGCGCGAAGAGCTGGAGCGCATCCATGATCTGGCCATCGTCGAAGATCACATCGACGAGTTCCACGCGATGACGATTCAGCAGTTGAACACACGCCTGCGCACCCTGATGAACAGTGGCGACAGCACGCTTGCAGAAGCCCTCGAGCCTCTGCAGGCGTTGACGCGTGCGCAGATCGCCGCGGCCCAGGCCGACCCCGTGGAGCGTGTTCGCGCCGGCGACGCCGAAGTGGCCGAACAGCTCGACCGTCTGCGAGAGCGTGGCTTCCGCCCGGACCGTTCATTCCTTCGCCGCATCGCACAGATTCAGGTCCGCGATACCTCGGTCGACCTTGAACTGATGAACGTCGACCTCGGCGATCTCTCCGAGGTCGACCAGTGGCTACGCGACTGGCTCAACGATGAGGAACTTGAGGAGGTTCGCAATCGGCTGTTCGGGTTCGTCCGGGCGCGCGTGATCTATGAAGAAGCGCGGATGGATCCGATCTGGATGTTCGACCTGATGCGAGGTGGCTGGTTCGCCACGCCTGACGGCGAACCCGTTCCCATCCCCATCGACTGGCGCCATCCCGCCGCCCACGGCATGTACTGGTCGTCGCTCGGCGTGCGGCGCAGTTCCGGGCTCCTTCGCCCCGAAGATTTCATGGTGCTCAACACCGATCGCCAGGTCACGCAAAGTCTGCAGGCCCTCACCCGCACGGGCGATCTCATCTTCGACCCCGCCACGCGCTACTATCGGGTGCTGCCCGATCCGCGTTACATCGATGCGTACCACGCGAACGTCCTCACCGCCGCCGGCCGTCTCTCCGGCGACTATCTCGACCAGACGACCGCGCCGGACAGCTTCAAATCAGGTCACGAGAACTTCCTCAGCTTCGCCGTTCAGCAGAGCTATTTCTACGGCGACATGGATCAGTCCCGCCGCTACTACCGGATGCTTCGCGAGCTGTATAGCGACTTCCGTCCCGACCGCGCTCAGCGCTATCAGCAGACGCTCGACGAGTTCGTCACCAACTACTTCATGAGTGAGGAAGCGTTCAGCTCGATGGACGACGTCGTCTCGCACGTCACCGGTTACATCATGCAGGCGATCGACGAAGGTCTGGCCAACGGGCGTTCTGAGATTTCCGATCGCTACCTGGGCCTGGCGCAGCGGGCGCACCGCGTCTACAACGCACGCCGTGCCGAGATCGGGCGGAACCAGCAGGGCCAGGACCGGCTGATGCTGCCGAGCTACGAGCAGATGCTGGTTGATACGTTCACGCGTTATCTGGTCTCGCCGCCGAGTGCCGCGACCAATCCGCTGATGAAGGCACGGGCCTGGCGTAACGCACCCGACGCGCTCAAGGTTCGGGTGTTCGATCGCGTGCGTGATCCGCTTTATCAGCAGGCGGAGCAATCGGGGCTTTCGGGGGCGTCGATGTACCCGCCGCCCGAGGGCATGGCCGCTTACCGCGAGCAGCGCGGCCAGACCGAGGAGCAGCGTAACGACGGGCTCGAGAGCCGACCGGATCGCAAATAAGGGTCCTACCGAGGCTGCGTAGGCCCGTTCCGCCGCGGAAAAAGATTCAGGATTTCGCAATCTTGCTTATCCTTTGTTATAATTGGCTGTTCGAAATAGGGCGAAGTGCGGACTGAAAATTGCCGATAAACGGAAGCAGGTCTTTTGCGACTTTCGCGGCAGGAACGAAGAGGACGCGTTTATGTGGTTCTGGCTTTTCGCTGACCCCGATTCCGGTGGCAAGATTCCTCCCGACGCCGCTGCCGATTCCGGCGAAAAGTCGCAAGCTTCCCCATCCGCCGACGCCGCCCCTCCTGAAGATACTGATGAGCCCGAAGAAGAGCTCCTCGAAGAAGAGCACGCTCCGCCGAGTGCGATGTGGGTTGTCCTTCCATGGATGACGTCGCTGCTGCTGCACGTCGCGGTCATTGTGCTCGGCCTCGTGCTCGTATGGTCGGTCATGATCATCGAGGAAGAGCAGGAGGCGATCGTCCCCATCGCCCGGCTAAGCGAAAACGTCGGCGGCGCGCTCGCCCAGTCCGACTCTGAGCAGTTCGACGCCGCCCAGGATGTCCGCGAAGTCGATTCCGAAGAGGTCGACACCGAGGATTCCATGGAGGAGATGGACCTCAGTGAAAACGAAGTGGAACTCGTCGGGCTAAGCGGCGGCGGCGCGGGCGGCAGCCTCGCCCCCTTCGGCACCACCAGCAGCGGCGGCGAAGCAGGCGCGGAGTTCTACGGCACAGGCGGCAACGCCCGACGCATCGCCTACGTCATCGACGCTTCCGGCTCCATGATCGACACCATGCCCTTCGTCCTGGAAGAGCTCAAACGCTCGATCAGCGAACTCAGCGATCGCCAGGAATTCACCATCATCTTCTACCAGGCCGACGGCGCCACCGAAGTGCCCCCCCAGGGCTGGAAGCCGGCCAACGACGAATTCAAACGCCGCGTCGCCGACTGGGTGACCCTCGAGCATGGCAACCTCTCGCCCCGAGGCTCGACAAATCCCCAGCCTGCGCTGCGGCTGGTCATGCGCTACCGCCCCGAGCTGTTGTTCGTCCTCTCGGACAACATCACCGGCAGCGGCCGCTACGAGATCAACCGCGAGGAACTGCTGAGCATGCTCAAGCAGACCAACCCCAATCAGCGCACAGCCATCAACACCATCCAGTTCATCTACCCCGATCAACTCGAAACGCTCAAGCAGATCGCAGAGGAGCACGGCGGCATCTACAAATTCATCACGGAGGCCGACCTGGGATTACGATGAGCAACCGAGCATCCAAACCATCGTTCGCTCGCGTCGCCGTACTCGCTTTCGGCGCGATGCTGATCACGACTCTGCTGCCGATGCCGACCGCCGTGGCCGACGAGCTGAGCCTGGGGGGCATCTCTCGCCAGAACGTTCGGGTCACCGGGCTTCGCGACGAGATGCTGCTCTACGAAACGTCGTCGGGCAACAGTCGCCAGGCCGCCGTGGCTTCGGTGGAGATGATCAAGATCGAGCGCTACCCCGCGGTGGGCGAAGCCGAGCAGCTCGCCGTTGATGGCGCGTACGCCGAAGCGGCTGCCAAGTATCAGCAAGCGCTGGAAGAGATTCGCGAAGACGATCTGAAGGTGCTTTTTCACGCCAAGCTCGTCGTTAGCCTAGATCGGGCGGGCGAGTCGGAGCAGGCGGTCCGGGAATTTCTCGGCCTGCTGGCGCGGGATCATGGTGCGATCGCGCGGGCGGCGACGCCGCAGCAGCTACCCGAAGATGCGCCGACGCGTGAGGCGCTTGAGGAGCTTGTCCGTCGGCGTTTCGCCCAGACATCTGATGCCGTGGCGCGTCAGCCGCTCGGCGAATTGATCTTGCGTCTTGAAGCCGAGCCCGACAGCGAGGACGCCCAAGCTTCGCCGAGCGAAGGCACGATGCTCGTCGGCCGCCGGGCGCAGGGCCCCGCCCGCGACGCCATCGACGAGCTGATTGATGAGGCCCAGTTTGAGGACGCGCTCGCTGCGGTTGACCAATCGCTTGAGCAGGGTGAGGGTGAGCTGGATCGACTGTTTTATCAGCGGGGGACGATCCTCGTCGGCCTCGGCCGCGACCGCGATGCCGCCCTCGCGTTCATGCGTGTGATCATTCACTTCCCAACCGTCAGCAATCACTATTACCTGCCCAGTCTCCTTGAGGCCGGCAAGATATTCGTGAAACTCAACCAGCCCGAGCACGCCCGCGATCTGTGGGACGAGGCCAAAGTCGCCGCCGAGGGCGATGACGCCAAGCTCGAAGAAATCGAGCAATTGCTCGGGAGTTTGCCGTGAGCGTCTTTGCCGAACGTTGGTGCCGCCCCCGCGTCCTCCTCACACCCAAACGCTTTTGTACTATCGGAAGTCATATGACCCATCGAGCCATCATCCCCGCCGTCATGCTGTTCGCCCTCGCCCTTTTCGCCAGTCCCGTCAGGGCGCAGGCGCAGGAGGAGCAGGAAGCGACCAACGTCTTCGAGATGTTCTTCTGGTCCTCCAGCGTCGTCGGCATCACCGTCACCTGGGTGCTGATTCTCATGTCCGTCGTCGTGGTGGCGCTGATCCTTCAGCACCTGATGCTCAACAAGGCCACCGTCATCATCCCCCCCGAGTCGGTCCTCGAGCAGGAAGAGCTTCTCAGCGACAAACAGTTCCGCGAAGCGATCAACGCAGCCGGCGAAGACGACAGCGTCTTCGGGCAGGTCATGCACGCCTCGCTCAGCGAAGCGGCCAACGGGTACGGGGCCATGGAACGCGCGATCGAGGAGACGTCCGACCTGCTCGGCGCCAAGCGGATTCGCTCGATCGAGCTGCTCGCCGTGTTCGGACAGGTCGGCCCGATGATCGGGCTCTTCGGCACGGTCTACGGCATGATCGAAGCGTTCGATACCATCGTCCGCGTCGGCGGTACGCCTGACCCCGCGCAGCTGGCCGGCGGCATTCGAACCGCGCTGGTCACGACGTTTTGGGGCCTGATCGTCGGCATCCCCGCCATCGCCGCCGCCGCGCTCATCCGCAACAAGATCGACGCGCTCGTCGTCGAAACGATGATCCAGGCCGAGTTGCTGATCAGCCAGTTCTCGCCCGCCGCCCGCAAGCAGCGCCCCGTCGCCGCCGCCGTCGCAGGCAAACCCAGCAGCAGTAGCAGCAGCAAGTCCAGCAGCAAATCGGGCCGGTCCTCCCGCTCGTCAAGCAGCCGGGAAGATCGCAACAAAGACTGAACCCGCTGAGGACTTCCGCCCATGGCCCGCCACAAGGTGACCAAACGTAGTGCCGAGCTGAACCTGACGCCGATGCTGGATCTGGTGTTTCAGCTCATCGTCTTCTTCCTGCTGGTGACGAACTTCAGTGCCGCCCAGCTTCCCGAGCTCGAAGCCCCCGACCCCGAAACCTCGCAGGCTTACGAGGCGGGCAACCGCGAGCGTCTCATCATCAACGTCCTGCCTGATGAGGGCACGGGCCGGGCGCGCGGCATCCGCGTGGGCATCGCCAACATTGAGCCGGGCGATTACAGCGAACTCACCCGCCTCATCGAAGAAGAGCAGGCGCGTTACGAAGACGTCGAAGTCGACCTCCGCGCCGACGCCAGCATCGAGTACGGCAACGTGAGGCCGATCATGAACGCCATCACCGCCGCCGGCGTCGGCCGCATCAACCTGGTCGCACTGCTCGACCGTGAGAACAACGTCAGCGCCCCCGAGTAATTCATCATGAGCGATCCCAGATCCAATCCCGAGCGTCACGCCGAGTCCGCGGACCATCTGGAGCACGTCGCTTCCAGCGAGACCGTGCACCACGAATCACGGGCGCGCAACTATCGGCCGGTCAGCCGTGTCCACGAGATCAACCTCACGCCGATGCTCGACGTCTGCTTCCTGCTGCTGATCTTCTTCGTGCTCACCGCCAGCTTCGCACTGGGCGAAGGCATCCTCCCCGCCGACCTGCCGCGTGGCGAAAGTGCTGCGGAATCCGACGAGAAGCCGCCCGCTCAGCCGATCGAGATCACACTGCGAAGCCTCGGCGGCGGCGACGTCTCCATCGAACTCGTCGGCGACCCCTCGCCCCCCGGCGACTTCCACGAACTGTACATTAAGATGCGTTCGATGCAGGCCACGGTGGACGATCAGTCCGCCCCGTTCAACGCCGACGATCCGGTCATCATTCACGCCGATTCAACTGTCCGATGGGCTCACCTGGTCAATGCGTTCAACGCGGCTTTCCGCGCCCGTTACGCCAACATCAACTTCGCCCAGCCCCGCGACTGAAAGGCCTTCGCCTTGCTGCATCGCCCGACACTGCACGCTTCCCGTTGGACCCCCGCGAACGGCCGTCGTCTCAATGCCGCCGGTACGCTGACGCTCCTGCTCACGGTCATCTTCACACTCGCGCCTCAGCACAACGCCCTCGCCGTTCGCACTGAGCTTGACGAAAGCCGCTTCGCCACGGGCCTTCGTGAGCGAGGCATGCAGGACCTGCTCCGCTACTACCTGGAAAACAACCCGCCCGAGGATGCGCTCGACGAGCAGGCCATTCGCATCGAGCTTCACAAGCTCGATTTTGACGACGAATCGCTCCCGCCCGACCAGCGCATGGAAGCTGTCGACGAGGTCATCGCCGCCTACCGCACGCTCGTCGACGCCGCCGGCGAAGATCATCCCCAGCGTCCCATCTGGCGCACCGAGCTGGCGGAGTTCATTCTGCGCGTCGCGTTGCCGGTGCGTCACCTGAACGCCGGCGAGTTCGTGGAGTTCGGCGTGCCCACGCGGCAGGCGCGTGATGCATTCGACCGACTCGTGCCCATCGCTCACGAGCAGATGGAGATCGCGTTCCTCGAGGCGTTCGATCTGCAAGGCAGCCTCCCGCGCCGTGATGATTTTCAGTCCGCCTTCGTCAACACCGGCTACTGGACGATGCTCAACCGCGACTTCATGTCCCGGCGCATCCCCTTCGCACGCGGCTGGGCCAGTTACTACGCCACGCTCACCACCGAGCCCACCAGCTCCACCGACGCCGCGCTCCAGCAGCTCCGGGAGGTCAGCCGCGACAACCTCAACGACGCCGCCCAAAGCGAGCTCGACAGCCTCATCGGCCGGGTCCTTGTGAAGGCCGGCGAATACGGCGAGGCGCAGGAATTGCTCGCCCCCATCAAGCAGGCTACGGCCGACGACATCACCGGGCAGGGCTTGTGGGTGCGTCTGGCGTGGGTGCACGCGCTCAAGGGCGCCGGCCGCGAGGCTGCGGCGGTCGAGCAGGTCGAGGAAATCCTCGGCTCCTTCCGCAACAGTGACGCTACCATCCCGCCGCCGCTGGTCATTCTCACGCACGATGCGTGGTATCGCGTGACCGACGATCTCGACGTTTTCGAGCAGCTGTTCGAAGAGCCGCTGATTGCGGACGTGAAGGATCAGGTGCGTTCGTTCGTCGCAGCCCGTCTGGCGACCGAACCGAAGACGCCCGCCGAACTCGTCGACGAGCCCGCCCTTATCGCCCTCGCTCACGCCGATGCGATGATCGACCGAGGCCTCACGCTCCGCGAGGACCAACCCGCAGCCGCCGATGAGGAATTCGAAGCCGCCCAGGCTGTACTTGAGGAAGTGATCGCTCGGCCCAGCCTTGACGATCGCACCCAGTCGCGCGCCCGCTTCCGGCTCGGCAGCATGGCCTATCAGCGTGAACGGCCCGTCGCTGCGATTCAGCAGTGGGTCGAGCTCGGCCGCCTGCTCCCCGATCAGCCTGAAGCGGTCAACGCCACCATCAACGCCTTCACGCTCGCCCACACGCTTTACCGTCAGTATCCCGATCGTGACAACGTGATCGAACTCTTCGACGCCGCTTCGGAGACGCTGCTCCACCATCAGCCGGACCACCGCGTAGCGCGTCAGCACACCTACACCCGTGCCGCGTTCCTGCGTCGTCAGAAACGGTACGATGAAGCGATCGCCGCTTACAACCAGGTTGCCATCGAGCACACCTTCTATCCCGATGCGCTGTACGAGACGGCCGTCATTTTTCACACCTACTGGCTCGGTGCCGAGCCCGACGATCGCGGTCGGCGTGGCCGCCAGGCCCTCGAAGCGGTCGACCTGGCCATCGATGTGTTCGAGCGGAACCAGGACCGGCCCGGCCGCCGGGAATCGCTTCGTCAGAAGCATGGCGACGCCGTTCTCATCAAAGCGGAACTGCTGCTTCAGCAGATCGACGACGCCGAGGGAGCCGAACAGCTGCTGGCGGATTTCGTGGACCGCTTCGGGCAGATTGATGATCTTCTACGCCATTACGAGCGGTTGCAGGTGAGCATCGCCGTCGGCCTCGGGCGTTTCGATGACGCGCGTCAGCGCGTGCAGGCCTTCGCTGAGCGTGGCACGGAGGAGGGCGGCTCGCTCATCACCGGTGCCCTCCAGTCTGTCACCGATCGTGCCGACGACCTGCGGCAGCAGGGCGATGCCGAGGCCGCCGACCAGCTTAATCAGCTCGCCGTTCAGCTCGCCGAAGATCTGGTCGCGTGGGCCGATCGGCAGCCGGAATATCGCGACGACCCGCTTCGCCGCCTCAACCTTCGGATCATCCTCGCCCAGCAGCAGCGAGCAGCAGGCCAGCTCGAAGCATCACGCGAACTGCTCGAATCGCTTTACGAGATGGAACTAGGCACGAACGAAGCCGGCGAAACCGCCACGGGATCCAACCAGCTCGAAGTGCTCTACGAACTGGCGCAGACCGCCCTCGCTCAAGGCGACCACGAACGCGCCCGCCCGCTGGTCAACCGCATCCTCCGCCTGCACCCCACCAAGGAAGGCCGAACCTGGTGGCACAGCTGGGTGATGACGCTCGAGATCCGCGACGCTACCTACGATGAACTCATCGCCGACGACGAGCAGCAGCAGGCGCAGCAGGTCCGCACCGAAATCTTCCGCGCCATCCAGCGCCTTCGCCTGAACGACAGCGAACTCGGCGGCCAACCCTGGCAACGCCAACTCGAAAGCCTCTCCCTCCGTCACCGCCCCCCCTGAAAACACGTTA
>JBBDRF010000089.1:0-48985 GCA_040905565.1 Phycisphaeraceae bacterium | reverse complement strand
AGCCTGGCCGCGGCCGGCCTCGATGACCTGGTCGTCGTGGCGGGAGGACCCCCCACTTCCCCCGCCCCCCCAATCCCCGAGTACCTCCGCTCATGTTCGGATCGCACCTCTCCATCGCAGGCGGCCTGCAGAACGCCCTCACCGCCGCCGTCGACCTCCATTGCGACTGCGTCCAGATCTTCACCAAGAATCAACGCCAATGGCACGCGCCGCCCCTAACCGATGCGCAGATTCAAACCTGGCACGAGCATCGCCGCTCCACCGGCATCGACCACGTCATCAGCCACGACAGCTACCTGATCAACCTCGCAGCGATCAACGAAGAAACGCTCGCCAAGTCCCTCGCGCTCTTCCGTGATGAGATCGAACGTTGCGAAGCGCTCGCGGTCCCGCTGCTCGTGGCGCACCCCGGCTCGCACATGAAGCTTGGCGAGGAGGCGGGCCTCAAAGCCATCGCCGCCGGCATCGACCTCGTCCACGCCCAGCTGCCCGGCTACCGCACCATCACCTGCCTGGAGAACACCGCGGGGCAGGGCACCGCGCTCGGCTACCGCCTTGAGCACCTCCGCACCATTATCGACACTGTCGGCGAACCCGAACGCCTCGGCGTCTGCATCGATACCGCCCACGCACTCGCCGGCGGCTACGACCTCACCTCCGCAGCCGGCGCTCAGGCCTTCCTTCAGGAACTCGACGACGTCGTCGGCATGGAGCGTGTGCTCGCCCTTCACGTCAACGATTCCAAAACCCCCCTCGGCTCCCGCGTCGATCGCCACGAGCACATCGGCCACGGCCATGTCGCCGTCGAAGCCTTCGCCGAAATCGTCAACCATCCCCACCTCGCCGCCATCCCCAAGATTCTGGAAACGCCCAAAGCCAAAGCCCCCGACGGCCGCGACTGGGACACCATCAACCTCCAGACCCTCCGCGACCTCGTCCGGCCCTGACGCTCCCGCGTCTCGACGAGCAGCGCCCACGCGCTTTGCATGACGCGTCATTGCCATAAAAGATGCTGGCCGCACGGTATTCTTTAAGCTATCATGAAAAAAGTAGCATCGGCCCAGAAGCGGCACGATAGCACGAACCTTCTTGTCAAAAAAACTCCTTCATCGTCTTTGTGAGGCCACCAACATGTCGCAGCGTCTACTTCTGCTTCCGATGTTCCACGTGTTGCTCGTGGTGTTCGCCAGTCCCGCACTCGCACAGGATGCCGTCGATTTCGACACGCAGATTCTGCCCATCCTGCAGGACCGCTGTTACGAATGCCATGGACCCGAACGCCAGCGCGGCGAATACCGCCTCGACAGCCTCCAGGGCATGCTTAAGGGCGGCGAAATGGGCAGTTCGCTCGAGCCGGGCGACGCAGACGAGTCCAACCTCGCCATTCGCGTCGACCTCCCCGAAGACGACATCGACATCATGCCTCCCCGCGGCGACAAGCTCACCGAAGAGCAGATCGCGCTGATCAAGGCATGGATCAACCAAGGTGCTGAGTACGGCGCCGGCGGGCCGGTCATCGTCCCCGAAGCCGACCCCGAAGCCCTCTCCGCCCTGCATCAGATCGATGCCCTCGCCATGCCCCTCGCACGCGACACGAACCTGATCAATGTCGACTTCCGCGCCAGCGCCGACGCCATCGGCGACTCGCAGCTCGAACGCCTTCAGCCCGTCGCCGAGCAGCTCGCCTGGCTGAACCTCTCGAACACCCGCATCACCGACGAAGGCCTGCGGAACTTCGGCAACTTCGTGAACCTCACCCGCCTCAGTCTCGACAACACCCCGGTCACCGACGCGGGCCTGGCGCACCTGAAAGATCTCGAGTCGCTGGTCTACCTCAACCTCTACAAGGCTGAGAACGTCACCGATGCCGGGCTCGAGCATCTCAAGGGGCTCGAGAATCTGCGTCGGCTCTACCTCTGGCAGACCAAGGTCACCGAGGAAGGTGCCAACAAGCTCCAGGAAGCGCTGCCGGAGCTGGAGATCGATCGCGGCTGGGAGAACCGGGCCCCCGTCGAAGTCACCGAAGTCGCCGAAACCCCCGAAACCCCCGAGCCGGCCGACGGGCCCGTCAACGACACCTGCCCCGTCTCAGGCGAGCCCATCGACGCCGCCATGACCGTCATGGTCGACGGCAAGAAGGTCGCCTTCTGCTGCGGCAACTGCAAGGGCCAGTACGAGGAAGATCCCGCGAAGTTCGCCGACAAAATCGCCGAACTGATCGCAGACTGATTGTGCGTGATCGCGTGACAGAACCACCGGGCCCGCGCTCACCACCAAACGTGGCAAGGCGCGGGCCCTTTTGTTGCCGTACGATGGTGTCCCCGGGGGTCACTCCGAAAGTACGTCGCAGGAACTGAAACCATATGTTGAAACACCAACCCGTCGTGATTCTCCTGGCGTTTGCGGTTTTCGCCGTGAGCTTTTTCGTCGCCGCTGCCCCGGCCGACGAGGCGCTTCGGCCGAACATCATCTTCATCCTCGTGGACGACCTGGGCTACAACGATCTCAGCTTCAACGGGCAGGAGAACTTCACCACGCCGAACCTCGATCGCATGGCCGGCGAAGGGCTCTTTCTCGCCCAGCATTACACCGGCTCCACGGTCTGTGCCCCCTCGCGTGCCGCGTTGCTCACCGGCAACCACACCGGCCGCGTCTATCAGCGTGGCAACGTGATTCCGGGCCCGCCCCGCAGCGAGATCGAGTTCCGCGCCGACCCGCACGACATCACCATCGCCAGCCGTCTGCAGCATGCCGGCTACCACACCGCGATGATCGGCAAGTCCGGCGTCGCCTGTAACTCCGACAACCCCACGCTGCCGAACGAGAAGGGCTTCGACCATTTCTTCGGCTACCTCGCCCACCGCGATGCCCACCGCCATTACCCCCAGCAGCTTACGCGCAACGGCGAAGCGGTCAGCTATCCCGACAACTCGGGCAAGGAGGGCGAACAGTACGCCGGCGACCTGCTCCTCGACGACGCGCTGCGATACATCAAGGAACGTTCGGAAACTGAGGAGCCGTTCTTCCTGCACTTCGCGATGCAGCAGCCTCACGCCGACCTCGCCGTGCCTGCGGAGTTCCGTGATCGGTTCGTCGGCAAATTCGACGACGAAACCCCGCACCCCGAAGGCCGCCACTACCGCGCCGAGTCTCATCCCAAGGCCACCTACGCCGCGATGGTCGCTTACGCCGATGACGCGGTCGGCCAGCTCCTCGAGGAGCTTCGGGAACTCGGCCTGGCCGAGAATACACTCGTCATCTTCGCCAGCGATAACGGCTCGCACACCGAAGGCGGCTACCACTACAACATGCACCAGTCCAACGCCCCGTTCCGAGGCGGCAAACGCGATCTCTACGAAGGCGGCATCCGCACGCCCACCATCGCCTGGTGGCCCGGCACCATCGAACCCGGCACCCGCTCGGAACACCCCTCCGCGTTCTGGGATTTCGCACCGACCGCCCTCCAACTCGCCGGCCTGCCCGTCCCCGAAGCCATGGACGGCATCTCCTACGTCCCCACCCTCCTCGGTCAGCACGATCAGCAGCAGGCCCACCCGTATCTCTACTGGGAGTTTTACGAGCAGGGCGGTAAGCAGGCCGTCCGCCACGAAAACTGGAAGGCCGTCAGGCTCAACGCGAACCAGGACCGCAACGCTCCGATCGAGCTTTACAACCTTGCGGAAGATCCCGGCGAATCGCAGAACATCGCCGGCGACCATCCCGAGATCGTCGAGAAACTCGATAGTTTCATGCGCGACGCCCATCAACCTCACGAGCATTTCCGCTTCGGCTCCTGACGGCATCACGGCGCCGCGCTACGCTCAGGCCGGGGAACGGTGAGCATCATGCAGGACGGATTCGGCCGACAAGTCGACTACCTTCGCGTCTCCATCACTGACCGGTGCAATGAGCGGTGCGGCTACTGCATGCCCGAAGACCACCACGACTGGCTCCCCAAGGGCCAGATCCTCAGCTACGAAGAGATCATTTCCGTCGTTAAAACGGCGGTTTCCGTCGGTTTTCGCCGGTTCCGAATCACCGGCGGCGAACCGCTGGTGCGCCGCGACGTGCTGCCGTTCGTGCAGCGGTTGTGCGCACTCCAGGGCGTCGAATCCGTCTCGATGACGACCAACGCCACGCTGCTGGCCCCCGTCGCCGACGACCTCCGCCGCGCGGGTGTGAGCAGCCTGAACATCTCACTCGACGCGCTCGATGAGGACCTGTATCACCAGCTGACCCACGGCCGTTTGCCGGACGCTCTGGCGGGAATCGACGCAGCCAGGCGGGCGGGCTTCCCAAGCATCAAGCTCAACACCGTGCTCATCAAGAACGCCAACGAAGGGCAGCTCTGGCCCATCGTCAACTTCGCTGCGGAGCGAGGATTGGTGCCACGCTTCATCGAGCTGATGCCGCTGAGTTCACTGGAGATGATCGGCCCTGACCGCTTCTTCTCCGCCCAGCAGGCGCGAGACATTCTGCAGCGAAACGACCAGCTTGAGCCGCTCCCGGACGCAAAGCTGGGCCACGGCCCCGCCCGCTACTATCGGCTCAAAAAGCTGGGCATCACGGTCGGTTTCATCAGTGCAATGACCGACGAGCATTTCTGCGAGACGTGTAACAAGATGCGGTTGACTGCCGACGGCTTCGTCCGCCCCTGCCTCGGCAACCACGGCGAACTCGATCTCAAACCGGCCCTTCGCCACGCTTCCCCGCCCCGCACCGTCCGCGATGTCTTCGAAGAAGCGCTGCGCGACAAACCACGCGATCACGTCTTCGGCACCACCTACACACCGCTGCGAATCATGACCGCGATCGGTGGATGAACCTCAAAATGCAACGGCGTATGTTGATCTTCCGCTAATCGTGGTGCGATTTCGCCGGCGCCGGAGGGCGGCGAGTGCGCCCAGGGTGAGCAAAGCGGCGGAGGTGGGTTCGGGGACGGTGGTGGTCGGCGGGGCGGTGAGCGTGAGGTCGACGCCGGCATCGTAGCTCCACGGGTAGCCGCGATAGCCTGAGCCGTTGTACGTGAAGCTGAACGTGTGATCGCCCGGCGCGAGCACGCCGCTGGCGGGCCAGTCGTCGGTGAAGTAGTTGCCGTCAACGAGGTCGATCGCGAGCGGGTCGTGATGGCCTTGCACGGTGGTATCGTTGAGGCTGGCGGAGAAACCGGACTCGGGGAACGCAGCGGACCACGGAGAAAACGCATAGCTGAGCGTTTCGGTGGTAGTGAAGTTGACCGTCAGCGAAGCGCCGGCGCTGGTGAAATCACCGCCGCCGCCTGAGGCAGAAATGCTCAGTTCGACGTGCCCGTCTTCGTACATGGACGCGTCGAAGAAATCGTAGTCGAGGTAGACTTCAGCGTTCTCAGACCCCAGTGAGACGCTCCCGGTGCCTAGTGACTGCGGCGCGAAGTGCGTCTGCTGATGTTGCGGATCGTAAACGGCCAAGCTGTCATGCAGCGAAAGATTGCCTTGCCCTGTGAGCTTCTCGGCATCAATCCAACTGGCTTGGGCGGTAGTGGCGCTGGCGGCGGCGAGCATCAGCGTGACGATCAGGCAAGACGCATTTCTGAGCATCGGGTCCCCCCCGTAGGCGTGAAAAGATTCGACGGGCTGAGTATAAACCCGGCGGCGCAGGCGATGACCGGGGAATGGGCCGAGATCCGCGGGGGGAAGTGCGGTGGCCGAATGCGGGGAAGCTCCCGGGGGTGGTAGCATTTCAGGTGGGGGGAAAGCCACCGAGCATCATGGCTCAGTTGCGTAACTGTAGCGTGACGCGAAGCGGGCGATGGTCTGAGGCGAGTGGTTCTTCGATGACCGTGGCGTCGCGGACTTCCCAGCGGTCGGCGGGGCGTACGAAGATGTAGTCGATGCGGACGGTGGGGGCCTCGGCGGGAGCGGTGAAAGCGGGATCGTCTTCGCAGGCGCGTTCCCAATGCTCGGTCAGCGTCACCAGTTCGCGGGTGCCCGGCTCGGCGTTCATGTCGCCGGCGAGGATCACAGGGCGGGCGTCGTCGGAGAACCTCCGATTGATCCGATCGATCTGTGCGAGGCGGTTGGCTTCATCGCGATGATCGAGGTGCGTGGCGACCAGCGTGAAGGTGCGATCGTCCGGCAGGCGAATTCGTGCGGTGAGGGCGGCCCGGGCTTCGCCAGCGTTCACCTGCGGCAGGCGGATGTTCTCAGTTTCGTCAATCCGGTAGCGAGAAAGGATTGCGTTGCCGTACTGCCCGCCCTGAAAATCAATGGCGGGGCCGAACGCGTGGTGGTCCATGTGCAGCAGTTCGGCCAGAACGCGCGCCTGGTCGACGCCATCGGTGCGCGCGGTTTCGTTGTCGACCTCCTGCAACGCCACAACATGCGCACCGCTGGCTTCGATGACCTCGGCGATCCGCTTGAGATCGACCTGCCCGTCCGTGCCTTGGCCGTGACGGATGTTGTAGGTGAGGACGACGAGTGTGCTCGGCCCCACCCTTTGGTTGTCTTGCGGGGCCGCGGAGCCCGGCAGAGGTGCGAGGGCCAAGGGCACCATCACCAGCAGAACCGCAAGCAGAAGTCGATGAATGCAACGCATGATTATCTCCCGGAAAATTGCGTTGGGATCCCCCGGCCGATTCGGGGGCTAGGTGATGTTAGGGCGGAGCAGGGGGAAGAGGATGACGTCGCGGATGCTTCGGGCGTTGGTCAGCAGCATCACCAGTCGATCGATGCCGACGCCCAGCCCACCGGCGGGAGGCATGCCGACGCGGAGGGATTCGAGGAAATCGTGATCCGTCGTGCGGAACGTCGCTTCCTCGTCATCCAGGCCCGCCACCTGCTGCTCGAAGTTCGCCTGCTGCACGTCCGGGTCGTTAAGCTCGGTGTAGGCGTTGGCCAGTTCCATGTTCGCGATGAACAGTTCGAACCGCTCGGCGATCGCGGGGTTGCCCGGCTTGGTTTTGGTCAGCGGGCACAGGCTTGCGGGGTAGTCGATCACGAAGGTCGGCTGAATCAGCGCGGGCTCGACCGTCTCCTCCCACACTTCGTTCAGCAGCACGTCGTGATCTTTGCCGGCCGTGTCGATGTGGTGCCGCTCGGCGAGGGCCGCCAGCAGCTTCGCGTCCGAAGCGGGGAAGCCGTTGACCTCCTCAAACACTTCGTGATACTTCACGCGTTTGAACGGCAGGGCGTAACTGAGTTCTAGGTCGCCGTAGGGCAGCTTCTCATCCCCGGCGATGGTCGTCGCCAGATGATGGATAAGCGTTTCTGTGAGCTGCATCATCGCGTTGTAATCGCCGAACGCCTGGTAGAGTTCGAGCATCGTGAATTCGGGATTGTGCGAGCGGTCGATGCCTTCGTTGCGGAAGTTGCGGTTGATCTCGAACACGCGAGGCATGCCGCCGACGAGCAGGCGCTTGAGGTAGAGCTCAGGGGCGACACGGAGGAACAGGTCGATATCGAGCGCGTTGTGATGCGTGACGAACGGCCGGGCGGCGGCTCCGCCGGCGATCGACTGCATCATCGGCGTTTCAACTTCGATGAACCCGTCGCCGAGTTCCGCGGGCGGTTCATACAGGAAATCGCGCACGGCTTTCACCATGCGGCTGCGCTTGGCGAAGGTCTGCATGACCTCGGGGTTCGTGTACAGATCGACGTAGCGCTTGCGGTAGCGCAGCTCCGCATCCTTGAGACCGCTCCACTTTTCGGGAGGCGGGGCGAGGGACTTGGTCGCGATGGCGAAGCCCGAATCGCCGGCTGCCCAGATGGTGATTTCGCCGGTTTTCGTGGTGCCCAGCCGCCCCTCAGCGACGACGATGTCGCCGAGGTCCGCAAGCTTGGCCAGCTTCAAAGGTTGCTCGCTGACGTGGCGTTTGTTGACCGCGATCTGCAGATCGCCTGTGTGATCGCGGACGGTGAGGAACACCAGCTTGCCGATATCGCGGTGCAGGACGATGCGGCCGGCCACCTTGACGGTGGGGCGGCGATCGTCGTCGGCGTCGGCCTTCTGGGCTGCGTCGGCCTCGGCGTTGTACTGAGCGCGAGCGCCGGCGAGCGTGGTGAGCGCGTCGGTGCGCTGGCCGTAGGGGTCGACGTTGAATTCATCGCGCAAGCGCTGGAGCTTCACGCGCCGGTCGGCTTCGGGGTTGCCGCCGGCCTGCTGGTTCTTTGAGGGGGTTGGATCAGGCATAGTCCGCCCATCGTACCCGTGGCCGGGGGAGCCGCCAAGGCACCGCTTACGCAGGGCGTGCGTGAGATGCCGGAATACGAGCCGCGACCGTGAAGGAGCGGACCGGCGTAACGGCCCGGCGTGGGCGCAGGACTCGCCCACCAGTGCCAGCACTTGAAAATGTTTCTGGCACGACCGGGTTGGGGACAACCCGGCTCTCCAAGGACGCACAACCGCTTAGTCACGGGCGCGGCTCGTTGGCAGACGCGCGCTGGTTACGTTGCTTCTTTTTCTTCGTACTCGTCGCGGAGGGCTTCGACGACGTTGGGGTCGGCGAGGGTGGTGGTGTCGCCGAGGGTGCGGCCTTCAGCTACGTCACGCAGAAGCCTTCGCATGATCTTGCCCGACCGCGTCTTGGGCAGGTCGGCGGCGAAGAGAATCTGCTCGGGGCGGGCGATCGCGCCGATCTTCTCGGCCACGTGCTGACGCAGTTCGTTGTTCAGTTCGTCAGTCATCTTCGTGGAGCCGCGTACGGTGACGAAGGCGACGATGGATTGGCCCTTCACCTCGTGCGCCCGGCCGACGACGGCAGCCTCGGCGACGGAGGGGTGATCGACCAGTGCCGACTCCACTTCCATGGTGCCGATGCGGTGGCCTGAGACGTTGAGGACATCGTCGACGCGGCCGAGCACCATGAAGTTGCCGTTCTCGTCGCGCTTGGCACCGTCGCCCGGGAAGTAGGTTTTGTTGTCCCACTTGCTGAAGTAGGTTTCGACGAAGCGTTCGTCGTCGCCCCAGATCGTGCGGAGCATGGCGGGCCAGGGTTTGGTGACGGCGAGCAGCCCGGAGGCGGCTTCGACTTCCTCGCCGCTTTCATCGAGGATGGTCGCTTCGATGCCGGGCATGGCGGGGCCTGCGAACCCGGGCTTCATGGTGGTAACGCCGGGGAGGCCGCTGATCATGATCGCGCCGGTTTCAGTTTGCCACCAGGTATCGACGATGGGGCACTTCTCGCCGCCGATGTGCTTGTGGTACCACATCCACGCTTCGGGGTTGATCGGTTCGCCGACGCTGCCGAGCAGGCGGAGGCTGGAGAGATCGTACTTGGCGGGGAGGTCGTCGCCCCACTTCATGAAGGCTCGGATGGCGGTGGGGGCGGTGTAGAAGACGGTGACCTTGTGACGCTGGCAGATATCCCAGAAGCGGTCATTGTCGGGGTAGTTGGGGGCACCTTCGTACATGAGGACGGTGGCGCCGGTCTGCAGCGGACCGTAGACGATGTAGCTGTGGCCGGTGACCCAGCCGACGTCGGCGGTGCACCAGTACATGTCGTCTTCTTTGATATCGAAGACGTACTTGGTGGTCATGTGCGTGCCGACGGAGTAGCCGCCTGTCGTGTGGACGATGCCCTTGGGTTTGCCCGTGGTGCCCGAGGTATAGAGGATGTAGAGCACGTCCTCGGAATCCATCGGCTCGGCGGGGCAGTCGGCGGAGGCGTCTTCCATCAGCCGGTGGTACCAGTGGTCGCGGCCTTCTTGCATGTGGCACTTGAACGGCTCGCCGTGGCTTCGGCGAACGACGACGACGTTCTCAATGCTCTCGGTCTTGGCGAGGGCTTTGTCCGCATCGTTCTTGAGGGGGACGATCTGTCCGCGACGCCAGCCGCCGTCGGCTGTGATGAGCAGTTTGCACGCACTGTCGTTGATGCGGTCGGAGAGCGATTCGGGCGAGAAGCCGCCGAACACCACGCTGTGAATCGCGCCGATGCGGGCACAGGCGAGCATGGCGACCGCCGCTTCGGGGACCATCGGCATGTAGATCGCGACACGGTCGCCCTTGCCGACGCCGAGGTTCTTCATGGCGTTGGCGAACTTGCAGACCTCTTCGTGCAGCTGCTGATAGGTGAGCGTCCGCTGATCGCCCGGCTCGCCTTCCCACACGATGGCTGCCTTGTTGCGACGCCAACTCTTGAGGTGCCGGTCGATGCAGTTATGCGAGACGTTCAGCTGCCCGCCGAGGAACCATTTGCAGTGCGGCGGGTCCCACTGCATGACCTTATCCCAAGGCTTGAACCACTCCAGTTCCTTCGCGCGATCTTCCCAGAAGCCCTCGTAGTCCTCAGCCGCTCGCTGATAAAGCGAATCGTCGTTCACCACGGCTTGCTTCGCGAACTCTGCAGGCGGCGGGAATTCCCGCTGTTCGTGGAGCAGATCGTCAAAGACATTGGCGTGGGTTTCGCTGTCGCTCATCGCGGGAGACTCCTGGAAATAATTGACGCTCACCGCAGCGCACCTCAGCCGTTGGTCATGCCGGGGCGACGCCGCGTTTTCATAACTGCCTCACCTTTCAACGTAACGTTGCACGCCGACACGGTCAATTAAATCAGCGACGCGATCACCGGCTTCAGCTCCGCGCCGACGGCGGGCCCGAAAGTCTCGCGCCACCGCTCCGTTCGCAGCGACGCATCACAAGGCCGAGGCTCGTCGGAACTCACCGTCAGTCGGCTACACGGCGAAAGGCACGAGGGGTCGGCCCCGAGCGTTTGCGCCATCAGGCGGCCCATCTCCAGTCGGCTCACGCGCTCGCCGCCGCCGAGGTGGAACAGGCCCGACGCGTCCGAACTGCACGCGTCGGCCAGCGCCTCAGCGGCCAGCGGCAGCGCCAACGGCGTGCGCCATTCATCGGAAAACAGCCGCACCGGTTTCCCCGCACGCATCGTGGCGACCTGCTCATCAAATAATGTCCGCACGCCCGTCACGCCTGGGCCGAACAGCAGGCTCAGTCTCGCCACCATCGCCCGCTGCGAGCCGAGCACCACGTGCTCCGCTTCAAGCTTGGTTCGGCCGTAGACGCTCATCGGCTTCGGCGTGTCTTCCTCGCGGTACATCCCCTCCTCGCCGTCGAACACGAGATCGGTCGATGTGAAAATCATGCGAGCCCCCGCTGCGTCCGCCAGTTCGGTCAGCCGTTCGGTCGCCACCACATTCACCCGCTGCGCCTGATCGGGATGCGCATGGCAATCCGTCGGCTTGGACATCGCTGCGGTGTGCAGCACCACGTCCGGCTGCGCCCGCTCAAACGCCTGCCTGACCGCAGACCCATCGGTCAGATCCACATCCCGACGCCCCGACCATGCGAATACCTGCTCCCCACGCTCCTGCAGTTCACGCATCAGGTAACCACCGAGTTGACCGCTCGCCCCCGTCAGCAATACACGCATGAAACGCGTCCTTATTCAGTGCGATGGAATCCGGTTGGATCAAATCGTAGGCTCCAAACTTATTTTACGCGCTTGGCTTGCTCGGGTTGATCAGCATCGCGTCGCCGTAGCTGTAGAAGCGGTACTTCTCAGCGATGGCGACGCGGTACGCTTGCATCAGCCGGTCGAGGCCGATCTTCGCTGCGACCAATGCGAGCAGCGTCGAACGCGGCAGGTGGAAGTTCGTCATCAAACCATCCGTGTAGCGGAACGTGAAGCCCGGCTGAATCAGCAGTGCCGTCTCGCCCTGATACGGGCGGTCGGTCGGCACGTCGGCAGGCAGCGATTCCAACGCCCGCACGCAGGTGGTGCCGACGGGGATGATGCGCCTGCCTTCACGCCTGGCCTCGGTGATCGCCTGAAGCGTGGCCGGCGGCACGGCGAACCGCTCCACATGCATCGCATGATCCTCCAGCGTTTCACTCCGCACAGGGGCAAAGGTGCCCATCCCCACGTGCAGCGTCAGGCCGACCACCTGCACGCCCGCTGCTTCCAACGCGCGCAGCAAACTCGGCGTGAAGTGCAGCCCCGCAGTAGGGGCGGCCACGGCCCCCGGCTCGTCGGCGAACACCGTCTGATAACGTTCGCGGTCCAGGTCCGTCTCCCACTGCTGCTGATCGATGTGGGCCTGCCGCACCTCGCGCTGCCTGCGGATGTAAGGCGGCAACGGCATCAGCCCGACCCGCTCAAGCAGCGTGTGCGTGTCCAGCGGACTTCGTTTTTCAAGCGTCCACGAACCGTCGGCGTGCCGGCTGACGAGTTCAAGTGTCGACGCAGCCGTTTCATCGGGCACGCTCAGCGTGAGTGTTTCGCCCGGCTGAAGCGAGCCGCCGCTTTTGAGCATGACGTGCCAGGTGGTTTCGCCGACGCTTTGGATGAACAGCCCCTCGACCTTGCCGCCGGTGGCCTGCCGGGTGGCGAAGAAGCGGGCGGGCAGCACGCGCGTGGTGTTGATGACCAGCACGTCGCCCGGCTGAAGCAGCGTGGGCAGGTCGGCGACGGTGTGATGGGTGATGGCCCCTGCGTCGTCGGCGTCGCCGATCACCAGCAGGCGGGCGTTGTCACGCTGGTCGGTCGGCCGATCGGCAATCAGGGCTTCGGGCAGGTGGTAATCAAGATCTTCAACACGCATCGCTTGGTGACTCGATTGGTGAGTGAGGGGGACAGATCATCCCGAGCATGTCGCGTGAGGTCAACATCCGGCAAAGCCCGCATGCCGCCTCCCGGGCCGTTATCCGTCGCATCTGCATGCATTGTAGAAGGTTGCGGCTGTCGCCGGCGGGGGTGGCACACCCTTCGCGTGATGCAGGGTCATGCGAATCGGACCCACGCCCAGCATGTCGAGCAATCTGACGATCGCGCTGATCGAGCGCGACCGTTCGAATCCGACTGCTGCTGCTCAGCGGTCCCTCCGCAACCTGCAGGCGACACGCGTCGCCGTTTCGCGCCAATGCCAGTTCGCCCCGGAGCCGTTGCCGTCGACAACGTGTGGTCCCTCGAATCAGCCGCACCATCCGCGTGAATATTGCGAAGCTGCCGTCTCGCGGAGCTCCGACCCCGTCTATGAACCCCACCGCATCCCGATGTGTGCGTCGGCCTACCAGGCCCAGCAGTTGCCACCGCGGGAGAACGTCTTCGATCACCTCATCGACGTCTACGGCTGATGATTGGCTAATGGTGATGGGTACGAGCCGCGACCGTAAGGGAGCGGTTGTGTGCAAAAGACTTGTGAACGTGAGAGGGGTGCATTGGCCGTGTGATAAGTAGGGGGTTATCCGCATTGGTCGTGAACTGCGACGCATTGTCACGATCCGTCAAAATCAAGCGCACAACCGCTTACTGACGTGCGCGGCTCGTTGTCGACGGCGCGCCGTGTCGGCCAACGCCCACCCTCCGCAAATAACCAATAACCAATTATCATTCGCCGATCACCAATTTTTCCCGGCCCCGGTAGTTTGTAACGGTTAAGCGGGAGGGGTGGGCGGTCGATAAATACAACACGGAATAGAGACCGGTGGTGTATCGGTCGCAACCAAACGCAGGGAGCGCGTGATGGATCTCGGAACCATCGTCGGCGTCATCATGGCGTTCGCGATGATCTTGTGGGCGATTTTCGCCGGCGGAAGCTTCGACGCTTTCATCGACATCCCCTCGGTGTTGATCGTGGTCGGTGGCGCAACCTGCGCCACGGTGATCGCGAACCCGATGAATCGCATCAAGGGCATCGTCTCGGTCACACGCAAGGCGATCTTCAACAAACCCCAGTCGCCTCAGAAGCTGATCGACGACATGGTCTCCTATGCCGAGGTCGCCCGACGCGACGGCATCCTCTCGCTGGAGAGCCAGTGCAAGGACATCGAAGATCCGTTCATCGTTCGCGGTGTGCAGATGGCGGTCGACGGCACCGATCCCGAGCTTATTGAACAAATCATGTCCACCGAGCTTGAGAACCTCGTCGAACGCCATGAGAACGGCAAGGGCGTGTTCGACTCGGTCGGTCGTTACGCCCCGGCGTTCGGGATGATCGGGACGCTGATCGGCCTCGTGACGATGCTCGCGAACATGGAAAGCCCCGACCAGATCGGTGCCGGCATGGCCGTCGCGCTGCTGACGACGCTCTACGGCGTCATCTTCGCCAACGTCGTGGCGCTGCCGATCTCCGAAAAACTCGCACGCCGATCCGCCGAAGAGGTGCTGCTGAAAACGATCATCATCAAAGGCGTGATGAGCATCCAGAGCGGCGACAACCCCCGCGTCGTCCAGCAGAAGCTGACGACCTTCCTGCCGCCCTCCGAGCGTGCCGACGAGGAAGCCGAGGCGGCGTGATCCTCGCATCACCCACCGGCGACGCTGTCTGAAGGAATCACCATGGCCGCCAAGAAATGCAAATGCGAGCCCGGCGTGCCCGAGTGGGTCGTGACCTACGGCGACCTTATGTCGCTGCTGCTGGTGTTCTTCATCCTCCTTGCCGCGGTGAGCGAACTCCGCAAGGACGAAGAATTCCAGAACCAGGTCAAAGCCATCCGTGAAGCGTTCGGCTACGTGCAGGGCGGCGGCGTCGCGCCCGTCGTCGATTCGCCCCAGACCAGCATCATGAGCAAACTCGACGCCGTCGCCCTGTTCAAGCGGGCGCAGGATCAGATCAGCAACGGCGAAGACCCGGGCATCGTCGGCAAAGAGCCGGCCGTCCAGACCATCCGCGAAGGCATGCAGTTCGTCGTCGGCGGCGTGCTCACCTTCGAGCCCGGCTCCGCGACGCTCTCCGCCCATGCGCTGGGTGAACTGCGACGACTGGCCGAGGAAATCCGCGGACAGAACAACAAGGTCGAGATCCGAGGCCATGCGGCCAACCGCGACCAGGCTGCCGACTCGGTCTACGCCGATCTCTGGCAGCTGAGCCACGCCCGCGCCGATGCGGTGCGGCAGGCGCTGGTCACCGACTTCGGGATCGACCCCCGCCGGCTGCGTGTCGTGGCCAGCGCCAACCATGAACCCCTCGCGGCTCGTGTCTACCAGGAGCACCGCCACGCGGTGAACCGCCGGGTGGAGATCATCGTGAAGGAGGTTCTGATGCAGGATTTCGAAGGCCAGGGAGACGATCCGGTCCTTCCCATTTTCCCCTGAGTACAAACCATGGCAGAAGCAACGAACAACGCCTCGAACCGCACGTCGGCCCTCAAAGCGATCCTCATCCTCGTGGCCGTTTTGGCCCTTGAAGGGGCGACGATCGGTGTTACCATGTGGCTTAGCGGACCTTCCAGCGCGAAAGCTGAGGAGAAAGCGGTGGAGGGCGAGGCCGCCGAGGCCGAGCTCGTCGAACTGCTGGTGGTGCGGGATAAATTCCCCAACCTCCTGACAGGCCGGCAGGTGCTGTACGACATGGAGGTCTACATCACGGTGCTTCAGAAGGACAACGTCGAAGACCGTCTGAAGAATCGACTGGAAGCGCGCAGCGCCCAGGTGATCATGGAAATCGCTACAATTGTCAGGCGTGGCGAGCCGGGGATCTTCAACGAATCGACCCTGGCGACACTGCGAAGGCAGATTCATGCCGTGCTGGACGAGCGTCTGGGCATGAACGAGGAGGGGGAATCTTTCGTGCAGGCCGTTTTAATTACGCGTTGCACCCCCTTCCGAGCCGACTTCTAGTAAAAGAGTCCTATAAGCGATCGCCTTAAGCACCGCAGATCAGCAGAGAGGTCATGGATGGCCGAGCAGCCCGAATCAAATCCCCAGCCGACCGATGCCGAGGCCGACACGCAAGATGCCGGTGAAATGGCGGAGCAGGCGCTCGGCGGCGCGCAGAAAGCGGTCGACGAACTCAAACAGGGCGACGGCGACCAGCCTCAGCAGGAACCGGCCTCCGACGCTGACCCCGAACCAGGCACAACCCCCGATCCCCAGTCGCAAGAAAGTGGGGGTGGTGGTGGGGGGGCGAATGTGGAGCTGCCCAGCTTTCAGAAGGTGCTGGCGGACGTTGAAGAGAGCGGGATCGGCCTGCTGCACGACGTCGACCTGAACGTCAAAATCGAGCTGGGCCGAACGCACATGCTCGTCGAGGACGTACTGCGGCTGGCCTCGGGCAGCGTGGTGGAACTGGACAAACTCGCAGGCGATCCGGTCGACATCTACGTCAACGAACGGCTCGTCGCCCGGGGCGAGGTGCTCGTCCTGAACGATAACTTCTGCGTACGGATCAGCGAGATCGTCGCGGAACTTGAAGAAGATCGCCCCGGTCAAGAGGGCGACGACTCGGAGGAGCTGGCCACGCCGGTCGGCGACCCCGATGCACCGCGATCAACAGGAGGTTGATCGCCTGAAGGCGTGACGGCGGAGCCCGTCACCTTACGAAGCCAGGGATGGCGCATGTTCGACCGACCGCATCAGCGCGCGGGATGTACCCTGATTCTCATCGCCGTGATGACCCTCACGCTGTCCGTGCGCGCCCATGCCGCCCCCGCCACCGCCACATCGCCCGCGCCCCCAACGTCGCCCGACACCGACGCACCGTCGTCCGGCCCCTTCCCCGTCTCGCTCTATCCTGATCTCTCTGCCGAGCCCGCAAGCGAGGTCACCGCCGAGGCCGATGCCGCGGACGATCCCGAATCGCAGCCGTTGCCGGTCCCTGAGCAGGAGCAGCAGTTGCTCCCGCTCGACGACCGCGCGCCCAGCATCACCAATTCCTCGCCCACCGGCTCCGGCTCCTGGATCCTGCAAACGCTGACCGCGCTCGGCGTGGTCCTCGCCCTGATTTTCACCCTGCGTGCCGTGCTGATGCGGATGACCGGCACCCAGGCGGGGGTCGGCGGGAATCGGCTCGTCGAGGTGCTCGCCCGTGCCACGATCGGCCATAAGACGCAGGTCGTCTTCCTCAAAATCCATCAGCGCGTCATCGTCGCCGCCCAGACGCCCAACGGCATGGACACGCTCACCACGCTGGACGATCCCGACGAAGTCGCCTGGCTGCTCGGCCAGGTCGAAGCCGCCAAGCCTGTCTCCATCACGCGTTCATTCCGCACCGTGATGCAGCGTTTTGATAAAGACTACACGCCCGACGAACCCAGCAACCGCGACACCTCCGAGCATGACGTCGACCGCACCCGCGATCAGCTCTCGGGCCTGCTCTCACGCATCCGCCATCTCAAGGACCGCGAACGCTGAGATGAACCACCCCACCCTTCCAATTTGCCGCCTGGAGAGCATCCGCGACCGTCCGTCGCGCCGCGAAGGTTCCGCGCGCAGGGTGCCCCGGCCAGCGCAGACGGCCGGGCGGGGACGCGTCATCAGCCAAAACCTCGGCGTGCGTCCCGGGAACCCGGCCGTCTCGCTGTTCGCTCGCTGGCCGGGGCACCCGCTGTTGCTCCTAAGCATCCTGCTTATGCTGCTGTTGCCGACCGTCGCCACGGCGCAGGCGACGGATCAGACGAATCAGCCCTCCGAGCCTTCCACACCGTCCACGCCCTCCACGCCGACCACCGCGAATCCGCTGCAGCCGGTGTCGATCGATAACCCCATCACCGTGATTCAGGACGCCGCCGAGTCGGTGCCGGGTTTCGAAGGCGGCATCAGTGCCACGCTCAACATCATGATCCTGCTGACGGTGCTCTCGCTTGCCCCCGCGATCCTGATCCTCTGCACCAGCTTCACGCGCATCATCGTCGTCCTTGCCCTGCTGCGTCAGGCGATCGGCACGCAGACCTTGCCGCCCAGCCAGGTGCTCGTGGGGCTGGCCATGTTCATGACCTTTATGATCATGGCCCCCACGTTCCAGCGCATCCACGAAGCGGCCATCGTCCCGCTGAACAATGGCGACATCGACCAGATGACCGCCTGGAGCGAAGCACGCCAACCCCTCCGCGATTTCATGTTTGACCAGATCGACCGGGCTGGTAACTGGTCCGATGTTTACATGGTGCTCAACTACCGAGGCGTCGACACCGCTCAGCCGGACACCCTCACCCGGCAGGATGTCGACATGCTGACGCTGGTGCCCTCGTTCATCATGAGCGAGTTGAAGATCGCCTTCATCATCGGCTTCCGCATCTACCTGCCGTTCCTGATCATCGACATGGTCGTTTCGAGCCTGCTGATTTCGATGGGCATGTTGATGTTGCCGCCCGTGCTGATTTCGCTGCCGTTCAAGCTGCTGCTGTTCGTCCTGGTCGACGGCTGGCGCCTCGTCGTCGGCAACCTCCTCGACAGCTTCGCCACCACCCCCCTTGCAGGAGCGACGTAGCTGTGACCACCGAAGCGGCGACGGACATTCTGCGGGAAGCGTTGACCATCGCGTTGATGGTGAGCGGGCCCATTCTCGTCGTCGGCCTGGTGGTCGGTCTGCTCGTCAGCATCTTTCAGGCGGTGACGCAGATTCAGGAACAGACCCTGAGCTTCGTGCCGAAGATCGTGGCGATGATGGTGACTTTGATTTTGATCATCCCGTGGATCGGGATGCGGATGCTCGAGTTTGCTGAGCGCATGTTTGCCCCGTGAGAACCGTAGAACCTTATGTATGTGACTGACGATGCCACCGAGCCTGGAACCTTTGCTGCCGCATGTGCCCGCATTTTTGCTGGTGCTGTTTCGCATGACGGGCATCTTCGTGTTCGCGCCGCTGTTCAGTTCGTCGCTGGTGCCGATGCCGTTGAAGGCACTGCTGGCGATGACGCTGAGCTTTTGCGTGTATCCGCTGGTGCCGCCGCAGCTGCCGGTGGAACTGTCGCTGATGACGATGAGCGTGGCCGTGACCAGCGAACTGCTGATCGGGCTCGTCATCGGCTACGGCGCGACGCTGCCTCTGGTCGCGATGCAGCTCGGCGGCCTGCTCATGGGCCAGCAACTCGGCCTCGGCCTGGCGCAGGTGTTCAGCCCCGACTTCGAAGAACAGACCGAGGTGATGGGCACGCTGCTCTACCTCACCGCCGTCACGATCTTCATCATGCTCAACGGCCATCACGCGCTGCTGACCGTGCTGGTTGGCAGCTTCGAGAACGTCCCGCTGGGCGGGTATGCGCCGGATCAACAGCTGCTGCAGATGATCGTGGGCCTGCTTGGTTCGATGATGGAACTGGGCATCCGCGTCGCGGCACCGCTGCTTTGCATGGTGTTTCTGGAAACGGTGGCGATGGGTTTCGTCGCCCGCACCGTGCCGCAGCTGAACGTGCTCAGCCTCGGCTTCCCGCTGCGCATCATCATGGGCACGATCCTGCTCATCGGCACGGTCGGCATGATGTACGAACTGCTGCTGCCCGAGGCCCGCGACGCGATCGTGATGCTCTTTCAGCTCTTCGGACCCTCCGGTTAACCGCTTCACCGCTTCGCGAGATTGTCCAACATGGCCGATGAGTTCGGTGAAAAGACAGAAGCCCCCACCCTGCGTCGCCGTGAAGAAGCGCGTGAAGAGGGGAACCTCGCCAAGAGCCAGGACCTCACCGCAGGCATCATGCTGCTCGGGGCGGTGCTGATGCTGCTGGCCTTCGCCGAAACCATCCTCTCGTCGATGATGATGCTCGTCGAAACCATGCTCGGCGGCACCATGTGGGCCGAGCCGACGCGCACCGGCGACGTCGGCGCTTCGTGGGCCGTGGCCATGCACCTGACGCTTCAGATTCTCATCCCCATCGCGCTGGGGCTGGTGGTGATCGCCCTCGTCGCCGGCGTCATGCAAGTCGGCTTCCTGGTCACCTACCAGCCGTTAACGCCCAAGTTCTCCAAGCTTTCGCCGATCAAAGGCATCCAGCAGATCGTCGGCATGCGCGGGCTGATCCGGCTGATCATGAGCCTGCTCAAAGTCGCCATCGTCGTCGGCGTCGCGGGCATCAGCATCTACTTCGACTTCCCCAGAATGATCTCGCTGATGCATCTCGAGGCCGGCCCACTGCTCGCCGCCGCGTCATGGCTGGTGTGGTCGTTGATGCTGAAGGTGGCGCTGGTGCTCATGTTCCTCGGCATCCTCGACTTCTGGTATCAGAAATATCAGCACGAAACAGACATGAAGATGAGCAAGCAGGAAGTCAAAGACGAACACAAACGCATGGAAGGCGACCCGCTCATCAAGCAGCGCCGCCAGCAGGTGGCCCGGCAGATCGCCATGCAGCGCCTTCAGCACGACGTGCCCAAGGCCGACGTGATCGTGACGAACCCCACGCACTTCGCTGTCGCCCTGCAATATGAGGAGAAAATGGGCGCGCCCACCGTCGTCGCCAAGGGCGCCGACCTGCTGGCGATGCGCGTTCGGCAGATCGCCGCCGCCAACCGCATCCCCATCGTCGAACGGCCGCCGTTGGCGCGGGCCCTCTATCGCCATGTCGAGGTCGGTCAGGAGATCCCCGGCGAGCACTACGCCGCCGTCGCCGAGATCCTCGCCTACGTCTACCGAGTAAGCGGAAGGAAGACGGCATGAGCAACGTCACCATGATTGCGCTGCAATGGCATTTGTATCAATTTGCCGGACGGTCGCTCACGCTTCCCGCTCGCGAAGGCACTGCCGGAGGCACGCCATGAGTCCCTCGCCCCTCCAGCAGCCGGTGTGGATCCAGTTCATGATGCGCTACATCAAACTGGCCGTGCCGATCGGCATCATCTCGCTGCTCGGCGTCATCATCGTCCCGCTGCCCGCGCTGGCGATGGACGTGCTGCTGGTGATGAACCTGTCGCTCTCAGCGGTCATCCTGCTCACCACGCTTTACGTGCTCAGCCCGCTGGAATTCTCCGTCTTCCCCTCGCTGCTGCTGGCGACCACGCTGTTTCGGCTCGTGCTCAACGTCGCCTCCACCCGTCTGATTCTCTCCGCCGATGCCGATCGCCCTGAAGATGTCACCGGCGTCGCGGGGCAGGTGATCCAGACGTTCAGCGATTTCGTCGCAGGCGGCTCCGTCGTCGTCGGCATGATTATCTTCATCATTCTCATCGTCGTGCAGTTCGTCGTCATCACCAAAGGCTCGACGCGCATCAGTGAAGTCGCCGCCCGCTTCACGCTCGACGGCATGCCCGGCAAACAGATGGCCATCGACGCCGACCTCAACGCCGGCGCCATCGACGAACACCAAGCCCGACGCCAGCGCGAAGAAATCACCCGCGAAGCCGACTTCTACGGGGCCATGGATGGTGCCAGTAAATTCGTCCGAGGCGACGCCGTCGCAGGCATCGTCATCACGCTGATCAACATCGTCGGCGGCTTCGCGATCGGCGTGTTCGAAAAAGGCTGGCCCGCCGGCGAAACGATGGCCGCTTTCACGCGCCTGACCATCGGCGACGGGCTCGTCTCGCAAATCCCCTCGTTCATCATCGCCATCGCAGCCGGCCTCATCGTCACCCGCTCAAGCTCCAGCAAAGACCTGGGCACGGAACTCACCGCCCAACTCACCGCCCAGCCCGTCGCGCTGTTCATCACAGCAGGCTTCCTCGGCCTGCTCGCCTTCACAGGCCTGCCCGCCATCCCGCTTCTGTTCATCGGCGCAGGCGTCGGCACCACCGCCTTCTTCCTCAACCGCACCGAAACCGACAAGCAGGAAAACGCCAAGGCCGAAAAAGTCGCCCAGGACAAAAAAGAAGCCGGCCCCCCGCCCGTCGAAAAACTGCTGAACATCGACACCATGGAACTGGAGATCGGCTACTCGCTCGTCCGCCTCGTCGATGCCAAGCAAGGCGGCGACCTGCTCGACCGCATCAGCATGATCCGCCGACAGCTCGCCGTTGAACTCGGCCTCGTCGTGCCCCCCGTGCGCATCCGCGACAACATGCAAAGGCCGCCTCACGAGTATCACGTCAAAATTCGCAACAACTCCGTCGCCCACGGCACGCTGCACCCCGGCAAATTCCTCGCCATGGACAGCGGCGTCGCAGAAGGTTCCCTCGACGGCCTCAAGACCCGCGAACCCGCCTTCGGCCTCGACGCATGGTGGATCGATCAGGGCCAGAAGCAGCGCGCCGAAACGCTCAACTACACCGTGGTCGACGCTTCAAGCGTGCTCGCCACGCATCTCACCGAGGTCGTCAAAACCCACGCCGCCGAACTGCTCACGCGTGAGGAAACCAACAACCTCATCGAACAGCTCAAAGAGAAATCGCCCAAGCTCATCGAAGAAGTCGTCGGCGAGCAGATCAAACCAGGCGACCTCCAGAAAGTGCTCCAGAACCTGCTGCGTGAGCGCGTACCGATCCGTGACCTGGAAACCATCCTCGAAACGCTCAGCGACTGGGCCCCGCGCACCAAGGATCTTGACGTCCTCACCGAGTACGTCCGCAACGCTCTGCGACGCACCATCTGCAATCAATACGTCCAGACCGACCTCGAAATTGGCGTCGGCCGACTGTTCTGCGTCACGCTCGACCCCGGGCTGGAAGACCTCATCAACGGCTACATTGACCGCGGCCCAGCAGGCACGACAATGACCATGCCGCCGACCGTTGCCAACCGCATCACCACCGCGATTCTGCAGCAGCTGCAGGCCCTGATCGGCGCGGGGCATCACCCCGTGGTGCTCGCTTCGCCTCAGGTTCGAGCCCAGGTGCGAAGTTTGATCGAGCCGCACCTCAACAACGTCGCCGTTATGGGGTATAACGAAGTCTCCAAGGGCGTCGAAGTTGAGTCGCTCGGATTAGTGCAGGTAGATCTGAGCCCGCCGCGTGACGGCACCGCTCCGGACACGAATCGCTTACAGGGGACCGTGAATTGAAGTTGCGAACGTTCCAGGCCGAAACCATGGCCGCCGCGCTGAAGCAGGTGAAGCAGGAGCTCGGTAGCTCCGCGGTCATCCTGCACACGCGCACGTTCAAACGCGGTGGCATCATGGGCCTCGGTGCCCGACAGGTTGTCGAGATCACCGCCTCCGATGACGTCAACGTCCCCGCGCGCACCCTCCGCAGAACTCCCGCTCCCAGCACCTCCGCGCTCGGCTCCAAACAGAAAATCGGCAACCTGCTCAACCAGACCTACAAAGCCAGCAACTCACGCGCGCTGGCTTCCGCCGCCGCCTCCGTATCGCCCAGCAACACCACGCTCGCCGACCCCCACGCCGTCGCCACAGACGCCCACACGCTGAACGAAACCCATGCCCCGCGCCAGACTCTCAACGGGAACGGTGAGGGGGGGGTGGGGGGGGAGATTAGGCAGATTCGTGCGATGGTGGATCGCATGATGCGTAAGCAGTCGCGCGAGCATGCGACGAGCCTGCCGGAGAAGCTGTTCAACGAGTACCTCACACTGATCGAGCAGGACGTCGCGGAGGAGTTAGCTGAGGAGATCGTGCAGAAGGTGCTCAAAGCCGTGCCTGCTGAGCAGATTGATGACGAGAAGGTCGTGCGTGAAGCAATCAGCAAGCAGGTCGCCGATCTGATTCCTGTTGATGCCGAGCCGAGCACGCGTGCGCGGCCCAAAGATGGTCGGCCGTTGACCATCGCCCTCATCGGGCCCACCGGCGTCGGCAAAACGACCACCCTCGCCAAGCTCGCCGCCACGCTCAAGCTGCGTCAGAAGAAGAAGGTCGCGATGATCACCATCGACACCTACCGCATCGCCGCCGTCGAACAGCTCAAGACTTACGCCGAGATCATCAAGGTTCCCCTGCACACCGTGCTCAGCCCCGAAGACCTCGGCGACGCCCTCGCCCGCTGCCAGGATTGCGACGTCGTCCTCATCGACACAGCCGGCCGAAGCCAGCGCGACGACGACAAACTCCTCGATCTTCAGCGCTTCATCGATGTCGCCCACCCGCACGAAGTGCACCTCGTCCTCAGCTCCACCTGCTCCCAGCGGGTGCTCATGGAAGCCGTCGAACGCTTCACGCAACTGCAGGTCGACCGCGTCATCTTCACGAAACTCGACGAGGCAGTGAACTTCGGCGTGCTGTTGAACGTTGTCCGCCGGGTCAACAAACAGTTAAGCTATGTCACCACAGGGCAGGAAGTGCCCCACCAGATCGAGCCCGGCTCCTCGGCCAGGCTCGCGGGACTCATACTCGGAGAACGGGTGTAAACTCCCATGGCCACCTACCAGGACCAGGCCAGCGAACTACGCAAGCTCATGCAAGGCATGAGCGACACGAGCGGTGCCTCCTCCCACGATGAGCCCGCCGCCGCTGCCGGTCCCCGTGCCCGCATCATGGCCGTCACCAGCGGCAAAGGCGGCGTCGGCAAAACCAACCTCTCCGTCAACCTCGCCGTTCGCCTCGCCACCATGGGCCGCCGCGTCGTCCTCCTCGATGCCGACCTCGGCCTCGCCAACGCCGACGTCCTGCTCAACCTGTCCATCCGCGCCAACCTCGCCCACGTCATCGCCGGTCGCAAGAACATCGATCAGGCCATGGTGGAAGCGCCGGGCGGCTTCACGCTCGTCCCCGGCGCCTCGGGCCTCGCCCAGATGGCCAATCTCGCCCCGGATGAACGCCGTCGGCTCATGGCGATGATGCGCGACCTCGCCACGAATCACGATCTGGTCATCATCGACACCGGCGCAGGCATCGGCCCCAACGTGCTCAGCTTCCTGCTCGCTGCCGATGAGCTGCTCGTCGTCACCACGCCCGAGCCGACGTCCATCACCGACGCCTACGCGCTGATCAAAGCCGTCGCCCGCCAGCGTGAGAATATCCCCGTCAGTTTGCTCGTGAACATGGTGCGTGATCGTGCCGAGGGTCGGCAGGTCTATGAGCGGATTAACGCTGTCTGCAAGCGGTTTTTGAACATGACGCTCTCCGACGCCGGCCACGTGGTCAGCGATGCGCGGGTGCCGCAGGGCGTCCGCCGCCGCACGCCGTTTATCATTGATACGCCGGATGCGCCGGCCAGCTTGTGCATCGGTCAGTTAGCGCATAAATTGGATCGTCATGCTGCCGAGCCGCGAGGCCGTGGATTTTTTCGGAATATGGCATCGTGGTTAGGCAGATGATGTGTATAATCGGGTCCGTGTTATAGCAGGGGACAGATTCGGCGATGGATCGCTGAATCCTTTTCGGGCCACCTGGCGATGGAGCGCTGCGGCTCATGCCGACTCGACTAATCGCTACCAGTTTCGCGCTGATCGCTTTTGCGACGGCGGTGCTCACCGGAATCATCGCCGACCACGCGGCGGGGGTGATCCTCTACCGAGCGCTCATCGCGATGGTCGGCTGCTATCTCGCGGGGCTTGTGATCGGGGCGATGGCATTTCGCGCCCTGCAAGACCAGATCCAACGGTACAAGCGGGCGCATCCGCTGGAGCCGGCTGACGACGAATCGGCCACTCCTCAAGATGCTCTCGCTTCTTCATCATCCGACCCTTCGGAGCAGAGTCAATCGTCCGCGTCCGCGGCTGCCGATCGGACCACGTCGTCCACTTCGTCAAAGGCCGCCGCCTAGATAACGCGTACTTTTAGCCCGCAAAACGCACGACAGGGAAGTCGTCAAGGTCAAGGAGCAGACCATGGCCAAGCGTAAAGCAGCCACCACCCAAGTCCCACTAGGCGAACGTCCCATCCAGGAAGTTTGGCTCGAATACCGCCGCACCGGCAGTGGTGAGTTGCGTAACTTTTTCCTCGAAAAATACCTTCCACTCGTGCGCTACAACGCCGAGCGGATCCATAACAAGCTTCCCGACGAAGTCGACGTTGAAGACCTCCGCCAGGCCGGCATCTTCGGGCTCATGGACGCGATCGACTCGTTCGATCTCGAACGCAAGGTCAAGTTCGAAACCTACTGCGCCCCACGCATCCGCGGCGCCATCCTCGACGAACTGCGCGCCATGGACTGGGTCCCCCGCCTCGTCCGCTCACGCACCGGCAAGGTCGAGGGGGCCCGCAAGCGTCTGGCCATGGGCTTCGGTCGGCCACCCACCGCGCAGGAAGTCGCCGACGAACTCGGCGTTTCGATGACCGAGTACAACAAACTCGCCAAAGACTCCGGGCCGACCGGCGTCGTCTCGCTGAACCGCAAGTGGTACGAGACCGACTCCAACAAAGACGTCCGCGAAGTCGATGTCCTCAAGGACGAACGGCAGATCAACCCGCTCGCCGCCGTGCAGAAGCGCGACCTGAAGGACCTGATCACCAAGGGCCTCAGCCGGGCCGAACGCCTCATCGTCGTCCTCTATTACTACGAGGAAATGACGATGAAGGAGATCGGCCAGACGCTCGACCTTTCCGAATCCCGCGTCTCGCAGATGCACTCGTCCATCCTCGCTCGCCTCAAAGCCCAGATGCAGCACCGCGAGCAGGAATTCGAGCACGAACAACAACAAGAATAATCCCCTGCCAACGTGCCCCACCTGAAGCCCGGGATTCACCCGGGTTTTTTTAACGCGCGCACAAAAGAGCCGGGCTGCCCCCAACCCGGTCCCCCATGAACTCCAAACGCAGCGCAAAAAGAAGCGGACGGCCAAAGACCGTCCGCTTCACAGATTTGAAAATGGTGGTGGGGGGTCAGTTCGAGGCGGTTTCCATCATCGTCGTCGCTGTGCGGATGATGTCGTCCGCGTGCAGGCCGAGGTAGTGCATCACCTCGTCAGGCGTGCGGCCGGACTTGGGCACCTTGCGCACGAACATCTGACGCAAGCGGAACGGCGTATCACGCTCAGCCAGCGCGTCGGCCACGGCTGACCCGAAGCCCGACGTGTAATTATCCTCGAGCGTCAGCACGTTGTTGTTGTTTTCCGCAGCCAGGTCGGCGATCGCGGCATGATCGAACGGCAGCGAGTAAAGATCGACCAGCGTCGCGTCGATCCCCGCCGTCTCCAAAGCGTCCAGCGCCTTGTTCGCCTCGTGCACCATGTAGCCCGACGCCAGAATCAGCAGATCCTTACCCTCGGTCAGCACCTCGTGCCCGCCGAGCGTGAACTTCGTCTTGTCATCGTAGAGGAACTCAAGGTCCGGCCGCAGCGTCCGCATGTACGCCGGCCCGTCGTGCTCCGCCATCGCCAGCGTCAACGCATAAGCTGCATAGGCACATGCGGGCTGGAGCAGGTACATCGCCGGCCGACCGTCTGGCAGCTTCACCTGCGAAAACGCCCGGAACCAGGCGATGTCCGGCAGCGACATCTGTGAAGGCCCGTCCGCCGCCAGCGAAACGCCAGCATGCGACCCGACAATCTTGAAGTTCGCCCCGCTGTTGATCGCCATCTCCACCTGGTCGTAAGCACGCGTCACGAACTTGGCAAAGGTCGAAGCGAACGGGATCTTCCCGCCTGCGGAAAGCCCCGCCGCCGTCGAAACCATGTTCTGCTCAGCGATCCGGCATTCAAAGTACCGCTCGGTCAGGTCCGGGTCCTTGAAGAAGTCGATCGCAAAGGTCGAGTTCTTCACGTCCGCATCGAGCGCCACCACGTTCGGGTTCGCATGGCCGATCGCCCGCAGCGCCACGCCGTACGCACGGCGGGTCGCCCACTTGCCCTTCTCGAGCACCGCTTCCTGCCCGAACTGCTTCATCGCATCGCTGAAGCTCGGCGCCTGCGTCACCATGTGAGCCTCGGGCTCGGGCGTCAGGATCGGCTGAATCTCCAGCTCGCCCTCGTGCCACTCCGCGTTGTGCTCCTTGCCCGTCGCGTCGAGCTCGGCGAACGTCTTCTCGAAGTCGTCCTTCTTGATCGGCGCGCCGTGATGGCCGTGGCCCTGCATCGAAACCGCACCCCAGCCCTTGACCGTCTTCGCCACGATCGCGAACGCCCCAGCGTTTTCCTCAAGGGCGAACTGGGCGTGGTTGTTCAAAGCTTCGCGGATCTGGTCCGGGTCGTGCCCGTCGATCTCGCACACTTCCACGCCGAGCGCCTTCAGCTTCGCCACGGTGCCGGCCGCACTCTGCAGCGGCGAAACCTTGTCCGACTGTGCATAAGCGTTGCAGTTGAAGATCGGGCACACCGCGGAGAGCTTGTGGTCGACGATGAACTCCATCGCTTCCCAGATCTGCCCTTCGCGTGATTCGCCGTCACCGATGATGCAGAAGATGCGCTTATCAAGCCCGTCAAGTCGAGCGGCCCCCGCCAGACCCGCTGCGATCGAAAGCCCCTGGCCCAGCGAACCGGTCGCCGCATCGAAGAAGGGGAAGCCTTCGACGGGGTTGGGATGGCCATCGACTTCGCTGTCGATCGCACGCAGTTGCATCGCATCTTCGCGCGTCATCGGCCGGAGGTTGTTGGGGTCCTTGCCGATGCGGATGCCCAGATCCGCAGCCGCGGCATAGACGATCGGCACCGCGTGGCCTTCCGAAAGCACCAGCCGATCGGAAGCACGGTGTCCCGGGTTCGCCGGGTCGTGCCTCATGTGCCCGTACATCAGCGCGGTCGTCAGATGCGCCAGCGAAGCAGCGGAGGTGGGATGCCCCGACCCGGCAGCCGTGGTCATCTCGATGGAAACTTTGATCAGCTCAATGGCTTTGGCGTGTACGCTCTGACTGAACATGGTCTTACTTTCTTCAAAGGTCGTTTGATCGGCGCATCCCCGCGTCGCCGATTCGGGAAATTTCAATTAAGTGCAGCCAAAGATTATCGTGACAATCCTCGGTGCTGGCAAGTCTCGCCCGGTGGGCGGGTGTACGACAGATCGTGAACACAGGCCTGAATACGAGCCGCGACCGTAAGGGAGCGGTTGTGGCCCAGTGACTTGTGAAGACGTGGGACGAACTGGAACTGCCGCGCTATCGGTAGGGTCTGTCCGCACTGGTCGTGAGACTGCGACGCGTCGTAACCATGCGTCGCGATCGGACACACAACCGCTTACTGACGTGCGCGGCTCGTTGCCAGCGGCGCGCCTCGTCGCCGGGCACCTGCTCACTCGCGATGCCGACCGCTTGAGAACAAGCCCGCTCTTCGGCGGCGGCGCATTACTCAAGTGGTTCGTGTGAGCCGAACACCATCTTCAGGCGGGCGTGGTGGAAGGTGGCTGCCGCGCCGCCGTCGAGCCCCAGGCCGAACGCGCGTGTCTCCATCGATTCCCAGATGGGAGCGATCGAAAGTGCCGCCCGGAAGCCGTGCCATTCGATCAGCGTCTCGTCGTCGACCATCATCTTGATGTCGACCTCGATGCCTTCGGTCACCACTTCGATCCGCACGTCGTATCGGCGGTCGGTTTCCAGATCGAACACGACGGTCGATTCGTTGTCGAAGGCCGGCTGATTGTCCAGCATCTCGAAGCCGGCCACGTGATCGCGCTGTCGGCGTCGGCGTTCGCCGAGCTTGACCATAACGTGGTAGTTTCGGCTCAGCGGCAGGTGCAGGGCGATGGCCCCCGTGCCGGAGGTCCGGGTGAAGCTGGTTTCGAAGACGTAGTCGCCGTCGGGCACGATCGGTAGGATGAGTTGAGCGGGCGTGGGCTGCGCGCCGCGGACCGCGTTCTCATCAAGCGACCACACCCCGCGCACGCCGTGCTTTTTGGTATCGAGCCCGGCCAGCAGATCGACCCAGTCGCCCCCGTCCTCGTCGGCATTGTCGCGATCGGCGGCGCCCGCCAGCGACGTGGGCCTTTCCTCGACCATCTCCTCGGCCGGCTCAACGCCTTCGGGATCTGGCTGGGGCGCGGAAGCTTCGCCGTTCTGAGCACTGTTCAGCAGCCCGCCGATCGCTGCCTGCAGACGGCTGATCGGCCCGGACTCGCCGTCCGGATCCGCAGGCTGACCGTTCGGCGTGGTCGCCACGGCTTCGGGCTGCTCCGCTTCCATCGCGTCGATGCCCAGATCGTCCATCTGGTTCGCGAGACGGCGGAGCGCCAGCCGCGCCTGCCGGGCTTTGCCTGCATCAGCCGGGTCGCCGTCGACGTACTGCTGATAGTACAGGTGCGCCTTCGCGAGCATCTTCCGCTCCGCTTCGGGCGAGGCGTCGTCGGAGAGCGATAAGTAGAAAGCCCCCAACTCCAGGTTCTCCTCAGGCATCAGATGCTCAGGCGACTGGTTCGCCAGCGCCGCCATACGCTTGAGTTCCTCATCGTTGACGCTGAAGCGGAGCCGGTACGCCGCCTCCGGATTATCCTGCTCCATCAGGTGCAGCCGCATCAGCTGCTCAGCGGCCTCGGCGTCAGTGCGGTCGGCGGCCAGACGCTGTTTGAGCGACGCGATCCGTTCAGCGGTGCTCACGCGGCGCAGCCCCGCGTCGATCGGCGCGACCGAGAAGCCGCGCACGTTTTCCGCCTGCCGTTTCGCCTGGGTGTAGAAGGCCTTGGCGGCCTGGAGCGAGCCGTCTTCCTCGTGGTTCTCCGCGATCGCCAGCAGCAGTTCGGTCAGCTGCAGGTTCAACTCCGCTTCATTCTCGACGCGCGGATTGCTGAGCATCCTCTGGAGGATCGACGCGGATCGGCTCATCGCCTGGTTCCGACGCCACGGCGCGTGCTCCGCCATCAGCGTGTTCGCCTCGAGCGCGATGTCGTAAGCGCTGGGCCGATTGCCGGCCAACTGGTAGATCTCCTCCAGCAGCAACCGGCCATATTCGTCATCGTCCGTCTGCAGCCGCCGCTTCGCATCGCGCAGCATCTGGTCGGCCAGATCGCGTGGATCCAGCTGCGTGGCGGGGTCGCGAAGCTCTTCGCCGTACCGCTCTTGCAGGCGTTCACGAGGTGAGGCCTCCGCCGCCGCCATCGGCAGCATCATCAGCAGCAGGGCGAGCAAGAGGCACGTGTGGCGTGTGTTTGGCATAAGCATGGAACCGTCCCCGGGGTGGTCGTGTCACTCCTTAGTATAGTTTATGGATCCTGCCGGGGGAATGCCCGAGCTTATATAATGATCGCGCCGCACGCTGCATTTTTACAGCATCTGTTTGAGTTTCATGTTGATTACGCCGATGCTCAGATTTAGAATCAATTGATTAGATCAAATGCTACAAGCTGGGCAGGAGTGCATCACATGCATCGATGGCGAACGTGGACCGTTGCGGGACTGATGGCTACTTTCATCATGCACGTAACGCTCGGCGCGGTGTCGGCCGAGGAACGTGAACCGCTTGAGCGTCCGCTTTCGCAGGAGCAGGTCGCCGAGCTGGCTTCGGAGATCGACGCACTGGTGGAGCAGGGCCTTGAGGAGGCCGGCGGCAGGTTCAACCCGCCGGTGAAGGACGACGTGTTCCTCAGGCGTGCGTACCTGGACATTGTCGGCCGCGCGCCCAGCTACGAGGAAGTGCAGGAGTTCACCCGCAGGCGTAGCCGCAACCACCGGGCGGACCTGATCGACAAGCTGCTGGAATCCGAAGGCCACGTCAGTCATCTGTTCAACTACTGGGCCGACACGCTCCGGGCCACCAGCAATCTCAACCGCGCCAGCGGGCAGCCGTACATCGACTTCATCAAACAGTCGATCCGCGAGAACAAGCCGTTCGACCAGTTCGTGACCGACCTGCTCACCTCGGAAGGCCGGCTGCATGAAGACGGTGCCGTGGGGTACTTCATCCGTGACGACGGCATGCCGCTGGATAACACGTCCAACACGGTGCGCATCTTCCTCGGCACGTCCATCGGCTGCGCTCAGTGCCACGACCATCCGTTCGATCAATGGTCGCAGCGTGAGTTTTACGAGATGGCTGCTTACACGTTCGGCGTCCGCACGCGGGAGGGGGTGCCCGCCGTCAACCAGGCCTACAACGAGGCGAATAACGACGACAGCACGCCTCGCAACATCGTCAACGCGCTGCGATCGCTGCAGTATCAGTACAACTTCCGCGTCCGTGAGAACCGCAACGACATTCAGCTGCCCCACGACTACAAGTACGCCGACGGCCGCCCCGGCGAGAGCGTCGAACCGTTCACGATCTTCGGTAATCTTGCCGAGGTCGAAGGGCCCGAACAGTCCGCACGCGAAGCTTACGCAAAATGGCTCACGTCCAGCGAGAACCCGCGCTTTGCGAAGGTGATCGCCAATCGCCTGTGGGCGCGGGCGTTCGGCGTGGGGCTGCACTACCCCGTCGACGACATCCGCGACGGCACCGAAGCATTCAACCAGCCGCTGATGGATCACCTCACGCAGTTGATGATCGATCTCGAATTCGACATGCGCCAGTTCCAGCGCGTCGTCTACAACACCCAGACCTATCAGCGTGAAGCTTCCCGAAGCGAGTGGACCCCCGACGAAGAGTATCATTTCCCCGGCCCGCTGCTGCGGCGCATGACGGCCGAGCAGGTCTGGGATTCGTTCGTGACGCTCGCCGTCGGTCACGCGCTCGATGATCGCCCCGAGCCGGACACGTCGTACAGCAGCAGTGACGACTGGCGCAACAAGAACGTCGAAGACATGAGCCCGCAGGAAGTTCGCGCCCTCGCTGAGCAGATGGCGCAAGGCGGCGGCAACATGATGATGTCCGCAGGCGCCGGCAGCCGGGCCGGCATGGTCCGCGCCTCCGACCTCCCCTCGCCCGCGCCGACAGGCCACTTCCTCTGGGAGTTCGGCCAGTCTGATCGTCAGCTCATCGACAACTCCACCAAGAACCCCAGCACCATTCAGGTTCTGACGCTGCTCAACGGGCCCATCGACAACGTGCTGCTGCGTGAGAATTCCTACCTCCGCGCCAACGTCGCCCGTGCCAGCTCCAAGACCGACGCACTCGGCGTCATCTGGCAGAGCATCTTGGGCCGCCGCGCCAGCTCCACCGAGCGGACCCTCGCGACCCGGGAGATCGACGCCAACGGCGACATCGCCTTCGACAACCTCGTCTGGGCACTGCTGAACACGCGCGAATTTCTCTTCATCCAATAACCCGACCCGACCACTAAGCGCCGCCCCGAGCGAAATAAGGCCACCAGAAAGGACACCTGCCATGCGGAAGATGCTGCGAGGATTAGACGACGTTTCACGCAGGCAGTTCGTCAGCTATGCCGCCAAGACCTGCCTCGGCCTCGGGGTCATGAGCCCCCTCGCCGCCCAAGCCGCCGCCCGCTCCGCCGGTGCCGCGCGCAAGCCCGCCAAGAACGTCATCTACATGTTCATGAACGGCGGGCTCAGCCACCTCGACACGTTCGATCCGAAAAACAACAGCGAAGTCTCCGGCCCCGTCTCCGCCATCTCCACCAACGTCTCAGGCATCCAGCTCAGCGAAAACCTGCCCGAGCTCGCCAAGCAGATGGACAAAATCGCCCTGATCCGCTCGCTTACCTCGAACCAGGGCGCCCACGAACGCGGCCAATACTTCGTCCGCACCAGCCACACGCCCCGAGGCTCCGTCCAGCACCCCGCCCTCGGCGCATGGACCGTGAAGCACGGCGGCCGCATCAATCCCACCCTCCCCAGCAATGTCCTCATCGGCGGCGGCGGCGCCCATCCCGGCGCGGGTTTCCTCGGCTCCGAGTTCACGCCCGTCCGCATCGGCAACCCCTCGGCCGGTCTGCAGAACGCCCACCTGCCAGGCAGCGTCAATCCCGATCAGTTCCAACGCCGCCTCCAGCTCATGGAACGCTTCGACCGGCCCTTCACCCGCAAGTACGAGCACCGCGACGTCAAAACCTACACCGAGTTCTACGACGAAGCCGTCCGCCTCATGCGCAGCGAAGACCTCGTCGCGTTCGATATCTCCAAGGAATCCGCTGAGATGCGCGAAGCCTACGGCAACAACCGCTTCGGCCAGGCCACCCTCCTCGCCCGCCGGCTCGTGCAGAACGGCGTCCGCTATGTGGAGATCGAGCACGGCGGCTGGGACACCCACGCCAACAACTTCGACGCCATGCCCGACCGCACCGCCCCCGTCGATCAGGCCCTCGCCACACTGCTGCAGGATCTTGACGCCTCGGGCCTGCTTGAAGAAACGCTCATCGTGCTGACCACCGAGTTCGGCCGCACGCCCAACATCAACCGCGATGCCGGCCGCGACCACCACCCCCGCGTCTTCTCAAGCCTCCTCGCAGGCGGCGGCATCAACGGCGGGCAGGTCTACGGCAAGAGCGACGAAAAAGCCTACGCCGCCGCGGAAAACCCCGTCACCGTCCCCGACTTCAACGCCACCATCGCCTACGCGCTCGGCCTCCAATACGACGAGCGCGTCTTCGCGCCCTCCGGCCGCCCGTTCACCATGGCCGACGACGGCAAACCCGTCACCGATCTGTTCACCTGACCGCTTCGCCCGGCGTGCGTTCCACCGCGAAGATCTCAAGGCTTGCCGCCCGCGCCACGTCTGCGTCGCAAATGTCGACGATTGCCCGCTGCTCATCACCGCGCGCCTCAGCCGTGCTCGTGCCGGCCTCCCGGTAAAGGCTCATCTTCTGCCTGTTCATCCCAGCCCGCCAAGCAGCTTTCTGCCTGGCCTCAACGAACTCTCGGCAGGGGATGTCGATCACGTACACCGCGCTCGGCACCAGCATCAAGACCACCACGAACGTCAACGGCGACAGGTTAATCTGCATTCTGTGTTCTTCCCGGAGTAAGTGGGGGGGGACACGTTCCCTCACCAAAAGCAAAGCCAGTGCCAAATACGCCTGCGCACCCAGCGTATGAGGGTGCCCCGGCCAGCGAGCGAAGCGAGACGGCCGGGTGCGTCACAGCACGGAACTGACCTTCGACGCGTCCCAGCCCGGCCGTCTGCGCTGGCCGGGGCACCCAAAATCGGAGCACGCCGTGCCCCCGAACGAAGGGCCGAAAACTGATCAATCCGTCCCCGGATCTTAACCTATATCGTAACGTACTTCACCACTTTGGATCATCCGGATCGCTTCCGGGTACGCCAGGCATTCCTGCTCGAACACCCGCTCCGCCAGCGTCTCCGCCGTGTCGTCCGGCAGCACCGGGCACCGCCTTTGAAGAATGATCGGCCCCTGGTCATACGCATTGTTCGCGAAGTGCACCGTGCAGCCGCTCTCGCTTTCGCCCGCTGCGATCACCGCCTCGTGCACATGCCGACCGAACATCCCCTTGCCCCCGAACTTCGGCAACAGCGACGGATGAATGTTCATCACCCGCCCTAGGTACCGCTCGGGGATCCGCAACAGCGACAGGAACCCCGCCATGCAGACCAGGTCGATCTCGTAGCGATCCACCACCTGCCAAACCGCATCGGAAAACGCTTCCACCGAAGCATAATCCTTTCGGCTCACCACATGCGTCGCCAGCCCCGTCTGCTGAGCACGCGCCACACCCGCCGCATCGGCGCGCGAACTGATCACGACGCCGATCTCCGCATCAAGCTTCCCCGCCTTGATTTGCTCAGCAAGGTTCAGCATTGTGGTGCCGCCGCCGGAGATGAAAATCCCCAGCCGCGTGGGGCGATCAGCAGAAGCATCGAAAGAAAGAGTCATCAGTCAACATCCTGCCTTGGCGAGCGGGAAGCGTAAGCGACCGTCCAGTTGAACGACGAGATGTCATCACAGCGTAAGCATCGCTTCCAAGCGGACTGCCCAAAAACAGGGGTGCCCCGGCCAGCGAGCGAAGCGAGACGGCCGGGTTTTCCAGACCTGCACAGTTGCCCGGGCCGATGTCGCAATCCCGCCCGGCCGTCTGCGCTGGCCGGGGCACCCTTCGCATCCGAGGCCTGCATCGGCCGGCGCATCCCTATGCGTTTGCCTTGGCGGTGGGGCCGGTTAGGTGGTGGGGGGGGCATCGGCTTATCATAACGTCATGAGTGATCGTCGCACACGCCTCGCACCTTCGCCCACCGGGGCCCTTCACCTCGGCAACGCCCGCACCTTTCTGATCAACTGGGCGATGGCTCGGCAGCAGAACTGGACGATCGTGCTGCGCGTCGAAGACCTCGACGGCCCGCGTGTGAAAGAGGGGGCCGACAAACTCGCCATCGATATCCTCCAGTGGCTCGGGCTCGACTGGGACGAAGGGCCGCACTATCAGCGGCACGACCTGACCCGCTACCACGCCGCCTTGGATCGCCTTGCCGGCCAAGGGCTGATCTATCCGTGCCAGTGCACACGTGGCGACATCGCCGCCGCCGCCCGCTCCGCCCCGCACGAAGGCGACGAACACGAGCTGCGCTACCCCGGCACCTGCCGTCCCGCAGCCGCCACACCCACCCGTTTTGAGCCCGCCCTCGATGCCACCGCCTGGCGTGTCCGCGTGCCTGATCAGGTCATCAGCTTCACCGATCAGGTGGCTGGCGAGCAGGCGATCAACGTCGCGCAAGGCGTCGGCGATTTCGTCCTGTCCACCCGCATGGGCCTGCCCGCCTATCAGTTGGCGGTGGTCGTCGACGATGCGGCTCAGCACATCACCGACGTGGTGCGTGGCGACGACCTCGTCCCCTCCGCCGCCCGGCAGATCATGCTTCAGCAGATGCTCAACATCGCCCCCCAACCCCGCTACACCCACCTGCCCCTCGTCTACGGCCCCGACGGCCGACGCCTCGCCAAACGCCACGGCGACACCCGCCTGACCACCTACCGCAAGCACGGCGTGTCCGCCGAACGTATCATCGGACTCCTCGGACACTGGAGTGGACTCGGCCCCCGACAGCCGATGACCCTCTCGATGTTCCTCGAGCGATTCGACCTCGCCCGCCTTCCACGCCAACCGATCACCTTCACCGCTGACGATGAAAAATGGCTGCTGACAAAATGAATTCACGCTTCCCCTCGCCGTTGCGTCTCGTGCTTCTGCTGTTCGTGACCGTCCTCGCCCCGGCCGCCGTCATCAGCGGCTGCGAGGAACCGGAGACACGTTACGAAACCGTCCGCCTCGGTGACGAGGATTTCGAACTGGAGCTGGCGGTGACGCGGGCGGAGCATCGCCAGGGGATGGCCGGTCGTGAACAAGTAGCCGCCGACGAAGGCATGCTCTTCCTCTTCGAGCGCGCCCGGGTGCGGAGCTTCTGGATGAAGGGCTGCCTGATCCCGCTGGACATCATCTACCTCGACGGCAGCCGTCGCATTGTGCAGACGCACACCATGCCCGCCCCCGAGCCCGGCACGGCGGACCGCGACCTGATCAGCTATTCCAGCTACTACCCCGCCCAGTTCGTGATCGAGGTGAAGGCCGGGACGGTCGAACGGCTGGGCCTCAGTGAGGGCGATCGCATCAATTTGCCTCTCGAGCGACTCAAGCGGGTCGCTGCGGGGGTCGATGAAAACGAGGAGGGATGAAGCCAGCGAACGGGGTTCGAGAATACTATGCCGCGAATACTGCTGATCAGCCACGAGGAAGACCGCCCGCACTTTGAGTCGCTCGCCGAGCAGGTGATGAGCGTGTCTGAGGCGGCCGACCGTCCCAAACTCAACCACGCCGCAGCCGCCGACCTGCTGCACGACGATGCATCACCCGCCGCCGATGCCGCCTGGCTCTACACCGGCACAAACCTCAGCAAATCCAACCTCTACGCCCTGCTCGATGTCCTCGCCCAACGCGGCATCCCGACGCTTCTCAGCAGTAGCCACACCGCCATGACCGCAGGCCAGTTCTGGCAGGAGTCGGCCGTGATGGCGCCGCCGGACGATCAGCCACGCGAAATCCACCTCATGCTCCAGGGCATGCTCTGCGGCGGCCAGGCTTCCGAACAAACACGACAGGATCTCAAACTCCTCCAGCGCCAGCACACGGGCGTCCGCGGCCAGATCACACGCCTCGACGAAGAGCTCCGCTTCGCCTCACGCCTGCAGCGCCAGTTCCTCCCCGCGACGCTCCCCAAGCTCGCCGGCGTCAGCTTCGAAGTCCTCTTCAGGCCTGCCGGCTACGTCAGCGGCGACATCTACGACGTCCAGTGCCTCGACCGCCACCACAGCTCCTTCTTCGTCGCCGATGCCGTCGGACACGGCGTCCCCGCTGCGCTGCTCACCATGTTCATCAAGCAGGCCCTTCAGCCTCGCGAGGTCCACGGCCTCGAGCCTCGCATCCTCCAGCCCGACGAAGCGCTCGCCCGACTCAACCGCGACATGTGCGAACGCCAGCACGGCCCCACCCAGTTCGCCACCGCCTGCTACGGCCTGCTCGATATCCGCACCAAAGAACTCCTGCTCGCCCGCGCCGGCCACCCGCCCCCCGTCCTCGTTCGCGCCACCGGCGAAGTCGAACTGCTCAAGCCCGACGGCGCCCTACTCGGCGTCTTCGAAGAAGAAGAATTCGAACTCCACCGCATCAAAGTCCGCGAAGGCGACCGCCTGCTCATCTACTCCGACGGCTTCGAATTCGCCTTCGGCAGCGAGGGCGCCCACATGGTCCAGGATTACGCTGAGGAACTCCGCCGCCTCTGCGAAGGGCCCATGGAACAGGTCGTCGCCCGCATCGAAGACCGCCTCGATCAGCAGGCCGGCTCGCTCCACCAGCAGGACGACCTCACCGTCCTCCTCATCGACATCACCCCGCAGCACGCCGACGCCGAAGCCGAAATCGCCACCGCATCGGTCTGACATGATCAATCGTGTGTGCCACTGGTGGCTTGCCCACCAGTGCCGCCCCCGCCCAAAAACCGCCCACCAACTACCGAGGCAGCGCCACCAGTTCGCTTCGCTGCTCCGCCGTCTTCCCGCCGCTGGTCATCCGGATCGTGCGGCCGTTGAGCGAATTCTTCGGAAATTGCCGACGCAACGCCTCCACCTGCAGCGCCTGCTCCGAATCATCCTCCAGCGCCTCATCATCAAAGAACCCCACCATCAGCGTCGTCCGCACAGGCCCGTGCCAGAAGTACGCCTCCCACCCATCCTCGCGAAGCGTCGCCACCGCTTCCTCCGCCACCTCCCGGAAATTCTCCCCGAAATCCTCGTCGTACATCCCGATCTGCAGCGTGTACTTCGGGGGCCCCTCCCCCTCTTCCTGCCGCCTCGCCATCTCCCGCTCCACGCCCCGCTCCAGCGCATACTCACTCGCGCTGCCTGATGAGTACTCATTGATCGGCACCAGCATCAGACCCGGCAGCCGCATCTGACCCATCCGCACATACTCCCGCCAACGGCTCAAATTCCCCTGCGCCACCCGATCATTGCGCGACGCATACCGCCCGTGATAAATCATCGATCGGCTGCTCCGCTGATCCACCCAGACATCGTCCGTGTCCGCGAACGCTGCGATCTGCTCCGCCATCCGCTCAGCCCGCTCGTGGTGATCGTCCCCCTTGAACTCCCCCAGTGCAATCGCCCACGTCGCCCCGCCGTCACTTGCCCCGCCCGTCGTTTCCGTGCTGCCGCCCCGATCCCGCGAACCGGCAGGCTCAAACCCGAAACTCGTCGAAAGCACCCGCTCCTCCATCGCGCACCCCGCTACACCTCCCAGCGCGACCACAACCAATATCAAACGAAACATACCCATAAACCAAAACCCGTTAGCGGGCGATCAAGGATCGCCATGTCTTCCACCCACCACTGACCGCACCCCCAACACCCCCATCCTTCCCGCCCCCCACACCAATGTCTATTTCTGCGGAATCAGCACCCGACTCCGCAAATTATCCAGCACATTCATGAAGTTAATATAACTATCGTAAGGCGACTGGTACGGATTGAAGTACTTGTGCACATCACCATCCGAAAAGTACTTCGTGCACATATAATAAAAGTGATCGCTGATGCTCAACCTACGCCAACTTTGTAATAAAGCCGCGTCACCTGTCTGCTTGATCGTCGCTTCCAGCTTATATATTTCGTGCAGCGCATTGGATTGCATCGCATTGCCAAGCCAAGCTGAAAGATCACGCTCCGTATCCGCCCAGCTGATCATCTGAGGCACATCGAACGTATCCGCAGGCTCATACGCATCAATCGCCTCGCCCACCGTTTTGAAGTCATTCCCCGCCCGCCTCAGCAGCGCACTCGGCACCTCCGCCAGAAACGCAAAAATCCCCGTATCCGCCCACTGATGCTCCCCGAACGTCTCGAAATCCATGAACAGATTACACACCGGCCCCTCAAGCTCGCCCACCCAATCCGCGAACTTCGCCGCCGTCATAGGCCAGTGAGGCCACGACCGGTTCGAAAACCGAAACGCAATGTCATCGCTCAAACGATAGTTCCTAAGCAACAGCGTCAGCCCCTCGCAACCAGGCGGCCGATACGTCACGTCAGGCGATCGCCCCTCAAGCAGCGCATCGGCACCCTCCGTCAAAACCCCCTTGAACCGCCCCATCCCCTCCAGGTACTCCGCCAGATCATTATTATAAATCAGCTCGGTATTGCGAAACACAGTCGGCTTCTGCCCGAACATCTCTTCCATCAACTCCGCGTGCCGATCTACCTGCTCACGAAACTCGCCGCGACTATATAAAAACGCCAGGGAATGATGGTACGTCTCATTAAGAAACTCCACGCACCCCGTCTCCGCCAGTGCTTGTAGATTTTCAATCACCTTCGGCGCATGCGCCCGCAACTGCTCAATCAGGACCCCCGTCACCGAAAAACTAATTCGGAACCGCCCTTCGTGTCGCTCAATCATCTCCAGCAGCAGCTTCGTACCCGGCTCATAACTCCGCTCAGCGACTTTCTTCAAAATCTCCGCGTTGCCAGCCTCATCAAAATAAGTCGGCTCCGTGTCGAAAATGCTGTACCGCCTCAAGCGGAACGGCTGATGCATCTGAAAGTAAAAGCAGACGGAGGGCATACCGTTCTATCCTCGATGGCGACCAGCACCGGCCGCCGCTTGTGTGGGGGCAAACATCACGCATCCTCCAGCACGATCACAGCCACTTTCCCAGGCCCGTGAACGCCCGTGATCAGCACCCCTTCAATATCGGCTGTCTTGCTCGGCCCCGTGATCATCGATTGCGAACTCGGCAGCTGCTCAGGCCTCAGCCCCGCCTGCTGGCCCATGTAATCGACCATATCCGCCAGCACCTGCGACCGCCTCACCACCACCACGTGAATCGGAGGCACAAGCATATGCCCACGCCCGCCGCCTTCCCCCGACCGGTAAATAATTGTCCCCGTCTCCGCCAGCACCGCGCCGCATCCACTCACCCCCGCGTCCACGTCGTAGTGCCCCGTCATGCTCCGGTCATCCTGCCATGCCCGCAGTTCATATCCCCGCTCGTCCAGCCCCGCCGCCAGCGCAGCTCCGCCCGCGATCTGCTCCTCCGCAAGCGTCAGCGTCTTCACCTCATGCTCATCCAGCAGCTCGCCCAGCGTCCCCGCCAGATCAGCCGCTTTGCATCGCCGCACCGAAACACCCACCGCCTCGGCGCGCTCCGCAAACAGCCCCGGCAGATCCTCCTCCGCCCACGTCAGCCGAATCAGCGCATCCTCCACCGCAGGCGGCGTCGGCGCTTCCGCATTCGCACCGCGCCCCAGAGCACCGCGTATCCGCTTCACAAACTGTTCACGTGTCGTCGCCATATCAAACATCACCGTGCGAGGGGAGAGAAAAACCGGGACGTCAAGGCGTCCGCTTGCGCCACCACGTCCGGAAATTCTGGGCTGCCGGTGCGGGCAGGTCCCGCTCACGCGTCCAGTTCCGCACAGGACCCGGCGCGCTCCGAACGTAGCCATCCTTATCCGCCATCATCCGCAGCATCTTCGTCTGCATCCAGCCGCCCAGCCGATACGCCGTCCCGCTCTTCAAACCCGCAGCAAAAATCTTGTAGCTCAGCCGTTCCTGCCACTTGGTAATCTTCCCGCCGATCATGTCCCGCCTCAGCTTGATCAGCATCTCCGGCAGGTTGATCTTCACCGGGCAAGCCTCATAACACGCCCCGCATAGCGACGACGCGTTCGGCAGATCCTTATAGTTCTTCAGCCCCTTGAACAACGGCGTGATCACCGCACCAATCGGCCCCGAATAAACCGCCCCGTAGCTATGCCCCGTCGCTTTCCGATACACCGGGCACGCGTTCAGACACGCCCCGCACCGGATGCACTGCAAAGCTGCCCGGTAGTCCGGGTCCTCTAGGATATTTGTCCGGCCGTTGTTCAGCAGAATCACGTGCATCTGCTCAGGTCCGTCATCATCCGCTTCCCGCTTGGGGCCCGTGATGATGTCGGTGTAGACCGTCAAAGGCTGGGCCGTCGAATGCCTCGCCAGCAGCTTCAAAAGCACCGTCAGCCCCGCGTAGTTCGGGACCAGCTTTTCCATGCCGACGAAGGCCACGTGAACGCGCGGAGCCGTTGTGCAGAACGTCGCGTTCCCTTCGTTCGTGCACAGCACCAGCGAGCCGGTGTCCGCAACAAGAAAGTTCCCGCCGCTGATGCCCAGGTCCGCCTTGCGGTACTTCTCCCGCAGATACTCCCGCGCGATTCTCGTCAGTTCTTCCGGGTCTTCCGTGTAGGCAACCCCGAGCTCACGCTCGAACGCCCGGGCCACCGCCTTGCGATCCTTGTGAATCATCGGCGTCACAATGTGCGACGGCGCGTCATGATCCAGCTGCAAAATGAACTCGCCCAGATCCGTCTCAAGCGTTTCGATCCCGATCTTCTCAAGCTCGGGCAGCAGGTGCGTTTCCTCCGTCACCATGCTCTTGCTCTTCACGCACGCGGTGAGTTTCTCCCGCTTGGCGATGTCCAGACAGATGCCGTTCGCTTCCTCAGCATCCTCCGCAAAGTGCACCTGCACGCCCGCCGCCGTGGCGTTGTCGACAAACTGCTCGACGTAGTAATCCAGGTTCTCAAGCGTGTGCTTTTTAATCTCGCCCGCCAGCGTCCGGATCGCATCGTGTCGATCGCCGAACACTTCAGCCGTCAGCTTCTTGCGAGCGTCGTCCTTCAAAAGCGTCGCATGATTTACGAACTGCTGCACCTGCTCATCGCCGATCGCATGGTCCGCCCGGTCGTGCATGTCATATGGCAGCTTCGGAAACAGAATCGACTGCCCATCATGCGACAACGCCACCGGATGTTCCTGCACGGATGCGCTCGCAGCCTGCTTCGTGCCCGAGCGGTCCACGTCCGGCGCCGGTTCAGATGCGGGCAAAGGTGGGGGGGTCATGATGTGACTCCCTGTGTGGCGGTGCCTGGCGACGGTGCCTCGATCGGCAACAGCCCCAGACCCTCGGCAATGATCTCCGCAAGGTGCTTGGTCATCACCGGCACCTGCTCACGATGCAGCGATCCCGTAATGTTCAGCGAACACCCCCCATCATTGCATACCAGCACATCCGCTCCCGTCTTCTTCACGCAATCCACTTTGTCCCGCACCATCGACCCGCTGATCTGCGGATACTTCACGGCAAACGTCCCCCCGAATCCGCAGCACTGCTCCGTCTTCTCCAGTGGCACAAGCTCCACCCCCTCGATCTGATTCAACAGCCGCACCGCTTCGTCCCGCATGCCCAGCCCCCGCAAATGGCACGAATAGTGATACGTCAGCTTGCCCGGCCACCGGCACCCCAGCTCCGCCAGATCTACCTTCTCCACATCAAGCAGAAACTTCGCAAACTCATGCGTCTTCCCCACCATTTCCTTCGCACGCGGCCCATAGTGCGGATCGTCGCCGAGCAGATCCTCATAGTAATCGTGGATCATCGCGCAGCACGAACCGCTCGGTGTCACCACCACGTCCGCATCATCGAACACATCGATCATCTTCCGCGCCAGTGCCGCAGCATCGCCGTGACAACCGGTGTTGAACATCGGCTGCCCGCAGCACGTCTGCGCCTCGCGGAATTCCACCTCGTGACCGAGATGCTCCAGGACCGCCACCACCGCCTGCCCCACACGGGGATAGAACGTATCGGTCAGGCACGTTACGAAGAAGCTGACTTTCATACACGCCAATCTATCGCGCTATGTGGACCACGCCAATGCGCCCGGTTTACCGGGCACATCGGCGCCGCCTCACATGATTGCATCAGTCGTTAAGATTGTCGCCGGCATCTTCCGCCGCGTCGCCGGCTTCCTCTGCCGCGCCCTCGACCGCATCGCCGGTGCTCTCGGCCGCGTCCTGCATCGATTCGCCAGCGTCTTCCATATGATCCGCAGGCTCCTGCTCACAACCGATGCCCCAGACACCAACCGTCACCGCGAGGGTGAGAACAGCCAACCACTTGCTGAAGTTACCAATGGACATGTCACGTCTCCTGACAAAAAGGGGGGAACAAATATCGGGCAGGATAAGGCTTCAACCTTAGCGCCTGCACCGGGGAACACCCCCTCAGCATACCGTCAATCCGCCGCCGCTTCACGCAAACGTCGCCCGCCGTCCTCAATTGTCTCCCCCGCAGCCCGCGCCGCCTCCCGCGCCGCTTGCGTGACATCGCCCCCCGCTTCGGTGATCCCCCCGCCGCTTCCCCCCAGTTCCTGCTCCATCTCATCGAGCGAAAACACCACCTCGCCGCCCGCCTCGCCGGGCTCTCCCGACTCCGATTGCGGCGGCGGCGGGGGCGGTGCATCCACCGGCTCGTCGCCGTACTCCGGACGTTCACGCTCACAGCCGACCGCCAGAACCGCGACCAGCGTGAGCGCACTCACCACAACACGAAACTGTCGTCCCTTGCTCTCATGATGCATCTGAATCCCTCCCGGTTCGAGTCCCCTGCGACGCACACGTGCGCATTGCGTCGTCGCCTTGCCCGCATTATAGGTAGTAAGCTCCCATTACCACGCCGTTTTTAAAGGTATTTCTTAATATGTCACACCTCAGCTTCACGCTCGACAACAAGGTCGCCCTGGTCACCGGCGGCACCAGCGGCATCGGCCGCGCCATCGCCCACGCCCTCCTCGGCGCCGGCGCGAAGGTCGTCGTCGGCTCCCGCTCACCCGAAAAAGTTCACGCCGCCCAGGCCGCCCTCGCCGAGGGCCGACCCGCAAACAGTGTCGTTGCGGTGGAACTCGATGTCGCCGACCGCGCCTCCATCGAAGCGGCCATTGCCAGCACCGTCGAAGCGTTCGGCCGCATCGACATCCTCGTGAATTGCGCGGGGGTGAACCTGAAAAAACCGACGCTCGACGTCGAAGAAGACGAGCATCGCTTCGTCATGGACGTCAACTACTTCGGCCCCTTCCACGCCTCCCAGGCCTTCGCCCGCCAGTGTGAAAAGCAGGGAAAGCCAGATTCTTCAGCAGGTTACAGCATCATCAACGTCTGCTCCGTCACCAGCTTCCTCGCCCTCTCTGAGGTCACCACCTACGCCACCAGCAAGGGCGCGTTGCTGGCGTTGACCCGTCAACTTGCGGTCGAGTGGCCCCGCCTGCTGGGCATCCGCGTCAATGCGATCGCGCCCGGCTTCGTCCCCGCCGACCAGAACCGCAAGATCCTCGAATCGGGCGACCGGGGCCGGCGCATCCTCGAATGCACGCCGATGGAACGCTTCGGAACCCCTGAAGAGATCGCAGGTTCCGTCGTCTACCTCGCCAGCGAGGCCGGCCGTTTCGTCAACGGCGAATGCATCAACATCGACGGCGGCTTCATGATCCACGGCGTCAGCGACGCGAAAGCGCCCAACCAATAGCCGCAACGACGTCTCGGCCGGGGGGGGCCAGCGAGACGTCGTCTCGCGGCTATCTCCATCGCAAAAAAGTTCTAGGCCGTGGCGGATTCGCTTGATATATTGGTGCTTCCTCCTTTGGACGGTGTAGTTTCGGGGGGATGTGCGGCTGCGGGGTGCGGCCGTCGAAGTATGGTGAATCCTTTTTCGTGGGAGGGACCGATGAAGCCTGCTATCTCAATTCTGGTTGTTGTGTTGGCGGTCGTTCTGATGGGGGTACAGTCGCAGGCGGAGGCGGCTTTGTACATGGAAATCGAGGGGATCGAAGGGGAGGTGACTCGGAGCGGGTACGAGGGGTGGATTGCGGTGAAAACGTTCAATATTGACTTGAGTGCGGGATCGCGGGGGGCACCTTCGCATGGGCCGTTCAAGGTGACCAAGTCGACGGACAAAGCGTCGCCGAAGCTGATGGAGGCGTTGTTTGTCGGCACGCCGATTCAGTATCTGGAGATGGACATCGTCCTGCCTCGCGGTGGTTTTGAAGACAATGTGGTGGCGAAGTGGCGGCTGGAGGATGTGCGTGTGATGACGTTGAACACGGGCGGCGGCAGCGGCCTGCCGAGCGAAGCGGTGGAGTTCGATTTTACGAAGCTTCTCTATACGTACTATGAGTACGACGACCGGGGCCTGGTGGGGACGGCGGAAGCGTCGTGGGATTTTGCGGCGGGGACGACGGCCTTCACCACAGAAGGCGAAGTCAATGACTTCCAAGTTTACAACGGCACAGCAGTTCCGGAGCCGGCGAGCTTGGGGATGCTGCTGCTGGGCACGGCAGGATTGCTGCGGCGGCGCGGGCGCGCAGCGTCACCAACTGCTGCCTAAGCGGCAGAGAATGAACAGATCAAGAGGTGAGGCGGCGCGTACCCGTGCGTACCGCCTCGCTTTTTTTGCGTGGGAGGGTGGGTCGGGGGACCGGCTTGCCGGACCAGGTAATTTACGCGGGCTGGAGCTGGCGTGCGGGTGGGGCTGGGAAGACGGGCTGGTCGGGGCGCTCGCCCATGACGTAGCGGTAGACTTCGAGCATCTGCTGAGCCCGAGCCGGCCAAGTGAAGCGGCGGTGAACGTCTTCGACGGCCATGCGTGAGTAGGATTCGAGGATGCTCGGATCGGCGACAAGTTTTTCGAGTTGCTCGCGCAAGCCGGCGACGATCTGCTCGCGGGAGCCGAGGGGGATTTTGAAGCCGGTGGCGTCGCTGACGAGTTCTGCGGGGCCCCCGTAGTCGACCACGAGGGGGACGACGCCTGCGGTCATGGCTTCGAGGACGGCGCCGCCGCCGAATTCTCTGATGCTGGGGAAGGGGAGGAGGTCGGCATTGGCGAGGTATTGGTGGATTTGTTCGTGGGGGACCCAGCCTCGCATGTGGACGGCGTGGCCGATGGCTTCGCTTTTGGTCATTTCGCAGAGCGACTGCATCATGGGGCCGTCGCCGAGGAAGTCGAGTTCGAGCGTGCCGTCGCGCAGCAGGGGGGCAGCTGCTTCGAGGAGCATGTCGGGTCCTTTGTAGGGGACCAGGCGTCCGATGAACACGCCTCGGAGTGGGCGTTTGTAGTTGCGGGTTGGGGCTTGGGGGAAGCAGGTAGGGTCGATGGCGTTTTCGGGGATGTAGATCTGGCGGCCGCGGGCAGCTCGGCGGAGTTGGTCCTCGGTGGCGCGGGAGGCGACGAGGATGGCGGCGGCGTCGCGTCTTGTGGAGCGGTAATAGGGAAGGAGCTTGTAGAAATCCCGTACGTAGCTCAGCCATTCTTTTTCTTTGTGGCGGGCCTCGCGGAACTGTGCGGGCCAGGGCAGGCCGCCGTTGAGGGGGCCGAGCACGAACGGGACGTTGGCGCGACGGCAATGGCGCACGATCGGGCTTGGGGCGGTGGGGGTCAAGGGGGTGACGCGATGGACGAGATCGAACTGACCGGCACGAATGGCCTTGCCGAACTGCTTCCAGATGAGGCGTTCGAAGTAGGGGTAGGCGATGCTCTGGACAGCCATGGAGGTGGTCCAGCCGGCCCCGCGGCCGCCACGCAGCATTTCGCCTAGGCGGTAAAGTGGTCTTGCGATCCGTTCGTTATCGATGACGGTGAAATCTTCGCCCTCGACCCAGCCTTGACGCAGAATTGCCCCGCGGTTTCGGATGTGAGTGACCATATGGACATCAGCCACTTCGCGAAGGGCTTCGGTCATGGACCAGCCGATCAACGGGACGCTGACCCACTCGGGGTTTGCAGCCTCGGCGATCACCAACACGCGAGGACGAGCCGTCATATGCAGTGCCTCTCTTCGGAAGGGGTGCCCAATGATAACATCGGACAAGCCGAAGAACGAGTTTTATACGATCACCTACATTATAAGCCTCGACCAATTTGAGACGTGAATTCCCAACGGTGCAGTTCGATACCCCCACGGCGTGATGACGGGTCGATTCGCCGCCGCTTTCGTGGTGAAATTGTGGTTGACGTGCGGGGTCTGTCAGGTTAACGTAGTCCGAACAGAAAACGGCGGAGAGATTCAAGTCCGGGCCCGCCGGTGGTCGAAAGGTATGGTGGGCGGCATCGGGTGACTACCAGATGTTGCCCCTGAGCAACTTCGATCCCCAACAGGAGCGGCAGAAGATGACGATTCCGCTGGTGATGACAGGGCCGGGGGGCGATTATGTGACGCGGCTGGAGCCGGGCAACACCGGCACGAGCCTGCGGCAGGTTTCCGGGCCTCAGGAGTATCCCAGTGGTGCGGATACCGAATCGGGCACGTCGCTGGCGGGCTACGGCCCCAGGCGTCGGCGGCGGCCGAGGCGCGGGCGATTGGAAGACGATTCGGAGCAGTCGCAAGCCTTGGATCGCTATGAGCCGACGACGGCGGGCGAGCAGGCGGATGCGACGGCGAGGCGGTGGGTGAAGGCCGGGTCGCTGGCGGCTGCGGGGTCGGCGATCGAAGCGTGGCTGGGCCTGCAGCAGCAGGCGCTGCATGACGCGGCGAGCGCGCTGCGAGGGCTTAGGCCCGCGCTGACGTCCGGGCGGCCGGCGGTGGGGTACGGGCGTCGGCTGGCGCAGCTTGCTGCAGCTGCGGACGGGAAACTGGTACACCCTGGCGACGACTTGTTGCGGCGTCTGCTTACGGCTGACCCCGCGACACGCAAGGCAAGACTCACGGAGAACGACGATGACGCTGAAACTTACACCCCGTCAGCAGACCATTCTTCTGCTGATTCGCGACTGCCAACTGACCCGAGGTTATTCCCCGACCTTGCAGGAAATCGGCGACCACCTGGGCGTGTCAAAAGTGACCGTTTTCGAGCACGTCGAGGCGTTGATCGAAAAGGGGGCGCTCAAGCGGGATCCGAACAGAGCACGCTCTTTGGAGCTCACCGGTAAGGCAGCGCTCCCCGACGAGCAGCGTCCGTCGCGGTTGCCCCTGGTCGGCACCATCGCGGCGGGCGTGCCGATTGAAGCGGTGGAAGATCGGCAGACGCTTGATCTGGAAGAGCTGTTCGCTTCGAGCGGGCGAAGCGGCGACACGTTCGTGCTGGAGGTGCGGGGCGACTCGATGATCGAGGAGCAGATTCGGCCGGGCGATTATGTGATCTGCCGACGGGCGACGACGGCGCGCAACGGGCAGACGGTGGTGGCGCTGCTGGACGATGGGGAAGCGACATTGAAGAAGTTCTACCGCGAGAAGGGCCGTATTCGGCTGCAGCCGGCGAACGATGCGTACGAGCCGATCTGGGCGGATCATTGCCAGGTGCAGGGCATCGTGATCGGTGTCGTGCGGAGCTACGTCTGAGGGGGTGATCGGGTTAGCGGGCGATCGCAGATCGCGGTTGCGTGTGCGGGGGGGAACCCACGGCGGGACGGCGTGGGCTTGGGGCGTGTGTGTGGGTGGGGGGGGTGTAGGTGGGGGG
>JBBDRF010000088.1:0-70579 GCA_040905565.1 Phycisphaeraceae bacterium | reverse complement strand
CCCCCCCCCCCCCCCCCCCCCCCCCCCCCCCCCCCCCCCCCCCCGGCCCCCCCCCACCGTTCCCGATGACCCGACTGTGCCCAGCGACGCTTCGGACGACGGCGGGCTGATTCCGATTTATCCTGCGACCGATGGGCTGCCGACTGAACAGATTCGTCGCATCATTTCCGATGCGTTGCCGACGGCACTGCCACAGATTCACGATCATTTTGATGAGGCGTATCGGGCCGCCCGTGAACTGCCTGAGTTGCGGGATGCGTATCGGGCGCTGCATACGCCGAACGATTCGGACGAGCTTGTGGCGGCCCGGCGTCGCCTCGCCTATGACGAACTGCTGCTGTTGCAGCTGGGGTTTGCGCTCAAACGGCAGCACACGCAGAACACGCTGACTGCCCCGGCGCTGCGGTATTCCGAAGCGATTGATGGGCACATCCGTCAGCGATTCCCCTTCGCGTTGACGGAGGCTCAGCAGCGCGTGATCGATGAGCTTTCGGATGATCTGCAGCGGACGATTCCGATGAATCGGCTGCTGCAGGGCGACGTGGGGTCGGGCAAGACGGTGGTGGCGCTTTACGCTTTGCTGCTGGCGGTGGCGTCGCAGAAGCAGGGTGTGTTGATGGCGCCGACGGAGTTGCTGGCCGAACAGCATTTCGCGTCGATCTCGAAGATGCTTGCCGACTCAAGCGTTCGGCTGACGCTGTTGACCGGGTCGCTGACATCGACGGAGCGAGCGGTGATGCGTAGCCGAATCCAGCGGGGCGAGGTGGATATCGTGGTCGGCACGCAGGCGATGCTTTCGGAGGATGTGCAGTTTGCTGACCTTGCCCTGGCGGTGGTCGATGAACAGCACCGGTTTGGCGTGGTGCAGCGGGCGGCGATGCGCGCCAAGACCCACGCGGAGAACACGCTGCCGCACACGCTGGTGATGACGGCGACGCCGATCCCTCGAACGCTCAGCCTATCGGTGTTCGGCGACCTCGATGTTTCAACGATCGACCAGCTTCCGCCCGGCCGCCAGCCGATCACCACGCGTGTTGTGACCCCCGACAAAGCCGACGATGTTTACGCCTACGCTGCCCGGCGGGTGGCCAAGGGGGAGCAGGCATACATCGTGCTGCCGAGCATCGAGGATTCGGAGAACGGGGCGGAACTCAAAGCGGTGCGATCGCATACGGCCCACCTTGAGAAGACCCATTTTAAGGATCATCGGGTTGCGGCGGTGCACGGCAAGCTCAAGCGCACGACGCGTGAACGCATCATGCATCGCTTCCGTGAGGGCAAGATCGATGTGCTGGTGGCGACGACGGTGATCGAGGTGGGCGTGGATGTGCCGAACGCGTCGATCATGATCGTGGAGCATGCGGACCGGTTCGGCCTGGCGCAGCTTCATCAGTTGCGGGGGCGGGTGGGTCGGGGATCGCGCAAGAGCTTGTGCGTGTTCATCGGCGATACGATCACCGACGATGCTGGCGAGCGCCTCAAGGCCATTGCCCGCACCACCGACGGCTTCGAGATCGCCGAAGCGGACCTGCGCATTCGAGGCATGGGCGAACTGCTGGGCACGAAGCAATCGGGCATGCCGCCCCTGCGTGTGGCGGACCTGACGCGCCACATGGACCTGCTCAAACTCGCCAAGCGCGACGCCATCGCCATTGCAGCGGAAGATCCGACGCTGGCCGACCCCAGCCGTGAGCTGCTGCGTAAACGCCTGGTCAAAGCCTACGGCGATGCACTGAATCTTGCAGATATCGGCTGAAAACTGGTCGGTGATGTCTGTCTACGTTATGCTTGGCTAATCAGCCTTTCATAAATCTGGAGCTTCACATGTCACGGTTTATCTCGCTGCTCTCGTTGGTGGTTCTGATCGGCTCGCTCGCTGGGTTCGCCCAAGCGAAGGCTTATGTTGATGCTGAGGAGGCGGCGGAGCATCCGGACTTCGCCGTGCAGGGCGAGTACGTCGGCACCTACGTCGGCGAAGACGGCGAGGCACGTGTCGGGCTTCAGGTGCGGACATCCGGCGACGGCGGCTTCACGGCGCTTGCTTACCCCGGCGGGCTTCCCGGTGAAGGGTGGACGGGTGATGAGCCGCTGCCGAGCAAGACGACGCGTGATGCCGACGAAAACGTTTCCCTGCCGTTTGGCCCCTACGCCGCCCGGTTTGAAGGCGACAGCTTCGTCGTCTCCAACGCCGCCGGCAGCGACGTGGGCAAACTTGAGCCGGTGTTTCGGGAAAGTCCCAACGCCGGCAAGAAGGCGCCTGAGGGGGCGATCGTCCTTTTCGATGGCAGCAACGTGGATCAGCTCCGCGACGGCCGGATGACCGAGGACGGTCTGCTGATCGAGGGGGCGACGAGCCTGCTGGAGTTTGAAGACGCGACGATTCATCTGGAGTTCAAGATTCCCTTCATGCCGGACGGCTCGGCTGAGAATCGGGCTAATTCTGGCGTCTACATTCAAAACCGGTACGAGGTTCAGATTCTCGACACGTTCGGGCAGCTGCCTCCGAAGAACGGCATGGCGGCCCTGTACCGTCAACGGGCGGCGGACCTGAACATGACGTTCCCGCCTCTGCAGTGGCAGACGTACGACATTAAGTTCACCGCACCGCGCTTCGATGAGACCGGCGAGAAGACGGCCAACGCCCGCTTCACGGTGATCCATAACGGCGTGGTCGTTCACGATGATGTTGAGCTGCCGCACGGTACCGGGGCGGGGCAGGCGCGCGGCGAGGGCGGGCCGGGGCCGCTGCATCTTCAGGATCATGGGGCACCGGTGCGGTACCGGAATGTCTGGATCAGGCAAGACTGAAACTTGCGCGGAACCTATTTCTGTTGCTGTGGTGAAAGTCACGTGAGTCGGCAGAGGCGTTATACTGGCCGGCCCTCATGGACGGCCGCACCATTACATTCCTGATCTTCATCGCATTCTCCATGGCGTGCCTGGCGCTGGGGTATGCTGCGCGGCGGCGGGGCTGGCTCAACGAATCGGTCAGCCGACCGCTGCATCTGAATACGCTGATCTGGCTGTGGTCGCCGATTTCACTCGTCAGCTTCTGGGGCTTGCCGTTGGGCGGCGAGGCGGGCGGCCAACTGATCGTCCTGATGCTGGCGCAACCGGTGCTGATGATCGCCGCGGCGGCCGCGATGGCACCTCTGGCGCGGGCGATCGGCTGTACCCGCTCGCAGCAGGGCGTGATGATTCTCGCAGCGGCGTTGTCCAACCACGGCTTCACCCTTGGGGCGTACCTGTGCTATGCACTGCTCGAACCGGCAGCCGACGCGTTGCGGTACGGCATCGCGTACGTCACGAGTATGCAGATCTTCATGGTGCTGATTTTTTACCCGGTCGCTTCGCGATTCGGCATCGGCAGCGGGTCGATCGGCGAGATGATGCGCAGCAGCTTCCTGACCAGCCGGGCGGTCCCGCTTTATGCTGCGGGGGCGGGGCTGCTGCTGAACCTGAGCGGGCTGCCCGATCCGCAGTGGGTGATCGACACGGGGCTGATGGAGGTCATGTTCTTCCTTGCTGCGGCGGGCAGCTATGCGGGCATCGGGCTGCTGCTGCGTGTGGGCGATTCGCTGGCTGCGTGGCGGATGCACAGCGTGGTCGGATTCATTCAGTTTATCTTTCATCCACTGGCGACGATCGCCCTGATCGGCGGGCTGGTGTTCACGGGCGTGCTGGTGACGCCGTTGCTGCGGGATGTGATGATCGTCGAAGCATTGACGCCGACGGCGATCAACGTGGTCATCGCAGCGAACATCTTCCACCTCGACGCCCGGCTCGGATCGGTACTGTGGGTGACCAATACCTTCGCATTCTGCCTGTTCGTCCTGCCGCTGATGCTCTGGTTTTTTTAGCGGGTGCGGGTGCGGGTGCGGGTGCGGGATTGTGAGAACGGCGGGATCGAGCCAGGCGACGAGCCGCGACCGTGAGGGAGCGGGCATGCGTGGGGCCTCGGCAAATCGAAGCGTACGGCAGAGGCGATGCGTGACGTAGAAGACGCTTCCACCAAGCCTACGTACAGGAGGGTGTGCTGCCGCGCGCGCCGATGCCCGACACACAACCGCTCCCTCACGGTCGCGGCTCGTTTTTGGACGTTCTCTTTGCCGTCGACGCGCGCCGCCCACAATCGATCGCCAGTTTCAGCAGCGCAGCAGGTTGATGCGCTCGGGGCTGAGCCATTGGCGGAGCATTGCATCGGCGGGGAGGGCTTCGACGGGCCCCGTTTCACTGTTGAGGACGCTGGCGTAAACCTCGAGCACCCGCTCGCCGTAGCGTTCGAGGCTGAAGTGATCGCGTACGATGCGCTGGTTTGCTGCGACGCGGGCAGGGTCGTCGGCATCGGGGCTGATCAGTGCATTCGGTTGAAGTTGAGCGCGGGCGTCGGCATCGTTCGCGACCTGCTGGATGACCTTCTCCTGGAGCGGCTCGTCCAGCCGACCGAAATCGACGGTGTCGGCGGCATCAATAAGTGAAGCCATCGCCGCTTCGATGTTGTCTGCGGGGCACTGCTGACCGTACGCTTGGTAAGCCTGCGTCATGAGGCGGGCGAGGCGGGCTTGCAGCGTTTCACGACCGATCCATGCCACCGGCACGCGGACGGCCTCATACAGGGGCGAAAGATCGACATGCTCGACTTTGAAATCTTCCGTCACGGCGGGTAGATCGCGGCCCACCAGCGCCCGGCCGACGAGCCAGGGTTCGAGGAAGGTAAGGCCGAACCCCTCGGCGACGCTTGTGGTGAGCAGCACATGGGCGGAGCGCAGCAGTTCGATGTAATCCGCACCGCCACCAGAGCCGACTTCAAACTCCACAGGCAATGCAAGCTCGGCGGCGACTGTCTTCCAGCGATCGTACACCGGGCGGTGCACCGGATTGGTCGGCGCGAGGGTGAGCGCGAAGCGATCGTTCTCGTCGGCGGCGGCGGCCCACAGCAGCACCTCGCCGACGTTCTTGCGGCGGATGGCGCGGGTGGGATAGAGGATCAGACGTTTCCCGCTCGGCGAAAGCGGCGGCTCGTCGGCGGGCTCGGCTTGTAGATCGACGGCATTCGGCAGCAGGTGGGTTTGGGCGGCGGGGATGCCGGCTGCGGCGAGGAGGCCCCGATCCCGCCGGGTGAGCAAAGCGTAGTGCACCTGTTCGGCGAGCGGGTACAAAGCGTCGGCCGCGTGGCCGCTCAGCAGATGGCGGTAGTTGTCCGGCCGGCCGTCCTCGGCGAAATCGTGAGGCTGAAGCAGGAGCCGATGCCCACGCTCGGCCAGCAGACGCAGCGCCCCCGGCAGCGCGGCGTTCTTACCGAGGCTGTGATTGTGCACGTGGAAGAGATCGGGCGCGCGGCCGAGCATCTCCTTCGCCACGCTCTCGAGTTGATCGGCAAGCCCGGCACCATCCGCGCGAGGCTGACCGGGCGGGTCGTACCCGAGATCCGGCAGCACAGCGAGCTCGACGGGGGCGTCAAGATGCGACGCTTCGGGCGGCGCTTCGCCCACGATGACGGCCACTTTCACGCCACGTGCATGCAGGGCGGCCGCTGCGTGGGCGATCACCCGCGACACCCCGCCCGATTGCAGGTGATAGTGGACGATCGCAACGGCGGCAGGGATGGAAGCTGTCATAAGTGTGAGCGAGAAAACTGCAGACCGCCCGAAACGAGTCGGGCAAAGTGTGGGGGGGAGTTATGTGGTGACTTTGAACTTTTCGCGGTAGGCGTCGATGTCGGCCATGGGTGGACGCTCATCTTCGACGATGGGAATCTCGATCAGCTCGTGCTCATCGTCCTTCACCTGGAACTGGCGGAGGTGTGTGTGAAGATCAGGCAGATCGCCGAGCATGCCCAAGGCCTGCGCACGGCGAAGGAAGGTCTGGAGGATGCCGAAGCTCATCTTGCCCAAGTCACGCGTGGGCTGATTGCGATGCACGCGCTGATCGAGGTCGGTCTGCCCGAACGCCTCGAGGCCCCAGCGTGCGTAGACGTCCATGAGGTGCGCGGTTTCGACGCCGTAGCCGATGGGAAAGGGAATTTGTTCGAGCACTTCACGGCGGACGGCGTACTCACCGGAGAGCGGCTGAATGATGCCGGCGAGGTCGGGAAACATCAGCGAAAACAGCGGGCGAACGAGGATTTCCGTGACCCGGCCGCCGCCTGATGGGCGCGTCACCGTGTTCGAAACAGCCATCGGCCGTTCGTAAAACGCTTTGACGTACTTGATTTCTGGGCGGTAGATGAGCGGGGCCACGAGGCCGGTGACGAAACGGGGATGGATGTTTTTGATGTCGGCATCGACATAGACGATGACGTCGCCGGTGAGTTGGTAGATCGCTTTCCAGAGGTTCTCGCCCTTGCCGCGTTTGGGTTCCAGATCGGGCAGGATGTCCGAAGCGAGGTAGAAGTCGGCTCCGAAGTTCTCCGCCACTTCACGCGTGCGATCGGTTGAGCCGGAGTCGATGACGGCGATCTCATCGATCAGCGGATAGCGGGTCATCAGTTCGCTTTTGAAGATGACGATCTCTTTGCCGATCGTCTTTTCTTCGTTGAGCGTGGGGATGCACAGGGAGATTTTCAGGCCCTGCGCTTCCTTCTCCGCGACCATGTGCTGGAGGTCCCAGAACGCGGAGTGGTGGAAGGTGTGGTCTTTTATCCAGTTCTCAAGCTTCATCGTCTTCAAGTCCCGCATCCATGGCCAGCAAAAGCGCGGCCAACTGGGTTACGCCTGTAATCATCGGTGAAATATGCAGCAGTTCGTTGGCTTTGTGACGCCGCTCGCCGGTGGTGATGCCGAGCGTAACGGCGGGCACGCTGTGACTGATGAACGTGCTGAGTTCGCTGAGGCTGGGCCCGAGTCGCGGCTCGACATCGAGCGCTTTGATGATCTTGCGAGCATGCCGCACGATCGGGTGCCCGAACGCCACGCCCCCGGGCTCGCGGTGGGCGATGGTATCCAGCGTCACCACGGCATCGGTCTCGGCGGAAACCTCTTCGGTGATGTCGCGAATGCGCCGCGTCACCTGCTGGACCATCTCGGCGGACTCGGAGCGAATCTCGAACTGCAGCGTGGCGTGGGTGGCGATGACATCGAAAGCAGCCCCGCCACGGATCGCGCCGAACAGCACCGTGGTGCGAGGCTGACGCGGCAGGGGAATGGCGAGAATGTGGTTCATCACGTCGTTGATGATGCGGATGGCCCCGGAAGCGCGGAAGCGGGTCCAATCGTATTCTTCGGGAACGGAGACGGTGATCTCGCCACGCATCATGCCGATGGAGCAGTAGCTGAGCCGGCCGAGCTTCACGCCCTCAAGGCAGATGCCAGCGGTGACGGGCATCTTCATGTTGTCCATGAAAAACCGCATGCCCTCGAGGTCGCCGCGGCCGTGGGATCGGCTGGAGCCGAGCAGGACGATGTTGGAATTGAAGGTGACGTCCAGATGCTCCATCAGGGTGGGCATGGTGGCGAGGACGGCGACGCCGAGGCTGTTATCGCCGAGGCCGGGGCCGATGACGCTGTCTTCTTCGACGGAGATGGTGTGGTCGTCCTTTGCGGCGAAGAGCGTGTCGGTATGGGCGACCACGAGGATGTTGCGGCCGCCTTCGGCACCGGGGATGACGCCGGCTGCGTTGTCCATTTCGTCGGTGCTGACATGCTGAAGGCCCGTCTCGGCGAAACGGTCGGACAGGAAGCGGGCGCGGGCCTGCTCACTGAAGGTGGGCGCGGGAATTTCGCCGATCATCACGAGGTTGGCCAGCAGGGTTTCGCGAACGGCTTCAACGGCCTGGCGTATCTGAGGCAGGCGGTCGATAACGCTTTCGAGCGTGGCAGTCATGGTGAGTTCCCGTGGCTCGGGCCGCCTGACGCGTGCATCGGATGCGTCGGCGGCCAATCGTTTTGACTCTGCTGATGCATACCATAGCATAGTTGACTGAACCTGCAGCAACCGTCGACCGAATAACACTGCAAGACGGTTCATCACCCTGAGGGATACAAAGAGAGCATGGAGCCTTTGCGAATCGGATTTGTATCGACCCGGTTTGCCGGGACCGACGGCGTATCTTTGGAGAGCGCGAAGCTCGCCGAGGTGCTCTGGGAAGATCGGCACACCAGTTACTGGTACGCCGGACGACTGGATCGCGCCCCGGACGTTAGCTACTGCGTTCCCGAAGCGTTCTTCGGCCATCCGGCGAACACGTACCTCAACGAGCGCGTGCTTGGCAGGCCGCGCCGCAGCCGCGTCACGACGCAACGCATCTACGACATGACGCAGTATCTCAAGGAGACGCTGTACCGGTTCACGGATCGTTTCAAGATCGACCTGTTGATGCTTCAGAACGTGGTGACGATTCCGATGCACATACCGCTGGGCATCGCGGTGACGGAGTTCATCGCTGAGACGCAGATGCCCGCCCTGGCGCACCACCACGATTTTTACTGGGAGCGTGACCGTTTCCGCGTGACGGCTGTCGACGATTACCTGGACATGGCGTTCCCGCCCCGGCTGCCGAGCCTGCAGCATATGGTGATCAACCAGACGGCCCGGGAGGATCTGGCGTGGCGGAGGGGGACGAGTTCGACGCTGCTGCCGAACGTTTTCAACTTCGAGCAGGCGCCGCCGACGATGGACGTTTACGCCTCGGATGTGCGTGCGGAGATCGGGCTTTCGCCTGACGACGTGATGATTCTACAACCCACGCGCGTGGTGCCTCGGAAGGGCATTGAGCATGCGATCAAGCTGGTGCAGATGCTGGACGATCCGCGCTATAAGCTTGTTGTTTCTCACGACGTCGGCGACGAAGGGTACGACTATTTCCACGTGCTTTCAGAGATGGCGGCTGACGCGGGCGTTGATTTGCGGTTCATCTCCACGCGCATCGGCGAGCGACGGCAGTACGATGCCGAGGGTCGAAAGGTCTACACGCTCTGGGATCTTTACCCCCATGCGGACCTGGTGACCTACCCGAGCATCTACGAGGGGTTCGGCAATGCGTTGCTGGAAGCGCTGTACTTTAAGAAGCCGTTGGTGATCAACCGGTATCTGAACTTCGCACGCGACATTGAGCCGCGCGGCTTCCGCATTCCTACCATCAACAACTTCGTGACCCGCAAGGTTGTCGAAGAGGTGCGTCGGCTTCTGGAAGACAGCGAATACCGCCAGCAGGTGGTCGAGCATAACTATCAGGTGGCTTCGCGGTTCTTCAGCTACAGCGTCGCCCGCCGTAAACTTTCGGCCCTGATCGCCAACGTGGCAGGCGACTGATCCTGCTCACGCCGGCGGGGGGACGCTTCTCGCCATCATTCACAACCGGGTGCGATATCATGAATCACGGCGACAAGACTCGCGAACTTTACAACCGCATCCAGAGGCGTCTGAACACGCTCTACGGCGACTCGGTCTGCCGTGACTGCCTCGATCGTCTCAAGCTCATCTTCAACCGCTACGATTCGCTTCGTGCCAGCCCTTCGGAGGGCCCGCGGTGGACGCAGGCGGACAACGTGCTGATCACCTACGGCGACATGGTCCGCAGCGCCAAGGAGACGCCGCTGCAGACGCTTGACCGGTTCCTTCAGCAGCACCTGGCGGGCATCATCGATACGGTCCACATTCTCCCGTTTTTCCCGTATTCCAGCGACGACGGCTTCTCCGTGATCGATTACCGCATGGTCGATCCGAAGCTGGGCTCGTGGGACGAGATCACGGCGATCGACCAGAATTTCCGCTTGATGTTCGACCTCGTGCTTAACCACTGCTCACGCCAGAGCACGTGGTTCCGCGAGTATGTCGCAGGCGTGGCCCCCCACCGCTACTACTTTGTGGAGGTTGAACCGGGCACGGACTTGAGCCATGTGGTTCGGCCGCGTCCTTCGCCGTTGCTTGAACAGGTTCAGACACGTCAGGGCGAGCGGTGGGTGTGGACCACGTTCAGCCCGGATCAGGTGGATTTGAACTTCGCGAATCCTGACGTGCTGCTTGAATTCATCGACATCATGCTGCTGTATGCGCAGATGGGTGCCCGGCTGATTCGTCTGGATGCGATCGCCTACCTCTGGAAAGACCTCAGCACTAACTGCATTCACCTGCCGCAGACGCACGAGGTGGTCAAGCTGCTGCGTGATGTGCTGGAGTTGATCGCGCCGCACGTGCTGCTGCTGACGGAGACGAATGTCCCGCATCAGGAGAACATCAGCTACTTCGGTGACGGCGACGAAGCGCACATGGTCTACAACTTCTCGCTGCCCCCCCTGCTCCTCCACGGCCTGCAAGCCGACACGGCCAAGCATCTCACGCACTGGGCGAAGGAGCTGACCGATCCGCCGGCCGGCTGCACCTATCTCAACTTTACCGCATCGCACGACGGCGTCGGTGTGCGTCCGCTGGAAGGGCTGCTGCCGCACGCACAGGTTGAGCATCTCGCGGAGGTGATCCGCGAACTCGGCGGTCATGTGAGCGAAAAATCCAACCCCGACGGCTCGACCAGCCCGTACGAATTGAACATCACGTGGTTCGATGCGATGGCACGGCCGGGTCAGAACGACCCGCAGATGCAGTTGGATCGTTTCCTGTGTTCACAGGCTGTGATGCTCGCCATGCGTGGCGTTCCCGCGATCTACTTCCAGGCCATCGTGGCGGCCCGAAACGACCACGAGGGCGTCAAACGCCTCCGCCATGCTCGCGCCATCAACCGGCACAAGTGGAACGAGACGCAGCTTTCGAAGCTGCTCGCCGACGATACAACCCTCAACGCCCGCGCCTTCAACGCCATGCGGCACATGCTCCATCTCCGCAGTCGGCAGGCGGCGTTCCACCCCGACGGTCATCAGCGTGTGCTGGAGCTTGGCGATGCCGTGTTCGCCGTTGAGCGTGAATCGGTCGACGGAAAACACATCCTGATCGCGGTGAACAACATGACCGATCAGCCGCAACGCATCGAGTTGAAACTGAAAGCGGGCCAGCGCTCGCCACGTTGGCGCGATCTGCTCGCAGAGAACGGCGACGAGAACAAGTTCGCCCCGCACCAAATCCCCCTGGGCCCCTATCAGTCCCGCTGGCTCGTGCCGGCAAAGTGAGCCATCGCGCCATGCCCGCTTTCGATCGTTACCACCGCCAGATGCTTTTGCCGGGCTTCGATGCTGCGGCACAGGCGGCGCTGGGCCGAGCGACCGTGCTGCTGGTCGGCTGCGGTGCGCTCGGCACGGTGATCGCGGACATGCTGACCCGGGCCGGCGTGGGGCGGTTGCGTATTGTCGATCGTGACCTGGTGGAGCTGACGAATCTTCAACGGCAGGTGCTATTCACCGAGGCCGACGCAGCGGGGCATGTGCCCAAAGCCGTCGCCGCTGCGGAGCGTCTTGCGCTGGTGAATGACGACGTCACGATCGAGCCTCACGTGGTGGATTTCACGCATCGCAACGCGGTGCCGTTGGCGACCGATGTGGACCTGCTGCTCGACGGCACGGACAACTTCGCCACGCGGCTGCTGCTGAACGATCTGGCCATCGCCCACGCTCTGCCCTACGTCTACGGCGGCGCGGTCGGCACCACCGGCACCGTCTATCCCATCCTCCCCTCAACCGAGGCGACGGCTGGGCCGTGCCTGCGTTGCCTGCTTGGCGATGAGCCCGAGACCGGCCAGCTCGGCAGCTGCGACACAGTCGGCGTGCTCGGCCCCGCAGCGGGAATCGTCGCGAATTTCCAGGCAGCGGAGGCGCTGAAGATTCTCACGGGTAACCTCGCCGCCGTCAGCCGTAGTCTGCTGAGTTTTGATCTGATGACAAACCGGATTCAGCAGATGGACGTGGCCGCGGCCCGATCGGAGACGTGCCCCTGCTGCGGCGCGCGTGATTTTGAGTTTCTTGAGGGGCGGCGGGCGGTGCGGTCCGCGACGCTATGCGGCCGCGGTGCGGTGCAACTGCATCCCGCCAACGGCGAGGGGCCGACGGTGCAGCTCGACCATCTCGCCCGCCAGCTCGCTGCCCACGGCCAGGCAACCGCCAATGAGTACCTCCTCCGCGCGACGCTTCACGATGGCGGACACGACTATCGCCTGACGCTGTTCGCCGACGGCCGAGCCATCATCCACGGCACCGAAAACCCCACCACCGCCCGCTCCCTCTACACCCGCTACGTGGGACTGTAACCCCCCCGCCACTGCCCATCAGCGCGGCCATGCCATGCCGAGGTCACCTTTACGAAAGTCGTCGAAATCGACGCCGCCGTTGTCTTCGCCGTTGGGGCCGACGCTGTAGATGACGACGCGGTCGTCCTCAAGCAGATACCGCACGTGGCCGCCCTCAGTATCGAAAATGTCTTGCGGCACAGCGGCGAGCAGGTCCGGCACCAACGCCTCCAACGATTCAGGGTAACGCCCATGCTCGGCGCGATACCCGCCAAGCGCGATGGCGACGCGTTCGAGGTCTTCGAGCATCTCGGTGCGGTCGGCAACACTGGACATGTGCGAAAAATCTAGCATTGCTAGAATCATCACCAACTCAACCACCACATTGCTCACCGTGTTCACCTGCTCCGCTTCCTCCTGCGAAAGCAGTTTGATCGCAACGGCTGCCCAATCAAGGGCGTCATCATATTTCTCCGACAGTTGCTCGACCTGATCCGCCAACACAGTCAGCCTCGCATCACGTTGTTGGGGCGTGGGCAATTTCATCGCTGCAACGAGTCGATCGTACTCAGCGTTGACACGCCGCATGGCGACGTTGCGATCAAAATTACGATAGATGATCCGCGGCATCTTCAACTTTTCGCCTGGACTTTCAACGGCCCAGAGAAGCGACGTGCGTCGCTGCAGCGTGTCCAGGAATCCGACACGCTCGCCAACATCCATGCTTTGCTCGAAGAGGAAGCGCCCTCGCAGCGGGGCGAGGGCCTCCTGGAGTCTTCCCGTGGCCAACGGTGAACGCTTCGTGCGCTATAAGTTCGCCGAAGGCACCGGTCGTCCTGCGAGCCATGTCAACGCCGACCAAGTCCTCGATCACGAAGCGCGGCCCGGCAACGTGTCGCGACAGCCGTTTGATGGCGAGAAGGTCGTCGATGGCGGCGTCCAACTGTCCCTCGTGAATCCGATGCCTCGCACGAATTGCCAGGCTGATCCCCATCTGGCGCATCCTCGCCAAGTCCGGCAACAGCACGTCGTTGACGAGCCCTCTCTCCTCCTCGGTGACGGCGGGCGCCCAGTAGCGCTCACGCTGAATGCCAGCCACAAGGCGATTCAAGGCCGCGTCTTGTTCATCCAGCCAATCGATCACGAGCGGGAAATCTGCTGGCACCCATTCGCCGGTGCTGGCTTGGTCCCACTGCTTGAAAGCGGCTTCGTCCGCTCGCCACGACCATTGCTGAAGCGCCAGGTATTGAGCGTCGTCGTCCGGCGGCGGCACGCCGAGCATCTCGAAGCGTTTGCGGCGGAAGGCGTCGTCGGTCCATAACTCTGGCTCGGTCAACTCCGCGATCACCACGTAGGCGTTGTTCTCAGGCGTGACGCCTTCGCTGGCTAGGTCGTTCAACGCGGCGACATAATCAACCGTGCCGTCTTCCCGCAACGGGCCTTCGAAAACCGTGGTCTCCGGGCCGATCTCCAGCGGGATTGTCTCGATCTTATCATCGGCGACGGCGAAGCTGGCGATGGCGAGGCCGATCGCAGCGGCCAATGCAAAACGGAGAGGTTGCATGCGAGTTACCCTTCGATTGTGATCCCCCAGCTTACCGTTTCACGGCCGTGCCGCGATAGTGGTGGGAGGCGATGCGGGGGGTGCTGGGCATTTCGAATTCTTCGCATTGCTCGAGTTGCAACGGCGAGGTGTGGAGGATGGCTTTGAAGTCGCGGTTCAGCCGACAGCCCTGGCCGATCCATCGGTTGATGGGCGTGAGGCGGTGTTGCCACTTGGCGAGCTTTGGCGTCCGCGCGAGGCCGTGCTCGATGAACAGCAATCGGCCGCCGGGCTTGAGCACGCGGTGCAGTTCGTGCAGGGCGCGCGGCAGATCGTCGATGCTGCACATGGTCCACGTACTCACGATGGTGTCGAAGCGTGCGGTATCCAGCGGCAGCGCCTGGTCCGCCCCGAGCCGTACCGATTCGACCTTGATCGGTGATTCACGAAGCCGTTGCTCCGCCCGCCGCGCGACCGGTTCGCTCGGCTCCAGCACCGTCAGATGATCGATTTCGGCGGGATAATACGGCAGGTTCCGCCCGGTGCCGAAGCCGATTTCCAGCACCTCCCCCTTCGCGTCGCCCAGCACACCTGGCCGCCTCTGCTCCATCGGCTCACGCCCCATCGCGCGATCCAGCACCCACGGAAACACATATCGCCCATAAAGCCCCATCGCCACCTCCTGTGATGACCTCTCGGCAGGTTAACGATCTGAAGTATACCCCATCACCTCGAGGGATAACTCCATGAGATCGCCGCCGTGCCCGGGCTGGGGATGAGGCCTGCTGATGTGCCGACGCGAACCCTGCGATGTTACCTGTGGGCGACAGGCGAGGGCTCTCGCTCGTAACGGCCGAGCAGAATTGCCTCATCCAGCACACGCACGCGCGAGATCGCCGCAAGCAGTGCGTCCTTCTCGATTGCTTCACCAAGCGACAGCGGACGATCCAGCGCATAGAGATGGAAGTAGTAACGATGCGTGCCATGCCCCGGCGGCGGCGACGGACCGCGATAGCCCACGTGCCCCTCGCCCCAGGAATTGATCCCCTGACGGAAACGCGCATTATCGAGCGTCACGAGCAGGTTGTGGGGGATGCGTCCCGGGAGATTCCGCAGGTCGCGGGGGATGCTGTAAGCCACCCAATGCACCCAGGGATCCGGGCGTGGTGCGTCGGGGTCCTCCATGATCAGTGCGAACTCGCGTGTCTTTTCAGGCACGTTGTTCCAGCTAAGCGGTGGTGAGGTATTGTCGCCGTCTTCCGTGTATCGCCTGGGGATAACCTGACCGTCCTGAAATGCTGGGCTCGTGATCTGCATCGTGGGGCTCCCGCAGTGGTTCGTGTCGTTGAATACTTCAGGCATTGTGCGTCGCGGGGGAAGGCTGATCCATCGGCGTCTGATCGTACCGACGACACAGTTGATTCCCCATCTCACGCGGTACGATCGGGGCAAGGACGATCAGATGAGCATGCATCGGCTGACCGCTCCCGGCTGAGCGCATGCGGGGGGCGGTCTAACATGCGCGAAGGCCGTTGACGGCTTCAAGGATTTCAGCCATGCCAGACATTCGAATCGGCATTTCCGGCTGGCAGTACGACGGCTGGCGCGGCGCGTTTTATCCGCCGAAGCTGCCGCAGCGGCACGAGCTTGCTTACGCGTCACGCCTGCTCAACAGCATTGAGATCAACGGCACGTTCTATTCGCTGAAGCGTCCGGGTGTCTTCGAGGCATGGCGGGATGCGACGCCGGAGGATTTTGTCTTCGCCGTCAAGGGTTCGCGGTATATCACGCACACACTTCGCCTCCGGGAAGTGGACGAGGCACTGGGTAACTTCTTCGCCAACGGGCTGCTGAAACTGGGGCGAAAGCTGGGCCCGATTCTTTGGCAGCTGCCGCCGCGTATGTCGTGGGAGCCGTCGGTTTTCAAGCGGTTTTGCGAGATGCTTCCGAAGACGGCGAAGCAGGCGGCGAACGTGGCGCGACGGCACGATGCACGCGTCGAGGGCCGGGCGTGGTATGACACCGATGAGACACGGCAGATCCGGCATGCTTTTGAACTTCGTGACGAGCGGATGCTCAACGCCGACATGGTGCGAACGCTCCGCGATCACGGCCACGCCCTAGTGCTCGCCGACGCAGGCAAATACCCCTCAGCCGAGGACATCACCGCTGGGTTCATCTACGCCCGCCTCCACGGTGCGGAGCAGATGTACGTCAGTGGCTACAGCGGTGCGGATCTGGATCGTTGGGCAGGTCGGCTGGAGCAATGGGCACACGGCGAGCAGGTTCCGCAGGCGCGACAGATCAGCCAGGCCAAGCCACCGCCTCGCAAGACACGAGACGTCTTCGTCTACTTTGACAACGATGTGAAGGTGCACGCACCATTCAACGCACTTGGGCTGGCGCAGAGGCTCAGCGTCTCCCGGCCCCTCGAGCCCGTGACTATCGCGGGCCGAAGCTATCCGCTGCCGCCCCGGCTCAAGGAGGAGCAGGAACATGAGGTCGCGACCGCGGCTGCCCGCTGATAACCCATTAGTCATTGTTGCGATGGCGTTCGGGGAGCACGCGGCAGGCGGTGGTGCAGCCGAACCATCGGCTGAGCAGATGCCGATTGCGGCTGATGCAGGCATACACGCGCTCGGCGGCAAAGATGACGCCGGGTATCCAAAGCAGCAAAGCGAAGGGGGCGGTGAGGGGGAGGCGCATGCCCACATGCCGCAGGGCGCGTGCGCCTCTGAAGACGCGGCCATCGGGTTCGAAGCAATGGATGGCTTCGCGAAGCTGCGCCTGGTCGATATCGCCGGCGAGTTGCTGCCCCCCCGCCGCCGAGAGCGGCTGCATGGTGACGCGGCCGAACCAGTCGAGTCGGCTCAACAGCCGTGACTGAAACGTGCACATCGGGCAGCCATCGTCGTAAAGCACCGTTAACGTGTCAGCAGGGTTCGCATCCATGCCTTCATCTTAACCGACCCGATGGGCTTAGGTGGCAGGCGTGACTCGCACGGCTTCGTTCCCAGAAGGGACGGTCGCTTCAGCCGCGGCGGCGGCGTTTGAGCAGCATGGGATAGGCCGCTGCGAGAAGCCAGAGTGTCGCCGGCTGCGGGATGGCCGTGATGGTGGTATAGAGCGCGACATTGTTACCGTCGCCCGCAGCGTAGGTGATAAACAGATTCTGACCGCCATGCGTCGCAACGACATCGCCCTCGGCGAATCCATCAAAGGTGCCGGTTCGCGTGCCGCTGATGTCGAGCACCGTGAACACCAGGTCCGGTGCGAGCGTCAGCGCCGCATCCAGATTCAGCGCAAGCAGGCCGGCGAGCGACGCGTCGCCTTCAATCGTGATGCGGTCGTATTCGTGGGTTTCGGTCCCCCAGAGGTCGAGGTGCAGCGCTGCGTCAGTTGCCTGTTCGAAAGCGCCTGCAAGCATCAGCGAGCCGTCCGGCTGAAGCTGCCCGGAGGTGTTGATCAGGGACGCATCAAGCGTGCCGGCGCCGAGCAGGCGGCTGGTGCGATTGGTCGTCGTACCGGTGGATAACAGCTCAATGCTGTCGCCGCTGATGATGCCCGTTTCCGTGACGATGACGTGGACATCGGTCAGTTGAAGCGTCTGGGCAGGGTTCAGCAGGACGCGGCCGCTCTGGTCGGCGGTGATGTGGGAGATGATGTTGCCGGTGCTGGTGAAGCTGGTCAGGCTTGCCAGATCGATCTGGCTGTTCTCACCGGACGCTTCGAATCGGATACGGCCGTGCGTGGCGGAGGCGACGCTGGAGAGGTCGATCTGACCGCCGTTGGTTGCCGTCACGCCCAGCCGCGTTGAGGCGAAGGTATTGCCGGCCATGGTGGTGACGTTCGAAAGATCAAGCAGACTGCCCGCCCCGTCGGCCAGCAGATCGGTGTGCGCTGCCCGGGTGGAACCCGCATAGCTGGTGACGTTTTCGAGGTTGATTACAGCTGCATCACGTGCGACGAGGCCGGAGCCGTTGACGTCGATGATGCCGGAGAAGTCGGGGGTGATGCCACGAATGGTCACGATGCCTTCCTGGAGGTGCGTGATCTGGCTCGTGGGGAGGACGCCGCCGGTGTTGTCGAGGTTAAGGTTTGTCCGGTAGAGGTGGGTGAGGTTAGGAGCGATGATGACGCCGTTGTCTGTGGCTTCGAGGATGGAGTTAAGGTTGCCGCCGTGATCGATGCTGGTCAGCTGTGAGAGATCGATCTGGCTGCCGGCTCCGTCGGCGGTGAAGCTGACTTTGCCGCCGGTTACCTCCGTCAAAGCGGAGAGGTCGACTTCGCCGCCGTTGACTGCGTTGATGTTCAGGCGCGTGGAGGCAAAGGTGTTACCGACCATCGTGGTGACGTTCGAGAGGTTGAGCAGACTGCCCGGACCGTCGGCTTTGAGATCTGTGTGGACCGCCCTTGTGGATCCGGCGTAGCTGGTGATGTTCTCCAGATTGATCACAGCGGCATCGCGCGCGATGAAGCCCGAGCCGTTGACATTGACGATGCTGGAGAAGTCCGGGGTGGTGCCATGCACCGTCGCCACGCCCTCCTGGAAATGGGTGAGTTGGCTGGTGGGCAGCACGCCGCCGGTTGCGTCGAGGTTGAGGTTCACCCGGTAGAGATGGGTGAGGTTCGGGGCGATGATGACGCCGTTGTCCGTGGCCTCGAGGACGGAAGCGATGTTCCCGCTGTGGGTGATGCTGGTCAGTTGCGAGAGGTCCAGTTCGCTGCCCGCGCCATCGGCGAGGAAGGAGACCTTGCCGCCGGTGACTTCGGTCAGGGCCGACAAATCGATGGCACCGCCGTTGATTGCGTTGATGTTCAGTCGAGCTGAGGGGAAGGTGTTGCCGGCGAGGGTTGTGACGCTGGCGAGATTGATCGCAGTGCCCGCGCCGTTCGCCTGGATGCTTGTATGGGTGGCGCTTCCGCTGCCGGCATAGCTGGCGAGGTTGGTCAGCGTGAGCGTGCCGCCGCCGGTCGCGAAGAGGTTGGCGCCGTCGACGGTGGCGGAGCCGTGGGCGGTGAACGTGCCGCCGTTAATGGAGAGGGATCGGTTCTGGTCGATCGTGAGACTGCCGTGGATGTCACCACCGAAGGAAAGCGTGAGCGAGCCCTGTGCCAGGTGAAGCGACTCGGTGCTGCTGAGCGAGCGGACCGACTGATCGGCGGTAAGCGTGATCAGCAGTTCGTGGTCGAGGTTGTCGATGAGCACATCATCGCCTGGTGCGGGCAGGCTGCCGGTGGACCAATTGGCGGGCGCTTCCCAGTTGCCGTCGACATCGACATCCCAAGCGACCGTATCTGCGTGTGCAGGGGAACTCGCCAGTGCAGCGGCAACGAAACAACCCAACGTGAGCGTGATCCAGCGTCTCATATCTGATCCTTTGTGATCCGCGTAGACGCCGGCGCGGCAATCGTCTGCGGAAGCTTCGATCTGTACGCTCAAATATTACACGCTGCTTTGAAGGCGACAAGTATATTTCCCGTCTCATCGGGGTTTGCAACGCTTGCCGCATTGTCCGGGGGCGAAAAATTACGATAATAGGCGGAAACGAAATCTGGTCAGCGCGATCGTAAGCGCGTCGGACCTCGCCAACCGCTGGATGATTACCATGAATGACGCCTCCCTCCCTACCGGCCCCGCCTCCTCCGGGGATAGCGCCGAGCGGCCGCAAGACCTGACGACCGTCGATCAGGTGGTCGAACACAACCGCGAGCATGCCTTGGCACCTGAGCGTGCGGGCTCGCCCCGCCCGGAACGTCGGCTGGTGATCGTGACCTGCATGGATACCCGGCTGGATCCTTACAAAGCTTTGGGTCTTGCGGCCGGCGATGCGCATATTCTTCGCAACGCGGGCGGCATCGTCACCGAAGACGTGATCCGCTCACTGGTGCTTTCTTCGCATGTACTCGGGACGCGCGAGCTGATGGTGATTAACCACACCAACTGCGGCCTGTGTAACCTTCGTGAAGACAACCTGGTCAGCGAGCTTGAAGAAGCGACGGGACGATCGGCCGTGTCGCCGGCTGCGTTCTACAGTTTCAGCGATCTGCAGGCGAACGTGCGGCGGCAGGTGCGGCGGGTGCATGACCACCCCTGGCTCAGCGCTCTGGTCGCGCGGGGCTTCGTCTACGATGTCGCCACGGGTAAGCTGGACGAGGTGGACGCGAGCTGATCTCGATGATGCGGGGTTTGGCTGGCGGCGAACGGCGAACGCCCGCTAACGTTACATGCCCAAGCGTTTGCGGACGAAGGTGGCGCGGTACTCGCGGCGCTCGGGGCCGGTAAGTTCCTGACCGGCGATCTTCTGCAAATGCGCCGGCTGCGAGAGCAGGAATAACTCGTTGACCGTGCTGAGCGAGACGGACGCGGTGCGATTCAGCGAGACGCCCAGCCGAAGATAGCTGAGCAGGTAGAGCGCCTCTTCGCTTCCGAGCAGGCGTGCATGACTGAGCGTGCCGAGCGCGCGGAAGATTTTGTCATCAAGGACCGCCGGGCGATCTTCGGCGAGTGCTTCGCGTGCGCGCTGTTCGTACTCGATCATCTCGGGGATGACGACGTCGGAGAAGTCGTCGAGAATCTGTTGCTCGCTGCGGCCGAGCGTGGTCTGGTTGGAGATCTGGAACAGGTCGCCGACCGCTTCGGTGCCCTCGCCGTAGAACCCGCGGACCGCCAGATGCATGTCCTTGGCAGCACGCCGAAGCTTGTCGATTTCACCGGTCAGCTTCAGGCCCGGCAGGTGGAGCATCACCGACACGCGGATGCCTGTGCCGAGGTTCGTGGGGCAGGCGGTGAGGTAGCCGAGGCGCGAGGAATAGGCGAAATCCATGCGGGATTCGAGTGTGTCGTCGAGGCGGTTGGCGTGCTCGTAAGCATCTTCCAACTGCAGCCCGGCACGCAGGCACGACAGGCGGATGTGGTCTTCCTCGTTGACCATGATCGCGAAGGATTCGTCGGGGCTGAGCGCCACGCCCCGCGGCAGATCGCCCTGCCCATGCTGGCGCGAGATCATGTGACGCTCTGAAAGCACCAGCCGATCCAGCGGCGTGCTCTCCGCCAGCGGCACCCAGAGCATCTCGCGCGAGAGCTCGGCATCAAGGATCCGCTGCTGACAGGTGTGCAGCAACTCGTTGCGCTGCGTGGCGCTGGCGCGACTGAGGAACGGATAGCCGGCGATGTTACGCGCCAGCCGAACCCGTGAAGAGACCACCACGTCGTTACGCGGACCGTCGCCACGAAGCCACTGGCTCGCGGTTTTGCCGAGGTCGGGAACACTCATGCTTTTTCTGACTCCACCTCGTTGACGCGGTCGCGAAGCTTCGCAGCCCGCTCATATTGCTCAGCTGCGACGGCCTCTTCAAGCTCTCGCCGAAGCTGTCGCAGACGTTGTTGCCGCAGTTCGTTGATCCCGGCATGCGTGGGCACTTTACCGAGATGCCGGGAGGCGCCTTCGTGGGCACGCTCAAGCAACGGCGTGAGCGCCTTCTCGAACGTTTCGTAGCACTGGGCACAGCCGAGCAGGCCGGATTTGCGGAACTCTTCGTAGGTCATGCCGCAGCCTTCGCAGCGGTTGGCGGCGGGTTTGCCGGTCTCCTCGCCGCCCTGGCTGTGCTTGAGCACGAACTTCTCAAGCAGCTCATTGATCGGGGCGTTCTGGACCTTCACCGCCACGCCTTCTTCAACGGCATGGACTTCGCACAGGTGCTTCTCGACCTTCTTGCCGCCCTGTATTTCGATCAGGTGAACGGTGGCCTGATTGTCGCAATGGTCACATTTCATGTTGAATATTCGCCGTAAGTCTTCGCCGTATTTTAGGGACGGTGCACGAGCCGATCAACGAGGCGGAAAAGCAGCAAAGCCCCCCTTACTCCTCACTGCCGACCCCCGCCGCTGTCCTGCCATCTTACACCGTCCATCGTACGGGCACCGAATTGCCGGGTCGTCCGATCGCTGGATTTGCGACGCAGAGGCAATGCAGGTTCGGCCCTTCCTGTCGATTCGCAGACGCAAGGTCGATATCCTGTCACGCGATGACCGAGACGATGGCTGAATTCCGCCCACTTCCCCGCAGCTTCTATGAGCGTGATGTGCTGACGCTTGCGCCGCTGCTGCTGGGGAAGATGCTCGGCCGCACGCTGGCCGACGGCACCCGCCTCGCCGGTCGTATTGTTGAAGTCGAAGCTTACCTCGGTGCCGAGGATAAAGCCGCCCACACCTTCAAGAACCGCCGAACCGCCCGCAACGCCAGCATGTTTCTGCCCGCGGGGCACGCCTACGTTTACTTCACCTACGGCATGCACTACTGCCTTAACGTCGTCGCCGATCGGCTGGACCATCCCACCGCCTGCCTGATCCGGGCGATCGAGCCCGTGCTCAGCCTCGACGTCATGCGGCAGAACCGGGCCAACAAGATTCCCGTCCATCGCCTGCGCGACACCGACCTGTGCTCCGGCCCCGCAAAGCTCGCGCAAGCTTTGGCCATCGATACCACGCTCGACGGCCTGGATATGACGACCGACCCGCAGCTGTACCTTGCCTTGCCCTCCGAGGAAGACGCCGATCGCGTCCCGGCCGACCGCATCGTGACGCGGCCTCGCGTCGGCGTCGGCTATGCCGGCGAGTGGGCGGAAAAACCGTACCGTTTCTACATCGCCGGCAACCGTCACGTCAGCTGCAAATAACGGCATGAACATCAGCTCATCTACTGGGGCGACAAGCCCAAGGCGTCACCCGCCGCGTCGCTGCTCCGTGACGCCGTCGTCCAAGGCAGCTTGAAGCAAGCTTGAGGGGGCTTGCGTGTAGGTCAAACTCAGCTTGTGCATCGCGCGTGTGCAAGCGACGTAGAGCATCTGGCGGTCCATCGTGTTCCTGTAGTCCGCTTCGCTGCAGAAGGGCACGATGACTTCGTCGAACTCCAAGCCCTTGGCCAGATAAGCCGTAGCGATCATCACGCCGTCGCTGAACGAGGTGCTGTCCGCGTCGAGCAGCCGAACGTCGCGCCGATCCTTGCCGACGGCTTCATAAAGTGCGTCCGCCTGGTCCTGCGTCTTGCAGATGATGCCCAGTGAGTTGTAATTTGACCCATGAAACCGCTTGATCGCGTGCTCAATCACCGCCACCTCCTGCTCGAACTCATCGCAGCCGATCATGCTCGGCTTTTCACCGTGACGCTCAATAGGCACCAGATTCGGATTGCGATGGATCCGCTGGGCAAGCTGCGTGATCTGCAGCGTCGAGCGGTAGCTCTTATGCATGTACATGCACTCAGCTTGGTGAAGAATCTCCCCGATGCCCTCCGCCGTCGATGAACTCAGCGGGCTTACCGACTGGTTCTGGTCCCCCAGAATCGTCTTCTTACACGGGTACAACTTCGAAATCACCTGGTACTGAATCGGCGTGTAGTCCTGCATTTCGTCGATGACAACGTGCTTGATCCGGTTCGCTCCGAAGTCGCCATCGACGACCATCTTGAGGTAGATCAAGGGGAACACATCGGCATACTCGTACCTGCCGCCCTTCATCTGCTTGAACATTTCAGGCTTACCCAGCCAGCTGTAAAAGTTCTTGTAAATCGCCTTGAGCGTCGTCTCACTGAACATCTGCTTAAGGCCGGCGCGCAGCTTGGAGCGATCTTTGTTTACCACCTGCTTCTGGTAAACCGTCTTCATGTGCTCGACGATCGACGCGGTCATCTGATTGAGTTGTTCGCTGATGGGAAGCCGATCGAACTTGCGAAACCGCTCCCCGACCCACGCTGCGTCGAAGGTATACTGCCCGATCTCCAGCTCCGCAGGCTGAAAGTTGGTCGTCCGCAGATGCCAGACGTAGGCATCGAGCTGCTTCAGAAAATCTCCCGTCGCCTTGAATCGCACGCGCTGAGCGTACGCCGACTCCGCGTCCTTCAGCAGTTGCGAGACCTGATCGTAGAACGTCTGGAACTTGACCTGATGCGTCAGCAGCTTTGCTGCGAGCAGTTCCATCGTCGTTTCCTGCACCATCTCCTCGCCCAGCTCAGGCAGCACCTGCGAAATGTAATGGGCGAAAACGTTGTTCGGCGAGAGAATCAGAATCTCATTCGAGCGGATCGTTTCCTTGTACTTATAGAGCAGGAACGCGATCCGGTGCAGCGCGATCGACGTCTTACCCGACCCCGCAGCCCCCTGAATGATCAGCGTGTGCGATGCATCGTTGCGGATGATCGCATTCTGGTCACGCTGAATCGTCGCGACGATGTTCTTCATCTTATCGTCGGAAGCCTGGCTCAACTCCTTCTGCAGCACGTCGTCCTGAATGGTCAGCGACGTTTCGAGCATGAACATCAATTCGCGGTTCTCAATGCGGTACTGCCGCTTTCGCACCAGTTCGCAATCGACACGCCCCGACGGGGCCTCGTAGCTTGCCGCCCCGAGTTCTGATTCGTAAAAGACGCTGGAGATGGGCGCGCGCCAGTCGTGAATCAGCTGCTGTTCCGACGCATCGTCGTAGAACGAATGGATGCCCACGTAGAGTGGCTCGGCTTTGCCGCGGTCGGGGAAGTTGATATCGATCCGCCCGAAGTAAGGCGTGTCGACGAGCTTTGAGAGGCGGCGTTGCTGCTCGACGCCGTGCTCGCTGACGCGGGTCATCAGGTTCACCGACTGCCTCATCGACGCCTTCTCGGCGTGGTCCATGTCGGCTTTGTTCTCCTGAAGGTCGAGCACCAGACTGCGCGTTTCGGCGTGCCTTGAATCGACCTTCGTGCTGTAGGCGGAAAGTTCCGAGGCGATCTTGTCCAGCACATCGCGGAGGTAGTCGCGTTCATCGCTCTCGGTCTCGTTAAAGCAGCCGTCACGCATCGTTTCGCTCATCGTCTCCCTCGCTGGGTGTTCATCAGGAATGGCAGGTGCGGGACCAGCGCCTCGGCGGCGCCACGGTCCACGGCCGGCATTCTAACGTGCTCGATACTTCAGGTGGCGATCTACGCCGCCGCACCTGTTCTCACGTCCGGTGATGTCATATCATGATCTGCGGCCGCCGGCTGTGAAGCATCGCCACGTCCGCACAAGGTTCGTACCGCATGAGCGATTCTGTGAACTCCCCCACCGACGCCTCGCTGCAAACCGACAGCATGGCGTTGCAACGTCAGCTTCGACAGGTTCGCCATCGCCTTGCTGCGATCGAGCAGAACCGTCGAACGCTTGGGCAGAATCAGCGCAAGCTCAAACTTCAGCGTCAGCAGCTTGAGCTTGAACGCGCTGCGATGGAGCAGGAACGCATTGAGATCGACCAGGCCCATCGCAAGCTGACCGACCAGGAGCTTCGTCTCGGTGCGGAGATGCGTGAGGTTCATATCAGCCGCCAGAAGGCCGATGCGATCGCAGCGGAGGCCGAGCAACGGCTCGCCGACGCGCAGCGGCAGGAGGCCGACCTCGCCCCGTTGACGGCGGAGCTTCAGAAGCGTCAGCAGGCCATCGAGAGCACCGAGGCAGCGCAGGCAGAACGTGTTGCCGCGTTGGACCGACAGGCGACCGAGCTTCAACAGCAACGCAGATCGCTTGAGGATGACGTGGCACAACTGGACCAGTTTCGCGTACAACTGGAGCGGGAGCACGAACAACTTCAGCAGCAGCGACAGGAAATTGATCGGGAGAAAGCGGAGCTCGCCACTGCCGACGAGGCATCGCAGACGCTCCGGAGGGAGGCCCAGCAAATGCACGAGGAAGCGCAGGATCAGGCTGATCAGCAACAGGCGAAGCTCGCGCAGGAACGCCAGGCTCTTGAGCAGCTTCGTGAGGAACTTGAGCGGGAGCGGGCCGCCTTTGCCGCTGAGCGGGAGGCGGTGGCGCGTCGCCAGCAACATCGGCGGGAACGCCTTGCACGCATGCGGCAGATGCTTCGGCAGCAGTTCAAACAGGCCGACGACGATCAAGACGAGGAGCAATTCCGTTACGCCTCCGCCGAGACGCAGGAACTGCCCCGGCCCGATTCCTCAGACACGGCCGTCGGCATGCGCCCTCAGCCACGTCCCCAGCCGATGCGGGCGTCGCTTGTGCTGCTGCGAAAGAACGGCAACCACACCGCCATCCCCGTCGACCGGCCTGCCATGATCTTCGGCCGGGATGAGCAGTGCGATGTGCGCGTGCCCGCCGTCAGCGTCTCACGCAACCACTGTCGCCTCGAAATGGCCGGCGGGCAACTCGTTCTTCACGATCTCAAGTCACGCAACGGCACGCTGCATAACGACGAGCCGATCACCGATCCGGTGATCCTCCAGCCAGGCGACGTGATCACCGTCGGCCCCGCCCACTTCACCGTCGTCCTCAACGGCGAACCGGCGGACGTGATCGCACAGCTCTGAGCGAGTCGGCGTGTTCTGAGCCACCGGCTCGCAAGGCATCGCTTGTGCTGGGCCACGACATGCGTACCCTCAGCGAGTCGCTGGACTTATTTTAGTCTGATCGGAGCACCCATCATGATTCGCACGCACTTGCCGTATCCCATCGGTCCTGCTTTTCTCAGCCTTTTGCTTGCCCTGCTGCTCGCAGGCCCCGCGGCGCTCGCGAAGGACAACTTCAAGCCGCTGTTCGATGGCGCGAGCCTCGACGGCTGGGTTGGCGACGAACGCTTCTGGCGCGTGGAGGACGGTGTCATTGTCGCCGACAGCCTTGAGCACCAGCCCGAGCAGAACACCTTCCTCATCTGGGGCGACGGCCTCGTCGATGACTTCGAACTGAAGTTCCGCTATCGCATCGTCAGCGAGCAGGGCAACTCCGGCGTGCAGATTCGCTCACGCTGGCTGAAGGAGGCCGGCGATTACGTCGTGGCCGGCTACCAGCCGGACATCGCCATCGCCGAGCACATCACCGGCATGTCATACGAGGAACGCGGCCGCGGGCCCCTCGCCCGTCGCGGCGAGCGCACGGTCATCGCCCCAGACGGCTCGCGCGAGACGACCCGCTTCGCCGACGAGGGCGAACTCAACGAAAAGTTCGACGATCGCGTCTGGACCGATTACCACGTCGTCGCCCGCGGCAACACGATGACGATTTACATCAACGGCCACCGTATAAGCGAGTTGGTGGACGACGGTCCCGAGGCCCGGCGGCAGGGAATTCTCGCGTTCCAGCTTCATGCGGGAGCGCCCATGCGGCTGGAGATCGACGACGCGCGCCTCAAGCCGCTCGATCCCGTCGACGTCGACCCGCCCAACATCGTGCTGATTCTCGCGGACGACCTGGGCTACGGCGACCTCTCCAGCTACGGCGCCGACGACATGCAGACGCCGCAGATCGACCGCCTCGTCAACGAAGGCCTGCGCATGGATCACTTCTACGCCAACTCCACCGTCTGCTCCCCGACGCGAGCCGCCCTGCTCAGCGGTCGTTACCAAGAGTTGGTCGGCGTGCCGGGCGTGATCCGGGCGCACAGTCCGTCCAACAGTTGGGGCTATCTCGATCCCCACGCCGTCCTGCTGCCGCAGATGCTCGCGGAGGCCGGCTACCACTCGGCGCTCATCGGCAAATGGCACCTGGGCGCAGAGCCGGAGAATCACCCCAACGCCCACGGCTTCGACTACTTCCACGGCTGGATCGGCGACATGATGGACGACTATTACGACCATCGCCGCCGCGGCGTCAACTTCATGCAGCGCAACCGCGAGACGATCGACACCCAGGGCACGCACGCAACCGAGTTGTTCACCGACTGGGCTGTCGACTACGTCCATGCCCAAGCGGCGACGGACGAGCCGTTCTTCCTGTTCATGTCGCACTTTGCCCCGCACTTCCCGATCCAGCCGCCGGACGAATGGCTCCATCGCGTGCAGGAACGCGAGGGTGAGATCGACGATGACCGGGCCAACAACGTCGCGCTGATTGAGCACATGGACCACGAGATCGGCCGGCTCATGGACGCGCTGCAGCAGGCGGGCGTCGCGGAGGACACGCTGGTCATCTTTACCTCCGACAACGGCGGCTCCATCCCCCACGCCCAGCGCAACGGCGACTTGCGCGGCGGCAAGCAGGCCATGTACGAAGGCGGCATCCGTGTACCTTTCGCCGCCTACTGGCCTGGACAGATCCAGCCTGGCTCCACCAGCGACACCGTCGCGTTGTCGATGGATCTGGTGCCTACGCTCTGCCGCTTGGCCGGCGTTCGATACAATCGCTCGATCGATGGCGTCAACATCCACCCCTCGCTGCTGGAGGGGTGGGACCAGGAGATCGACCGCGACCTGTTCTGGGTCCGTCGCGAGGGCAATCGCTACATGGGCCTGACGATCTGGGCGGCCCGCCGCGGCGACTGGAAGCTGGTCAAAAACAGCCACGACGCGCCCTTCGAACTGTTCGACCTCGCGAACGATCCGCTGGAGACGACCAACCTCGCCGACGAGTACCGCGGCATCTACAACGAACTCCGCCGGGCGCTGCGGGCGCATATCCAGCGCGGCGGCGCGGTGCCCTGGCAAAAACACGACCGCTAAGCCCGCCATTCTGCGCGTCGTACCATGCGCGCTCACGCAGGAAGCTGATCCGTCACGCCTTGAGCACGGACCGCCGGGCTTGCCGCGCTACAAACCGACGACAAGTTGGGCAATCCTCGCGGCTTGTTGCAATCCAGCGCGAGCCAATGCTACAATGCGCGGGCTTCACGCGGGCGTAGCTCAGTTGGTAGAGCGTCAGCCTTCCAAGCTGAATGTCGAGGGTTCGAATCCCTTCGCCCGCTTTGACTTACGAAAATCACCGCATCGGGGCGCTACCTCGGTGCTACCATCACCGCAAAACACAGCGCATAAAAAACCCCGCCTTGCGACGGGGCCGTGGGTGGTTGGTGGGGTGGTGGGGGCAGCCGTGCCGCCGTTTTGTGCTGTTGAGAATGCGCACGGCCGGTGCGCTTTTGATGCTCTATTGGCTGCACCTTGACGCGGCAGTCGGGCAGTTCGGAAGTATTGCAAGCGCTTGTATTAGTTCCGGTCGTGGTGGTCAGCCGAGCCGTCGCCGAGCGTCCGCCACTGCGAGAAGCAGCGCCAGCACGGCCGCGCAGATATCCACGCTATCCATCGTCACGCCCTCCGAACGGGTCAACGCTCGGCCAGCCATACCGGCGGCCGCCGCCGATTTGGTCGTCGATGGTGGGGGAGTCGTCAGGTGGCGCGTTGTCGGAAACGGACGTCACCTTGCGCCGACCGATGTTGCTGGTGTTCATGGTGGACGTGTTGCCGTGGCGGTCGGTGTAGGTGCGGGGTTCACTATCCAAATTGGAAAGTGACGACCGAGCGGTGCCGACTGTTGTTGGGCTAACCCCGCACGCCTTGGCAATCTTGTTGTCGCTCCACTTCGCCCACTCATCATCCGCCAACAACGTCTCAACAGATGCCCGCTTGTCTGCGTTGGTCCGCCGAAGCCCGTGGTCAGCATTCGCCCCGACGCTGTAGAGAATGGCGTCTCCGTCGGCTTGTTGGTCTTTGGGGAGAGAGGCGAGGGGCTTCGTGTGCGACTCCTTTCCGGGCGGATCGTTTTGTGAAAAATTTTTCACATTTTCAGATACCTCAGCGGATTCGATAAGCTGATACGCCCTTCGCCTGCTAAGTTCCCATCGCTTTCGCAGTACGCCTCGAACGTCTTGTACTCCGCTCTGTAAAGCTTCTGGTCGCGGATGGCTGCGAGGCTGGCAAAAAACCCGCCCGACGTTCGCCCCTGCCGCGTTTCAGCGCGATCGAAGGGTGGAACCAGCCGGGCGGGGCTCGGAAGGTCTTAACGGGCATCGTCGCCGTGTTACTCAGCCCAATAGAAGATTGCGACGCCGTTGCTGCCTGATGCGCCGTTCGATGCCGTGCTTACGTCCGTTGATCCATCGCCGCCAGATCCGCCTAGGCCGCTCGATCCAAATTGGGCTATTGGCAATGAACCTAGCCCCCCGAACCCGGCCTCGGCGTCGCTGTTTGTCCCTACGCTGCCCTGCTGCCCGTCTCGCCCGTAGTTGTTGCCATACGCCAGCGCAAAGATGGAATACTCGCCTGAAACAAGTCGCGTGCTGCTGAGCGCCGTTGCGCCGCCTACCGTCGATCCAGACCCACCGCGCCCCGGCCGTACCGTGCTGCCCGTGCTTGTTAAGGCGCTCCCGCCTTTGCTCCCGCCAGCGACTTGGATTGTGGTTGTTATGCTGTCGCCATGGTCAAACAGCAGTTCCGTCGTTCCGCCGTTCGTTCCGGTCGCGCCACCAGAAACCCTGCCGTCTCCGCCTTGGCCGATGGCGACGTCGATGGAATCAACGCGGGCCGGGTCGAAAGTGATAAGCGTAGCCCCGCCCGGAGCACCACCGCCGCCACCAGCGCCGCCAATGTAGAGGCTGTCGCTTGAGCCCGCGATAGTGTTGGTTGTTGCGTTTCCGCCGCTCCCACCACCACCGCCGCCGCCGATTGCGAGGCAGTAACACACGGTCGCGTTGCTCGGTGGCGTGAAGCTGCCGTCGGATGTAAACCGCTGAGACTTGTTAGGGGCTATTGCCGTCTTCGCAGGCGGCACAAACGCTAGTCGGGTCTTACTATCACCATCCCGCCCCACGATCCACGTTGGCACGATGCTATCGGTGGGTACGCCTGTCTCGCCGTTGAACGCCACCGCTGCGGTATCGTGGGTGATGTCGCGGTCGTCGTCCTCAAACGCGTTTGACGTGACGTTGTAGCGCTGCAGCTTGAGCGAGTATTCGCCGTCCGTCTCGTCGGTGATCTTGAAGAACATAATCGGCCGCTCTGCCGACCGTACCTTCGATCGACGCGGAATGGCGCGGGCGGGTGTGTTGTGAACATGCCGCACCACGTCCGCCACCTTCTTAGCCGATCGCCGCGTGAATTGGACGCCATCGCCGTTAGCCATGCCCATACCTTCCGTCGCTGGGGGTGTGTCTGAAAAACCCCGGACGCGCTCTCACGCGCCAGGGGCTCAAGGAATAACACCGGGTAGACAAGCCCCGGTGATTGTCGCTATTAAGCTCGCTCGGCCAGCGTCACGAACTCCGAAGTTTCGTAGCCGCGTGCATCTTGCAGAGTCGAAGTGTGCATCGGCCTGCCGTCGTCTCGCGTGATGACGCGGAAGACGAGCTGATCCGTCGAAAACGCCGCGTGCATGCTCATGTCGATGCGCAACGGGTTCTGGATGTAGCCGTACTGACTCGGCACCACGAGCATGATGTCGCCCTTGTCGCCCAGCAGGTGCGCGGCCTCGCTGAAGTAGACGGGCCTGCCCATGATGGTATCGGGGGTGTCGGTGCCGTTGCCCGGCGAGAACAAGAATCGGTCGCTGTTCGTCCCGGCGATATGTGCTTGCGTCAACTGATCGAGCGTGCCGGTGTGCGTCAACCAAACCGCCTGATCGTAGTTTCTGCAACGCTGCCTCATCTTAATGAGGTTCGCACCTTCGATGGTGTCGGCGGTTTGTCCACCTTCCGCATCGACCGTGTGAAGAACCGGGGCATTGAGAACGCCCAGCGGTTCGCCAACGCCCGTACCGTTGATGAAGTCCATAGACTGGAGAAGCCCGACGCTCCGGCCGAAAACTTGGTTGAGGAAGGTTTCGACGCCGACGGCCGAATCTTCCAAAAGCTCGGACGAAACGCGAACGAGCCCGCCCGCCTTATTAAGCTGGAGCTTCTGCGAACGGAAGCTTACCTTCTGATCGGCGACGGCACCTTCCTCGCTCAGTCGCGACAGCGCGAAACCGCCGACGTCTTCTGAGGAACGGTCGCGATCCTCAAGCGCCGGGATACTCAGGTTGCCCGAGTCCGATTGAAACTCTCGCCGCATCCGCAGCCAGGGGTTTTCTTCGTCGCTGCTCATCGTCACCTGCGCCGCGAATCGTGCGGGAACGAGGAAGCCGCCGTAAGGGTCGGAGCCCTTGTTTTGCCCGCTCGCCGCTTGGAACTCGGTCGCGCCAGTTTGGCGCCGTGAATCGAAACCTTGCCCCGTCTTCGCCCGCACGATCGCCGCAAGGTAATCATTCACCCCGTCGAACCCGTGGTCGTCCAGGTCGGACAGATCGGACGCGCTGTAGTGGTGAAGCGGTCGCCAGATTTCGTTGCCCTCGACCACCACCTCGCGACGCTTGCTCTCGAAGCCGTCGCCATCCAGCACGCCCCCACTGTTTGACGATACGCCACGATGCCCGCGCTGCTTGCCAGCCTGAAGCTCGGTCCGAGCCGCCGCCGCATCGGCCAAGGTCAGCGCCTCACGCGCTGCCGCTTCGTCGTCTGCCGTCGGATTGTCGATCGCATCGACGCCATCGGAGACGGCCAACGCTTCGCGCTTGATGTCTGCGAAGTCGGCCGATGAGATAGGACGCCCGGCGCGAGCCCGTGCGGTGAGTTTGGTATAGCGATCACTCAGAGTCGCTACCGTTTCCGTTGCATTGAAGTCTGTAGTCTGAGGCATATTTTGCCGCCTTTGTTAATGAACCTAGTTTTTGCGTTGTGGTCGCTGCCTCAGTCGGGCCCGTTGGGCAAGCCTCGACAGCGGGCCGGTAAGCGTGTTACGCCCCCGACGTTTCGCGCAGGCGGATCGCCGCCCATGCGAGAATGATGCTGTGAATGTTCGCGAGGATGTCGTAAGTGTTCGGGCGATCTTCCATCGCGGCCAGCACCGCGAAGGTAATGTGCGTCGCGTCCGCCAGCTCGCCGTTGGTCCAGGTCGAAGCGTTGAACGCGGGGAGCGTCGGTTCCATCGGCTCGCTCGCCAGCTCGTTAACCTTGCGCCGGTCAACCTCCGCGTGAAGCCATCCCGCCATCCAGCGGGCAAGCTTCGGGCATCGCTTGTTGATCGGTCCCGCCGTCACGTCGATAAGCGCGTCGATGTCGCCGGGGTGAAGCTTCGCCGGGTAGCGGTCCAGCACGATGCCGTCGTTCGGATGTTCGTTTTCCATGATGTTAGAATAGCCTTCTGAAAGAGTAGTGATTCCAATTCTTAGAATCATTCAAGTATGTATTTCATATTTTTGTCGCAGCCTCGGCACTTGGCGTACCTAAGCGTCGAACCGTCCCCCTGATCCGCGATGGAGCGTGTGGTCTTGATGTCGCTCGAACCGCACCATTTGCACCGGGGCCGCTGGAACGTCGGCACCATCTCCCACCCACGCGAACTAGTAATCTGTCGCTCGATGTCGGCGGGGTCTGTCGCCCTCATCGCCGGTCGTGTTCGCTTCGTCGCCGTGCTCAATGTCGCCCCTTTCTCAAAACCCGTGAAAAATTGCGTTATGGCTACATGAACGCCTCGCCCTAGTGACCGGTTAGAGATTGCAACCCCCCTCCCCCTGTGCGTGCCCGTTACTGCCCCGTCCTTGCTCTCTCCGCGTCTTTACGCTGTGGCACGATGCGCATAGCGCTTGCAGATTGTGAGCCTCATACGCTAACGACGGGTGCGTCCGCCTCGGTTTAATGTGGTCCACATGCTCGGCTGGTGTTGGCCTGTCTGCCCCGTGATGCCCGAACGGGTCCACGCATAGGGGGTGCTCTCTCAGAAAAGCCCACCGAAGCCGTCGCCATCTGGGGTGGTTGTAAAATCCGTTGCCCTTGGCCTCGCCGGTGCGGGTATCGGGCCTTCGTCGTGGTGCCCGTTGTGGGCTATGCTTGATCGGTGCGTATGGCATTACGTTTTCCTTTGGAGTATGGGCATGGGGCGCTCGCTGCGGAGTCCGTCGGGGTGCAAGGTAAGCCCTTGGTCTTCTAGGTCTCCTTGGTCTCCTAGGTCTCCTTGCTCTAGAAGACCAAGGAGACCTAGAAGACTCTCTTTGTTACCCCGTTGGTTCATGGTCTTCTAGCCTCCAATGCCAGCCCGCGACCTTGCCCTGTTCGCGTATCTGCTCGACTACCACGCCCGCGCCGTCCTTGGCTTTCTTCAGCGTTGACCACGCTTGCCCAGAGTCTTCCGCCAGTTCTTGAAGACGTTTCGACTCGATTGGCCCGTCGCTGAGCATGTCCCTCAGCCAATGGGCCGCACTGTCTGTCTTCTTTCGCTTTGCCCCCAGCAGTTCCGAAGCCGTTACGTCGATATCGCCCTCGCACCAGTGAATCACCGGCACGCTCGGATTGTTGAATGAAGACTTCAGCCGATACGCCAGGGACCGCTTTTGATCTTCCGACACAATATTTAGCTTCATCGGCGCCATGATGGTGCGGTCGTCGTGCTCCTCTCGGCCAATTGCCCAAACCGAGCGCGGCAACGCACCGAACGATCGCGCTCCGCTGACCCGATCCATCGCGTTTGTTGAGACCGACTTGTTGAAGTGATGCACGATAATGATGGTGACGCCGGTAGATTCTGCCCAGTCTTTCAGCGGCCACAGAGCCGCGCGCACCTTATTACCAATGTTGGTATCAACCTTGGCGTTTAGGTAGCTGTCTAGCGGGTCGATAATCACCAGCCGCAAGTCGGGCATCTCCTGTCGGAGCTTCTCAAGCCTCGGAACGTCCTGCGATATGTCGAAAGCGTCGCGGATAGCAACCTCGCCGCTACTGTCGGCGCTAATTCGTTTCACACCTTCGATGATGGCTATCTTCTCAAGGTTCGCCCCAGCCTCTTTCAGCCGGGGAACTATGGTTGCCTCGACGTGATCTTCCATTGAAAGAAACGCAACCGAACCGGCTTCGCACTGGGCGCAGCTACCGCGCACCGGTGGCCACTCTCCACCCTTGCTTACCTTCGCCGCGATATAGGCAGTTAATACGCTCTTGCCGACGTCCGGCATCCCGACAATGAAGTTGATACCGCCCGCGACAAAGATATTCTGCCACAGCCACACTACGGCGCGGCAAACCACGTCAGAGGCGCGTCGGATGATAAGGCGGTGAGTCGGTTCTTCGCTTTGTCCACAATTGTTGACATTTTCGCTTACCTCTGCCCAATCTTCGCCGCATGAATTGCACACGATGCGTTCTTCGTCGCCGATGCCGAGATACGGGGTTGCGTGGTCGTGCGTGCAAGTACTCATCGCGCACCCCCCATCGCCGGGACGTATCGCCGCTCCCACCGCTCCCGAGCCTCAGCGACTGCCGCCAGCCGCCGCAGATGCTCGGGGCCGCACCACGTCCGAGCGTTGTAAGGGCCGCCCGCGTTTGGCGCGTCTTCGCCCTCCGGCTGTCCGGCACGTCGATGTATCTCTGACCACCTCATTTTTGAGCCCCCCGACGGAGGGCGCGCGTTACCAGCATCCGCTCGCATCTCGCGCAGTAGTTCCTTTCGCCGACCTTGAGTCTGGCGCGGTTACACCGAACGCATCGCCCGAGTCCCAGATTGGTTTTTTGCTTGGCTTCGTTTTCAATTCGCACTAACATGTCATTGCCCTTTCGTTCGCCCCGCGGTTGCCGCCGTTCGGGGCTTTTTTTTGTTCAGACCCGGCAAGGTTCGACTGCCTGCGCCTCGATGTACTCCGCCAAGTCGGCTGCCTTGTACCGAACCGCCCGCCCTAGCTTGTGGTACCGTGGCCCGACGCCCCTGCATCGCCACTCGTGAAGTGTCTGCGGACGCATCCCTAGCCAGTCCGCCGCTTGCGGGGTCGTGAGCATTGTGTTCCCGTCTGTCGCGTTCATAGTTAAGCCTTTCCGTTGGTTTGTTGTGATACGCCTCTACAAACCGAAAAAGGGACAATCGGGGACACGATGAGCGCATAGAAAAACCGCCCTAGCGGTAGTGCTAAGGCGGTTCTGTGTGTTATAAAAAAGTTAGGGCTGTCCCTTGGTTGTCCCTTTCTGTCCCTTACAACTCATCCGCTCTTACGATGCTGCGCCCGCTACGGCCTGCGCGTGGCGAGTTTTTCAGACTCTTCATCTTCCCCTTCGCGGCAGTCACTCGGCGTTTGAACGCGCCCGCATTATCCCAATCCTTCATGCCGGATTCGCGCAGTTCCTCGAAAACCTGCTTGTATGTTTTTCGGTCTTTGCCGTCGCGTGTTGCGGTACTCCACAACTCATAGGCTCGGGCTTCCGTTTCCGTCAATTCCTCTTGTTCCGGCTCGGTGCTATCGCTCGTGGGCGGGGGTCGCTCGTCATCCCTGCGCGGCTTCAACATAATCGCGTCCGTCAGCCGCGTAATCTCATCGACGGCATCCGTCATGGTTGCACACAGCTCGTTGGCGGTAGGCCGGTGCCGCCGTTCACGCCGGACTCCGCCCAGGGCGCTAGAGTCGTGAACGGAACGCCAAGGCCGAACAGTCGCGTAGAGCCCATCGACGACACGGCCTAATGATTCAAGGGATAGTCGAGGCCACTCGATATCAAGATACGTCCGCAGAAGATCGTAAAGCTTCCGCAACTGCACCACGTCCTGTATCGCTGGCGGATCGTCTGCCGCGTCGGGGACGATCTCGCCCGCCGCTATACGCCAGTCCTCCAAGGCCTGCACGGCCGCCGTGTGGTCGTCGATAAGACACTCAACCCATTCCCGGGTCTGCCCGTACTCCGATAGCCTCTCGCCTAGCGTCGGCTTCATGTGTTTCCCTTCTGCGTCGGTGTCGCCGCCGCCATCGCGTCGGCCACGTGCGCCAGCTCTTCCCGAATTGATTCAACGTCAAGGTGCATGTAACGCATGGTCGATGACATTGACCGATGCCCCAGCGCCTTGCCGATCATGGGCGCGGAGACGCCAGCCGCCGCCAAGTATGAACCGGTGGTATGCCTCAGATCGTGCATGGTCAAATTGTCCATCTTCGCCGCGTCGCGTATCCGCTTCCATGCCTCGTATGGGTTGACGACGTGGCCCTCTTTGCTGGGGGCCGGGAATACATACTTTGCGTTTTCCTTCGAAGCCGCCAGCCGCCTCTCCAGCCGCGTCACGGCCTCGGGCACAAGCGCGACCGTGATACCCGTCTTGTTCTTCGAATCGCTCGCGGGGATGGCCCACGTCTTAGCATTAAGGTCCAGGTCCGCCCACTTCATCGCCGCCAGCGCCGAACGCCTCGCGCCGGTCAGCAGCAGCAGGCGGAAGTAATCCGGCCACGGGTCCGCCTCCGCGTCGATCGCCGCCAGCAGGGCCGGTAGCTCCGATGGCTTCACGTAGCGTTCGCGTCCACGCTCGGGGTAGAGTTCCAGCCCTTCGGCGGGGTTGTCGCCTGTGTAGAGCCTTCGTCGCCGCGCGAAGCGAAACAGCCGCCGGACCAATTGCACCACCCGGTTAGCTGTCACCTTGCGTTTCTTGCCGATGCGAGAATGAAGCGCCGCCACGTCCTCTACCTTGATGCTGTCCAGCGCCCGCCGATCCATCGCGCCCACCTGCTTCCATAGCGACGTTTCCGCCGTGATAGTGCGCGGGGTTCGCTCGCGTTCCTCGCCGTACAGCGTCCAGAGTTCCGCCAGCGTCGTCACGCGCTGACGACGCCGTCGCCGCTCTGCCGCCGGGTTCTTGCCATCGTGGAACCTCGCCAGTTCCTTGTAGAACAGCTTCCGCGCATCCTCCAAGGCTACATCCGCGTCGGCCAGCTTGAACCGCCTCGGCTTGCCGTCGATCTTCTTGTAGAGATACCACGCCCGGCTCCCCTTCGCCGTCACGGTCAGCACCAGCCCGGGGGTTGCGGTGTCATGCACCACCAGCCGCCCCTCGGTCGGCGGGGCGACGCTCCTGCACCACGCCTGCGTCAGCTTCCGCTTGATGGGCTTCCTTCGCCCGCTCGGGCCCGCGATTCTCAAGGCTGGTTCCGCTGGCATGTCTTACCCTTCCGGTGATTTTGCGACCGTGCTGAATGCGGTAGCGCCGGACGCTGGCGCTACCATGGCGCTACCCTAACAGCGAAAAACGCCGAAACTCAAGGTAGCGCCACATACGCCATATTACCGGGAAAACACTACATTATCAATCGCAACGTAACAGCACGAACAAAATATTACCCTAACTTTTTATGCCTTCCAAGCTGAATGTCGAGGGTTCGAATCCCTTCGCCCGCTTTTTCGCCTCTTGGTGACACTCGTTGCCGGGAGGCGTCATCTTGCGCCGAGTGCATGAGTTATGGCGATCGCTGCGAGGCCGGTTTTCGGCCGCCGTTGCGAGCAATGGACACAGTTGGTCAATCCAAGCCTGCCATACGTGCAAGCGCACGCGACCGCACCGGTGACGTCAAGCAATGCGGGGATCGGTGTAGACGTTCACGGTGAGTTCGAGCGAACTGTGTCGCATCGCGGCCATGGCGACGCGGGGGGAGACGCCGGCGCGGGCGAGGTGGATGCCGAAGGTGTGGCGGAGGGCGTGGATGTCGACGACGCGGTCCCGCTCGTCCCGCTTGGGGATCTCGGCGACAGCAAGGTCGCGGTCGAAGACGCGGATCATGTCGACCGGCATCGGGAACAGCTGCGTCCCGAGCGGTAGCCTTTCGCCTTTACGACGTTTCAGATCGTCGAGGTAAGCGCGGAGCTGCTCGACCAGATCTGCCCGGAGCGGGATGCTGGCACCGCGACCGGCCTTTTCATGCTGGGCGAGCACCTAATCCGTCTCAGCATCGGGCAGCCCTGCATGATGTCCTGCAATGCAATAGGCGAGCAATGTGCCAATCGGCTCGCCAAACTGGAGGTTGCCGTGGCTCTTGATTCCGATCGCACTGACAGGATTGTTCACTGACGCGTCGTCAAGGGCTTTTAACGGCGGCAATCCAGGCGACATCGCCGTAGCCGGAGAACTCAATGACGATCGGGCCCTGATCGATTTCGATCGCGAGTCGCGCTTCATCACGATCGCCGGTGAAAGCGGGCGTTTTGATGGCCTGGCCATCGACGTGGATCGTGTGGACGAGGTCCGCGCCGGTGGTTCGGTAGCCAATTGCCAGTTCGTATTCGCCTCCCTCGAGGTCGAAGCGGAATCGGCTGCCGGGTTTGACACGGCAGGTGGTGCGTTCGGCGGGGTCATCGATCCAGTGCGCGTCGTTGTCGGCATCGGCAGGCTGGTCCAGGAAGCCGTAGCCGGTCTGCTCATCGTAGAGGTCCTCCGCGAGGACGGGAGTGAACCATCGCGGGCCGCCGAGGTCGAGCGTGGCGACGTGCTTTCGGCTACCGAAGTCGAAGAGGCTCGCCTGCAATTCGGCCCGCGCTCGCCGTTCTTGACGCCACTCGGCTACGGCTGCCCGGCTCTGTTGGACATGCTCGACAACGGCGGGCTCATCCGCAATCTCACTGAGGTAGACGGGCAATTCGCTGAGCGTGAGGACGTTGGTTTCTCCGAACGTTGTCACTCCGCCGAACGTGTCCGTGATCGTCGCGCCGCCCCAGTCCAGGTTGAGGTGTTTTTCTCCTTGGATGCACCACGCGGCCACGATCCACCCGCCGTCGCGCCGCCAGGCGTAGAGGTAGATGTCATCGTCCGGATGCGGCAGGCGATGGAAATCGTCGGCGTCACCGAGTTGGCGGATCAACGTGGCGACGGAGAACCACGAAGGCTTATAGCTGCGATCGTCCCGCAGCAACCCCGAGGCAGCGTAAAGACTTTCGGCCGATCCGGATTCCCGATAAATGATGACCTTGTCGATGCCGGCCGCGAGCATCATGAGCGTGTTCCGCACGTTGTAGGCCGCCTGCTCACGTTCATTGACGCCCCGCGGGCCGCCGGTGTCGTAGCCCGTCTCGGTCATCCAGATCGGCATCTCGGGACGATGCTGATCGCGCCAGTCGGCGAGCCGCCGGAGGTTTTCCGCATGGGTGACGGAGCCGCCCGTTGCGCCCTCGCGATCGACGTTGGTGTCGATGGCCGATCGCTCCGGCGCCACTTCACCGGTATACGTGTGGACGCTGAGCACGTCGATGAAATCGAGCGGTCGCTTGCCGTCGGCGTACTCGTATCGCCGAAGCGTGTCCACCAAACCCGGCGTGATGCCTGCGAAACCGGCGTTGGCAATGCGGACGGTCGGGTCGGCTCGCTTGGCCGCCTCAGCGCCCACGCGCATCATCTCGAAATACGCGTCGAGCTCGCCGATCCAATGGCCCCAGCCCGGCTCGTTGAGATTCGGTTCATTCCACAACTCGTACGTGTCGATCAGGCCGAGACCCGAGAGGCCGTCGTCGGTCTGGAGCGTTGCGGGATCGTGTTTACGGCTGCCGAACCGAGCGACGGTCTGGAAGACAAACTCACCGTACGCTTCGTAATCGGCCGGGGGATAGTGGTCCCGACGGTCGGCTTCCTCCGGTGCGGAACTGGCCCACGGCGGCACGTGGAACAGGAAGGGAAGCACCTTGATGTTGTGCTCCGCCATCGTCCTCATATAGCGATCGTGGTCGACGTACCACGGCGGCACGCCATCGAAGACGAACCGTCCCGGCTCGGGCGAGACCATCGGCCACTTGAGGTTTTCAAACCGCACCCAACCAATGCCCAGCCGCTGATGCAAGGGCGCCAGCTCCACGCGGCTGCTGTTAAGCCCGATGGGCGAGGCGGCCTGCTGTTCGGCAGTCAGCCTCTCCGGCAGAACGAAAAGCCGTTGCGTCTGCCTAGACACCTGGTCACCGCGTTCGGCCCTGAGTGTAAGCAGGTACGCGCCCGGGCCGAGGGGATCTTCCCCTTCAATGTTGACCACATCGAACGCCCTTTCAGGTACGGCTCGACGCACTCGGCCGGAGGCGAATCTGGGGCCCGCGGTGGACTGGTTGGCGCGATCGAGATCGCGCAGACGCGGGTCGCGCTGAAGGGTGTACGCGATGTCAACCTCGCTGCCGGCCTCGTCGCCGGCGATGACGACCGGCAGGCCCAGCGGCTGCCCCGGTTCCAGCACGCCCGGACCAGCGAAACGGGCGATGTCGGGTGCGGGCCGATCGGTCACGGCCACCAGGCCGTTCAAGGTGACGGCGCTCGGGCCGGCCTCCTCGGCGAACCAGACGATATTGACCTGCGCTAGGGGGAACCTGATCCGCCCGCTCTTGTCCGGCTGATTCCAAGCAGGTTCGAAGGACCCATCGCTGAGATCGAAGTCAACACGCCGCCATGCGTCGCCACCCTTCTCCGCCGGTTGAGTCGCGATGAATGATTCGCCCTCCGCGTCGACGACCTGGATGCCGATCGAGGCGACGTTGGTGTTGCGGCGCGGGTGGCTCCAGAATCTCAGTTGTCTGACGACGCCGATGCCGCTCACTGCGTCGGTGATGGTGGCGTCGCCTTTGCTCCCAGCCTCGTGGGCCTGGCCTTGCAGTTGCAGCGCCGTCAGGCCGATGGGCCCGTCGGGGGCGGCGATGGCGTGAATCGCGAAGCTTCCCATCCGCCACCCGGCGATGTCGACATCGCCGCCATCAGTGAGCGGATCGATCAGCTGGAGATAACGGCCGGCCGAAGGCGCTGCGAAGAAGGCCTCCGCCCCGGCATCGACGGCGCTTACGTGCAAACTCGCCGCGGCGACCAACAGCGCCGCGATGCGGCCTATCTGTCGCCGTGTTACGCTCAATAACATCACTTGCTCCTGAAAAAGATGAAGAAGTCCTCCATCGGGAAACTCGGCGTGCCCAACACGTTTCTCGACAAGCCCGGCAGACTCACCGATCAAGAACACGCTGCGATTCGCAAACACCCCGCGTTCAGTGAGCGGATCCTCAGCCGCGTGGCCCGCTTCGCCGACCTCGCCGAACTCGCCGGAGCCCACCACGAAAAGCTCGAGATGGACGCGGCTATTACCGCGGCCTTACCGACGAGCACCTTTCAACGCCGATGCGTGTGCTCGTCGTGGCCGACATTTTCGAAGCGCTTTCCGCCGATCATCCCTACCGCGAAACCACGTCGCGCGAAAAGGTGCTCGACATCCTTCGTAAGGATACGGAATCAGCGATCTGCCCTGAGGCCTTCGAAGCCCTGCTTACCTTCCTCGATTAATTTCCCGAAGAATTCGTAAGCCATCAATGAGAGTGATTGAATACGGCGCTTGTTCGTCGCCACTTCCAGACGTATTCTTGCTCCCGGTAAACGGATGGACACTGGACAACGGCCCCCACAGTGAGGTACCCATGAGTTATACAAAAATCATTGTGCTATTGTGCCTGTTCGCGGCGGTTTTCACGGGGAGCCTCGCAGCCTCCGCGGAACAAACAACCCGCCCCGCCGACGGCAAGCTGAAGATCTTCATCCTCGCAGGCCAATCCAACATGGTCGGCTTCGGCCAACTTACCGGCGAGCCCGGGACCATGGAAACCTACGTCAGGGACAACCCGGACGACTACGGCCATCTGGTGGATGAGAATGGCGAGCATGTCGTTCGCGACGATGTCTGGATCGTGAACCTCTCCGATCCAGGCAACCCGCAAACCGGCTGGCTCACAACAGGCTACGGCGCCAGCGACGAGCATATCGGCCCGGAATACGGCTTCGGCTTTGCCGTGGGCGATCACTATGAAGACCCGGTCCTGATCATCAAGTCGGCGTGGGGCGGCCGCTCGCTGGCTCACAACTTCCTGTCGCCCGGGTCGGCTGACTATCCCGAGCCCGAGCAGGACGGTGACATGGGCTTCCACTACGCCGAAATCATTCGGCATGTTAAGCAGATCACCGGCAACCTCGAACAGTATTACCCCCACTATTCAGGTAACGGATACGAGATCGTCGGTTTAGGCTGGCATCAGGGATGGAACGACCGCATCAGCCCGCAAGCAGTCAACGCGTACGAAAAGAACATCGCCCAATTCGTCAAAGACATCCGGAGCGATTTGGGTATCAAGGCGTTGCCTTTCGTGATCGCCAACACCGGCATGGGCGGTTGGGACATTCCCCCCGAAGCCCGCTACAAGGAACGGGTCGAAAAGCTGATGGAGGCCCAGCTCGCCATCGCTGACCCCGAAGCGTATCCCGAATTCGCGGGCAACGTCGCCGGCGTCGAAACGCGCGACTTCCAGCGCCCCGAAGCCCAATCGCCTTCAAATCAGGGCTTTCACTGGCTTCGGAACTGGGAGACGTTCTACCTCATCGGCCAATCCATGGGCGAGGCGATGATCGATCTGATGGCCGCCGATACGCCTTGATCCGCCGCCGTCATTGCACGCGTCCGGCTGTCCCCCCTCTCAACGCCCCTGCGCGCCTCGGCGTAGCCAGTCGTGCACGAAAATTAGCTTACGGCGCGCGGTGGCCGACAGCACGAAGGGGTAGAGATCTTCCAGACCCATGGAGCGGTTGACGTGATTGACGCCCACAGTGAGGGAGGCCGCGACATTGATCAGCCGCTCGGCATCCGCTTCCGAGTACGGGTCCCAGCCGGGGCTCGGCAGTTCCGGCGAGGAGAGTCCGGCGGCGACGAAACTGTCGGCAATGTCGGTCAGGTGGAGCAGATGCGCGGCGGTCTCGGCCCAGTCCTCATGCGGATGCGTCGAGGCATAGGTCGTCAGGAACCGCTCCTTCCAATCGGGCGGCGGGCCCTCACGGTAGTGACGCTGGAGCGCGGCAGGATAGTCCGTGCGTTCATCGCCGAACATGCCGCGAAAGGCGTCGAGAAAATCGTTGCGTAGGCTGAGCCGCCACCAGAGCATGTGCGCGATCTCGTGGCGCATATGGCCGATCATGGTGCGGTAGGGTTCCTCCAGCGCCTCGCGGCGGGTCGTGCGCAGAACCGGGTCCGCCTCGGCCACGCTTATCGTTACCACGCCCTCGACATGCCCCATGTGCACGGGGCTCGGGCCTTCGGCGAGCATGTGGAAAACAGGGCGCGTGCCCGGATCCTCCGGCCGAAACCAGTGCCAGCGGCCGAGATTGTCGAGCGCCCAACGCTTGGCGGCCTCGGTCCGCGCCCAGTTGGGAATGGCATTGGGGATCGAGGGATCGGGAGCCAATGCCGTCATCGCGCAGGACTTGCAGAACGCCCCTTGCTCCGGTGCGATCCAGTTGCAGCCGATGACTTCCCGGTTCACGCAGAACGGCGGCATGGGCAGGAAGGCCCGCGCTTGTGGGTCGTAAGCAACGGGGATGTTGTCGGCAGTGGCCAGGTTATCAAACCAGAGTGAGCCGGAGCCGACCGGGTTGGTAAAGACGCGCATGCGGAAGAACTCCGGAAGGCATAATGCATAGGGTGGGTCTTATGTTATGCAATCTTTCCCCCTGTTTCTCCCCGCACCCACACCGTCCGGTTTGCTTGACATTTTCACGCGTTGCCGCGACTCCGGTGCCGGGAGTTCCCCGGGCCGGCCTACGCGCTTCGCTTCGCGACCCGCCCTTTGCTCGCGAACCCAGCGACGATAGGTCTTGACGCTGACGAGCCCGATGACATCATCATCCGTCTGATGGCTCATCTCACCGTCGAGCGTCATGCTCGTTCGGCGTTGGTGATCCAATTCACAGCGGTTCCTGCTTCGGCTGACCCGGTCGGCGGGGATACTCGGGGGGCGTCGTGGCGAGTTTGTAGACCACAACGACGACCGCCTCATCCTCAAGATTCGGCAGCGCTTCGTAGGCCTCGACCTCGCCGCCGCCCAGCACGACCAGCGCATCGCCGGCATCGCGAAGCTCCGCTTCGGCCTTCGCCCCCTTCAATGCGATGAACCGCCCCTCCACCTGCACCAGCGGCAGCGTCAACTCAAGCAGCACATTCATCGGCCCGACCGCCCGGCTGACCGCGACGTCGTAACGCTGACGGTGCTGCGGCGACTGCCCGGCTGTCTCCGCACGTTCGTTCAGCACCGTGACATTCGTCAGCCCCAGTTCTGCGACGGCGGTCTCAAGGAAGCGCGCCTTCTTGCCTGTTGCGTCCAGCAGCGTGAACCGCCTTTCAGGGCTCGCGATGGCAAGCGGCAGCCCGGGCAGGCCCCCGCCGCTGCCCACGTCGATCACCGTGGTCGCGCCTTCGAGAAACGGCAGCAGGGCAAGGCTTTCAAGGATGTGCCTTCGCCACGCCTGTTCCGGCTCTTTGATGGCGGTGAGGTTGAACTTCTTGTTCGTCTCCAGCAGCAGATGCAGGTAGCGGCCGAGCATCTGGATGGCTTCATCGTTGAGCGAGAGGCCGACGGTTTTGCAGTCGTCGAGGAACGATTGGGGAGCTTTGAGCATGGGGGCAATCTATGGAGGGGGTCAGTGCGGTGAAGGGATGTCCAGGCCGATGTCCAGTGCCGGGGCGGAATGGGTGAGCGCGCCGACGGCGATGCGATCGACGCCGGTGCTTGCGAGCGTGTGAAGCGTGCCGAGCATGACGCCGCCGCTGGCTTCGAGCTGCACAGTCGGGGCGATCTGGTCGCGCATCGCCACAGCCTGGCGCAGCTCAAGCACGTCCATGTTATCCAGCAGAACGATGTGAAGCCCGGCGACGCGGAGCACCTGCTCAAGCTGATCGAGCGTGTCGACCTCTACCTCCACGAAGCTCGGCTGGGGCGAAAGCTGCGACACCCCCGCCAATGCCTGCCGCAAAGCCGCATCGAGCGGTTGGCCAGCGAAGGCGGTGAGATGATTGTCCTTAATGAGCACCGCGTCATACAGGCCGATGCGATGACAGAACCCGCCGCCGCAGCGCACGGCGTATTTGGCCAGATGCCTCAGCCCCGGCACCGTTTTCCGCGTGTCATAGATGCGGGCTTTCGTGTCGGCCACGGCGTGAACGAAGCGAGCGGTGAGACTGGCGATGCCCGAGAGGTGCGTCAGGAAGTTCAGCATCACCCGTTCGGCCGAAAGGATCGAACGCAAGGGTCCCGCGATGCGTGCGATCTCCGTGCCGGCTTCGAGCGTTTCGCCGTCCTGCTGCAGGATTTCGACCTGAAGGGCTGCGTCGTAAACCTGAGCGATCGGCTGAAGCAGGGCCGCCCCGGCCAGCCTTCCAGCCGCCCGCGATCGCACCACCGCCTGCCCCGAAAGATCGGCGGGCACGCACAATTCGGACGTCACATCCCCCGCCGCGCCCATATCCTCCGCGCGAGCCACGGCGAGCAACGCATGCAAATCCTCGCCCCGCACCAGCTCCGCGAACAGTTCAGCAGGCGGCAACGCATTCAACTGTTCACTGTTCATGATTCGAGCATGGGCAGGAGGTGATCGTACGCCCGCTGGGCCACGTCGCCGGCCGACGAAGTGTACGGATACAACTCGACGGTCACCCAGCCGTCGTAGTGCAGATCGTCCAGCGTGCTGAAGATCTTCGGAAAATCCATCGCTCCCATGCCCGGCACAAGATGCTGATGGACCCGCTCCGCCGTGATGTCTTCCAAGTGCACGTGGCGAATGTGCTTCATGTGACTGCGAAGCACGGCGGCGGGATCCTCGCGCACACAGTACAGATGCCCGAGATCGCAGTTCATCTGTACCGTTTCTTCGTCGGCGAAGTAGTTGTCCTTGAGCCGATCGAACTGGTCGGACCGCTCAATCAGCAGCCCCGGTTCGGGCTCCACGCCAAGCACAACGCCACAGCTTTTCGCGTGACCGATGCAGCGGTTCAGCCCCTCGGCATACTGATCGTAGAGCGCCGTGATTTCGCGCCCCATATAAGGGCCCGCCGGCTGCAGCGAAACGTGCGTGGCGCCGACCTCAGCTGCGAGTTCGATCGTGCGAAGCGTGTGATCGATGCGCCACTGGCGAAGCTTCGGATCCTGCTCAAGCCACGTGGGGTGGTAGGTATCGCCGATATCGGGGAAGCAGAAGCCGGTGAACGCGTTCACGTTGGAAACGCTGAGCCCGAGGTCGCCGACGAGTTTGCGGATATCGCGCGCCTGTTCATTGCTATAAATGTTCGGCTGCATGTGCGGCTTGTCGGCCATGATCTCGACGCCGCCGTACCCGATGTCCGCGATGGTGCGGATCGCCTCTTCAAGCGTGTTCTGCTTGAACGCATTGGTCGAAAATGCCAGTCGCTTCTTATTCATAAGCACCTAATCGTAAACGATCCCCACCCCCCCCACCACTGGCCCGAGCCAGTAGCCGGGCAAATAGTCGCGAGCTTACGGTTTGTCGTCCTCAAGCACGTACCACGCCACCATATGCCGCTTGCGATAAGTGGGCCCCTCATCGATCGGCTGGACATTGCGTAGCCAGATCAGCGTGACATGCCGGGCCTTCTTCCGACGCTGCTCCCAGAAGGTGGCCTCGCCCTGGATGGCCTCGTCGTGCTGATCACGGATCGCATCGATCGCGGCGGGTGTCAGTTTATCAGCCATATAAACGGCCCCCGCCGTCGCCTCAGCGAAAAACGGTCCCGACGACTGCTTGAGGTAAAGCCGATCGCCCGGCGTGATGCAGCCGAACGGCGGGCGAGCCGTCTGCGTCAGGCGACACTCGACACGTTTGTCGCCGCTGAGTATCGCCTTCACGTACCGCCGATCCACGATTGCCACGTGCTCTGCCATAGCTCACAGTCTACTGGAGATGTACAAACTGCGAGGTTCGCAAGGCATTTCCCCTCACCTCATACCTCATCCATCGCGCATCACACATGGCGTTCAGGCTGCTACAATGGCGGCCATGACCGATACTCCCCCCCCTCCGCCGCCGGATGAAACACCTGACGCCGATGCCGATGCGTCGCGTGAAGGTGAGGCCACCACCACGGCCACACTCACCGCGCCCCTCGAGCCTGCTGTGCTTGATGGCCGCGTCGAAGCGGTGCTGATGGCCACGGAGCGCGCCATCCCCGCTGCGAAAATCTCCGAAGCCTGTCAGGCCGGCGGCTCCAAGCCCGTGAACGAGGCGATCGATCGGCTTAACGCTTTTTACGTGCAGCACAAACGTAGTTTCCGCATTGAGCCCGTTGCAGGCGGGTACCAGATTCTCACGGTGCCCGAGTTCGGCGAGTACGTCGCTGCCCTCCACCGCGGCAGGGCGGATAATCGACTTTCTCCTTCGGCATTGGAAACGCTCGCAATCATCGCCTACAAACAGCCGATCATGCGGGCCGACATCGAGGCGATCCGAGGCGTGGCCTGCGGCGAAGTGATCCGCTCGCTCATGGAACGACACCTCGTCAAAATCACCGGCAGAGCAGAAGAAATCGGACGCCCCATGCTCTACGGCACGACCAAGACGTTCCTCGAAATCTTCGGCCTCGCGAACCTCAAAGACCTTCCCAAAGCCGAGGAGCTTCACAAACCATGACCACCCCCCCCACCTTTTCCCGCATCCGTTCCGGTGTTTGGATTGCGAGTCTGCTCGTGGCCTCGGTGCTGCTGACCGGCTGCGGGTCGTATGCGTTTCAGGGCCGTGTTATTCATGGCTCGAACCCCGAGATCGTGGTCGTCGATCGTGACGATGCCCGCCTTGAAGGGTCCGGTGTTCCCGGCGCTTCGGTTCGGCTGACGCTGGATCCCGAAAGCCTCGGCCGAAAGATCCTCCCCGGCCAGACCACCCGGCCCGACGGCACGTTCAGCATACCCGTCGACGAGTTCGGAGCCGGCACCCTGGAATACAACGCCGGCCTGCTTGTCCGCAAAGACGGCCACGAAGCCGCCCACAGCAACTTCCCGCTTCCCCGCAGCAATGAGCGTGTCCTGATCGTTCTTCCACGCGGCAACGACACTTATAGCGAACCTGACAACCCGCTGGACGATCTCGATCGCTTCGCCCCGAACTGATCACGTCGCCGTTTGTGCTGATCTTATTACGCTGCTAACATTCCTTGCTCGAGCCATTCAGGAGTCCGCTTCCAAAGTGCGTCATCAAACTGTTCTATTACTGGGGCCTCCCGGGGCCGGCAAGGGAACGCAGGGCCGTGTGCTCGGCTCCATCCCCGGCTTCTGCCACAGCGCCTGTGGCGACGTCTTTCGCAGGCTGAATCCGAACTCCGAACTCGGCCGCGTCTTCCTCGAATACTCCTCACGCGGCAAGCTCGTGCCCGACGATATCACCGTCAAAATGTGGCACGCCCACATCCGAGGCATTCAGTTCACCGGCGCTTACAAGCCCGAATCCGACCTGCTCGTGCTCGACGGCATCCCCCGCAACGCCGAGCAGGCTGAGATGCTCGCCAGCGAGATCGAAGTTCTCAAGGTCCTCCACCTCGTCTGCCATGATGAGGAATTGATGATCGATCGCCTTCGCCGACGCGCGCTCAAGGAAAATCGCATCGACGACGCGCAGGAGTCGGTCATCCGCCACCGCTGGGAGGTCTACCAGGCCGAAACCGCCCCGGTGCTCGAGTTCTACGATGACGAGATGATCGAGGAGATCGATGCCCTCGTTTCGCCCGCCGAGGTCCTGAGGCAGGTCCTGAACGTCGTCATCCCCATCCAGAACCAGCTCTTCAGCCGCCAGCGGGCCGACTGACGCATCAAGCGAGAATCTCCGGCATCAGCTGCCCGTGAACGTCGGTCAGCCGGAAATCGCGGCCTTGGAAGCGGAACGTCAATTGCTTATGGTCCAGCCCCAGCAGGTGCAGGATCGTCGCTTGCAGATCGTGGACGTGATACTTTTTGTCGACGACGGTCAGCCCGAGCTCGTCGGTCTCGCCGACCGTGACGCCTGACTTCACGCCCCCGCCCGCCAGCCACATCGTGAACGAATCGATATGGTGATCGCGGCCGGTATTCTGCCGCACCTCGCCCATCGGCGTTCGGCCGAACTCACCGCCCCACACGACCAGCGTTTCATCGAGCAGGCCACGCTGTTTGAGATCGAGGATGAGTGCCGCTGACCCCTGATCGACGGCCTTGGCAGTCGGCGGCAGATCCTTCTCAAGCGTTTCCCCCGGCCCGCCGTGGTGGTCCCAGTTCGTGTGATAAAGCTGAACGAACCGCACGCCGCGCTCCACCATGCGACGCGCGAGCAGGCAGTTCGTCGCGAACGAGGGCCTCCCGGGCTCCACGCCGTACAGATCGAACGTCGCTTTGGATTCGCTGGAGAGATCCATCAACTCCGGCGCGCTCGTCTGCATCCGGTACGCCATCTCGTAAGCTGCGATGCGCGTCTGAATCTCCGGATCCTGAACCGTCTGTGATCGACTGCGATTCAGGTCGGAAACGGCGCTCACGAAATCGGCCTGGCGCTGATGACTAAAGCCCGCGGGGTTCGCGAGGTTAAGGATCGGCTCGGCCCCCGACCGGAAGGGCACGCCCTGGTGCGTTGTGGGCAGAAAGCCGCTCGCCCAAAGCGCTGAGCCGGCACGCGGGCCGCGCGGCCCCGACTGCAACACCACGAAGCCCGGCAGGTTCGACGCCTCGCTGCCGAGGCCGTACGTCACCCAGCTGCCCATGCTCGGAAAGCCCGGCTGCGGCTGACCGCTGTTCATGAACAGCTTCGCGGGGCCGTGATTGAACACATCCGTGCTGAGCCCTTTGACGAAGCAGACATCGTCGGCAATCTTGCGATGGTACGGCAGCAGATCGCTGAGCACCGCACCGCTCTGGCCGTAGCGTCCGAACTTCCGCGAACTGCCCAGCAGTTTCTCATCCCCCTTGAGGAAGGCGAACCGCTTGCCCTCCATGAAGCTGTCAGGCGTCGGCTTGCCGTGCAGGCTCTGAAGCAACGGCTTGTGCTCGAACAGGTCCAGCTGACTCGGCCCGCCGGCCTGGAACAGGAAGATGACGTTCTTCACCTTGGCCGGGTAATGCGCCACCTTCGGCTCAAGCGGATTCCGTGACGCAGCCATGCCCTCGCGTTGCATCAGCGAGCCCAGCGCCATCGACCCGATGCCCAACTGGCAGCGCTGGAAGAAATGCCGCCGGGTCATGTACTGAAGTTCGCGGACTTCACGTTCGGTTGCCTGGTCGATCCGTGGCTTCATGGCTGGCCTTTCGGCTGATGCGTGGCAGAATGCGATTGCTGTGGAACGGTGCGTCAGGGTCGGGTGATGAATTCGTCGAGGTTGATCAGGACGCGTGAGAGCGCTGTCCATGCTGCCAATTCCGCCGGCGCCACGTTCAGTTCCGCCGCGGGCCCCGCTTCGGCGACTTCCTTCGCGGCTTCCGGGTCGGCCTCGAACGCATCACGTTGATGGCGGACGAAAGAATGCAGCCTCGCCAGTTCCTCCCCTGTCGGAGGGCGGGCGACGGCCCACCGGAACGCACTTGTGATGCGCTCACGATCGGTCGCCTGCTCATCGTGTTCTCGCAGCACCCGACCGCCCATCGCCTGCGCCAGTTCGTATATCGCCTGCGAATTGGCGACCGTGAGCGACTGAAGCGGCGTGTTCGATCGCGCCCGGGCCGTGCACGTCGTATTGAAGTTCGGCGCATCGAACGTACTCAGCAGCGGGTACGGTGCACTGCGGTAGAAGAAGGTGTACATCGTCCGCCGATAGCGATCGTCCCCCTTGCTCTCCGGCCACTGACGCCGATTCTGCGTGAACGCGTACACGCCGTCCGCCTGCGGCGGATGAACGCTCGGCCCACCGATTTGCGTCGTAAGCATTCCACTCGCCACCAGCGCCTGATCCCGAACGATCTCCGCTTCAACGCGCACGCGCTCCTGCCTCCCCAACAGCTTGTTCAGCGGGTCGATCTCGGCTAGCTCCGGACGGGCGGTCGAGCTTTGGCGGTAGGTGGCAGAAGTCACAATCTTGCGATGGAGTGCCTTCATCGACCAGTCGTTGTCCATGAAGAAAATTGCCAACCAATTAAGCAGTTCCGGGTGCGTCGGAGGCGTGCCCTGCAGCCCGAAGTCGTTCTCCGTTTCGACCAGACCTTTGCCGAAATAGTGCATCCAGATTCGGTTCACCCGGACGCGAGCGGTGAGCGGATTCTCACGATCGACCAGCCACTTCGCCAGATCCAGCCGCGTCGCCCGGCGGTCGTCCTCCACCTCGAGCGGCGGAAGAACCTCGGGCGTGCCTGGCTCTACAGCCTCGCCCTTCCGCAGGAAATCGCCACGCACATGCACATGCGACGGCCGAGGCTCATCAAGCTCCCGCATCACCAGCGTGCTCGGCACCGCGTTGCGGATCTGATCCCGCTGCGCGTCGAGCCGCTCAATATCCTGCGTCAACTCGGCCCGGCGTGAGTCGGAGGAAGCGAACGCCCGCGCCATCATCTGCCGCTGCGCTTCGGTGCGATCGTCGGGGTCGATGGCGGCAATCTCCGCGGCCTGTTGCGTCTCCGGGCCGAGCGGTGTCGCCGCATCGGTCGCCTGAAGACGAAAACGTCCAATCTGGTAGCCCGCAGGCTGAGGGCCGAACCGCATGACCACCTGCCAGGTGTCCTCGCCTATCTGGATCGGCTCCGCGAGACGGAACACGGCCGTGCGATCCACGTTCATGTTCCCGCCCGGCACATTGATCGCCCAGCCCGTGTCGATGCTCCCGTCGATCGCTGCACTGATGTGATAGTCCGGCTGCGAATGGTCCGCTTCAGCGCCGACCAGATTGACCGCCTCGCCCCTGGAGTCGTTCACCTCGAAGCCGTTGAGCACGAAGTTGCCGTTGCCCGCACGACCCGGGCCGTTGCGAGGCAGGCTCTCATGCGTCAGCGTTTCCAGCCGGATGGCGGTGATCTGCTCGACCGGGCCGCGGAGCGTGAGGGTGTACACATCGCTGTCGCCGTTGTTACCTGAGGCCAGCAGCGTGCCGTCGTCCAGTGTTTCAAAACTCGCGCCGGCCTCGGAATCGATCGCCACCACCGCCACGTCCTGCCAGCGGGTCGCACCATTAAGCGTCGCTTCCCAATCCGCCTGCCGGTTGCCGACCTCGGCATCGTATGCCGTCAGCGCCGCTTGCAGCTGCTCCCTCTCTGCCTTGATCGACGCCAGCTCACGCTGCTGCGCCGCCGTCGGCGCCTTCATCGTCGGCTGATGCGAATTCTTGTCCGCCCCGCCGTTGAAGAACGCGTACAGCTGAAAGTATTCCCGCTGCGTGATCGGGTCGAACTTGTGCGTATGACACTCCGCGCACGCCATCGTCAGCCCCAGCCAGACCGCTCCGGTCGTATTGGCGCGGTCGACGACCGACTCCACGCGGAACTGTTCCGCATCTGAACCACCTTCCTGATTCACCAGCGTGTTGCGATGGAACCCCGTGGCCACGAGCTGATCCGGCGTCGGATTTTCAAGCAGGTCGCCGGCCAGCTGTTCAACCGTGAACTGATCGAACGGCATGTCGGCATTGATCGCGTTGATCACCCAGTCCCGGTACAGCCAGATCTGACGCGGGCCGTCGATCGAGTACCCGTCCGAGTCGGCATAACGGGCTTCATCAAGCCAGTGCCGCCCCCACCGCTCGCCGTAGTGCGGCGACGCGAGCAGGCGATCGACCACCCTTTCGTAAGCGTTCTCCGAACGGTCGTTCACGAACGCTTCGACCTCCTCCACCGTCGGCGGCAGGCCAGTCAGATCCAGACTCAGCCGACGAATCAACGTATAACGATCTGCCTCCTCCGAAGGCCTCACGCCCGCCTCCTCGAGCTTCGCCAGCACGAAGCGATCGACGGAATTCTTCACCCAGTCCGCGTGGTCCACCTGGGGCAACTCTGGATCGGCAATCGGCTGGAACGACCAATGCTCGCTCTGCCGGCGGGGGCTCTGCATACGCGCTTCGGGATAGGCGGCACCCTCGTCGATCCACGCACGCAGCAGTTCGACTTCTTCCTCATCGAGATACGGCCCATCCGGCGGCATCCGCTCGGCTTCGTCATCGCCGCCGACGACGCGGGTGATGAGTCGACTGTGGTCTGGGTTGCCTGCTTCCACTGCAGCGCCGCTGTCGCCGCCGAGCAGCGCGAGGTTGCGATAATCGAGCCGAAGCCCGCCCCGCTGCCGGCGGTCGCCGTGACAGTCGTAACAGTTCTCCGCGAGAATCGGCTCGATGTCGCGTTGGAAGTCCACCGCGGCAGAGGCCGGGTCGCCGGCCATTGCCAGCATCAGGACGGCCGCGGCGAAAGCGGCGGTGAACGTCATCAGGTGGCGCGTCGGTCGGTGCGGCATCATTGGTCGCCTTCCGTCTGCTGTGCTCGGTGAATCAGTTGATAATGCTGCTGGATCTCGCTTGCCGAAAGGGCCCGATCGTAAACGGCCACGTCGCTCATGCTGCCGACGATATTTCGCCTCGACTGATCCTGCTCGCGCGGCAGCGTCAGCCGACCGATCGAAACGAACGGATCAACCGGCATGGTCGTTTCGTCACGCCCCTCCGCCGCCAATTCGCCGTTGAGGTAAACCATCATTCGGCCTCCGGCCTTCGTCGCAACAACGTGCTGCCACACATTGAGCGGGTAAGGCTCATTCGAAAAAACATCGGTGCCCCCGCTGTGCCCCGCCGGTGAACGGTGGAGGAACCGAACGCCGCGGTCGTCGGGCCATAGCTCGATGACGACGGCATGCTCGAGAGCCTCGGCATCGAACGCCTCGGCGTTGCCGCTGAGATTGATCAGTGTCGCATGCTGGCGCTGCTCGGGCTTGACCCACAGTTCAATGGTGTAATCGCTGCCGACGAGCCCGGTCAGGCGTTCGTCAACGAACAGATAACGCTCGCCGACCGGCGCGTTGAACCGCCCGACGCGCGACCCTGCGGGACCGTCAGACGTGAGCCCGCCCACCGGCCAGGCATGGTGCCGATCGCTGGCTTCATTACGGATGAGGCCGCGAGCCGTCGTCTCGAAGCGCCAGTAGGCGAGCGGCTCTTTGTCGAGGACTGCCGCGACGTAATCGGCACCAACATTCAGGCGTTTGCTCGGCTCGGCTGGCGTGAAGCGGCTCGGCTCGTGCGCCACTGCCACAACGCCACCGCGACCAACACGAACAGCCTCACCGTGCGCCACCGTCTTCCCGACAGGACGCGGAGCAGCATCAGCATCAAGGTCCACCACATGAACTTTCCCCTCAAAAACGTGAACCTGCGTCTCACCGTCGTCCGTCACCTCCACGCCGAACGCCGTGGACAGACTTACCACCCGTGCGTTGGGCGTTACGACAGTGTAGCCCCCGCCGTCGGCTTCATCGCCTGAGCGCTTGGGAACATCGACCGCGAGCTGGCCCTGCTGAAGCTCCGCCAGCGCGGCATCGGTCATGACCATCTCCGCTTTTCCGCTCAGCAGCAGCTGCACGCCGTGGATCGTCTCCAGCACCGCCGACCCGCTTCGCAGCCTCAACGGTTGATGCATCACGATGCGCCCGTCGTCCTCCGCCATCGCCCCGTCCCACTGGGCTTCGCGCGAACTCACCAGCCGACCGGCTTCGGCCTGCGCCGTCGCCTGCTGCCGGTTGGGCCCATCCTCCCGCTGCATCATCAGGTTCACCACCAACGCGCCCGGAATCAGGAGCAGTACGATCGCGGCCGCCCATGCCCAGCCCCTCCACCGCGCGTGCGCCGCCCGGGTCGTCGGCAGGTGTGCTGCCTCGGCTTCGGTCCCCGCCTGCTCACGCATCATGACGGCCTGAATGCTGCTGTTGACGAGCGCCGCACGCAATGCCGCGTTCTGCCGTAGGGCCTCGTTCAGCTTTGCAAAATCAGCATCGGTGATGTCGCCGTCGAGGAATGCCCCAAGAAGCCGGTCGTGTTCACGCTGATCGGTCGTGGGTAGCTTGTCGCTCATCGCTCACCCCCTACCGGACTGCCTGACGCACGAGTTTGCGACTGGTCGAACATCTGTGCCCGCATGCATGCACCCAACCTGCGGTGGATGCGACCCATCGCGGTGTAGATCGAATTGGTCTTCTGATTGAGCGTCGTCGCCATCGTGTGGCCGCTGAGCCCGTCCTGGTAACGCATCGCGAGCAGTCGTCGTTCACGCGGGGAAAGCTTCGCCATGCAGTGCGCCAGCGTGTCACGCATCTCCAGCGCCGCGACGCCGTCGAGCTCCGCCCAGTCATCCTCGATGAGGTCGAGCACATCACCATCCAGCAGCACCGGCCGACGACCGCGCGCACGCAGCACCTTCAAAGCGGTGAATCGCGCCGCCTGCCTGGCCCAGCCGAGCAGGTGCGATTCGCTTTCGATGCTGTCACGCTTACGTATCGCCAAAATGCAAACCTCCTGGTACACATCATCGGCAGCATGATCTTCACGCACAATCGCGGTGATATACCCCAGCAGCTTCGCGCGGTCGCGAATTAAAAGTCGGACGATGGTATCATGATCGATCGCCATGCACTCTCCTGCCCCCACCGGCTTACAGCGGCCGCCTACCTTTTAGTTCCCGCCCGAGCATAGAACCTCGACACCCATTCCAAAAGTTTTTTCCCGCTGGCGAATCGGGAAGCTCCGGGGCCGGTGCCCGCTGAGGCGTCGCTACAGTGCGCAAACAGATTGGGGGACAGCATGGCGGGCAGAACTTATCGATGGTCGCTGGGCGTCGCGGCAGCGACGGCCCTCGCAGCCGGGGCGTTCGTGGGATGGCGCTGGTTCGCCGATCAGGGCCAACGGCGGTACACCTTCCGCGAAAGAGGCGTGCTGATCACAGGCGGCTCGCGCGGGCTCGGCCTGGTTCTCGCCAGGCGTCTGGCGCGCGAAGGGGCACGGCTCGGCCTGTTGGCGCGCGATGCTGACGAACTCGAACGTGCAGCTGAGGAGCTCCGCGAGGCCGGGGCTCATGTGGCGACCGTTCCTTGCGACCTGCGTGATGCCGATCAGCTTCGCCGGGCCGTTGACCGCATCGCCGACGATCTCGGCGGCCTCGACATGGTCATCAACAACGCAGGCGTCATTCAGGTCGGGCCCATGGAACACATGACCGAGAAGGATTACGCCCAGGCGATCGAGCTTTACGCATGGGCGCCGCTTCGGGTGATCACACGTGCCCTGCCTCATCTACAGCGACGCCCCGAAGCTCGCATCGTCAACATCTGCTCCATCGGCGGCAAGGTCGCCATCCCGCACCTGCTACCCTACACCGTCGGCAAGTTCGCGGAAGTCGGCTTGTCCGATGGTACCCGGGCAGAACTCAAACGCTACAACATCCACGTCACCACCGTGATCCCCGGACTCATGCGGACCGGCTCGCCAGGCCACGCCCTGTTCAAGGGTAAGCATCGCAAAGAACACGCGTGGTTCGCCATCGGCGACGCTCTGCCTGGCGTGGCGATCGGCGTTGATCGGGCGGCGAAGCAGATCATCGAAGCTGCGCGCCGCCGTGCCCCGGCCCTATACATCACCCCACAGGCGCGTCTCCTCGCCGTCGCCAACGAAACAGCCCCGTCGCTTGTGGCCTGGATCGCTGCCCGCGTTAACCGCATGTTGCCGAGCCCGACCGCTGAGCGTGAGACGACCAGCCACACCGGCTTCGAGAGCAGGTCAGGCTGGGCGCCGTCGCTGTTAACCCGCATGGGTGACCAGGCCGCCGAACGCAATAACGAAGGGCCGGATGTCTGACAACAGGCTCCGTCGCGTATCCGCCGGTTTGAATCGCCGGGTCCGTTGGCGGATACTCTGCGGATGCGTGACCTGTTCGGCGAGCCTTTGCCCCCGCAACACCGCCCCCCCGACGAGCCGGAGGCCGGGCCGAGGCGGTACGCCCAGGTGGCGCTCGAGCAGGGGCTGGAGAAGCCCGACGGCCTGACGTATCTGGTCCCCGCGAAGATGGCGTTGCGAGTGGGCGATCGCGTGATGGTGCCGCTGGGTCGCAGGAATCGGCCGGTCGGCGGGTACGTCCTGAGCATCAGCGACACCTGCGAGCTGGACCCCGGCAAACTCAAACCCATCGCCGCCCGCGATGCCGCGACGGTGAATCTTGCTGACGATCTGGTCGATCTCGCCAAGTGGATCAGCCGGTATTACTGCACGCCGTTGGGCATCGTGCTGGGTTCCGTGCTGCCCGCTGCGGTGAAGAAGGGGACGGGGCTGGTGAACCGGACGTACGTGCAGCTGCACGATCCGATCGCGCCGAGTGCGGTGGAATCCGTGATCGAAACGCATCGGCTGCGCCAGCGGCAGGCGGACGTTCTCCGCGAGGCGATCAAGCTGGCCGAGGCGAAACGGCTGCCGATCCTGCCCAAAGCTCTCGCCGATGCCGCTGGCGCGAAGAGCGTTTCCCCCGTCAAACAGCTCGTCGCGAAGGGCCTACTCAGCGAAGTCGTCAAGCGGGAAGTGCAGGCCATCTGGGCCGAACATGCACGTCAGCCCGTGAGCCCGATTCAGCTCAATGACGAGCAAAAGCGTGCCGTGGCCGCCATCACCGAAACCGCGGGCCAGTTTGCCGTCCATCTGCTCCACGGCGTCACCGGCAGCGGCAAAACCGAAGTCTACATTCGCGCCATCGAACCGTTCGTCGAAGCAGGCAAGCGGGCGATTGTGCTTGTGCCCGAGATTGCCCTCACGCCTCAGACCGTCGGCCGTTTCATCGGCCGGTTCAAGAACGTCGCCGTTTTGCATTCGGGCCTCACTGCCGCTCAGCGCCATGAGCAGTGGGCGCTCATTGAATCGGGCTGGGCGCAGGTGGTCGTCGGGGCACGTTCGGCTGTGTTCGCCCCGATGGAAGACCTGGGCATCATCATCGTCGACGAGGAACACGACAACTCCTATAAGCAGGACCAGGCCCCGCGCTACCACGCCCGCGATGTCGCCATCAAACGCGCCCAGATGCGCCAGGCCACCGTCGTGCTAGGCTCGGCCACGCCGTCGCTTGAAAGCTTCTACAACGCCAAAGTGCGCCGCAGCTACAACCTCGTCAGCCTGCCCAACCGGGTGCGTGATATCCCGCTGCCGCGTGTGCAGATCGTCGACCTGATGCGTGACCGGAAGATTCGTGACAACGTCAGCTCAGGCGGCGGCCTGCTCAGCCGTGCCCTCGAACAGGCGCTGCGCCGCACCTTCGACGCCGGGCAACAGGCCATGCTTCTGCTCAACCGCCGCGGCTACGCCAACTACATCGCCTGCCCCGACCAGCGCTGCGGCTGGGTCATGAGCTGCAACCATTGCGACGTCCAGATGGTCTACCACCTGAACAAAAATCTGCCCACCGGCGGCGTCGTCCGATGCCACTACTGCAGCTTCGAAAACCTTCTGCCGAGCAGCTGCCCCACCTGCGGGAAAAACGTCACCGTCTTCGGCCTCGGCACGCAGCGTGTTGAGCGCGAGATCGAGAAACGCTTCGCTGACATCAAGTTCGTTCGCATGGATTCCGACGCCATGCGCACCGCGAAGGACTACGAACGGGCCCTCTCCGCCTTCGGCCGCGGCGAGCTGCAACTGCTCATCGGCACGCAGATGATCGCCAAGGGGCTCGACTTTCCCAACGTGAAGCTCGTCGGCGTGATCAGTGCCGACACCGCGCTCTCGCTGCCCGACTTCCGCGCCAGCGAGCGCGCGTTTCAGCTTGTGTGCCAGGTCGCCGGCCGAAGCGGGCGCAGTGACGGCGGCGGCGTCGTCATCGTGCAGACGTTCACGCCCGACCATCCCGCCATCGAACTCGCAGCCAAGCACGATTATCTCACGTTCGCCCACCAGGAACTGGAGATGCGTCAGCATGCGCACCTGCCGCCGATCACGCGCATGGCGCGCATCGTCTGCCGTGACATGAATCACGAGCGCGCCCAGCAGGCCGGCCAGCAGATCGCCGAGGCCTTGCGCACCGCCGCCGCGGAGGCCGCGCCGGACGCTGAGGTGATAGGCCCGATGCCCGCCCCCATCGCACGCATCGGCGATTACTTTCGCGAGCAGGTTGAGGTCATGGCTCCGGATGCCGCTCGCCTTCAGGCCGTTCTCGTAAAGGTGCGCGCCTGGGGCCACCTCCGCTCCGACACGCATATGGCGGTGGACGTCGACCCCGTGACGCTGCTGTAACTGCCCCTTCAGATCATGCGTATAGCAAATGGGTCACCGCCAGATAGCGCGTGACATTCTCCGGCTTTGGTCATATCATCGCTTAATGTGATAGACCTCAGCGCTGTCTCCGCGATTGATCATCAAACGTGGATCATTTTGGGCGGAATGATCAGCGTGACAGGTGTTCTGTGGTCTGCAGCCGCCGACGATCATCGCCCCTCCCAAACCGCAGCCATCGAGGCCGAATACGACGGCATGTTCGCCGTGCTTCAAGCGCTCGCTGCACCGGCAGCACTGCTCGATGAAGCCGGCTGTATCCTCGCATGCAACTCAGCCTGGCGCTCGCCCCACCGCGTGAACCCGCTCATCCCAGTCGATGCGGCCCCAGGCGAATGCTACGCCGACTGGCTGGCCGACCTCGCGGAACGCTGGACCTCCGATCCACGCCAGGCCCGCGACTCCGCCAGGCAAGGTGAGATCGTCGAAGCCGCCGAAGCGATTCATACCCTGCTGACCGGCGAGCGTTCTCGCTACACACATCGCTACGCCTGCCACACGTCCAGCGAACGACACTGGTGCGAATTTCGTGGCAGCCGCGTCGCCTATGCCGATCGCACGCTCGTGCTGATCGTTCACGAAAACGTCACGGAGCGCGTGCTGATTGCCGAGGCCCTTGCCGAAAGCGATCACCGTTTCTCGCTGCTTACGCAGGCGATCGACCAGATCACCTGGGAGTGGGACATCCGGCAAGACCGCATCATCTGGACCGGCCCGGTGCGCGAACGCCTCGGGTACGACCACGTCCAGATGGGCACCACCATGACGCAATGGCATCGGCACGCCCATCCCGACGACCGCAGCAGCCTCGAGCAGGCGCTGGTCATATTTCTGCACGGCACCGAGACGCAGTGGCAACATGAGTACCGCCTCATCCGCAGCGATGCCTCCCAGGCCACCTTCCTCGAGCAGGCCGTCCTGCTGCGCGACGCCCGCAACCGACCGCTGAAGATGATCGGCACCGCCACCGACATCACCCGAAATAAACACATCGAACGCACCGTGCGGGAAAGCGAAGGCCGCTACCGCTCCCTCATTGAGAACGCACCCGATGCCCTGTTGGTTGTGCAGGACGACAAGATCGTCCTCGCTAACCGCGCGTACGCTCAGTTGCTGAACATGAACGATCCCGCCGAAGCCATCGGCCGCTCCCCGCTTGAGTTCGTTGACCCCGCATTCCACGAGACAGTCAGGCAGCGCATCAGAGCGATGCACGGCAGCGGCAAACCGGCGCCGCTCATCCGCGAGCGCATGATCCGGCTCGACGGCGGTCAGGTCGACGTCGAAGTCACCTCCTCCCCATGCACCTACCACGGCAAGCCCGCCGTGCAGGCCTTCCTCCGCAACGTCACCAAGCGCGTCCGCATCGAGCGTGCCCTTCGCGAAAGCGAGCAACGCTTCCGCAGGCTTGCCGATGCCGCCCCCGTATTGATCTGGCTCAGTGGGCCCGACGGCGAAAGCACGTACTTCAACTGGGGCTGGCTCGCATTCCGTGGCCGATCCCTCGAACAAGAAGCCGGCAGCGGCTGGGCCTCGGGCATCCATCCCGAAGATTACCAGATGGTGGTCGATCAACACGCCGCCGCACTCACCCGCCGCCAGCAGTTTCGCATCGAGTATCGACTCCGTCGCCACGACGGCGTCTACCGCTGGATTCTCGTTCATGCCGTGCCGCTGCACGACGACGATGGCATCTTCGCGGGATTCATCGGCTCCTGCATCGACATCACCGACCGCAAGCGAAGCGAACGCAGGCAGAAACTCCTCGTCGACGAGCTCGACCATCGCGTCAAAAACACGCTCGCCACCGTCCTCGCCCTCGCCCAGCAGCAGTTCGCACGCAAGCAGAGCGTCGACGATTTCCGCCAGTCGTTCATCGGCCGTCTCCACGCCATGTCCCGAACGCACGAAGCCCTCGCCCGCACCAGATGGGACGGCGTCAACCTCGACGATATCGTTCAAATGGTTCTCGCTCCCTACCTGCAGGGCCGCGTCGAACAGATCAAAACCGCGGGCCCTGTCACCAAACTCCCCGCCCGCGCCGCACTGCCCATCAGCCTCTCGCTACACGAACTGGCCACCAACGCCATGAAGTACGGCGGACTGTCCACGCCCCGCGGCGAGGTCCGCATCACTTGGCAGCACAGCGAGCAGGGCATCGAAATTGAGTGGCGCGAGCACGGCTCTACACCAGGCAAAATCAACCGCCCGGGGACCGGCATGCAACTGATCGAGGGCCTCATCAGCTACGAACTTCAAGGCAGTGTCCACTTCGACTTCGCCAATGAAGGCATGGAATGTATAATGAAACTGCCTCTCCCTTAAGCTGAACGGGCAAACTCGTCGTGCCGTGCAGCGGAGAGGCACTCGCACGTGTGGGCACACGGCGTATCGTTGTTTTTCGTTGTTAGTTGGAGTGTCCCATGGTCGCAGCAGGTGATGACGCCATCGCTTTATCCGGTCTGAAAATTCTGCTCGTCGAAGATAATTTCCTCGTCGCTCACATGCTCAAGTCCGTCCTCTCTGAGATGGGCTGTGAAGTCATCGGCCCCGCCCCCACGCTCGAACAAGGGCTCAGGCTGGCGCATGACGAGGAACTGGCCGGCGCCATCCTCGACATCAACATCATCGGCGGCACCAGCGTGCCGATCGCCGAAACCTTGCAGCGCCGCCGTACCCCGTTCTTTTTCATCAGCGGTTACGCCAGTCCCCAAATGCTCCCTCGGGAACTGGGGCACGTGCGGAAGCTGAACAAACCCATCGACGAAACCAGCCTCGAATCCGCGATGAACCTGGAGTTCGTCAGCGATTGATCCCGCCCCCGCCCCTTCCAGACCCGCACGGATGCGAGCAAGGCCCGAGTGAATACGCAGGGCCTCCTTGGCCGATAGGAGAGGCATGGCCCGCGATATCAAATCCATCTTAAAACTTCGGGTGCCGGTGATCGTCCGCATTGGCGCCAAGCGGATGCCGCTGGAGGACGTGCTGGCGCTGTCGCCCGGTGCGATTATCGAATTGCCTAAGCCCGCGGAACGCCCGCTCGACCTCATGGTCAACAACAAGGTCATCGGTTTGGGGGATGCCGTCAAAATCGGCGAGAACTTCGGCCTCCGCGTTCTAAAGATTGGTGACGCCTCAGCAAGGGTACAGGCGCTCGTCGGCGAGGCTCGAGAAAAAGTCGCTGCACGAAAAGCCGCCGAGTCAACCGAAGCGTCACCCGATGGCGAAGCCCCCCCCGCCGACTCCGCCAAGGTCGACAAGCCTGCCCCCCAAACCGCCGGCTCCATTTCGAAATCCTGACGCACCATCAGCCGCGCCCATGAGCGAGCAAGCACGCCGTCTCCTCCTTGCCGTCGCAACGCTTCACCGATACTGTAGCCAAGCTATGGGCGAACGAACGATGCGCTGGACCACCCTGGTGTGCAGCCTGCTGATGCTGACGCTTGCGATCACCACAGCAGACGCAGCGGAAATCGACATCGCCCCCCCCGCGCAAGACGCCTTCATCCGCGACCTTGCCGCCATGATCAGCACCGACGATCAGCAGCGCATCCACAACCTCGCCACCGCCCTTCAGCAGGAGCAGGATGTCCGCCTCCTTGTCGTCACGCTCTCGTCCATGGCCGAGCACGGCCCCGCCAACCTTCGCCTCGAAACCTACGCCCGTCTTCTCTTCGACCAGTGGCAGCTCCGCGATGCGACAAACCAGCGCGCCATCCTGCTGGTCGTCTCTCGGGACGACCAACGCGCCTGGATCGAACTCGGCCTCGGCTGGGACCGTGAGATGAACGACACCGCTCAACGCATCCTCGATCAGCAGATCGTCCCCCTCTTCCGCGAAGGCTATCCGTCAGCCGGCATCGTCGCAGCCGTCGAAGCGCTCGACGCCATGGCACGCGGACAGCGTCTGCCCGGCCCCCGCCGATCGCTCGAAAGCTACCTGCTCATCGGCGGGCTGCTGATGCTGGCGATCTTCTCCATCGTCTCGCTCGTGCGGCAGGGCTCCACGGGCTGGGCGTGGCTGTTCTGGGGCGCGGTGCTTGCGGCCATGGGCTACATCCTATGGCAGGTGCTCAGCCCCGCCGCACGCCGAAGCGGCCGCGGTTTCGCCAGCGACAACGCCGACAAAACCAAGGACAGAACTTTCAAAGGCGGAAAGGCCGACGGATCATGGTAATGCTGAGCCAAACACGATCACGACCGATCCAACACGGCCAGAGCCAGCTGGAAGTGCGACGATGATGCGAGCCTCACATCAGTTCACCGAGCAGCAGCGGCAGGCGATCAATCAGGCCGTGGCCGAGGCTGAATCGAAGACCGCCGCGGAGATCGTCCCCGTCGTGGCCGCCGCGTCGGGAAGGTACGAACGCTCCGAGGATATTGTCGGCCTGTGGACCGGCATCATCCTCATGTTCCTCATCTGGGCCATCCTCCCTGAGCCCGTCCGGGCGACCGGTACGTGGGACGGGATCACGCCCGGCTGGAAATTCTTCTGGATGCTCGTCGCGCTCGTCGGCGGGTTCCTCGTCGGCACCACCGCAGCCGGCTATCGCTGGCAGCTGCGATGGTGGTTCACGCCCGCCGCCCAGATGGCTGCGGAAGTCACCCACCGCGCCCGCCTCGCCTTCTACGACGCCACCGTCCACCAGACAGGCGGCGGCACGGGACTGCTGATTTACATCTCACTGTTCGAACGCCGCGCCGCGGTACTCGGCGACGACGCCATCCTCGAACGCCTCGGCCAACAGACGCTGGACGACCTCTGCAGCGAACTCACCGCGAAACTCCGCAGCGGCGACCTCACCCACGCCCTGTGCGACACGATCGCCGACGCCGGCAAAGCCCTCGCCCGCGCCCTCCCACGACAGCCCGACACCCAGAACGAACTGCCCGACACCCTGGTCCTTCTCGACGAAGTTTGACCGCTAGAAGATCGCCATTTCCCACGTCCCGGAGCATGCCATGACACACGCTTTCCAACAAACTCTCATCAGCGCCAAGCTCAACGTCAACGTCGAAACGCTCCACCTCACCGGCGAGCAGGTCACGCCTAACTGCCCCATCCCCTGGAGCGTCAGCAAGACCCGCCTCCACGGGGGCAGAAGCGAAGGCGTCGACCTGATCACCATCGACAACGGCAAGCTCGTCATGCGCATCGTCGCCACGCGCGGCATGAACATCGTCGACGTCACCACCGCCGACACCCGACTCGGCTGGGATTCGCCCGTCGATGAGATCGTCCATCCCATGTTCATTCAGCCGCACAACCGTGGCGGCATCGGCTGGCTCGAAGGGTTCAACGAGTACCTCGTTCGTTGCGGCCTCGAATGGTTCGGCCCTCCCGGTGACGAAGCCCGCCACCACGCCAAGGCCGAGGCCCCCGCCGGGCCGCTCACGCTGCATGGCAAGGTCGCCAACATCCCCGCCTCCGAGGTTGAGCTGATCGTCGAGCAGACGGCCCCCTATCGCATCACGCTGCAAGGGCTCGTCAAAGAACGGCAGCTGTTCGGTCCGAAGCTCGATCTCAGCACGCAGATCACGCTCGAGCCCGGCAAGGCCAGCTTCACCGTCACCGACAGCATCCATAACGCCGGCGCACAGACCGAAGAATTCGCCCTGCTTTATCACCTGAACCACGGCCGCCCGCTGCTGGAGAAGAACGCGAAGTTCGTCGGCCCCGTTGCCAACGTCGTCGCCGCCAACGACCGCGCCCTCGAGGAGGACGGCCTCGCCAGCTACGACACCTTCGACGCGCCCCGCAAGGGCTACGCCGAGCAATGCTATCTGTTGGATCTGCACGCCGACCGGCGTGGCAAGACGATGGTGATGCTGCACAACGCCGCGAAGAACCGCGCCGTTACGCTCAGCTGGCAGAAGTCGCAACTGCCCTGTTTCACGATCTGGAAGAATACCGCCGCCGAGGCCGACGGCTACGTCACCGGATTGGAACCCGCCACCGGTTACCCTCTGCCGCGTCAGATGGAACGCAGCGCCAGACGCATCCCCAAACTACGCGCCGGCCAGAGCTACGAAACGGCCATCGACTTCGCCATCCACGACACGCCGGCCGCCGTCAAACAGGCCGCCGATCGCATCAGCAAAATCCAAGGCAATCGTAAGACGCACCACGAAACCGAACCGGCCACGTAGATGCGAGAAACGACCCGCACGCCTCGACACGAGCCGCGACCGTAGAGGAGCGGTTGTGGATACGGCCCCTGAACACGCTGGCGACGCTCGGACCGAGTCGCCATCGCCGGTCCGCTCCCTTACCAGTCTTTTTCATCTGTTGCGTAAACGGATGAAGGCTGGTTTCTTAGGATAATTCACATCGCTGATTACGAGCCGCGACCGTAAGGGAGCGGTTGTGCGCCAAGATTTTGCGCGCCGACCGCCCACGCGACTCGGCCTCGGCTACCGACGAAAATCAACGACTTACGCAAGAGATGAAAAAGACTGTTACGGTCGCGGCTCGTGTTCTTACCGACCTGGCGATTCGAAAGCCGCTTAATCCAGATTCATCGTCATCAGGAACTCAGCGTTCGACTTCACCTTGTCCAAGCGGCCGCGGAGCAGTTGCATCGCTTCGACCACGTTCATGTCCGCCAGCACCTTGCGAAGGCGATAGACCAGGTCGAGCTCCTTCGGATGCAGCAGCAGTTCCTCGCGGCGGGTGCCTGAAGCCGCGATATCGATCGCAGGCCAGATACGCCGTTCCACCAGGCGACGGTCAAGATGCAACTCGCTGTTGCCGGTGCCCTTGAACTCTTCGAAAATCACTTCGTCCATCTTCGAGCCGGTGTCGACCAGTGCCGTGGCAAGGATCGTGAGCGACCCGCCGTTCTCGATCGCACGAGCCGCACCAAAGAATTTCTTCGGCCGCTGCAGCGCGTTCGCATCCACACCACCGGTCAGAATCTTGCCTGAGTGAGGCACCTCAGCGTTGTACGCACGAGCGAGGCGGGTGATCGAGTCGAGGAAGATCACCACGTCATGGCCGTACTCGACCAGCCGCTTGGACTTCTCGATGACCATCTCCGCGACCTGCACGTGCCGATCCGTCTGCTCATCGAACGTCGAAGCGACCACCTCGACATTCTCAGGCGTGTTGCGGCGGAAGTCGGTCACTTCCTCAGGCCGCTCGTCGATCAGCAGCACAATCACGCGGGCATCCGGGTGATTCGTGATGATCGAGTTCGCCATTTTCTGGAGCAGGACCGTCTTGCCGGTACGCGGCGGGGCGACGATCAGACCACGCTGACCTTTACCGATCGGCGCCACGAGATCGACGATACGCATCTCGATATTGTCGCCTTCGGTTTCGAGGATGTACCGCTCGCACGGATGCAGCGGCGTCAGGTCCTCATACGGCGTCACGTCGTTCAGCCGATCGGGCGACTGCCCGTTGATCGCATCCACCCGCAGCAGCGCGAAGTAACGCTCGGCTTCCTTCGGCGGGCGAATGGTGCCCTGCACAATGTGTCCGTTGCGAAGGCCGAAGCGCCGAATCTGCGAAGGCGAAACGTAGATGTCGTCCGGGCAGGGCTCGTAGGAGTACTGCGGCGAGCGGAGGAACCCGAACCCGTCGGGCAGAATCTCCAGCACGCCGTCGCCGTACATCAACCCCGCCTTGGCGATGCGGGCCTTGATGACCTGGAAGATCAACTCGTGCTTGTTCAGGCCGGAGGTATTCTCAACGCCTTCATCCCGCGCGATTTCGTGAAGCTCATCAACCTCCATCTTCTGGAGGTCGGCGACGCGCATCGCGCCTTTCTTCACCGACTCGTAACGTTTCTGCGAATCTTTGTCGTAGCGCGCCAGGTCCGAGTCCGTCACTTCAGCGACGGTCACGTCGGCCCGCGGCGCGGTCGACTCAGGTGCTTCAGCGACCATCGCTGCGGTCCCTTCGGGCTGGCCGTTGGTGGCCGCCTGAGGCGTGCGCTGTGATTTGCGTTTGCTTTCCCCGCCCCGCGTCGACTCAGACTTCTTGCGTGGCTTCGTGGTGCGCGGGGACTTACTTTTCGTGGAGGTTTTGGCCATGGCTGGCTCTCCCTGGGGGCATAGAAACCCCATGTGGGTTGGAATCGAACTTCAGATGGTCGGCGCGTGAACGCCGTCAAAAAATCATTCAAATACGGGTGAGTGTGACACTGCGAACGGCCAACTTGAACTTGGCGGGTGGGTCGCCTGCACGGCTGAACTGCGACGGCCCGTCAGGATCGCAGGCGTTCTCCGCTCAGGCGTTCGGCTGGTTGTTACCGAGGATCCGAGCCAGCAGGCGGCGGACTTGCTCAACGCATTCCGCCTCACTGGCATCGTTCACAATTACATTATCGGCTAGTTGCCGCTTTCTGTCCAGAGGCATTTGATTTTTCTCACGTCTTTTCATTTCTTCGGCCGTCCAGCCGCGGTGCTTCACCACACGCTCCAGACGACGCCCCTCCGATGCATTGACGAAAACCGTCTCATCGCATCGCTCATCCAAGCCCACCTCGAACAGCAGCGGTGCATCAAGCACCACAAACCGCACGCTCGGATCGTCCTCGGCCTCGGCGATCAGCCGCTCCCGCTCCGCCGCAATCAGCGGATGAAGCAGGCCCTCAAGCCGTCGGCGCTCCGCGGGGTCGGTGAACACCCGTTCGGCCAGGCGTTGCCGATCCACGCACCCTTCGGCGTCGCACATGCCCCTGCCCCACCATGTGGTGATCTGCTCCCGGACATCCGGTCGCTTGAGCGCCTCCCGGGCCGCTGCGTCGGCATCGATCACCAGCCCCCCCAGCTGCGCCATTACCCGCGCCACCGTGCTCTTGCCGGAGCCGATACCGCCGGCCAAACCGATGATAGGCTTGTGGTTCTTCAAGAAGGAGTCGCTTTTGCCCCCAGCGACGCAATGCTCGACCGAGTGGACCACTCCGCCGTACGCCTTACAATAGACCTTGTTTTCCACCCCGACCACCCTTACGCCCGGGAAAGTTACCATATGACGCGTCCGCACGCCATTCTTTTTGACCTCGACGGCACGCTGATCGACAGCCTCGCCGACATCGCCTCCGCCGCCAATGCCTCCCTCCGCGATCTCGCTCAGCCGACGCATCACACCCCCGACTATCGCATGATGGTAGGCGACGGTGCCGATGTGCTCATGCGCCGTGCCCTCCCGGCCGACCAGCAGCATCTCGCGGACGAAGGCCTCGCGCTGTTCAAGCAGCACTACGCTCAGCACGTCGCCGATGAAACCGCCCTTTACGAGGGGATGGACGACACGCTCGACGCCCTCACCGAGCGAGGTTTTCCGATGGCGATCGTGACCAATAAGCCGCAGGCCGCTGCCGATCAGATCGCGGCCAAGCTGCTGACGCGCTGGACGTGGGTATGCACCACAGGCCATTGCGAAGGCGTGCCGAAGAAGCCCGATCCGACGTCGGCGCTGGCCGCAGCCGAGGCAGCAGGCGTCGCGCCCGGCCGGTGCCTGTTCGTCGGCGACAGCAAGACTGATATGCTCACCGCCACGGCAGCGGGCATGGTCGCCGTCGGCGTCACCTGGGGCTTCCGCGATCGGGCTGAGCTCGTCGCCCACGATGCTGCCCACGTGATCGACCACCCTCAAGAACTGCTCACGCTGCTGCCCGACAACGCCGTGCCCGCCCGCTGAGCAAGTATTTGGCCCGTGCCACTGGTGGCTTGCCCACCAGTGCCTTCAACGCGCGGTCCGGGGCACTGGCACTGGTGGACAAGCCACCAGTGGCACGCATTTTGATAACGCACACCACGAGCGAATCATCGCTTCACGTCTTCTTCGCTCGCCTCTCGTTTCCTCTCGCTCCGTGACGGCAAGCAATCCACCCGCCGCCCCTCCACCTGCAGCGGCCTCGCGTCCTCCTGCTGCTTCTCATCACGCCCGCTCAACGCCCACGCCAGACCGCCCACCAGCGCCAACCCCGTCGCCACTGCGGCGCCGGTCAGCGTCCACTTCGTCCCCTTGCGCACCTGCTCCTGCTGATCCGCCACGTCGGACGCCCGGCCGTGCATCCAGTCGCGCGCGAACCGATTCGACAGTTCAAAAGCCCGCGACTTGCTCATCGCCCGCTCCAACGGCTGCAACGGCGTATACGCACGACCCGGCGCGAAGAACGGCTCGAACTCCGTCGCCCCTTCGATGGCTGTCCGTGCTGCCACTTCGCCCGCCAGTTTGCTCCACGCCATCCCGCCGCCACACATCCCCGCATACATCCCCGCTTCCCGCGCGCCCTTTCCGTCAAGCCGACCAGCGATCGGCAACAGGTCCCGACTCACCCCGAACTGCCCCGCCCAGCCGTGCGTGAAATCCACGTGCGCCAGGTGCGGAAAGCGACTACGGAACCACTGCATCAGATACGACGAAGCCTGCGCCGGATCGCTCAGCTCCCGGCGATAAGCCGCCCGATCCATCGAACCGCCCACGATCAACCGCCCGTCAGGCGTCGGCCTCATGTAATGATCCAGCAGATGCGAATCGGCCACCAGCATCGGCCCCGCTGGGAATGTCTGCTCAAGCATCCACGTATCCAACGGCTCGCTCACCACCACAAAATTCTGCTGATGGTAAGTCTGGTCCGCAGCGATCCCCGCCTGTTCCGCGAACCGATCCACACACGCAATCACATGCTTCGCCCGCACCGAACCCCGAGGCGTCAGCACCCGCCCCGGCGCCACCTTCAAAGCAGGCGAATACTCGTAAATCCGCACCGCTTCATCCCGCAGCAGGTCACGCAGATTCTGCAGATATGCGAGTGCATTGAATCCGAACGTCGGCCCATACCGCACGCCGGGCCCGAACCCGATCCCGTTGAGCACCTTCGGCAGCCGCCATCGCGAATAGTACGTCGAGGCCACCCCCGCCTGCTGCCGTGTGTGATGCTCGCGCCCCACCTCGCGTGCCGCCGCTGAGCCGGTGCCGACGAACAGGGTGTCGGCATCGATCAGGTCGCATTCGATTTGCAACGATTCGATGTTGCGTCGCACATCCTGCACCGCCCCCATCGCCGCCTGCCACAGCCGTTTGCCGTCGACCTCGCCGAAGCGACGGACAAGCTGATGCAGGTTCATCTCGATGTCGGGAGTCATGATGCCCGAAGTCACGCCGCTCGCCCCTGCCCCGCAGTATTCCGCCTCGATCACGACCGTGTCGATCTCCTGTTGCGCGAGCCATTGAGCCGCCGCCAGCCCCGCCATCCCGCCACCGATCACAACCACGTCCGTGTCGATATCGCTCTTAAGCGCCGGCCCGTGCGTCGGCGCATGCTGTTCGTACCAATAGACCGTATGTCGAAGTGTTTGAACCATGCCCAAAAAACCGCAACCCCCATACCCACCCACACCCCCAACCATCCCACCCACCCCCTAAGCCCAACCCT
>JBBDRF010000087.1:0-70704 GCA_040905565.1 Phycisphaeraceae bacterium | reverse complement strand
GACCACGGCGCGACGACGCTGGACATCAACATGGGTTGCCCGGTGGACAAGGTGACCAAGACGTTCGCCGGTTCAATGATGCTCTGCACGCCGGGCCATACGGTGGGCGTGGCCGAGCGGCTGGTGCGCACCGTGGGCGACCGCGTGCCCGTCACGGCGAAGCTACGGCTCGGCTTTGAAACCGGCGAACGCACCGCAGCCAAGCTGGCGGGGCAACTGATCAACGTCGGCATCGCCTGCATCACCATCCACGGCCGAACCGCAGCTCAGCGATTCAAGGGAACCGTGGATCTGGACGGCATCGCTGAGGTGGTCGAGGCGGTGCATGAAGCGGGCGGCGGGCGGGTGCCCTGCATCGGCAACGGCGATATTCAGACGCCGTTCGACGCTGAGCGGATGGTGGCGCACACCGGTTGCGACGGCGTGATGATCGCCCGGGCAGCACTGGGCGCTCCGTGGATCCTGCGCGACACCGCAGCCCTGCTGCGGACCGGTGAGCTGCCGCGGCCGTTGACGCTGCGTGAACGGTACGACTGCGTGCGACTGCATTTCAGGTTGCTGCTGGAGATGCGCGACGCCCGGTACGCGATCAACCGGATTCGTCAGAAGATCAGCGGGTACGCCAAGCACCTCGGGCCGAGCAAGTCGCTGCGGATCGCGATGCAGGAGATCGAAACGCCCGACCAGTTTGAAGCGCTAATCGCCCGCACACTGAAAGAGGCCGGCCCCGCTGCGGACGAACCGCCGATCACCTGGCAGCAGCGCGCCAAGGTACTGGCCGCTTCGCAGAAGCCGCGGGTCCCGTCGATCGGGGCGTAGCGCGAAGACGAGCCGCGACCGTGAGGGAGCGGTTGTGCGCCCGGCCTCGGCGCTCGCTAAGATCCGATCCAACTCGCGACATCTAAAGATCCCACGCCTCGCGCTGAGCACATCACGTAAAGCGCGCGAGTTCCCCGACGCACTACCGCTCCCTTACGGTCGCGGCTCGTTTTAAGCGTTTGCCAGCACTGCGTCTTACTTCTTCTCGTCGGGTTTCGCGGCGGCTTGCTGCTGCTGGGCCTTGAGCTGCTCGGCGTCGACGGCGGCGTGGATGAGGTCGAACTGGTTGCCCACCACGCGAAGCCCGACCACCGCAAGCGGGACCGGCGGCTGATAGTAGCTCGGCTCGGCCTTCTCGCCCTCGGCAGGCTTCTTGCCGGAGAAGCCCGCGATGACGTACGAGCCCTCGCGCTGATGCATGACCTGGAACCCTTCGGGAAGATCGAAGCCGAGGCGTTCGCCATCACGCGCCGCCTGAAGAAGCTGACGTACGGAAAAACCGAGGAAACGCTCCTCGAGCGGATTCTCCGGCTGAACGATCTCGATCTCGACACCTTCGGGCTGATCGGCGGTCTTATTCACGCTGATTTTGGCGGTCTTCAAGGGGGGTCTCCTGACGGCGATTGCGGGCAAAAATTGACGATCGTGCAGTGTACCGCGCCGGCAGTCGTGGGACCAAGGTGTACAATCACGCGGCGCTTTGAATAGCCGCGACGCTACGCGTCGCCGGACCCTGCGGGCTGTAAGCCTGCGGCTAGGCGCGAATGGAGTATGAATTGATGGAATCGCGGATCGTGGAACTGGAAGTGAAGCTGGCGTACCAGGAGAAGACGCTGAGCGATCTGAACGACGTGATTCTGCAACAGCAGCAGATGATCGAACGGCTGGAGAAGCGGCTGACGGCGCTCAAGGAGCAGGTCGAGGCGGCAGGGGAAGCGCCGGGGCCTCATGATGATCCGCCGCCGCATTACTAGAGTTCAGGCGATCGGGCGACGCAGTGATTTCCGCTTCCCGCCGCCGTTGCCGCCTCTTCTGGCGCGGTAGCCGGGTCGGCGTTGCCAGGCGACAAACGCAGCAGGCACGAGCGGAATGGCGGGCATCCACAGCATTTCCCATTCCTCATGCCAGGCGTGCGTGGCGACGGCACCGATCATGATGATCACGATCAGCATCGCCCCGAGGAACCGCGAAGGGGGCACGAAAATCAATACCGCAGCCAGCACTTCCAGGGCCCCCGTGAGGTACATGAACCACAGCGGGAAGCCCCACTCGGCGAAGCCTTCGACCTGCATTTCGGACGCAGCCAACTTGCTGCCGCCTGCGAAGAGGAACGCGAGGGCGAGGAACCAGGAGAGGCCGATGACGATGATCTGCTTGGCGCGTGCGGACATGCGGGCGATTCCTTGGAATGCGGTCGTGGATCGAGCGATTGTAGCGGCCTGAGGGTGAGGCGGAAATAAGTCGGCAAAGCAAGTTACGATACCCACGTGGCTACCCCCCCCACCAGTACCCCTGACATGAACGAGTCCGGTGCGCGTGCGCCGGCGGCGACGTGGTCGCGCAGTCCGCTGTTCTGGGCGGCGCTCTGCTGGATGCTGGGCATCGTGATCGGCCGGGCGACGCAAATACCGCTCCAGAATTGGGCGACGCTTGCCGGGCTGGCGACGGTAATCGCATGGCTGGGCATCTTCATCGCGCGCAAGCGTGGGAGGGGCGGCGGGCGCTGGGGGGCGGTCATCCTCATGGCGGGGCTGGCCACCGTCGCGGCGAGCGGGGCGTGGTGGCAGTTCCGCACGGTCGAACGCTCAGGCATGTTCCAAGGCGAGTCGCGACTCATCGAGATCGACGGCACGGTGGCGCGCGATCCACGCCAACGCCTTGAAGCGGCTGGGGAACTGGGACGCTTCGACTATCGCGGGCCCGGCAGCACGTTCTGGGTCTGGATCGACACCATCAACACCGAAAGCGAAGGGCTCGCTGCACCCGATCCCGACACTCCCCTGCCGCTCGGTCGCGTCGCGCTGCTGGTGAGCGTGCCCGATTACGAAGACCGCTTGCGTGCCGGCGACCGCGTGCGGCTGCGCGGCTGGCTCAGTGGAATCCGCCAGCCGGGCAACCCCGGCGAGCGCGATTTCCAACGCACCATGGGCGAACGGGCCGTGGTCGGGCGGCTATCGGTCGGCAGCCGGTCGAACATCCAGATCCTTGAGACGCTGGAAGAAAATCCGACGTCGCTGACCACGCTCTGGCCTCGCATGCTTGAACGATCGCGCGCGACGGCGCAGCACGCGCTTCGCCTCGGCTTGCCGCTGGAACTGGCGACGCCTGATGCGCGCACCATCACCGGCGATGCCGAGGCGATGCGGGAAGCGGCGGGCGTGATCGGCGTCCTCGAAGCGCTGCTGCTGGGCAAACGGGGCGACATGGAAGAGCTCGAAGAACTCTTCGCCCGCACGGGGCTGACGCATCTGCTGGCCATCAGCGGACTGCACCTGGGCATCCTGGTGCTTGGGGCGACGTGGATCACGCTGATCGTGACCGGTCGCCCGCGGCTGGCGGTGGGCGTGGCGATGGCGGTAGTGGCGGTGTATGTGCTGATGGTGCCGCCGCGGGTGCCGGTGGTGCGAGCAGCGGTGATGACGCTGGCGGCAGTATGGTCGCTCGGCTGCGGCCGACGCATCTCCGCGATGGCGACGATGAGCGGAGCCGCGTTGCTGCTGCTGATCTGGCGGCCGTGGGATCTATTCACTGCGGGGTTTCAGCTCAGCTTTGCGGTAGTCGTGGCGCTGGTGCTGTTCGCCCGCACCGCTGCGACGTGGATGAATCGGCCCGATGCGTTGGACCTGGCGCAGGGGTCGGCTGGTCTTTGGCGGCGCGTGACGGTCGACTACCTCGCGGTCAGCGTCGTCGCCTGGTGCACCGCCATGCCGTTGGTCGCGTGGCATTTCGGGAGGGTGAGCCCGCTGGCCGTTTTCTCAGCGATCGCGATGCTGCCGTTCGTCGCCGGCATCCTCTGGGTCGGCTATCTCAAGATCATCGTCGGCGTCCTGCTGCCGCCGGTGGGCACGTGGCTGGGGCCGCCGCTTTGGCTGTTGGCGGAGCTGACGGTGAACGTTGTTCAGATGACGGCCGCCCTGCCGGGTGCGACGCTTGAAGTGGGCAGCGTGAGCGGGTGGTGGACCCTCTGCACCCTCGGGTTCCTCGGCGCGACGCTCAGCGGGGCCTTTGCCGGTCGACGCCTCGCACTCACGCTCGGCATCGCCCTGCTGGTCGGCTGGCTCGCGGCCGGGCCGCCGGTTGCGACGATCCTCGACGGCAACGGCCTGCCCCGGCGATGGGCGCGTGTGCCGGGGCTTGCTGTCAATGTTTTTTCCGTGGGGCACGGCTCGGCCATTCTTCTGCGAAGCGGCGACGCGACCTGGATGTACGACTGCGGCAGTGCTGAGTACTTCGACATCACTACCGCCTCCGTCGGCCCCGCGCTCGACGCAGTCGGCGTCCGCAGCATCGACACCGTCGTTCTCTCGCACCCCGACATCGACCACTTCAGCGGCATGCTCGAACTGGTCGACCGTTACAACGTGCAGCGGGTGATCGTGGCCGAACAGCTCATCGCCGACGCCGAGGCCAGCGCCTGGTCCGCTTCGCGGTATCTACTTGACAAGCTGCGCGACCGCGACGTGCGCATCGAGCAGGTGAACGCCGATCATTCGGAGACGTTCGGCGAAGCGCAGATCGACTTCCTCTGGCCCCCCGTCCACGAAAGCTTCGAGCGTAACAACGACGCCTCGCTGGTCCTCCGCATCACGACGGCGGGTCGCACGGTGCTGCTGACCGGCGACATAGAGTCGGTCGCGATGGAGGCCATGCTCGAAAGCGGGATGATCGACGGGTCCGATGGCCGGTGGGCGGATGTGGTCGAGCTGCCGCATCATGGCGCGTGGACGGAGGCGGGGCCGCGATGGATGCAGGCGGTCGATCCGCTGATTGTTTTTCAGAGCACCAACGACCGCCGAATGGCGCTGGATCGGTGGGGGCCGCACCTTGAGGGCATCGAACGCCACGTCACCGCACAGAACGGCATGATCAGTGTTCACATCGACCGGGAGGGCCGTATTCACCGCGAACGGTTTCACGAATGACGCTACGATGAACGGTGATCACTGGGAGGAGTGGGTATGTTCCGCAGGATCGCTGACGCGTGGCTGATGGGGTTCGTGCTGTTGGGGATAGGCGCTGCGACGGCTTCTGCTGGGCCTACGGCGACTGAGGATCCTGATTGGCGGGCAGTGCGTGAGCATACGCGCACGCATGCTGAGGCCTACGCGGAACTGCGTGAGGGGCTGGGCTTCGACGGTCAGCAGGAGCGGGAGGCGGAGGCGTTGCCCGTGGCGACCGTGCAGCCACATTACGCGGTGACGCATCCGTGGGTGCAGGAGCCGATCGCGGTGGCGGGATGGTATGTGCCGCCGCGTGTGGTTCATCGGGTATTTCATCGTCGGCTGATCGTGATTCGTCCGCCCCTGCACCCGCCGATCTGGCGTCCGGCCCCACCTTGGCGACGCCCCCCCATCCGGCCCGTTCCGCCGCCCTGGTTGCGCCCGCCGCCTTACGTGCCTCCACCGCTGCCGCCGTGGCTGCCTCCCCACCGCTGGTGAAATGGCGCCAGCCCCCGCCCGCCCATGATCCATCAATATCAGTTATGATATTACGCATTCGGTCGACCGTGTCGTCGGCTCCCGCCGCGCCTCACAGGCTTCCCTACGCTATCTCACGGAGCACCTCATGCACCTCAAGCGATCGCTGTGCCTGTTTCTGGCCATCGCCTGGTTCACCGTCCCGTCAGTCAACGTTCACGGCGAGGGCTCTTCGGGACTGGTGCGGACGTATCCGGAGATTCCATTGCCTGAGCGGGTGCACAAGCTGGCGTGGTCAGGATCGGAGCCGCTGAACCGTCAGGTGGTGAGGCAGACGCTTTCGGGGCTGGTTGCGTATGCCGCGAGGCAGGGGGAGACGCGCGAACTCATCTGGCTGCACACCGAGCGCGCGACGCCGTACCACGTCTGGCTGGAGCGGTTCGAGGCTCGGCATCCGCAGGTGGAGATGGTCGACGCGCCGGATGAGCTCTGGGATCTTGTGGCCCATTTTCAGCGTGCGAACGTGGTCAAGGGTTACGTGCTCTATGAGCCTGACCAGGGCCGGGCGTATGGGCGTGAGGCTCCGAAGGATGCGTCGCTGAACGTGGCGACGGCGCTGTGTGCGCTGCTGGGCGGGATCGCCATCGATCCGGCACTCCAGGCCGAGGCCGAGGCAAGGGGTCTGGAGCAGTTGGCGGACGTGCGGGGTCGCAATGAGGACTGGCTGTTTGAGAATTATGCCGACCAGTTTCCGACGAACCTTCTGGTGCTGCAGGATCCGCGGACAGCGGTGATGCGTGATGCGGCGGTGGCGTTCGGCGCACCGATCGTTTTCAACACGCCCGGCGGCGCTTTCGAGACGGCGCTGAAACGGCTTGAGCCCGGCTCGCCGGTGTTCGGCTGGGGCATGTCGCATGAAGATACCTTCACCGGCCCGATCGGCGAGTACGCCGCCACGCTGATCCCGGCGAACTGGTGCCTGAACGTGCCGCTGCTTTCGGCGGGTGAGATGGAGCTGCCCGACTTCGCATTCGAGACGCCCGAGCCGCCCCGCCCCGAGCCCGGCAAGCGGTACGTGGCGTTCTTCCTCTCCGACGGCGATAACCTGCAGTGGGCTGCGAACGGCTTTCACAATGCCGACTACTGGGCGAGTCCGAGCCGTGGTGCGATCCCGCTCGGCTGGGGCGCACCGCTGATGGACCTGGCGCAGCTTTACCCCGACACGCTCGACTACCTCGCCGAAACCGCCACCGCCAATGACGACGTGCTGCTCTACGGCATCGGCGGCTACCACTATCCCGACACGTTCGGAGCCAAGGCCGGCGGGCTGGAGGATATGGCGGCACATGCGTCGCGCGTGGATGGCTATCTCAAGGCCACCGGCATCGGCAGTGCGGGCGTGATCTTCAAAGACTGGAACGGCGCGGGCGCTCAGAATGCGTACCGCGTTTACGCTGAGCAGATGCCTCATCTCGATGCCATCTTCGCGGTGCAGTACGCGCCATACGCAGCGGGGCAGGGTGAGATGATGTGGTATGAGCGTGACGAGGCGGACCCGCTGCTGGTGATCAGCCCGAAGTATCAGATCTGGCAGAATCATGGGGACAGCGCATTTGGGGGCTCACCGAACAAGGTTGCCGACGCGTTGAACGCATGGGCGAAACGGCCCGTGGCGGGCCCGGAAGATCAGTATGCATGGGTGATCGTGCATGCGTGGTCGAAGTTTCAGCCGCAGCCGCTGGGCACGCCTTACGAAGCTGAAGAGGTCGATCGATCCAACCCGGATGCTGAGCAGGGCTACCTGCCGATTCTGTGGACGGCGGAGAAGCTCAGCTCGGACATCGAGGTCGTGACGCCTTCGCAGCTGGTGAGATTGATCCGCAAGCAGAAGCTTTCGACCGGCACGCCGGACGCGCGATAACGGCGAGGCCTCAGCGGGCGCCGGGCCAGATGCGTCGAAGCTCAGCGATGGCCTTCTCCTTGCCCTTGGCTTCGACTTCGATCCAAGGCACGCGCGCGAAGGCGCTGGGATAGACGGTGATCATCTCGCTGTGGCGGGGATCGGCGATGCCGTCGTGGCCGTTGGAAAGATGCACCAGCTGCCAGGCGGGGTCGGGCCAGGTTTCGCGCGCAGCGTCGAGCATCTCGGCGATGCTGGGGTGCTCAAAATCGGGCAGACCTTCCTTGATCACATGATGATGAACGTCGAAAACCATCGGCACGCCGGTGTGCCGGCAGACGTTGAGAATCTCTTGAGCCGAGTAAGCGCGCTCGTCATTTTCCAGCACCAGCCGCCGACGGATAGCCTCGGGCAGGGACTCTATGGCTTGGGCGAGTTCGTCGCTGCGACCGGTCTTGCCGCCGTGCAGAATCAGGCAGGACCAGGGCGACCGCGGCAGACCCAGCAGATCGAAAACCCGGGCGTGCCTTCGCATGATGTGCACGCTGGTGGCGACGACGCGCGGCGTCTCCGAACTCAGCACCACGAACTGATCAGGATGGGCGACCACGCGAATGCCCAGCTTCTCCGCCAGCGGGCCAACCTGCCCAAGCTCCGGCGCGAGCGCATCAATCACCTGCTCGCCCACCGGCTCGTCGCATAGCGGGAACAGGTTGGACGTCGCCCGGTAGAGGCGTATGGCTTCGCGATCGCAGAACCGCAGCGCGCGGATCAGGCGGGCCAAGTTCGTGCGATAAAGTTCATCAAGAACGACCCGCTGTTCGGCTTCGCTTAGCCTGAGGAACCGGGCGCGAGTGACCACCCGGAAGCGGATTGTTTCCGAAGCGGTCACACACACGAGACCTAGGCGGGGCGTGATGGTGGGATCGGCGTCGGATCTGGCGGAAGATCGTCTGGGCACGGCGTCGCTTTTCCACAGCGTTAAGCGGGATGGGTGCGGGCGAAGGCGCGCGAATCGAAGTACGTGGCGAACCGGGAAATGTGGTCGCTGGCGAACTCCAGCACGCTGACGCCGTCGTACTCGATCGGCGCACCGTTGGCGAGGGTGCCGCCGGCGTGCCATTCGAGCACAGCGAAGTTGTCGCCTTCCTTGATCGAGGTGAACTCGGAATGGATGCGATCGAAGACGCTTCGATAGTCGTCCCAGAACGCCTCGGCCCCGTCCCGGCCGTGCGGCTGCGTCTCGCGCGCGACGTTCATGAGTTCCGCATTGTCATCGAACAGCGACGCGATCGTATCGTGGTCGCGATCGTCTTCCAGACGATGCAGTGCGTCGATGAATTGCTGTGTGATCTGCCCAGCCATGGCCCGCCCCCTCTCGCCGAATGATCCGTTACCGCTGGCACTCTAGGCCGGGCGGCTGGTGGCGGGGCATCGAACGAAGCCCGCGCAGGCGGTAGGGGTTTTCAACGAGGCGAACATGATCGGCGCGGTCGGCGCGGTCAGGGCGTCTGCGTGGACGGCGGCGTAGGCTCGGGGGTGAGGCCGCTGAAGCGTGAGCCGCTGAGCTGCACGCGGCGGTTGACCTGCGTGTCCTCCGGGACGAACGGCACGATCGCCAGGATGAACGCCAGCATCCCAAGGTTCGCCAGCCACATGTAGTTGGCCAGATGGAAGAAGACCATCGTGCCGGTGACCAGGAGGATGAGGATGGCGATGGGGATCATGCCGCGCCACGCGAGTCGCATGAGCTGATCGAAGCGGAAGCGGGGGACGGTCCAGCGGATCCACATCATGATCGCCACGAGCAGCAGCATCTTCGCAAGGAAGACCTTGATCTTGATAATCGCACCGAGCAGGCCGACCACGAACACGGGGATGCCCAGTTCGGTGAGGAAGCCCATGAGTCCGCCGCCCGCACCGGCTCCGGTGATCGCCTGAGCGCCACCGTAGAGCAGGTAGTCCACGAACGGCAGGTGCCAGCCGCCGAGGAACAGGATCGTGAAGAAGGCCGCTGCGGTGAGCATGTGCATGTATTCGCCGAGGAAGAACAGGGCGAATTTCATGGACGAGTATTCGGTATGGAACCCGCCGATGAGCTCCTGCTCAGCCTCGGCGAGGTCGAACGGGGCGCGGTTGGATTCAGCGAGCAGGCAGATGAAGAACAGGACCGCCGCGAGCGGCTGCTGGAGGATGTACCAGCTGGGAATCACGCCGAACCAGTAGCCGACCTGGCTTTGGACGAGGTCGGTGGCGGAGGCGGAGCCGGCGAGGAGGATGACGACGAGGACGCAGATGCCCATCGGAATTTCGTAGCTGAGCATCTGTGCGGTGCCTCGGATGCCGCCGAGGAACGTGTATTTGTTGTTCGAGGCCCAGCCGCCGAGCGCGAGACCGTAAACCGCCAGTGACCCGATCGCCAGGATGTACACCACGCCGATATTGATATCGGCCACGACCAACGACACGACGCCCCAAGGCGTCACAAGGTCACCGCCCCAGGGGACCACAGCCCAGCCGATGAGTGCGGGGATGACGGCGAGGACGGGCGCGAGCATGAACAGCGTCTTATCGACAGCCCGGGGGTTGTAGTCCTCTTTCATGAGGAACTTGATGCCGTCGGCCAGCGGCTGCCCGAAGCCCCAGCAGTGGAACGTGGCTGCTTTCTGCCCGCCGGGCGACTGCCAGATGCGGTCGGGATCGACATCGCGGAACAGGCCGACCGCCCAGAACGGCGCGAGCAGGGCACCGACGGCGAGGTTGCCGACGGGGCGAACAAGCCCGCCGAGGCCCACGCGGTTGGGGCCGATGCGATCCTGCGCCCACGAAGCGATTTTGCGCTCCAGCAGAATCAGGTACGCCGTGCCCAGCAGGAACACGTGCATGATGATCAAGGCGACGACGATGGAGGTAATTAACTGAGCCACGGTGCGAATCTTCCAGCCTGTGGATGCGGAGAAAGTCCGGGTTGAGCAGTTCTAACGGAGGCGGCCCACGCACGCAAGCGGCGGGGCGGGCACAATGTGGATAACCTGTGCACTGCTGCGGTTCACGCTTGTTTCATCGGCACTTAGGTGCCGTCTTCACCGGTTTCACATCCATCGCTCACATCGGCAAAGCGGAAAAGGCCGTTTTCATGGGCCGATGCGTCATTGCAAGCATAATTCGCGAAGAAGCTTACAGCGGAGAAGGCTTCGTATGCCCGCCACACGATGCCCAGTCAGCTTAACAGCCTCGGGCGTAAAGGCAAGGTCCGAGAACGTTTGCGGGATTATACACCGTTGTGGATATCTTTGCGTTTCCGCAATCTCACGCATCAGTTTATCGCATCACCTGATCGAGTTCACGCTTGGTGGCCGCGTCGGTGCCGTCTTCGCTCACATGAGCCAGCAGCCGGTCAATGACGGTGTCGCTGTCGATGCCGTCGGCCTCGGCGTTGAAGTTGGTGATGAGCCGATGCCTGAGCACAGGGTGGGCCACGGCGCGGATGTCGGCCGGCTCCACGTGGCTGCGGCCGTCCAGAATCGCCCGGGCCTTGCCTGCGAGAATCAGGTACTGGCTGGCGCGCGGACCGGCACCCCAGGCGAGGTACTGATCAACGAAGTCCGGCCGCACGGCGTCCTTCTCGCTGATGCGTGTCGCCCGCACCAGCCTCAGGGCGTAGCGGATCACGTGATCGGCCACGGGAACATCCCGCACCAGCTTCTGAATCTCCATCACCTTGTCCGCATCGAGCACCGGGGCGAGGTGCGATTCGAACGCAGCGGTGGTCCGCCTGACGATATCCAGCTCCTCCTGCTCGGTGGGGTAACCGACGCGGATTTCGAACATGAACCGGTCCAGCTGGGCCTCGGGAAGCGGGTACGTGCCCTCCTGCTCGATCGGGTTCTGCGTCGCCAGCACGAAGAACGGCTCGGGCAGATGATGCTTCTCGCCGCTGGCCGTGACCTGATGTTCCTGCATCGCTTCAAGCAGGGCAGCCTGCGTCTTCGGCGGCGTGCGGTTGATCTCGTCAGCCAGCAGCACGTTCGCGAAGACGGGGCCCTTCACGAAGCGAAGCTCGCGCCGGCCGGTGGCCTTGTCTTCCTCGATCATCTCGGTGCCGGTGATGTCCGAAGGCATGAGGTCGGGCGTGAACTGGATGCGTGAAAATTCGAGGCTGAGCGTGCGGCTGATCGTCGAAACCAGCAGCGTCTTCGCCAGCCCCGGCACGCCGACCAGCACGGCATGACCCTGGCAGAAAAGCGAGATCAGGATCTGGTCGATCACCTCGGTCTGGCCCACGATCACCTTGCCGATCTCCTCGACCATGCGCTGATGTGCGGTGCGGAGCTCGTCTGTGAGTGCGGCCACGTCCTGGGGCTTTTCAGGGTTTTCGCTCATGCGGACTCCAAAAGTATGCATCAAGGTGCGGAGGGTCGCGGTCAGTATAGCCGAGCCGTACCCGCCACGTCACGATGGAACTTTGCCGGGCGTGAAAGAGGCACCCATGCCGGATGCTCCCAACGCGTATTCGCTGGGCGGGACCAAAGGTGGGGGCCGCGACTCCTACTAGTAGAGATATATAAATACTCTTCCCTCTTAGTAGAGGGCGCTGACGTTCTGTGGATAACCCGGCGGAGGCGTGTATTAATCACGCTAAGCGCAACCATTGAAGCGTGGATCATGACCGGGGAAATATGACGGTTTGGGTGTCGCCGGGTAGCGGCAGCTGTGTCGTCAACGGCCCGATCACCTGCCGACAGCCGCAAGCCTGACGGTAACTGCCCGCCGACCGTTCTTCTGCCACCCCCCAGCCGCCAGCTCATCCCCGCGTTATGCACACTGTTCAAGACAGGGGACCGGATCGTCTTCGGAAAGCGACGCCCTACCAATTGACCTGCGTAAGTACGGCGATGCCGGTTGCGGGATCGTGGTAGACCCAGCGGACATGACGGCCCGGCTCGTCCGGCAGGCGGTAGATCACACTCCCGTCAGCGTTCCTCAGATCGGCAATGGTTGGCTCCCACCAGACACATTCGCCAAGGCCAGTATGGGCGTTCCCGAACTGTGCCTCCGCGATCGGCCCGTGATACTGTTCGAGATTGAGCTGCGAAACGATGGCTTTCACAACATCGTTGTCAGTGACCTCAAAGCGAAAGGCGTACGTCGGATCCCGCGCGAGCCGGTTTGCAAAGAATCGCAAGTTCTTCACGCCATCAGGACGGGGGAAGCCCGCGACATCTTGGAACCAGACATCTGCTTCGGGCGTATCCGGCCCGGCGTTGACAGGGCTGTACCAAACCCAGAACACCCCGCCGGTGCAGGAGCCGATGGACAGCAGAACGACTAGCGTGATGACAGATGCAGTTTTCACAGTTGTCGACCCTCGCGAAGGTAGCCGCGAGGCTACGCCTCGCTGGGAAGAACGTCTTAGAGCGCGGCCAGACGTTGTTGTTTGTCGTGCTCGATGAGCCCCGTCACCATGGCGTCAAGGTTGCCCGACAGAATCGTCGGCAGCGGGAACGACTGGTTGATGCGATGGTCGACGGCGATGTTGTCTTTGTAGCGATAGGTGCGAATACGCTCGCCTCGGCTGGCGCTGCCGATGATCTTGGACCGAGCTTCGGCCCGCTCAGCGTCCACGGCCTTCTGATGATGCTCGTATAGCCGCGCCCGCAGGACCTGCCAGGCTTTGATGCGGTTCTGCTGTTGCGACTTGGTGTCCTGCATGCGGACCTCGATCCCGGTGGGCACGTGCAGGAGCTTGATGGCGGTGGCGACCTTATTGACGTTCTGTCCGCCGGGGCCGCGTGCGGTGGTGACGTCGGTGCGGACGTCCGCTTCGTCGAGGTTGATGTCGACCGCTTCGGGTTCGGGCAAGACAGCAACTGTGGCGGTGGAGGTATGCACCCGGCCCTGCGTTTCGGTGGCGGGGACGCGTTTGACGCAGTGCGTGCCGCCTTCGTAGCCGAGGTGCTGCCAGACGCCTTCGCCTTCGAGGCGGACGATGGCCTGACGGATGCCGCCGATCTCCGCAGTGGACAGATCCAGCTGTTCCCAGGACCAGCCGCGTGCATCGGCGTAGCGGTGATACATCTCCAGCAGGTCGCCGGCCCACAGGCCCGCTTCGTCGCCGCCGACGCCCGCGCGGATCTCCAGGATCACCGACCCGATCGAACGATCTTCGGAAGTCACCAGATCGCCCTTGATCTGCTCCAGCAGTTCGTAGCCCCGGGCGCGGACATCTGGCAGTTCCTCGTGGGCCATCTCACGTAGCTGCGGGTCGGATTCCTCTTCGAGGATCTGCTCCAGGCCCTGCGCTTCCTTGATCGCTTCGTGATACGACTCGTAGGCCCGGCAGATGGGAAGAATGGCCGCCCGCTTACGCGATAGCTCCGTCGCCCGGCGGTGATCGGCAGCAATCTTCGGGTCCACAAGCTGAGCTTCGAACTGGCTCATCTCGTTGAGCAGCTCGTCCAGTCTCGCAAACAGGGGATCGTCAGCATTCATCAGAAGAATCCCCCCAGCTTGTGTTCTTCAAAAACGGCAAGATCCAAACCGCCCCCACGCGTCGCAACAAGGTGGGGGGGCATAGAAAAACCGTGCGCCCGGGGTGCGAGCGGCACGGTTGATGGTTTAATTGAAGGGCGCTACTTTTTCGCGGAACCCGAATTGAAGTAGTTCCCGCCGAAGCGTTTCTGGAACTTCTCGACACGGCCGGCGGTGTCGACGAACTTCTGCTTGCCGGTGTAGAACGGATGACAGGCCGAGCAGATGTCGACGTGCAGCTCTGCACCGGAGGTCGAACGGGTTTCGAACGCATTGCCACACGCACAGACAATCTTTGTCGTCGTGTACTCAGGGTGAATTCCGGGTCGCATAGGGGTACCTTACCTTCGGGTGAAAGCCAGCGAGCCCCGCATTATACCGCGGGGAGGCCGCATGGCAAGCGGCGGGCAATCCTGCTCAAGAGCCGGGTTGTCCCCAGCCCGGTCGCGCCAGGAACATTTTCGCACGCTGGGCCCCCACGGCGTCACGCTGCGGGCTTCCGGTGCTAGAAGAATTTGGCGACATCGGTTGCTTCGACCTGTTCGCCGGCACCTTCGGCACCGAGGAGGATGGGCCAGTTGGCCGGGTCGGCCGAGCGGGCGCCGTGCGAGCCTTTGACGAGGTGGGGCTCGTCAGCGCGGATGCGTTTCTTCTCACGATCGACGAACATTTCCGTCGGGTCGTAGCCGGGCTTACGGTGAATGTCCACGGTCCACGCGAAGTCCGGCGCTTCAGCGAAGTCGCTCCACCAGCGATACTCAAACCAGGCGTCCGGCTTGGCGAAGGCGACAATGTCACCCGCCCGCTCGGTGTTCAGCCCGATCTCGGCGCGGGCCTCGCCGCGGTGGAGCGTGTCGACGGCGTCGGCCTCTTGCAACAGCTTCTCCACAGCGTCGGCCGTCGCGGCATCGCGGCAATAGAGGTGGGCGACCTGGTGATCGACCATGGCGAACGCGGCTGAGTTCTCGTAGTCCATCTCGCCGTCGGCGGTCGGCTGAAGCAGCCCCGCTTCGCGCAGGCGGACGTTGATCGGCAGCGAGCGGCTGACCGGCGTCATGCCGTACTCGCTGAGCACGAGCAGTCGGCCGCCGTCGGCCTTGATCTTCTCCGCGAGCGGGGTGATCAGGCCGAGCACTTTCGCCAGTTCGTCAACGCATTTCGGATCGTCCGGGCCGAGCTTCTGCAGATCGTAATCCATGTGCGGCACGTAAACCCACTGCAGATCCGTCGGGTGCCATTCCCAGACCAGCCGGGCAGCCGCGACGATCCATTCACTACTCTTGATGCCCGCCAGCGGTCCCCAGAAATGGTGCAGCGGGAACTCGCCGAGCTGATCGCGCAGCTTCGTGTAAAGCTCAGGCGGATCAGACCAGCACATCGAGATCGTCTTGCCGTCGGGCGTGTGCTCGGGCTTCGGGGTGACGACGACGTCGGCGGCCCCGCCCATGGAGGACTGGACAAACAGCATCGCCGCCCGCCGACCCTGGGTCTTCCAGACCCGCTCAGCCTGCAGCAGTTTGTTCGATTGCTCCCAGAAACTCACGTTGCCGCGGTAGTCGGGGTAGCTGGTCATGTCCAGATTTTCACGCAGGCTCGGCACGCGGAAGCCGGCGAAACCGTTGGCGACCACGCCATGCTCCTGCGGCAGCTTGCCCGTCGAGAACGTCGCCTGCGCGGGCATCGTCACCGCCGGCAGCACCGGCCTGATACGGCTTCGGCCGGCCTCGATTAACTCCGCCACCCAGCTCGGCAGGGCTTCGCGATCAAGCTGATCGAGCAAACGCCCGGTCACGCCCGGTAGATCAATCACACAAGTGCGACTCAAAACAGCCACCTTTCCTCACTATAAAATCAGTTCAAATCGCTCGGCTGAGGCGGGATGCGCAGCTTCATGCCGACCTGAATATCGTTCGGCCTCTCAAGCTGATCTCGATTCGCGTCAAAGATCACACGCCAACGCGTCGCCTGACCGTAAACCCGGCGAGCGATGTGCGAAAGCGTGTCGCCTGCGGCTACCGTCACGACCACAATGTCGTCGCTGCCGTGCTCCTCGCCCGCCTGACGCTGACGACGCACCGCGGCCGCAACCCGTTCAAGCTGCCGTTCACGCTCCGCTTCGTAACGCTCGGGGTCCGGAAGCTTCACCTTCTGACCGACCTTGAGCTTCGCCGGATCAATCAGCGGATTGGCCTCAGCGATGGCGACCCATTTGCGTTCATCGTCAAACAGACGCTTGGCGATCGAGCTGAACGTGTCGCCCTCACGGATGGTGTAGTCGCGAAGCGTGGGCCGCTGTGCAGGGCGACGCTCGGAAGTTGTCGAGCGATTGCTCAAGACACGCCGTTCGGACGATCGCTCGCGGGTTTCGGTGTCGCTCTCGGTATCCGCTTCGTCTTCATCGTCGGCAGTCGACGGGGCGTTTTCGTCGGCGTTGTCGGCGTCGGGGTTGTCGGGGCGGGGCTGGCGGCTGATGTTCGGTGCAACGCTGCGGAACACCGGGGAAGGCTGGCGAGTGCGCTCACGCTGCGTGTCGGCCTCAGCATCAGAGGCAGAGGACGGTGACGCTTCCTCGGCGTCCGCCTCGTCTGCATCCGCATCGGACTCGGCGTCGCCCGCGTCTGTTTCGCGGTCGTCCTCGGCGGCGCTCTTGCGCTCGCTGCTGGAACTGTTGCCCAGCGCTTCGGAGACGCGGCGGGCGAGGTCGCTGCCCTTGTCTTCCTCAGCCGCCAGACCATGATCCGCTGCCAGCGCCACCAGGGCAGCTGTGACCAGAAGCATCAGCCAGGTTCGCACGACAGCCGTTCGATCGTTCATGTTTCGCTCCTTCGCGGAAACGCGCCGCTTCCATCCCACGGGCGCTGCGGAAATTGTACCGCCCCCGCCCCCACCTTGCCCAGCGGGGCGGGTGGAGGGTTGTGCACACACACAAAAAAACGAGCCGCGACGCTCGGTGGAGGGTCGCGGCTCGTTATGAGGTTGCGTGATGTCGCCTTTAGCGGCCGACCGGTTTGGCCTCGGCTGGTGAGGCCAGTTCCGCTGCGGGGGGATCGTCCTTCACGTCGATGCCGAACAGCAGCAGCGAGGCGGCGATGGCGATCGAGCTGTAGGTACCCACGATGATGCCGACCACCAGGGCGAAGGCGAACGCATGGATGCCCGCGCCGCCGAAGATGTAGAGCATCACCACTGCCAACAGCGTCGTACCACTGGTGATGAGCGTTCGGCTGATCGTCTGGTTGATCGAATCGTTGATGATCGCGGGCGTGGCGAAGGCGAGCTTGCCGCGGTTTTCACGGATGCGGTCGAAGATCACGATCGTGTCGTTCAGCGAGTAGCCGATGATCGTCAGCAACGCCGCGATCATGCCCATGTTGATCTTGAACGGATCGATCAGGAAGAACTGCGCCAGCGGCTCGCTCATGTTGAAGATGTAAGCCGACGCGGCGACCAGCCCGACGGTGATCACCACGTCATGCACCAATGCGGCGATGGCAGCGAGGCTGTACCGCAACGACCCGAATCGGAACCAGATGTAGGCCACGATCGCGATGAGCGAGATCAGCACGGCGATGATGGCTGCCTGCGCCATGGTGCGGGCGACGGTCGGGGTGAAGTTGGAGACCTTCGAAAGCGAAGTCTCACGGGTGAGCGCATCGCGGACGAGGTTCCACTCGGTCGAGGCGACGACCTCTTCCCACTGCGTCGGATCGTCGCTGTAGCGGACGTTGGGGTCGCTGCTGATGACGACGGCCTCAACATATTGGCCGGGGTTCTCCGGATCAGGTCGGAGCCCGACCACCTGCGAAGGCGGGCGGAACTGGAGGGTTTCGTAATCCGGCTGCAGCCGCATGTTGTTGATTCGGTCTTCGATCTCGCCGATCGTCAGCGAGGGCGAGAGGTCGCGCAGGACGACGGCCACGCCGCCGATGTGATCGCTGACGTCGTCCTCGACGGCGGGTTCGTTGATGACCTGCCCGAGGTTGGTTTCATCGACGGGGTAGAGCGGCGCGTCGGCGGGACTTTCCGCTTCCATGCCGGCGAACTGGACGGAGGGCTGCACGTCGAGCACATCTTCGAAGGCCGACTGCACGATGCCCGTGACCTGCTCGGTTTCCGACAGCGTCGTCAGGATGCTGAACGACTCGGCGCGGTAGGCGTCGTCGACGCTGCCGAGGGGCACAGCGGTGTAGTCGGGCAGATCGGTTGCGTCGAGACGTTCGCGAACCTCGGGGAGGCTGAGGCGTTCGCCTTCGGTCATGTCGAAGGTGACTTCGGTGCCGCCTCGGAACTCGATATCGAGCAGGTCCACGCCGCGTGCGCCGATGAGCAGGATGCTGACGACGATCAGGGCGGTGCTGACGCCGTAGAAGGCCCGGCGTTTGCCGACCCAGCGGACGGCGGGCGTGAGGACACGGTCGATGCCCGGCAGCAGCGTCGGCAGCATGCTCATCTGCTTGGCGCCGAAGGCCCGGTAGTAGGCGTCGAAGATGATGCGGGTCATGAACACACTGGTGAACAGCGTGGCGACGATACCGATGCCGAGCGTGACGGCGAAGCCTCGCACTTCGGCCGTGGCGGTGAAGCCGAGCACGAAGCAGATGATGAGGTTCGTGAGGTTACCGTCGACGATGGCCGAGAGCGCCTTCTGGTAGCCGAGCCTCAGCGAGGTGGGCATGTCGGCGCCGCGGCGGAGCTCTTCACGGATGCGTTCGAAGATGAGCACGTTGGCGTCGACGCACATACCGATGGTGAGCACGACGCCGGCGATACCGGGCAACGTGAACGCCGCCTGAATGGTCGACATCATGCCGAGGATGATGATGATGTTCGCGAACAGCGCCACGTTGGCGACCATGCCCGCGAAGAAGTAGTAGATCATCATGAAGATGGCGACGATGATCAGCGCGTAGATCGAGGTGCGCAGGCCGCGTTCGAGGTTGTCCTGCCCGAGCGTCGGGCCGACGGTGCGAACGCTGATTGGCTCGTCCGAGAGCGTCGCCTGGAGGGCACCGGCCTGAAGCGTGCGGATAAGGTACTCAAGTTCGGGCGCTGAGAAGCGGCCGGTGATGATGCCGCTGCCTCGGATCTGGCTGTTGATGTTCGGGGCCGAGTACACGCGCCCATCGAGCACGATCGCCATCGGCTGCTGCAGGTTCTCGCTGGTCAGGCGGCCCATGTAACTGGCGCCGACGGTGTTGAGTTCGAACCCGACAGCGGGGAAGCCCTGCTGATCCTGACTGCTCATGGCACGGGTCAGCTGCCAGCCCGGATCGCGGTCGGTGATGGAGCGCTCGGGGGTATCCCACAGCAGCAGGTAAATCTCGGTGCCGTACTCCGCAGCGACCATGCTGCGGCTGTTGGCGAAGTAGGCTGCGGGGTCTTCGCGGAGCCGTTCGAGGTCCTGTTCCCGGGCCTCGCGGTCGTCGCCGCTGGCCCAGCTTGCGGGATCGTCAATGCGGAACCAGTGACGCGTTTCATCGCTTGCCGCGGCACGGGGGCCCTGCTCGCTCAGCTGTTCACGCAGTTCGTCAGCGTCGGGGGCGTCGTCCGGCGAAACGGCGATGCGGAACTCGAGCACACCGGCACCACGCAACAGGCGGATCAGGTCGTTCGGGTCGTCCAGAGGTCCTTTCACCGCTTCGTACGCGTCGTACGCTTCGACGAGCGCGTTCAGCTCATCCACGCGATGCGAATGGTCCTCACGCAGCTGCTGCATCTCCTCAGCCCGATGGCTGACGGCATCGCCACGCGAAGCGTCGGAAAGCTCGAGGACACGGCCGACTTCGCTGCGGTTGAGGTTCGTGTCGAGCACCTGCTCGACGGCATCTTCGAATTCCAGCTCAGCCTCGGCGACCTCGCCGGCCATCTCGATTTGCTGATCTTCCTGCTCGGTCTGGCGGTAGGCTTCGCGGGCGGCTTGAAGGCGGTCGTAGGCGTCCGCGGCCTGCTGAAGCAGGGCCTCGCGGCCGGGCACGTCGCGCTCCAACTGCTCCAGCGCCGCGTCCCGCGTCTCGGGGCCCGCGCGGAGCGCAGCCATCACCTCGCTCTGCCGCACGTTGCGCTCTTCGATCTGCTCGAGCAGGTCCATATAGGCCTGGCGGCGTTCGGTGACGTCGGGCGTGGGCAGGGGCATCTGCACTTCGATGCGGTTGCCCGACTCGATGCGCCACTGAAGGTTGCGGACGCCGGCGGGGTCGACGCGGTCTTCGAGGACCTGCACCGTCCGCTTCATCACTTCCTGGCCGTCCTGCCCTTCGGGGACATCGACTTCATAGAGGAGGCTGGTGCCCCCGCGGAGGTCGAGGCCGAGGTTCAGCTTCTCACCGGGCGGAGACATCACGTAGGCCATCGGGAGGATGACGCCTGCGATGATCATCGCCCCTGCGGTGAGACGGCGCGCGTCGGCCCAGGCGAACAAAGCGCCCAGCCACCACAGCAGGAGCATGACCTGAGCGGCCGCGACGGGCTGGAGCCATTGCCCCCACGCCAGCAGCACGGGGACCAGGAGGATAATCACAAAGGCCGTGATTTTATGACCGAGTTTCATGGGACCTCATTTACCAAAAGCGTCTGCGTCGCACCCCGTACAGGCCGAGGCCCGGTGACGTGCTCAGTGTGAAAATCCGGCGAGTCAGGACTTGCCGTTGTCCTTGTCTTTGTCTTTGTCGACGACGGCCTGCACGGCGGCTTTGGCGAAGTGCAGCCGGGTATTATTCGACTCATCGACCTTGACGACCACTTCGTGTTCGCGCAATTCGACGACCGTGCCGAGGATGCCGCCGATGGTCTGGACGCGGTCGCCCTTCTTCATCGTGGCCATCATCTGCTCTTTGCGTTTCTTGTCGCGCCGCTGGGGCATGATCAGCAGGAAGTAGAAGACGACCAGAAGCAGAATCAGCGGGATGAACATGCTCCACATGTTCGGCTCGGGCTGCTGCGGGGCCGGGTCGGTGGGCGTCGGGGCCCCGGGCTCGCCGGTGGTCGCGCCGTTGGCGCCGTTCTCGGCGGGCGGAGGGGGCGGGGCGGGATCCTGCTGGGCGAGCGTCAGGTACATGGCGTCGAACATCTTCAACCTTCAATCTAGGAAACACGTAAAGCGGGGCGTTGCCGGGGCAAGCTCCGTTATCGATGTGGCTGCGACTCCCGCGCCACCGTTCATATGCCCCACACTCGGCTTATTCGCCGAACGCCACGGGCCAGCGTGCCCGCAGTAAAGACCAGTCATCATGGCCGATCGCCTCGCGGATGTCCAGCATGAGCCTCTGGAAATGCCTCAAGTTGTGCAGGCTCACAAGGATCGGCCCGAGCATCTCATCAGCCAGGAACAGATGCCTCAGGTACGCCCGCCCGAACCGCTGACACGTCACACAGTCACACGCCGGGTCGATCGGGCCGTTATCCTCAGCAAACCGGGCGTTCCGCAAACGCATCTGACCGGTCGGCGTGAAGGCATTGGCGTTGCGGCCGTTCCGCGTGGGAAGCACGCAATCGAACATATCCATGCCCGCCCGCACCGCCTGCACGATGTCGCGCTCATACCCCACGCCCATCAGGTAGCGGGGTTTGTCGCTCGGCAGCAGGGGTGCGGTGTGATTGACCACCTGCATCATCTGCTCGTGCCCTTCGCCCACAGCCACGCCTCCGATCGCGTAACCGGGCAGGTCCATCGCTGCGAGCGCCTGCGCACAATGGGACCGCAACTGCAGGTCCGTTCCCCCTTGTACGATGCCGAAGAGCGCTTGTTCGTCCGGTCGTGCATGAGCCTGAGCACATCGCTCGAGCCAGCGAATCGTCCGCTCGACGGCCAGTGCGTTCCGCTCGGCATAAGCGTCGGCGGCCACGGCATGTCTGCCCATCGGCATGTCGATACGCTGCAGATCGTCCACCGATGCGGGCGGGCAATCGTCGAAGGCCATGATGATGTCGGCCCCGATTTCGTTCTGCGACTGGATGCTGGCTTCGGGGGTCAGGCGGATGATTTTGCCGTCGACGGTGGAGCGGAACGTGACGCCGTCTTCGTCGATCTTGCGGACATCGCCGAGGCTGAAGACCTGAAAGCCGCCCGAATCGGTCAGGATCGGCTTATTCCAGCCCATGAATTGGTGGATGCCGCCTAGCCGATCGATGCGATCGGTTCCGGGGCGAAGCATGAGGTGGTAGGTGTTGTTAAGAAGGATCTGAGCCCCGGTGCGTTCGACCTCGTCGGGAAGGATGCCTTTGACGGTACCCTTGGTGCCGACGGGCATGAACGCAGGCGTCTGGAACGAACCGTGCGGCGTGTTAACGCAGCCCAGCCGGGCATCGCAGGACGTACTGCGGGCTTTGATGTCGAAGCTGATGGCGGACATGAGCGGGATCATACCCGACCCCCCCCCACCTTCAAGCAATTCGGCATTTCACTTCATACCTCACAGATCACAAATCACACATCCCCCCACATTCCCCCGCCCATCCCCTATAATCCGCGACAATGAGCGTCGCTCACCCTGAATCCAAATCGCTGGAGATTCTTCGTCGTGTCTTCGGGTACGACGCGTTCCGTCCACTGCAGCAGCAGGTGATCGACCGCGTCGCAGCGGGGCGCAACGCGCTGGTGCTCATGCCGACCGGCGGCGGCAAGAGCCTCTGCTACCAGGTGCCGGCCCTCATCCACGAAGGCGTCGGCATCGTCGTCTCGCCCCTCATCGCGCTCATGCACGATCAGGTCCGCGCCCTGCGGCAGCTCGGGGTCGAAGCGGCCTACATCAACTCCTCGCTCAGCATGGCCGACGCTCGCGACGCTGAGCAGGCGATGGTCGACGGCCGGCTCAAGCTCGTCTACGTCGCCCCCGAACGCCTCGTCACGCCCCGCTTCCTCGATCTGCTCTCGCGCACCAACGTCGCCCTCTTCGCCATCGACGAAGCGCACTGCGTCTCACAGTGGGGCCACGATTTCCGCCCGGAATATCAGCAGCTCGCCTTCCTCGCCGACCGCTTCCCCGACGTCCCTCGCATCGCCCTGACCGCCACCGCCGACCAGCGCACCCGGCTGGACATTCTCGACAACCTCGGCCTCGCCCGCGACGACCTTTTCATCGGCGGGTTCGATCGACCCAACATCCGCTACACCGTCGTCGCCAAGAACAACGGCCGAAAGCAGCTGCTCGATTTCATCAAGCGCGAGCACTACGGCGACAGCGGCATCGTCTACTGCATGTCACGCAACGGCGTCGAACGCACGGCGGAATACCTCGCCGATGCTGGGCTTAATGCGATGCCGTATCACGCGGGGCTCGATGCGTCGGTCCGCAACGAAACCCAACGCCGATTCCTGCACGAAGAGGGGCTGGTGATCGTCGCCACGATCGCGTTCGGCATGGGCATCGACAAACCCGACGTCCGCTTCGTCGCCCACCTCGATGTGCCGCGCTCCATTGAAGCGTACTACCAGGAGACCGGCCGCGCCGGCCGCGACGGCCTCCCCGCCGACGCCTGGATGACCTACGGCTACGCCGACGCCATCAAGCTCCGTCAGCTCATGCAACGCAGCGAAGCGAACGAACAGCAAAAACGCCTGGAACATCTCAAACTCAACGACCTGCTCGGCTACTGCGAAACCACCCGCTGCCGACGCCAGGTCCTCCTCGCCTACTTCGGCGACGACCACGAGCCCTGCAACAACTGCGACACGTGCCTGCATCCGGTCGAAAGCTTCGACGGCACCGTCGCCGCCCAGAAAGCACTCTCCTGTGTCTACCGCACCGGGCAGGTTTATGGAGCTGGCTACCTTGCCGACGTGCTGCTGGGCACCAGCGACGATCGCATCGAACGCCAGGGCCACGACCAGCTCAGCACGTTCGGCATCGGCACCGAATTCAAACGTCCGCAATGGCTTTCGGTATTTCGCCAGCTCGTCGCAGCCGGTCACCTGGCGGTCGATCTGGACCACGGCTCGCTTCGACTGACGCAGGAAGCAGCCCCCGTCCTCAAGGGCGACGAGAAGGTGAACTTCCGCAAGGATCCTAAGCCTGCGAAGAGCCAGCGCACCGGCTCAAGTGACAAAGCGAAGACGCAGCTGACCGATCCGCAGCATCTCGAGCTCTTCGACGCCCTCCGCGAAAAACGCCGATCGCTGGCGCGTGAGCACGACCTGCCGCCCTACATGATCTTCCACGACGCGACGCTGATCGAGATGGCGCGCCACCGCCCCACCACCGAAGAGATGCTGGCGAACATCAACGGCGTCGGCCGACGCAAGCTCGAAAAGTTCGGCCCCGCGTTCCTCGAAGTGCTCAACGCCGCCTCGCCCAACCAATCCTCGTGATCAGCTCAGCGATGTGGCGTGGCCCGGTTCCCTCCCCGGTGTGCCCGGCGTAGGTCGCCCCGTTGGTTTCGCGTGCGCACCTCCATAAGGTGCCAACGGATTCACTCACGCAGCGATTATCCGAAGGGAAAGATCGATGAAAACCGTTCTCGCGTATTGGAAAACCGCCTTGCTGACCGTCGCCCTTGCCGTCACCGGCATCGGCATGACCGCTTGCAACACCACCGAGGGCGTCGGCCGCGATGTCCAGGCGGTCGGTGAAGGTGTCGAAGAGGGTGCGCAGGAAACAAACCCCGACCGCCGCTATGACTAATCGCCCGCCCGCATCCCCTCAGCGCTGCCCCGATCAAATCGCAGGGCAGCGCCCCGCTCGCAAAGCGACGGCAACGCCACATAGGCTTCCGGTGTTGCGTTACTAAAACAGAGGAGGAGAGGCTGATGGATGCGATTTTGAAATATTGGAAAGCGGCGCTGGTCGTCGCTGCGATGGCCATCACGGGCGTGACGTTCGCCGGCTGCAATACAACCGAAGGTATGGGCCGTGACCTTCAGGGAATCGGCGGTGCCGTCGAGAACACGGCTGAACAAACCCGGTGGGAAGACGACGACGCGATGTTCGACTAGCACTGCGATCAGGCGGGCAACACTGGCGCAAACGAGACTCGCCGGGCTGGCCAACAGCCCGGCTCTCGTTGCGCTCAAAGCCCACGGCGTGACGCTGTGGGATCGTTTATCATCCCGTTGATGAAACCACTCCCCCTGCCCAATAACAGCCTGACCGCCCCCAAAGGCTTCGCCGCTGCCTCCGCGCATGTCGGCATCAAGCAATCAAAAAAGCCCGACCTGATGCTGCTCGTCGGCGAGGGACCTTGCCGCGCCACGGCGGTCTTTACCACCAACCAGATCCCCTCCGAGCCGGTGCAGGTGGATCGCGAACATCTCAAACGCTCCGCTAGCTTCCGCGCGATCATCTGCAACTCCGGCTGCGCCAACGCCAGCACCGGCAGTCAGGGCATCGCCAACGCGCGCACGATGTGCGAAGCCGTGGCGGAGCAGATTGGATGCAAGCCGCACGAGGTGCTCGTCGCCAGTACGGGCATCATCGGTCAGCAGTTGCCGATGGATTGCATCACCCCGGGCATCACGAAACTGGCCGGCGAGCTGGCGCGTGGCAGCGAGGCCGACCTCGCCGCCGCCCGCGCCATCATGACGACGGACCTGGTGCCGAAGGCTGCGGTGAAGCGTGTCACACTCGCCGGCAAACGCGTCACCATCGCCGGCATCGCCAAGGGCTCAGGCATGATCGCCCCGAACATGGCCACGATGCTCGGCTTCCTCACCACCGACGCCGACATCTCCGCCCCGCTCTTGCGAGCAGCGCTCAAGCAGGCGGTCAACGCCGACGCCTCGTTCAACCGCATCAGCGTCGACACCGATACCAGCCCCTCCGACACCGTCGCCATCCTCGCCAGCGGCGGGGCCGGGAACCCGCCCATCAAGCAGGCCAACGACGACTACCAAGCCTTCGTCACCGCCCTGACCGAAGTTTGCCGTGATCTTGCTTACCGGGTGGTGCACGATGGCGAAGGCGCGACGCATGTGATTCGTGTGATTGTGGAGAATGCGAAGTCCGCCCGTGATGCTGAGCGGATCGCGCGGGCGACCGTGGATTCGCCGCTGGTGAAAACGGCGGTGCACGGGGGCGATCCGAACTGGGGTCGGCTGACCACCGCGGCCGGCAAATGCGGGGCGGCGATTCGGCCCGAGAAGCTTTCGGTCTTCATCGGCCGTCACGAGGTCTACCGGGCCGGCCAGCCCGTCGGCGTCGGGCGCAAGCAGCGGCAACTGGAGCAGGCGATGCAGCGCGACGAAGTCGTCATCCGCTTCGACGTCGGCCTCGGCTCCGCCCGCTGCGAAATGCTCGGCTGCGACCTCAGCCGCGAGTACATCACCATCAACGCCGACTACCACACCTGACCCCCCACCCCCACCACCGCGCGCGACCGCCGGCCGACCTTAAATCGATATAAGTTCCTCTGCGAAGGAGGACCAAGAAGCGCATGGCAGGTGGCGACCGGTCGGGGGCCAATTTACAATCAATCTTCTAAAGCCCCGGCTTACGCCCTTCCCTGTTCGGACGGTTACAATATGGCGATGCACGCTTACCTTGATAACAACGCGACCACCCAGCCGGCCCCCGAAGTTGTCGAGGCTGTCGCGCAGGCGTTGCGGGAAGACTGGGCGAACCCTTCGAGCATTCATCGCTTCGGACAGCAGGCGCGCCGGCAGATCGATCTGGCCCGCGAAAAGATGGGGCAACTGCTGAACTGCTCGCCCAGCGAACTGGTCTTCACCAGCGGTGCGACCGAGTCGAACAACACCGTGCTGCGTGGCATGCTCGCCGCCCGCGCCCCCCGTCGCACCATCCTGACGACGCGGCTGGAGCACTCAGCGGTGCGCGAACCCGCCGCCCGGCTCAGCGAAGAAGGCTACAACGTCATCTACCTGCCGGTCGATATCGACGGGCTCGTAGAGTGGGATCCCTTCGCCGCAGCGATGGAAGAGCACGCCGACGATATCGCCTTCGTCGCCGTTCACTGGATCAACAACGAAACCGGCGCCATTCAGCCCATCGAGCGCATCGGCACGCTCTGCCGCGAACGCCGGGTCCCGCTGTTCAGCGACGCCACGCAGGCGGTCGGCAAGATCCATTGCGATCTCAAAGAGCTGCCCGTCGATGCCGTTTCCTTCTCCGCCCACAAGTTCCACGGCCCCAAGGGCGTCGGCGGCTTATGGCTGCGGTCACGAACACGAATGATCCCGCAGATGCTAGGCGGCCCGCACGAACGCGAACGCCGAGGCGGTACGGAGAACACGCCCGGCATCGTCGGCATGGGCGTCGCCGCCGAACTCGCCCACCAGTTCCTCCAGACCGACGGGCCCCAGCAAGGCGAAGCGCAGCGCGACCGTCTCGAGCAGGGCATCCTCAAAGCCGTCCCCGATGCGGTGGTCAACTCCGTCAATGCGCCGCGTCTGTGGAACACGAGCAACATCGGCTTCCCGCCGCTCGAAAGTGAAGCGCTGCTGATCCTGCTCAGCGAAAAAGGCGTCAGTGCCGCGGCCGGGGCGGCCTGCTCCAGCGGGTCGCTTGAACCTTCGCCGGTGCTGCTGGCGATGGGCGTGCCCGCCCCCGTGGCGCACGGCTCGGTCAGGCTGTCGCTCTGCCGCTACACGACCGATGCGGAAATCGACCACGCCCTCCGCGTCGTGCCCGAAGTGGTAGAGAAACTGAAAACCTCGATGCCCGTCGGCTAATTCGCCCACCACGTCGGCAATCGCAGACCCCACGCGTGCGTTGACTTTGAGCATCGACCTCATAACGATACTTCTCCCCCGTGACCTGCAATAGTGATTCCTTGAAAGGACGCCGGATGATTCGCCCCTCCCGCTGTTTGTTCCCAGCCGTTGCCTTCGCCCTCACGCTCAGCCTCGGCGGCATCGCGCCGGCGCTCGCTCAGGAAGCCTCTGCGGACACCGAAAGCGACTGGCACACCCTCCAAGCGGGAGAGTTCAAAGTCGACGTCACGCTCGACGGCGTCGTCGAATCCGAAAACGCCTGGCCCGTCAGCGTCGACCTCGAAGCCCATACCGGCTCGGTAGAGGTGATCGAAGGCGTCGCACAGGGCGCGACCGTCGCCCAGGGCGACACGCTGCTGAAGTTCGACACCGAAGCGATCGAGCGGCAAATCGCAGCTGCGGAACTCTCGCTCGCCACGACCGACGCTGCCATCGAGCAGGCGCGTAACGATCTGAAGCTGGAGGAGGAAGCCTTCGAGCTCAACCTCGCCGCCGCCGAGCGTAACCACGCCCGCGCCGAGGCCGATTTTGAGCGCTGGCGTGAAATCGAACTGCCTTTGGACCGTGAAGGCACGGATGTGTCGCTCGCCGTCGCCCAGCAACGGCTGGACAACGCGCGCGAAGAGCTGACCCAGCTTGAGCGCATGTACCGTGATGAGGATCTGACCGAGGATAGCGAAGAGATCGTCCTCCGCCGTCAGAAGCATGCGGTGGAAGTGGCCGAGTTCTCCCTCAAGCGTGCCGAGAACGACTACGAAAAATCGCTGGCGATTGAACTGCCCCGCCGCGAGGTCGACATGCAGGAAAGGCTGAAGCGGACGCGTGCCGCTCTTGAGCGCGCCACCGAAGTCGCCCCGCACGAGCTTCAGCAGAAGCGGTTCGCGCTGGAGAAGCGCGTGACCGATCGCGCCGAAGCCGCCGAGACGCTTGAAGATCTTCGCCACGATCTTGAGCAGTTCACCGTGACCGCCCCGGCCGACGGCGTGGTCTACTACGGCAACGTCAATCGCGGCCGCTGGTCCGACGCCGAGGCCGTCGCCCGAACCATCGATGATCAGGGCTCGTTCAAGACCAACGTTACCATCCTCACCATCGTCGATCCCAACGCGCTGCGCGTCCGTGTGAACGTTCCCGAGAATGTGCTCTACCGTTTCGTTGAGGCCGACGCGCTCACCGGCTACTTCACACCCACCGCATTCCCCAGCAGCACCGTCGCTGCGAAGGTCGATCAGCTGAACCACATCAGCGGCGCCACGTACGATGCGGTCATCGTCGCCGGCGATGATGCCGCTGCGCCCGCCTACCTTCGCCCCGGGATGAACGCGAAGGTGCACCTCACCGCCTACGAAGCCGACGCCGCGCTGACCGTGCCGCTCTCGGCCGTGAAGCATGCCGCCGACGGCAGCGCGTACGTGATGGCGCGCGTCGGTGAGGGTGAGCAGACCGAACGTCGCAGTGTCGCACTCGGCTGGCGTAACGACAGCCACGTCGAGATCGTCGATGGCCTCGAAGCCGGCGACCAGATCAAGCTCAAATGAGCGACCGAAAGGCGATCGTCATGTGCAGATTCTCTCTCACGTTCATCCTTGCGCTCAGCGTCCTCACGCTCGGCGCCTGCCGCGCCGGCGTCGGGATGAGCTTCGAAGACACCAGCGTCTCTGAAGGTCAACTTGCCGCCTCGGATGCGCCTGCGAGCAGCGACGGTATCGCCGCGCGCGAGACCGTCCGCCCCGCCATTGCGCCCGCCACGGACGCAAGCCCCTCCGACCTCGATGCGGCCATGCGAAGGGGCATCACCTTCCTCGTCGGCTATCAGAACGAGAACGGCTCGTGGGGCAGCCCCACCCGCACCAAGAGCCTGAACATCTATGCCCCCGTGCCGGGCGGCCACGACGCATTCCGCGGCGCGACCACCGCCCTGTGCATCGCCGCACTCGTCGATACCGCCCCGGAAGATCCACAGGTCATCGCGGCACTCAACCGCGCTGAACAATGGCTCCTCGAAGAACTCCCGAAGGTCCGCCGGGCCGACGGTCGCGCCATCTACAATAACTGGGCCCACGCCTACGGCATCCAGGCCGCCGTTCGCCTCCTCAACTGGGGCGAGCAAACTCCCGAGCGCCGCGAAGCACTCGTCGCGCTCATCGAAAACCAGATCGATCGCCTCGCCCGCTACGAATATCTCATCGGCGGCTGGGGCTATTACGACTTCAATGCCCAGACGCAGCGGCCCTCGGGCAACTCGACCAGCTTCACCACCGCCACCGTGCTGATCGCCCTTCGCGAAGCGCAGCAGGCCGGCGTCGCCGTCCCCGAAGACATGGTCGATCGCGGCATCGCCGCCCTGCTCAGGCAGCGCAACCCCGACAACACCTACACCTACTCCAGCAATTTCCAGAACTATCGCGGCCGTGAGATCAACCGCCCCGCCGGCAGCCTCGGCCGGACCCAGGTCGCCAACGTCGCCCTCCGCATGTGGGGCGAAGATGAACTCATCACCGAGGCCATGGTCGTCGAGTGGCTCGACCGTCTTTTCGCTCGCAACGGATGGCTGAGCATCGGCCGCAAGCGCCCGGTCCCGCATGAGTCGTGGTACGCCGTCGCAGGCTACTTTTACTATTACGGCCACCTCTACGCCGGCTACCTCATCGGCGACCTGCCCCCCGAGCTCAAGCCGTTCTACAGCGACCACATGAGCCAGACGCTCATCGCCCTGCAGGAAGACGACGGCTCCTGGTGGGACTACCCCCTCTACGATTATCACCAGCCCTACGGCACGGCGATGGCGCTCATCGCGCTCCAAAACTGCCGTAACGACACGCTCCCCGTCCCCGCCGTCGCCGATCGCAACGTCGACGAATGAACCGCCCAGTGAGCCATCCTCAATACCCGCTCATCATGCGCGCCGTCCGCCGCTTCGCGTCGCTCGCCTGCCTGCTCCTGCCGTTGACGCTTCCATCAATCGCCCACGCCGAAACACCCGAGCGCCCCAGCACCGGTAGCGCCATCGCCCAAGGCACCGGCTACCCCGTCACGTGGTCCACCGAGCAGCACGTCACGTGGCGCGTTCGCCTCAGCGGACACGCCCACAGCTCCCCCGCCGTCACCGATGATGCCGTCATCGTCACCGCGCTCAGCAGCGACCGCGCCGAATACGCCATCCTCTGCCTCGCACGCTCCGACGGCTCCCTCCGTTGGCGCTACACCCCCCCGGCCCCCACCACCGATACCGATCAGGCACGCGATGGCTTCCCCGCTCCCACGACCACGCCGACCGTGCAGGGCGACACCGTCTACGTCACCCTGCCATCCGTCGGCATCGTCGCCCTCGCCCTCGAAACAGGCGAGCTCCGCTGGCACCGCAGCAATCAGCCCGCTGAACAAAACGCTGCCCCGCCCGCGCTCGGCACGCCGTTGATCGTCGACGATCTGCTCATCATCCCCCACGGCCAAACCAGCCTCATCGCCCTCCACAAACAAACCGGCCAAACCGTCTGGCGCACCACCGCCCCCCACCACCCACCAACCCCCCCACTCCCCGCCGACGCGGACACCGAGCAGGTGGGGGGGCCGGGCAAGGCCGTGCTGCGCCGTTCGGCGACAGGCGACGAGATCATCGTGGCCATGCCGTATCAGGTCGCTTCGTTCAACCCGACGACCGGCCGTGCGTACTGGTACTGCACCGGCCTCGGCCCCGCCGTCGCCACCGCGCCGATGATCCAAGGCGACCGCCTCGTCGCCGCCTCGCGCGATGGCTCCGTCCTCGCCATGCAGCTGCCCACCACGCAAAGTGGCAACGTCACCGATACCGCACGTCTCTGGCATCGGCCCTCCAGCGACACGCCGTACGGCCCGGCCGGCCTCATCGCCGGGGAGCATCTGTACCTCCCCGACGCCGACGGCAACCTCGCGTGCATCGTCGTCGACACCGGCGAAGTCGTCTGGCGTCGCAAGATGACCAGCCGCATCGCAAGCTCACTTCTCGCCGCCGAGGGGCGTCTGTACCTGACCGATCACGACGGTGTCACGCACGTTCTCCGGGCCGCTCCGCAATTCGATCAGCTGCGCACGAACACGCTCATCGAAGGCGACACCGTCACCGCCACCCCCACCTTCGACCGCAGTCAAATCTTCCTGCGCACCCGCACCCACCTCTACGGCCTCGGCGTCAAATCAACGCCGTGATCACCCGACCTTCTCCGGCTCCGCGCCCCCCGTCGGCTCAACCGAATCAGCCGCCGACCCCGCCGTGATGCGATCGTGCTCTGCAAGATAGTCCGGGTGATTGGTCCCCATCAGCCGATCCCATACATTGAAATAAAGCCCGAAATTGCAGTGCACCCGGTGATGGTGCATGTCGTGATGCACTGACGTATTGTGCCAGCCCAGCAGTCGATGCCGGGCGAAACCACGCGGCAGAATCTCAAAGCCCAGGTGCCCGCCCACATTCATCACCGTCATGTAAAGCAGCCAGATGCCCACCACCGAAACGTGCATCGGCAGCACCACCGCCACCAACGGAAACATGATCGCATGGCTCGCCGCCTCCAGCGGATGAAACGAAAACGAAGCCCAGGGCGTCGGGTTGTGACTCAAATGATGCACCCGATGCACCACGCGAAACAGCGGGCGCCAGTGCAGCAGCCGATGCGTCCAGTAAAACCACGTGTCGTGAATCAGAATGATCGCCGCCACCGAAAAAACAAAATAGCCCCACCCCAGGCTGTCGATGCCGACGTAGATCTGCCCCCAGCCCGCCCGCTGCAACATCACCGTCAGCAAGGCCGAGAATCCGAACACCACGAACGAAAGCAGGCTGAACAGCACCTCCCGCCGCATCTGTGGCAGCTTCGGAAACGCGGGCTGAATCTTCCGCCCGCTCAGCCGCCGTCGCAGCAGGATGTAAAAGATCACATACGCCCCGCCCGCGATCAGCAGGTACTCCAGCAGATGCCCCGTAAACTTCGCCGAAACCACCTGCCACGCTTCGCCCGGGATTTCACGAATCGTTTCCACCGCGACCTCCGTCCTATCAAAGTGTACCCCGTCCCACCCCCACCGGTTGCGACCGCACAAGATTCCCCCGAACCCCGCGGCGTCCCGCTGTGGGTACCGCCGCCCGATCGCACCACCTTGACCGCCGTTCGCCTCACGATACAATGCCGCAAATACCCGCCCCCTTCGTCTAGTGGCCCAGGACGTCGGATTCTCAGTCCGAAAACAGGGGTTCGACTCCCCTAGGGGGTACTTGTAAGTCCTTTCAGGGCAACGACTTAGAGCGAAATGAGCCGCAAGTATCGGCATTGGCCGGCGCTTGCGGTTTTTTCGTTTCCGGGCCTTGCATGTCATTTTCCCGGGTTTCGTGCACCTGCTGCGCCGGATTCTGCGCCGCTTTTTTCGCCTTCTCAAGGTCCTCAGCCACCCGCTCAGCCGCTGCTGATTGGCCGGCCGTGGTGCGACGAATCGCCCGCTCAAAGTGCTCGTCGGTGATCTGAAGATAGTGCTTGATCGCCACAGGCTCGGAGTTGCCGATCCATTTGCAGACCACGTGCGACGGGAAGCCTTCGTCGACGAGTTCCGTCTCCCGGGTCGATCGCAGGTTCTGAAATATTTTATCCCAAGGCTTCAGGCCCGCCCGCTCAATGATGCGGTGAAGCTGCGTGCGGAGGTTGCTGTTGGAATCCCGATATCGGGTGATGACGAAACCGTCCTGATCCGTGGCGGCCTTGAAGCCATCGCCGAGGTGCTCGGCCAGTTCGACGAACATGGGCAGCATGCGATGGTCGCCGTCTTCGTTACGTTCAGTCTTCGGACTCGGCACACGGATGCGGCTGGCTTCCCAGTCGATATCGCTCCATCGCAAAGCCAGCACCTCCGACGGACACCGCAGGCCACCGAAACGGCAGAGGGCGAAGATCATCCGCCATTGAACATCCGGGCAGGCTGCGAGCACCACGTCGGACTCTTCACGCGTGATGTAGTAGTACCGCTTCGGGTTGGCGCGAACCGTCGCCGGGATTTCATCGAACGGATTGCGGATCAGCAGTTCGTGCTTAATCGCCACTTTCCAGAAGTGACGCGTCTTCTTGATCAGGCCTCGGACCGTGTTGTCGCCCAGGTCACGCAGCAGGTCGCGCTGGTACTGCTCCGCTTCACCGCTGTTGATGGTCCGCATGTCACGATCAGCACCGAAAAAGTCGACCAGCTTGTCACGAGCCTGCTTCAGGTTCTTCATCGTGTTCGGCTTCAGATCGTGCCGGCGGTCAAGGTACTCCTCGATGAAAGGCCCAAGCCGCGTGCCGCTGCGCGATGGAACCAAGCCAATCTTCGCAAGCTTGGCGTGCAGGTCGTCGCTGAGATTCATAACCCAGCGGAGGCATTCATCGTCCGCAGTGTGGCCGAAGGTCGAAGCACTCGCGAGTGCCTCGACCTTGACCTTCACCGCTTCAGCGTTGCGTTGGCTGACCTTACCCAGACGGATCGCATTCCGCTTTCCCTTCGCATCGAAGAACTGAATTCGCCGGTGGCCGTTGCCATCATTCGTGATGCTTGCCACGGCTCTCTCCTTCCCCTTCCGTGCGGTTCACGCGCTGCCGCCCGTTGGCCCACTTAATGACGGCTTCCCGTGAATACCGGATCGAGTTGCCGACGGGAATGTAGGGCAGTTCGTGCTCCTGGCGGAGCGAAAACACCGTCCGCTCCGATACCCCAAGTAGCTCCGCCACGCCGCCAGATTTGAGGAACTCCTGCAGGGCCACCGAGTCAGTGGTTGGTTTGGGTTGATTTCTTTTGCTCTTCATTCGAATCTCCATTTGAGGGTCAGTAATGCAGCGACACGTTGCCGCAGCTACTGACGTCTCGACAGGAGTTGATGCAGCCCCTTCGGGTTCCACTAAAATCCAGCCATTCTCTCTGTAGCGAATTTGCCTACAAACCATTACGCACAAGCCACTTGCCGAATATGGGAACTGCCCAAAAAAGTCCGCGTTTTTCAGCGGACGGTTCCGACCGCACACGAAAGGGCCTCGTCCATCAAATCGAAACGCAAAGCGAATCATGCGGCCCTCCTGCTGCACTTGAAGCAGCGGTCGGTGCGTTTGCCCTCCAGCTTGCAGTGGAATGTGGCGAGGATGACGCCGTTTTCGAGGTGGGCCTCGATGGATGGTCTGTATGCAGAGAGTTGATCGAGGCCCAACCCGTCGCCGCTGCTGAGGACGCCAGCCATCCACGTGGGGAGAGCGAAGACGATTTCGACCTCCTTCGTTTCGAGGTCGACCTCGATGCGGTCAATGAGGATCTTCAGCAGGGCACGCACGCCTGCGATGTCCTCGGGTTTGAGATTCTCGCCGAAGTGGTGCAACTCGCCGACCAGCTTCTGGGCGTTGCTCATCGGGTTGACCGGCCGAACGTCAGACTTCGGCTTGGCGCCCTCGATGCGCTGCTGAAGGATCTGGATCTTCCGCTTGATTGCGTCGATCTTGCCAACCAACGGATCGTCCTCCTCATCGTCAACGGCGATGTCGTCGACGAGGCTGGCGAGTTGTTTCTTGCAGCGTGTAAGCTCCCGCCGATCCTGATCGATGCTGTTAATCGCTGTCGCTTGGTCGCGCTTTAGCCGCTGCTGTTCGAGAAGCTTTGTCATTCCCGTGAGCAGGTCGCACTTGTTCAGAAGGACCGCCCGCACGACATCCATCACGGCTCGCTCCAGCGGCTCCGCCGGCACACGCCTGCCGAGGACACTGTCGGATTTGGGCACGCCCGCACCACGGGCGACGGCGTAGTAGCGGATCTCGTAGCCTTTCTTGCCGCCTTGGCGGCCGGTCATCGGGTGCTGGCCCTGCTTGGTGAAGATAAAGTGTTTCAGCCAGTACCGGCTCTGCAGGTGGCGGTCACGGTTCGGCTTGGGAGGCTTTGGATCCGCTTCAGCTTCGAGCAATCGCTCAATGCGACGCTTGGCCAGGTTGTGCACGTCGGGTGGCAGGAGGTCCTTCAGGTGCGGCTGCGGTTTCTCAATCCACTCGTCCCGTTTCCTTTTTCGCTTCTTGGGTCGTTTGCGGTTCGCGAGCTCCTGAAGATCGACTTCAGAAGGAATCGGCTGGCCATTCCCACCGTTGTAGTAGATGCCTGTGGCCTCACGATGGCGAATGCCGAGGCCGACATAGATGGGGTTGTTCAGAATGTTCTGGACAACACCTGTCCACCAGTCCTTGCCCGTTGCCGAGAGGACTCCTGCGTCGTTTAGCCGGCGAGCGATCTGGCCCGCGCTCAGGCCTTGCACATCATGCAGGTAAAACATCATTTGAAGCACGGCCACCCGTTTCGGATCGCCAGGCACGTAGCGAGGCACCTCACTCTTTTGCTTGATGTAATGGTTCGGCACGCCTTTTCGATCGTTACGACCGAAGCGTCGGATTACCTCGCCCGTCTTGGGATCAAGCTGCTCCTGTGTGCCGTCGGCGAGATTGCGGATGACGTGACGATCACCGCCATCGTCTGAGTACATCCGATCCAACCCGTAGGGCGGCACCCGGGAGTGTGGGGAGCGACCGTCGCGAAAACTGCTGGTACTCCCTGAGGTCGATCCGTAGGCGATCCGCTTCACGCTCTCACGTGCGGCGCTGAAGAGAAACGAGACGTACATCTCCGCCATCTCGTTATTGATGAGCAGGTCCTCGGCCACGAAGTAGACCTGGATCCCTGCCGCTCTCAGATCATAGATGAGCTTCTGCCCGTGGCCCTGACCCGCTCTCGTGAACCGCGTGACGTCTTGACAGACGAGCAAGCTGAAGTCGTTTTTCCTACGTTTTCGGGAGATGATGCTTTCGATGTCATCCCGAACAAACGGCACCGATCCCGTCACGCCCTCCAGCAGCACCTCTTCCACGACCCGCAGGTCGTATTCGCTGACGCAGTCCTCGGTGGTTCGGCCCTGATTGTTGATGCTGGTGCCGATCTGCGCGGCACTACTGCATCGCTTTAGCACGACGCAGCTCATTCCTCTGATATTCCCTGTTTTCATTTACAGTCCTCCTGTTGAGATCTTCGACGGATAAACTCCGCCAGAAATAGATCAATCGTTTCCACGAGTCGCTCTTCTTCCGCTTCACTCAGCGGTCGAGCGGCGACCCTGTACTTCCATTTCGAGGAGGAATGAGAATTGTCCTTTTTCTTTTTCAAACTTTTTTTCATGGGTGCGATCTCCTGATAATCAGCGGAGATTCGGCCATGTTTGACCGATGGCGTCTTCAAGTGTGGAGCAGGAGATGACCTTCACGCCTTCGCGAGCGTCTGAGAGATACGCCTCTGCGGACGGTGGTGCGAAGACCTTGAGTGGCGTTGCGATCTCCGCATTATCGATCGTCGCAATCAAATCGGTCAGCACGTCGAGCGGGACGTCGAGGACTTTTCGGAACAGGTCGATTTCGCCAAGGTAGAGGTGGTTTTGTGGGATGGGCAGCCGCGCATAGGAACTGATCATCGCCATGCAGAGCGGCAGCGAGAAATACGTCAGATACTGCCCCGATCGCGGCATGCGACACTGGATGCGATGGTCGAGTTCGCTGAGATCGAGGCCTTCGATCTGATTAATACAGCCGATGAGTTGGTCGATTTCCTTCCGCGGCAAACCTGGGGCTGTGACCTTCGCACGCTGGCCATCGGGTGGGACGGAGATGGCGACCTGAACCTGTCGGATGCCGATCGTTGCGCCGCCGTAAGTATTGGCGGCACTGGGCTGGGCGTGCGCGTGGAGGGCTTTCACGAAGCGGGTGGTGCTCGGTTCCATCATGAGCGGGATGCCGCGCAATTGTGTGGGGCCGAAGCGATTTTTCCGCACGCTCAGCAGCGTGTACATCATCGCTTTACGGAGGACGAGCGAGACGTCGACACCGTGCTCCAGCGTTTTGGGTCCCGCGATCTCGCCACGCTTGGTTACATGCGAGACGAGGATGACGGTGATGCCTTCACGGGTGCACATGCGGCCGAATTCCAGCACTTTCGAATACGCCTTCGTCGCAGCGGAGGCCAAGCCTTCGCCCTGGATGCTGTCGAGGACGATGAGCTTGACGCCGTGGTATTTGCCGCTGGGATGGAGAACTTCGTGCATCGCGAACGTGGGGAGCATTGTGATGTCGCGCACGTTCGGTTCCACACTGATCATGCTCATCGCGCGATCAGCTTCATCTCGCAGTTGCTCGCTCAACATCTGTTGGGCCCGCGCCTTCACTGATGCCGCCGATTGTTCCGTCAGGATGAAAAGCGACGGTACGCCCCGCCGGCCGAGATCAAGCCCCGTCTGCAGCGATAGCGTCGACTTCCCTCCGCCGGGTGCGCCTGCGTACAGATACAGCCCGCCGGCGCTGAATCGATGGACAGCGTCGCTCAAGAAGTCGAGTTCGTCAGAAAGCTCCAGACTGTTCAGTTGCTCGTTCGGCGTCGAGAGCAGATTGGCGCGCTCATCACGCTGCGCAGGGGTTGCATGATCAAAAGGTCGCATCGGGTAATTCTCTTTTGGGAGTCAACTGGGCTGGGCTTGAAACCCGATCGCGCGGGCGATCAGCGACAGCGTCCGATCGGCGTCGGCCTTGGGTAGGAGTTCGCCGACCGCCGCTTCGAAATCCAATCGCATCACGCTGCTGCCGTCGATCGGGAGGGACTTCCCCGCGTGCTGCTTGTAGAGTCTGACCATGATTTGCTGCACGATCGCCGCCGGCAGCAGCAGGTCGTTGCTGATGTTCTCATCGCTGAGCCCCGGCTGGTTTTCAACGGCCGTGATCACCGAAACAAGCTCCAGTCCCAACGGCCGGTAGTGCAGGCGCAGCAGCGTCAGCTTCCGCGCGGGGTGCTCACGGTCGGTCATGTCGCGTATCTCCAGATGCCAGAGCGGATCGTCATCTTCGGGCGCACTCAGGCCACCCGACGCGAGTCGCAGCGCGTGCGCGATCTGCTGAATCTTCTGTTGAGCGGCGAACGGCTTGTACCATTGTTCCATCAGCAGCGCAAGGCTGGGCAGTGGGCAGTGGATGTCGCCGGCCCCGAGGTGTGCTGTGTCCGCACAATTCCCGTATGCCGCGATCATGAGGTCGCTGCAGAAATCCTCATCGAGCGGTAGATCCGTGTGCAGATCCTCAACATAGATGTCGGGCAAGTCCCCGGCAAGATCGACAACGATGGTGCCGCTCATACCTCCGCAGCCGACAGGCGAGGTCAGTCGCATTCGGATCGGGCATGCACAACGTTTATCGTCGTGACGTTCATATTGACTCAGCAGCAGGTAACACGAAACACGCATGGGGGACTCCTTGAAAAAGGGGAACGGCCGGCGGCCGCCTATTTGATGTAAAATCGATCGAACGGCTCTGTGATGCGGATGCCGACCGGAGGCAGTTCCCCCGTCTCCTTCAGGTGTTCGTTGAGCGTCGACTTCGAAACTTTTTCGGTGACGACGACGGCTTCAACCAGATGCCGACGCGCCCACGCCAGTACAGCAGCCTCATCCTCAATCACCAGCAGCGCCCCCACCTTCCGAAAACCCACCGTCCCGCCAGGCAGCCCAATCGACCGCCGCTTCCCACGCTGCCGCTCAATCTCCCCCGCAGCCCAGTACTCAAGCTGCTTCCCGTAACGGAAAAGCAAAAACTCCTCCTCCTGCCCCGCCCGCCGCTGCTCCCGCTCCGCCCAATCCCTCACCCGCTTCGCATACTCCCGCGCTTCGACCACCCGCCGAACCAGCCACGACGCCGAGCCAGCGTCGTGCACGTGGAATTCATGGGGGAGAAGACCTTCCATCGTTCCGTCCGTTAACTCACGCCCGTCGTAGCTCGCTCGATCACCTGTGCGGTCCATCTTGGTTGCCTCCATTACCGAAGCGATGCAGTCAATAGCATGCAAGCCAGTGTAGTCAATAACATGCACGGCGTCCACTGCGATAAAAAAAACTTTGGGATCAGTCGCGATGCGAAGGGCGGCCTTGTCACGGCCGATCGGTGGCTAACGGCTGGATCGTCTGTTAGCGCGCTCGAGGTTTGCCATCATCTCAGTAGGTGATATCTTCAGCGCCCTGCAGATGCGCACAAAGACATCGAGCGTCGGTGACTTCCGATCGCGTTCCAGATCTGAAAGGTAGGTGCGGTGGATACCAGCTGCCTCGCCGAGTTCGGTCTGGGTGTAGCCGGCTTCCTCCCTTGCCTTCCTGAGCGTTGAACCAATCCTCATCCAACGCTCATCGGCTTGTCTTCAAGGAGCGCTGTAATTTCTGCCTGCGGAAACCAGATCCATCCCTCAGATTGAGGGCCCCGTCTGGCGAATCAGGCGAGCTCTCCCCGTATTACGCTGCTGAGCGACTCGCGCCGTTTGCATTGCGCAGCCAACACCAGGTGCGGAAGATCTTGCGGGCCCGAAGCGAAATGTTGCGGCCGCTGCCAAGGTGCTGTCACTGCGAATGTTGACACAAGTGGTTATCAACGGTGAAATGGCGGCTATACCTGCTCGATCGTCCGGGGCTGATGCCCCTCAGACGCAGGACCTGAGAGATGGCCAACTCCGTGCTACCGTATGCCCCGCCGATCAGCACGCAGCACTTCAGCGTATCTCAAAAGGTCAACATTAAGCCCGGCAAAGGCGCAGGCATTGGCGATCTCACGGGTGGGTTACCAAGCGGTGGGCCCGTGGAAGTGTGTCTGAGGGAAACGCGCGAATGCACAATCAATTCTTTGACGATCCGATCCTGAACTCTCCGTATGAGTATCCAGTCCGCCATTGGGAACTCGATGATAGCGGCCAACCTACTCAGCAGATCACCGAGAATCGCCGCCGCGCGGAGTTCATCACGCCGATCCCGAAGCCCCGGAAACGCAAAGGATCCAAACAGCAGGAACTCGTGTTTGACGAGGGCAAGGGGCTCTCGAACGAGGAGCAGCAGTACGATCCGACGCCGATTATCAACAAGATCCGACAGCACGTCGATGAGTGGCGGGCCTGGCCGAATCCGGCAGAGTGGCAAGTCACACCAGAGACCGCTCGGCTTCTCCAGCACTGGCGGCATCACAAATTCAATGAGATTCGCCCGTTCTTTTGCCAGATGGAAGCTGTCGAGACAGCGATCTGGCTGACCGAGGTCGCCCCGAAACTGGGCAAGGCGGGAAAGCCCTTCAGCGAGCATCTCGCCGCCGCCAACGAACAGGCGAACCCCGGATTGATGCGGCTTGCACTCAAGCTTGCCACCGGTGCTGGCAAGACCACCGTTATGGCCATGCTGATTGCCTGGCAGACGATCAACTCGGTTCGGCGGCCCAACAGTAAAAAGTTCACGCACGGCTTCCTCGTCGTCGCACCCGGCATCACCATCCGCGATCGCCTGCGGGTCCTTCAGCCCAACGATCCCGACAGCTATTACCAGAGCCGCGAACTGGTCCCCAGCGACATGCTCAGCGACTTGAATCGGGCCAAGATCGTGATCACCAACTACCACGCCTTCAAGCTCCGCGAACGGATGGATCTATCCAAGGGCGGCCGCTCGCTCCTCCAGGGCCGTGGCGAGGCGATCGACACGCTGGAGACCGAGGGGCAGATGCTCCAACGCGTCATGCCGGACTTGATGGGCATGAAGAACATCCTGGTGCTCAACGACGAGGCTCACCACTGCTACCGTGAGAAGCCGGGGCCGGTGGATGAAGGGGAGCTCAAAGGCGACGACCGAAAGGAAGCGGAGAAAAACAGCGAGGCAGCCCGACTGTGGATCTCCGGCCTTGAGACTGTCAATCGAAAACTCGGCCTTGCACGCGTCTTTGACCTTTCAGCCACGCCGTTCTTCCTCCGGGGCTCCGGTTACGCCGAGGGGACGCTGTTCCCATGGACGATGAGCGATTTTTCGCTGATGGACGCCATCGAATGTGGCATCGTCAAGCTGCCGCGCGTGCCTGTCGCCGACAACATCCCTGGCGAGGACATGCCCAAGTTCCGCAACCTATGGGAGCACATCGGCAAGCGGATGCCGAAAAAAGGCCGTGGGCAGGGCAAGTCGCTCGATCCGCTCAGTATCCCCGTCGAACTCCAGACCGCGCTGGAGGCGCTCTACGGCCACTACGAGAAGACGTACCATCTGTGGCAGGAGAAGAACATCAAAGTTCCTCCCTGCTTTATCATCGTCTGCAACAACACCGCGACGTCGAAGCTGGTGTATGACTACGTCTCTGGCTTTCAGCGGGAGAACGATGACGGCTCCTCAGCACTTGTAAACGGCCGGCTGGAGCTGTTCCGCAATTACGATGAGCACGGGAATCAACTCGCTCGCCCCAACACACTCTTGATCGACAGCGAGCAACTCGAATCCGGCGATGCGCTCGACAAGAACTTCCGCGACATGGCCTCCGACGAAATTGAACGCTTCCGTCGTGAGATCGTCGAACGCACCGGCGACCGCCGGGACGCTGAGAACATCACCGATCAGGACCTGCTCCGCGAGGTGATGAACACCGTCGGCAAGCCGAACCGCCTCGGCGGCTCCATCCGATGCGTCGTCTCCGTCTCCATGCTCACCGAAGGCTGGGACGCCAACACCGTGACGCACGTTCTGGGCGTACGGGCGTTCGGCACGCAGCTCCTGTGCGAGCAGGTCATCGGCCGCGCGCTACGCCGCCAGTCCTACCAACTCAACGAGGATAACCGGTTCAACGTTGAGTACGCCGACGTGCTCGGCATCCCGTTCGATTTCACCGCAAAGCCCGTCGTCGCCCCGCCCCAACCACCACGCGAAACCGTCCAGGTCAAGGCCATGCGTCCTGAGCGGGACGCCTTGGAAATTGAGTTCCCCAACGTCCGTGGCTACCGGGTCGAACTCCCCGAGGAACGCCTCGAGGCCGAGTACAACGACGAATCGATTCTGGAACTCACGCCCGATCTCGTGGGCCCCTCGATCACCCAGAACCAAGGCATCATCGGCGAGGGTGTCGATCTCAGCCTTGACCACCTCGACCAGATGCGCCGCTCGACCATTCTCTTCCACCTCACCAGGCGGCTGCTCTACACCAAGTACCGTGACCCCGGCGAAGAGCCCGAACTGCACCTGTTCGGCCAGCTCAAACGCGTCACGAAGCAGTGGCTCGACAACTATCTCGTCTGCAAGGGCAGCACCTACCCGGGACTGCTCATCTACCAGGAACTGGCGGACCGGGCCTGCGAAAAGATCACCGCCGGCATCACCCGCAAGTTCGTCGGCGAGCGCCCCATCAAAGCCGTGCTCGATCCTTACAACCCCACCGGCTCCACCGCCAACGTCAACTTCAACACGTCCAAAGAGCATCGCTGGGAAACCGACTCCCGCCGCTGCCAGATTAACTGGGTCGTGCTTGATAGTGACTGGGAAGCCGAGTTCTGCCGCGTCGCCGAATCGCACCCGAGGGTGAAGGCCTACGTCAAGAACCACAACCTCGGTCTGGAAGTACCCTACCGCTACGGCCCCGAATCTCGCATCTACATCCCTGATTTCATCGTCCTCGTCGACGATGGCCAGGGCGAAGACGACCCGCTTCACCTGATCGTCGAGATCAAAGGCTACCGCCGCGAGGACGCCAAGGTGAAAAAGGAAACGATGGACACCTACTGGGTCCCCGGCGTCAACAACGTCGGCAACTACGGACGCTGGGCCTTCGCCGAATTCACCGACGTCTACGAGATGCAAGACGATTTCGAAGCCCGCATCGAGGCCGAATTTAACAAGATGATCGATGCCGCCGCAACGCAATTGACCACCGGGAGCGCCGATGCCCAGGCATGACAGTCAGGAATTCCGCGAAAGCCTCTTGCACGAGTTGTGCCAGCTTCCGAGTGAGACGGAGTGGGTCGAGTTCAAGTGCAACAATGAGCATCCCGAGAAGATCGGCGAATACATCTCAGCGCTCGCAAACTCCGCCGCTCTTTGCGGCAAGACCAACGCTTACATCGTCTGGGGGGTGAGCAACGAGTCTCACGAAGTGGTGGGCACCTCCTTCATGCCGACGCAAACGAAGAAAGGCAACGAGGAACTGGAAAACTGGCTCGTTCGGCTGTTGAACCCGCGTATTCATTTTCGCATCCTCGAATTTGAGGTCGTCGGCAAGCGCATCGCCATGATCGAAATCCCTCGCGCCACTCATCAGCCGGTGCAGTTCCAGGGGATCGAGCACGTCCGGGTCGGCTCCTACAATAAAAAACTTAAGGAGCACGCCGAAAAGGAACGCGAACTCTGGCGTATTTTTGATGTCACGCCCTTCGAGCAACAAGTCGCTGCAGCGCGTGTCGAAGCTTCAGACGTGCTTTCCCTGCTCGACTATCCAACCTACTTCAGCCTGCTTGAAATTCCCCTCCCGGAGACCCGGGCCGGGATTCTCGACAGGCTTGCTGACGATCAGATGATCGAACGCGGCGACGGAGGCGGGTGGAATATCCTGAACCTGGGAGCAATTCTTTTCGCCTCCAAGCTTTCTGCTTTCCCCCACCTCTCTCGCAAGGCCGTAAGGCTGATCGAATACGACGGCGACGGACGCACCAAAACCAAACGCGAGCACCAGGGGCACAAAGGCTACGCCGCCGGATTCGAAGGCCTCATCGGTTTCCTCAAGGCAATTCTCCCAGAGAACGAGGTGATCGGCGAAGCATTGCGAAAATCAGTGCCCATGTACCCTGAACTGGCAATCCGCGAACTTGTCGCCAATGTCATTATCCACCAGGATTTCACCATGACCGGCACCGGGCCGATGGTTGAGGTCTTCGACCGCCGCCTGGAAATCACCAACCCCGGCGAACCACTCGTTGAGACGCAACGCTTCCTCGATACACCGCCTCAGTCCCGCAATGAATCGCTCGCATCCTTTCTCCGACGCGTGAATATCTGCGAGGAGCGCGGTAGTGGGATCGACAAGGTCGTCTCCGAGACGGAGTTCTACCAGCTACCCGCACCGCTTTTCGAGGCAACCAACGGGCATACACGCGTCGTCCTATTCGCGCACCGCGACTTTGCCGACATGGACAAGGCCGACCGCATCCGAGCCTGCTACCTTCACGCCTGCCTGCAGTTCGTTCGGCGTACGTTCATGACAAACAGAAGCTTGCGAAAAAGATTCGGGATCAGCAGCCAGAATCGCGCCCAAGCCTCACGCGTCATCAAGGCCGCTCTCGAAGCCAACATGATCCGCCAGAACGACTCAGCCAACGAATCGAGAAAGGACACAAAGTATGTGCCATATTGGGCTTAAAGAGACACCCCGACGCCGGCCGGGTCTATGTAGCGCCCATTTGACTGGCAAGTGCTGCTCAAGAAAAAACACCCCCACCAGTAGACACAACACGCGGCGAATCCACAAGATGTAGAGAGTTTGCGGCAACCCTCCCTTGTAGCGCCCATTTGACTCCCTCCAGAGCCAAAGCAAGAACATGGCCAAGAAGACCAAAAAGAAAACCACCAAGAAGTCCATCGCCACGCTTACGCATGATGAGGCGAAGCGGCTGAATATTCCTACCGCGGAGTATCAGTCCGTCGTGCCTAAGGATCAGCAGGCCCCCGTGCCCGTCACCTACCCCCGCCAAGGCGTCGGCGGGCTCGCCGATGAGAAGGCCGGCCGCAATCGCGATCTTGATCCGCAGCTCGTCTGGCGCGGCAAGGATGAGCAGGACTGGTCCGACCTCGTCGTCCAGGCCCCGCCGCTGTTCATCCAGGAAAAGCTCCACCCCAAGGTGCTCGTCGACGATCTCCGCCGCCAGGCCGAGGCTGCCGAGATCGCCAAAAAACTCGCCGCCGGCGACAACACCCCGCCCGAAGAACAGCTCGACCTCTTCGCCGACTTCAACGGCCTGCCCGACACCGACGCCAAGACCGAGTTCTACCAGCACGACGCCCACTGGACCAACCGCATGATCCTCGGCGACTCCCTCGCCGTCATGGCCTCACTCGCCGAACGCGAAGGACTCCGAGGCAAAGTCCAGTGCATCTACCTCGACCCGCCCTACGGCATCAAATTCAACTCCAACTTCCAATGGTCCACCACCAGCCGCGACGTCAAAGACGGCAACAAAGACCACATCACCCGAGAACCCGAACAGGTCAAAGCCTTCCGCGATACCTGGCGCGACGGCATTCACTCCTACCTGACATACCTCCGCGATCGGCTGATGGTAGCCCGCGACCTGCTCAGCGAAAGCGGCTCGATCTTCGTGCAGATCGGGGATGAGAACGTGCACCGCGTGCGGGCGGTGATGGATGAGGTGCTTGGAGAAGGTAACGCCGTTAATACCTTTGTTTTTAAGAAGAAGAGTGCGACGGTCCTAACGGAGTCAGTTTTCGATTATGTCATCTGGTACGCAAAAGCCCGCAACAAGTTAAAGGTACGCCCACTTCTCGCAAGACGAGACAACCCGGAAGATGAACCAAAATACAATACCTTGATAAGTCCACTCGGCGAACAACGAAAGGCGAAGGATCTGTCCGCAGAACAGCCCGATGAACTGCAAGCGAACGGGTGGCGTTGGGCGAGGATGAACTATCCCATTGTGAGCCAACACCCGAGTGACACACGAAGCAGCGACTACAATTTCCGTGGCCAAATGAAGGAGTGTGGCGGAAACAAACAATGGCGATTTAGCCTTGATGCCGGGCTTCCTCGCCTCACAATGGCTGATCGTCTTTTCGACGGCGGCGGTAGATCCCTTGGTGGTACCGTCTACTGGAACGATTGGAATCAAGTTGCGCTGTCGAACATTTGGGAGGATATGCACGGCGAAAAGTTCCCGACATACGTGGTCCAGACTGCAATTACGCCTATCCAGCGTTGTCTCCTCATGTCCACCGACCCCGGCGACCTCGTGCTCGACCCCACCTGCGGCTCGGGCACGACGGCTTACGTCGCCGAGCAGTGGGGCCGGCGTTGGATCACGATCGACACGTCGCGCGTTGCCTTGGCCCTAGCTCGGGCGCGGGTGATGGGGGCGCGGTATCCGTACTACCTGCTGGCTGACAGTCGGGAAGGGCAGGAGAAGGAAGCGGCGGTGACGCAGACGGAGCCTTCGCACGCGCCGGCGCATGGGAACATTCGGCATGGGTTTGTTTATCAGCGGGTGCCGCACATCACGCTCAAGGCGATCGCGAACAATAGCGAGATCGACGTGATCTGGGAGAAGCGGCAGCCGGCGGTGGAGAAGGCGCTGGCGGAACTCAACGCGGCGCTGCAGAAGCGCCCGCCGACCGAGCCGTTCGAGGTGAGCACCGGCGGCCGCGCTGGCAAAGAGATCAACTTCGCCGCACCCAAAGGCGAGACGGTGGAACTGCCATCAGGGGAGCAGGCGCCGGCGAATGCGCTGCTGGAGTGGGAGGTGCCGCGCGCGTTTCCCGAGGCATGGCCCGAGGCGGCGAAGGAGCTTTTGGAGCGGTTCTGGGAAGCGCGGATCAGAAGGCAGAAGGAGATCGACGCCTCCATCGCCGCCAAGGCCGATCACGAGTACCTCTATGACAAACCGTACGAGGATAAGAAGAAGGTCCGCGTGGCTGGGCCGTTCACCGTGGAAAGCCTCAGCCCCCACCGCACGCTGGCTGTGGATGAGAACGACGACCTGATCGACCCCGCCAAAGCGCCGGACCGCTCGGCCGACGAGGCCGACTTCGCGCAGATGGTGCTGGAGCATCTGGAGACGGCGGGCGTGCAGCAGGTGGATAAGCAGGACAAGATCACGTTCGCGTCGCTCTCGCCCTGGCCCGGCAAGTACATCGCCGCCGAGGGCCGCTACAGCGACGGCGATCCGGACCGCAACGGCGACGCGGAAGTCACGGCAGGGGAGGAAAAGCGGGCGGGCATCTTCATCGGACCGGAGTTCGGGACGGTCAGTCGGCAGGATCTGGTGTACGCCGCTCGCGAGGCGGGGGACGCGGGCTTTGATGTGCTGATCGCCTGTGCGTTCAACTATGACGCCCATGCGTCGGAGTTCAGCAAACTCGGCGCGGTGCCGGTGCTCAAAGCCCGCATGAACGCCGACCTGCACATGGCTGACGATCTGAAGAACACGGGTAAGGGGAACCTGTTCGTGATCTTCGGCGAGCCGGATATCGACATCCTCCCGCCCGAGGATGCAGCTGAGGATGCGGACCTGAAGGATTTCGACCAGGTCCGCGTCCGCATCAACGGCGTGGATGTGTTCAAGCCCCAGACCGGCGACATCGATTCACACAGCACCGACGGCATCGCCTGCTGGTTCATCGATACCGACTACAACGGCGAAAGCTTCTTCGTCCGCCACGCCTACTTCCTCGGCGCGAATGATCCGTACAAGTCGCTGAAGACAACGCTAAAGGCGGAAATCAACCAGGAAGCGTGGGACACCCTCCACAGCGACACCTCCCGCGCATTCAACAAACCAGAAACCGGCCGCATCGCAGTGAAGGTGATCAATCATCTGGGTGATGAGGTGATGAAGGTTTTTAGGGTGGCCGAGACGGCTCATTAAACGAGAGGGCTCTGCAGATGACCAGCCAAGCCAACTTTGGCGTTGATCCAAAACTCACGTCTATTCTAGGCGCTTCGTATACTTCAACGGAACGCGCATTGTGTGAACTAGTTGACAACGCATGGGACGCGGATGCGAACCTTGTTCGTATCACACTTCCCACGCCACTGACCGACGATCCGATCGTAATTGAGGACGACGGGTCTGGGATGACTGAGGTGGAGGTTCGCGAGATTTACCTACGAATCGCCAATGACCGCCTATCGCGAAGCCGTGACGAAAGAACTAGCGGCAAGCGACGCCGAGTAAAGGGTCGCAAGGGCATAGGAAAGTTCGCCGGACTCGCCGCGGCAGGATCGATGACATTCGAGAGTACCGCCGGGGGAGTGAGGACTTCTGTTGAAATCCGTAGGGCGTTGCTTCTCGACCACCACGGATACCGGGACCTCGAAACCATCGACCTTCCAATCTCAGCTACGCCAACAGCTGCAGGGCACGGCTCCAAAGTGACGCTTCGGAAATTGGATCATACCCGACGTTTCCCATCGCCCGACGTCCTCAAAGGACTGTTAGTACGCGTCTATGGCAGGGAGGAAGATTTTCGGATTCTGGTAAACGACGAACGCCTCGAGGTAGCCGACGTCGGTGGCACTCCGCACGTCGTTGAATTCTTTAACCCGGACGTCGGACCTGTAAAAGTGACGTGGATTATCGCAGATAAGCCGCTCCGAAAAGGCGAAGTGGGCTTTGCGTTTCGAGTCGCCGGAAAGATAGTCGGGCCACCCAGCCTGTGTGGACTCGATGAGGTAGAAGATATTCCAGAGAAGGTGCGCCAGAGAATTTATGGCGAAATCGAGGCCGACGGATTGCACTCTCACGTTACCGCAGACTGGGGCAACCTTGTAGAGGACAGTATTCCGCTACAGGACATCAAGGCGAGGGTGCGAGCTGATTCTGAAGCCCACCTCCGTGACGTTTGCAAGACTGAAGTGGCACAGGCACAGGCACGGCTAAGACGCGAGTATCAGCGGCGGATTGAGATGCTTCCTGAGCACCGGCGGAAGAATGCCGCGAACGCCGTTGAGCGTGTAATTCAGAAATGGTTTCCGGAAGGTGACGCTAAAGTCCGCATTTTGGTCGATCTCGTCCTAGATGCGCTAGAGAAAGACGACTATTTCAGCATTTGTGAGGCACTCGTCAACGCTCGCGGATCCGATGTGGCGGCCATCGCAGAATGTCTCCATGAGTTTGGATTGGTCGACATGGCCATGATGGTCCAACAAGCTAAGACACGAATGTTTGTTCTAGACGAGATTGAGCGCTTAGCGAGATCAGATACAACCCTCGAAGCTGAAATCCATCGGGCGATCGAGAACAATTTGTGGATATTCGGCAGTCAATACGGCCTCCTTGCGTCCAACAAAACGTTAGGGAGGATCATTTCTGACTATGTTGGCGAAAAGCACAAGCGCAAGCGATTAGCTCATCGCCCCGACTTGTTTTTATCGCAAGCTCACAAGGGACCGAAGCTACTTATCGAATTTAAGCGTCCGAGTCAGTCCGTCGGTCGACAGGCCGAGTCACAAGCGAGGGAGTACCGCGACGACCTCACGCCGAGCAATGGGCCCATGGAAATTTTGGTGCTTGGCGGATCCGTGGACAAATCAATGTCCGCCGTTTACGAGACTCGAGATATAGTGTTTCGCTCCTACGCGCATGTGATTGGCAATGCCCGGTCAGAAATCGAGTGGCTTCTATCCGAGCTGTCGACCACCAGAAGTGAGCCACGACGACTCGCACCAGAGATTTCCGATGAACTTTCGCATCGCTGATACCTTTTCCGACAGCCTTGCCAAGCTGGCGGGGAACGAGCAGAAGGCTGTCAAGACGACGGCGTTCGATATGCAGATGAACCCGGCGAATCCGGGGATGAAGTTTCATCGGGTGGAGAAGGCGAAGGACGGCAATTTCTGGTCCGTGCGGGTGAATCGCGACGTTCGGCTGATCGTGCACAAGACGGAGGCGAGCCTGCTGCTGTGTTACGTGGGCCATCACGATGATGCCTATCGGTGGACGGAGCGGCGGAAGATTGAGCGGCATCCGAGGACGGGGGCGGCGCAGCTCGTTGAGGTGCGGGAGACGGTGCGGGAAGTGGTGGTGCCGCAGTACGTGGCGGGCGAGGAGTCGGTGCAGTCGCGGCAGAGTCTGTTCGAAGGCGTGAGCGATGATGATCTTCTCGCCTACGGGGTGCCGACGGAGTGGCTGGAAGACGTGCGGGCGGCGCGTACGGAGGACATGATCCTGGAAGTGGCGGAGCATCTGCCACGTGAGGCGGCCGAGGCGGTGCTGGACTTGGCGACGGGCCGAACGCCCACCATGCCCGAGCGGGTGCCGGCGGATGCCGATCCGTTCCAACATCCAGATGCGCAGCGACGCTTCCGAGTAATGACGAATGTGGAGGAACTGGAGCGCGCGCTGGAGTACCCGTGGGAGAAGTGGACGGTCTTCCTGCACCCCGCTCAGCGCGAACTGGTGGAGCGAAAGTACAACGGCCCCGCGAGAATCTCCGGCTCGGCTGGGACGGGGAAGACGATCGTGGCGCTCCATCGGGCTGTGTACCTGGCGAGAAAGCACGCTCAGGCGAAAGTGCTGATTGCTACGTTCTCGGAAACGCTGGCCAATGCGCTGCGGATCAAGTTGGACCGGCTGGCGGGGAACGAGCCGATGTTGCGCGAGCGCATCACCGTCGATTCGGTCGATGTCGTCGGCCGTCGACTTTACGAGAAGCTATCTGGTGAGGCGAAGCTGGCTGACGAGGCTGTGATCCGTCCGTTGTTGCGTGGAACGGCGGAGGGGAGCGATGCGTCGAAATTTCCCGAGCAGTTTCTGTGGGCGGAATGGCGGGATGTGGTAGACGCATGGCAGTTGGAGACGTGGGAGGCCTACCGGGACGTGCCACGCCTGGGGCGGAAGAAGCGGCTGGGGGAGAAGCAGCGGCTCGTGCTGTGGCAGGTGTTTGAGCAGGTGCGTCAGCGGCTTGAGAGCGACGGGCTGGTGACGATGGCGGCTGCGTTTGCACAGGTGGCTTCGCGGCTCGCAGACGGGGCCGACCGGCCGTTCGACTTTGCCGTAATCGATGAGGCGCAGGACGTCGGCGTGGCTCAGTTACGGTTTCTGGCGAGCTTGGCAGCATCGCGCCCAGATGGGATATTCTTCACAGGGGATCTTGGCCAGCGAATCTTTCAGTCGCCGTTCTCGTGGAAAGCGCTGGGCGTCGACATCCGAGGCCGCTCTCACACGCTACGCATCAACTACCGAACATCCCACCAGATTCGCCGTCAGGCAGACCGGCTGCTCGCTGCGGCCGTGGCCGACGTCGACGGCAATGTCGAAACCCGTGATGAAACGATCTCCACGTTCAATGGCCCGCCGCCTGTGGTCGAGGTGCTCGACTCCGAGGAGGCGGAAATTTCGGCCGTCGCTGCCTGGCTGAAGGCACGGCTGGACGAGGGTTTGCAGCCGGACGAGATCGGCGTGTTCGTCCGCTCGGCCGATCAGCTGAATCGAGCGCATCGGGCGGTTCGAGGGGCGGGATCGGAAGTGACGGAACTGGATCATCGTGTGGCGGCACAGGGTGGCCGTATCGCAGTGGGGCAGATGCACCTGGCAAAGGGATTGGAGTTCCGCGCCGTTGCGGTCATGGCCTGCGACGACGAGGTGGTTCCCTTGCAGGCGAGGATTGAAACCGTCACCGACGACTCCGAACTGGAAGAGGTGTACCACACCGAGCGGCACCTGCTATACGTCGCATGCACCCGCGCCCGTGACCATTTGTACGTGACGGCTGCCGAGCCGGCGTCGGAATTTTTGTACGATATGGTTCGCTGATCTGGCTGAACCCCCGCCTACCAACCGCAATGGGAGGCGGTTGTATTGCTAGGCGGACCTCATGCCCAATCAGCAGGCTCGGAGATCAGCGATAACTTCACCGCGCGAAGGCGCAGCGCCTTGGCCGTGCGGCCGAAGGATTCGACGAGGTCGGTGGGGCTGCGGTCGGCGGCGAAGGCTTCCCGGAGGCGGCGTTCTTCCTCCTCAGTCCAGCGTCGTAGGTTGCGCTCGGGAGGCTTTCGCACAACGGTAGGTGACGGGCGAACGTTCGCGGCAGGTGACGGCGAACTCGGTGGAGCGGCATCGGCTACCGATCCTGTGGTGGCTGGTCGGAGCGGACGGTGTGCCGCAACAAGAAAATCAGTGATAGCGTCGATTTCGTCGTCTGTGAAAGGCGGGAGGTAATTCTCGTCCCAGTCGCGCGACTTCTTTCTGTCCGCAATCGTACGGGCGATGCCTTTGACGCCGGCGAGTGACTGCTGATAGTCGACTCGGTTCTGGATGACTGAGACAACCGCCTCGGCCTTCATGAGTTCGGCTGGTCGTTCGCCTTCGCAGTTGATGCGCGCTTTGTCAGATATTGCCGCGACTACCATGAACCGGTCGTTAGAGAAATACCCCTGCCGCTTGAGCGGCCCGATGCCCATCTTTCGGCGCAGAGTCTCCTTTTTGTCGTTGAGCGCGCTTTGCAGCAGATCCGCTTGGAGCCTGGCCTGCCCAATGGGTGATCGCATCCCGCTGGGCCGCTTTCCGAACCAGCGCGTGAATTCGCCGTGGCTGTTAATGCTGATCGAATCGGCGATCGACTTTGACTCCACAAGCACGAAGCCGAAGCGATGGAGAACGAGGTGATCGATCTGAGCGACTTCCCCGTGCCGTTCAATGCGAAGGCCGTTGAACACGCGAAAATCGTACGCCGGCTCCTCGAACGCACGCTTGAGGTAAAACGCGAGCTGTTTCTCAGCGTCGTACCCCGCACGGCCCATCCTGTCTTGCGGCCGGACCCCGGCAAACTCGATAGCAATCATGCTTAAAGTCTACATCATGGCGTCGCTCGTCGCAGCCTGCTTACCCCGCAGCCTGCCGGCCGGTTTCGCGGAAGAGGCGGGCGGGCATGGGGTGTTTCAGCTTCCACACAATGCTGATGGGGCGGCTGCCTTCGTGGCGGACGTAGCCAGCTGGGCCGAGGTAGTGATATGGGGCTGCGAGGCCGCCGGGCAGATGCTTGTGCTCGCGGACGAACAGGAGGGGCGTGTAGCCGTGTTTGCGGTGGTCGATGTAACGCGTGCCCGTCGGGGAATCCACTGACGTTGTGCTTTGGCTTTGCCAGTGAAACAGGCTGTCGCTGAGGGCATAGTCCTCGTACATCGTCGTGGGCGAGTAGGCGTCTTCGGTCTTATGAAGCGTGACGAAGAAGGCATCGACCTTGATCTCGGGTAGGTGCAGCGCACCCTCTCGGAACTGCGGGCGCCTCTTCAGTGTCCAGTGACCTAGGCCGGCGAGGATTTCGTCGCGTGTGTAGCTGGCGTAGACGGCAAGCGGCCCCGAAAGGTGGGGCACCAGGGGACCGACGCGAACACGAGCCGTGTCCAGGCGATGGTGGAGCAATGCGACCAGATCATTCAAAGCTGCTGGATTCTGCTCACGCAGTCGACTCGCTGCTTCCTCAAGATTCCACTGCTCACCGACGGCGCCGAAGATCGACATCATGAGCATCGTCAGGCGGCGGTCAGCAAGCTCATCCTCAACGGGTTTACCTTGAAGTTGGTTCAGCAGGAAGCGGATTTGGTGCGGGTCGTCGATATGGCTGAGGCGACGGAGACCTTTGGCCAGTATGAGTTCGTCGGTGTCGCTCGGATCCTCACGCAATCCAGCGTCGGCGAGCAGGCGGGACCACAGCCCCCGCTTGAGCAGATCATCTAGTTCCACCTGCAGATAGTCGATCGCTTCTCGCAGTTTCAACGCACGCTTCTGTCGCCCCCACTCCGCCAATGCCGTCACCATTTGTGGCCGACGCAACGCAAGGGATTGTCGGATGTTTTCCAGCACGCGTCGCTGGGCAACCCGCTCCATCTGTATGGCGCAGCCGGCGGGCAGGTGCGGGAATTCCTGTTTGACCTCGCGCTCCAGGCGGGCGGTTGGCTCCGTACTCAACGCCCGCAGCCGAGGGGCATAGCGGAACTGACGATGCTGCTCGCCGATGAAGTCGAGCACCGTGAGGCAATCTTTGTCATCGTTCAGGCGCAGCCCTCGCCCGAGTTGTTGCAGGTAAACAGTCAAACTTTCCGTGGGCCGCAGGAAGAGGGCTGTGTCGATCTCGGGGATGTCGACGCCTTCGTTGTAGAGGTCGACGGTGAAGATGAAGTTGACCTCCCGCCGACGCAAACGATGCTGCACCTCTCTGCGTTCGTCCGCTGGCGTGTCTGCCGACAGCGCTGCAGCGGGCAGGCCACGTTCGTTGAAGAAACGGGCCATGAAGTTTGCATGGGCGATGCTCACGCAGAAGCCGAGGCCGCGCGCCTGGTGCGGATCGAGCAAAAGTTCGTCCACCTTGTCGAACACAAGCTGGGCCCGCACATCGTTGCCTGTGTAGATGCGATCCAGTTCATCCACGCGATACCCACCCCGCTGCCACTTCAAGCCGCTCAGGTCGACCGAATCGCTGATGCCGAAATACTGGAACGGGCAGAGCAGCCTTCGATTGATGGCGTCGGGCAGTCGAATCTCAGCACTGGCCTCCCCGCCGAACCAGTGGAAGACATCTAGCCCGTCGGCGCGTTCGGGCGTGGCTGTCATGCCCAGCAGCACCCTCGGCTGGACGTGGTTCAAAAGGTTTCGATACGAAGCAGTCTCGGCGTGATGGAACTCGTCCACAACCACGTAATCAAAATGATCCGCAGCCAGCGTGTTAAGCCCACGGCTGTTGTAGCTTTGAATCGAGCAAAACAGGTGATCGTGCTGCTCGGGATCGTTGCCGCCGACGAGCAGGTCGCCGAAGTTCTGGTCCCGCAGCACGGCCCGGTAGGTGTCCAGCGCCTGCTTCAGGATCTCCTGGCGATGCGCGACGAACAACAGCGACGGCCGAGGGTGATGCCCATTGTGCCAACGCTTGTAATCAAACGCTGCCACCATCGTCTTGCCCGTGCCCGTGGCCGCGACCAGCAGATGCCGATGCTTATCACGAACCTCCCGCTCAGCTGCGAAGATGTCGAGAATCTCCTCCTGATACGGATACGGATGCAGATCAAAGTTGACCGCTGATCCATTCTCGCGATCCCCGCTCATCCGTTCGCGCTGAATCGCCTGACGCAGCTTCGGTCGGCCGGCCTCCGTCAACTCTTCGAATTCGTCATCGTTCCAGTACGTTTCAAACGTCGCCGTGATCTTCTGCCAAAGGTGCGGCAGCTCGTACTGGCTCACCTTCGAGGTCCACTCCAGCCCTTCCGACAGGGCAGCATGAGAGAGATTCGCTGAGCCGACGTACGCACTGCCGAATCCCGTATCGCGATGGATCATGTAGGCCTTGGCGTGAAGCCGTGTGCGCTTCGTGTCATAGGACACGCGTACCTCAGCGTTCGGCAGTTCCAGCAGCGTGTCGATCGCCTTCGGGTCCGTGGCCCCCATGTAACTGGTGGTGATGACACGAAGGCGAGGGCCGTCGGCGCCCGGCCGCCCGCAAAGCTCCCGCAACGCATCGAGAATCAGCCTCAGCCCGCTCCATTTGATGAACGAACACAGAATGTCGACACGGTCCGCCGTCGCGATCTCTTTCTTGAGCTGCACCGCCAACGCAGGATCGATGCGTGTGCCCGTCAGGAGCGCACTGCGAGACAGCGGCGTATCCGGTCGCTCGTGGGGATCAGTCGGCTTCGCATGGATCGCCAACACCCGCTGCAACGGATCCGATAGTCGGATGTTCTCCTGCCCGTCCTCCCCCAACTCCTCGCGCAACGTGGTGAGGATGCGATCGACAAGCCGTCGCTGCCGATCCGCCCGATCCTTCCCACGAAACGCCGATAGCGAACTGATCAGAAGATGCTCGAGATACTGAGCCACCGCAGCATGAGCATCTTCAGAATCCACCTTCCCCAGTTGATACAGCCGAGGATCGCCCACCTGCAGCGCACCGTGTTCCGCCTCCGACAGCAACCGCTCGTAAAGCCCCGGCGTCAGGTCTTGCGATCGTGGTTCTGCTTCCTCAGCCATGCAACCTCTTAGCGAAGGTACTTCTGTCGCCACGAAAGCGCGTCAGATGTAGGACGAAAACGTTCATCGCGCGGCGGGATGACGGTCTGGTCCCGAAGGCCGATCAGATCACGTTGACCTTCAATCCGCTCATCGAGGCATTTGCTGACAGCCCAGATCATGCGTGGCGTGGGGGCAATCAGCGACCGATCCATCGCCCAGTGATGATTCTTGCAGAGAGCGATCCCATTGCGCGGGTTGTCATCGCGGCTGACTGCCCACGGCACCAGGTGAGCCGCCTCAACCAGCACCAGATCGTCGAGCACAACCCGAAGGCCGCATGCCGCACACCGGTAGTCGTACGCGCGAAGAATCACCCGCCGAAACGCTTGGGCCCGAACGGGCTCTTCAGGCTCGGGCGGCTGCTCCTTGTCCTCTTCAAGCCGTCGCTCGTACTCCCCAATCGACCGCTCCTGCCGTGCAAGATCGTCAAGGGTTGACGCCTTCGCCGCGAAGTAGCGGGAGACAATCGCCTGCCGAAGTTCCTCCCGTGCCGCAGGATCCTGGAGCAACGCGAACAGCTCATCGGGCAGCTTCGAATACTTGATCGCCTTGTGCAATTGCCCAACCGAAGGCGGCGTCCCCTGTCCCTCCACGATGTTCTCAAACCCGCTCTGCGGAATGGGCTCAAGGAGACCGTCGGACTTAAGTCGCCAGAACGGGTCGAGCATGTTGATCGCATCCCCCTCGGATTGCACCACCTCAAAGTACTTGCGATATACCTCGAAGAGTTCCGGACCATAGGTAAGTTGATTCTCGGGCAGACGGCCTGACTCGATCAGCGAAACCACAGCAAGCAAAAGCGCCGGCTTGTGCGGCCGCTCATGCCCACCCGCACGCCCAATGCGAAGGCGAACAACCTGATTGAGGTAGCGTTCCAGCGTCATGACACCAATGATCCCGCCGTTACGTCGCGACGTCAAAACCTGGGACAGTCAGCGCGATCAGCCTTCGCACATTCAGCCCGTTTCCATCCCGCTCGAATCGCACGTTCGGTATGCCAGTCGTGGTAAGTGATGATGGTTCGGAATTTTTCGTAGGGATCCTGCTGCAGGTAGGTGAGGATGATGGCTGCGAGCAGGCGGTTCTGGCGAAGGCCTCGTCGGCGGCAGTGCGAGGTGAACGCTCGTTTGAGGCTGGTTGGTACGACGGTGTTGATCCGAGCGGATTCCATGCTTACCCCTTTCCAGTTGCGTCGGCTCCGACGCGGGCCCCTCACGTGGAGCCGCCGCCAGAGCCGTTATCCATTTCCCTTGCCGGATGAGCCGAGAACCGTGACCAGCGGCGGGCGAACAGGCGAGCGAGATTTCGCGGGGCGATTGGCTTACCCCGGACGGCAGCCAATCGCCCATCTCGCTCCGTGCGACGCACGCACCATCTCCTCAACCGCTCGATACCATCGCCGGTTTCCCGAAGCCTCGGCGGCCTCAGCACGTTCTCCACACGGTCCATCGTGAGGCTCCCAACCCCGCTTCCCTGCGGGTCTACGACCACGATACAGATGCCACTGACAGCGCTATGTCAGCGGGTCGAATTTTGCGGGTCAGCGGCTTGTACAACCGCAATGCTTTGGCGATAGTGCTTCGGATAAAGTCCATCTTCGTTGATGAGTTTCGATGCTGTTTCGCCATACTCTGAGGAAGTCGCATGCCTCGTCGCCAATTTTCGACGCCGCTGCTTATCAATGATGGAGAGGCAAACGAACTTCAGCGCCTGTCTCTCGAAGATCGAGCATTCGACGAATCAAAACTGCAGGACATGCTCTTCAAGCACCCCTGCCTACTGCCTGCCGGGGAACTGGAGCCGATCTTCGCCGACCTCATCCCGCTGGCGCGGGAGGTTCCTACCCGCGCCGGTCCCATTGATCTGCTCTACCAGACCGCCGACGGCCATCTGGCCTTGGTGGAAACCAAGTTGTGGCGCAACCCGACCGCTCGGCGAACGGTTGTGGCTCAGATCATTGATTATGCCAAGGAAATGGCTCGCTGGAGTTACGATGATTTCGTGCAGGCAGTTCGGCGAGCCGAGCATTCGAATGGTGACTGGAGCGACGTGCAGGATCCGGTTCTGGAACTCGCCCGCGAGGCAGACGACGAATTCGACGAAGCGGAGTTCCACGATCAACTCTCCCGGAATCTTCGGCACGGTCGGTTCCTGCTGTTGATCGTTGGCGATGGAATCCGGGAGGATGTGGAGCAGCTGGCCGCATACCTGCAGCAGACGCCTCAGTTGGGCTTCACGCTTGGGCTCATTGAAATCGCGTTGTACCCACTTAGCGCCGATAAGCAGGATCCGATGTTGGTCCAGCCTCGCATCATCGCGCGCACGCAGCAGATCACCCGCGCCGTTGTCGAGGTGCGTACAGGGGTGGCGCCGAGTGATGTCCGAGTCACACTTCCGGCAGACACATCCTCGCCAGCATCCACAGCTCGTGAGCCAATCACTGAGCAACAATTCTTCGAGGAGTTGGAAGAAAAGGCCGGCAGCGAGGTAAAGGAGTTTGCAAAGTGGACGCTTGATGAAACTGAGCGGCTCGGATGGTGGGTAGATTGGAAGGCAACAGGCGGGCCGGTCGTCAAGTATCAGGATCCGGATACCGGAATGAACCTCACCCTATTCCAGCTATACCGGGACGGTCGTCTGACGGAGATGGGCCGCTACCGGCAACGCTGTCGACAAATGGACTTGCCAGACGATCTATGGCAGAGATACATGGATGACGTCGCGAGGTTAGTGCCAGGCGCACAGCGACGAGAGTTCCGTTCAAAAGTTGGCGGAATTTACTACGATGTCGCGACCGGGCCAAAGCCGTTCAACGACGCCATCCGCCTGTCAGAACTGATACCCAAGAAGCGGGAGTGGCTTGATATCGTCGCCCGATCAGCGACGCGCTTTTCCGAGGCTGTCGATCGAGAGCAAAATGACACCTGACGGTAATGGGTAGTCACAGCTGCTCTGATCGAACGAAACCCAGCCGAACGAGGCTAGCTTGCGAAAGGACTTCCATGCCCATCGACGGCTGCAAACATTCATTCAAAACTTTAGCAACTGATATTCTTCCTCGGTACATGCAGAGGCTTCAGGATGACCTTCAGTCGCCGGAGCCGATGTCGCGCTTCGCTCGGGATCGGGTTGGTCCGGCAACGCTCGCCAAAGAGTTAAAGCGACCCAGCGACTTCCAGGGCTGTTACGTCCTGATCGAGAAAAAGACGCCTTGCTACATCGGCATCTCCCGTAGTGTGCTCAGTCGACTGCGGCAACACGTTCGCGGCCGGTCGCACTTCGATGCCAGCCTCGCATACCGGATGGCTTGCAACGGGGACGACCACGGGATGAAGCGTGCGGAGGCCATGAAGACCGAATGGTTCCGAAAGGAATTTGACAAGGCACAAAAGCGCATCCAGCGGATGAACGCTGTATTCGTGGAAATTACGAACGACCTCGAGTTGCACGTGTTTGAGGCTTACGCAGCAATGGAGTTGAAGACGGCCGAATGGAACACGTTCCGAACTCACTAGGAGTAGCGTTTTACCGTCGCCCGCGCCAGCTCCGCCACGCGTTCGGTGAGTTCCGCCGGCTCCCGCACGTGCGCATGCGGCCCGTAGCCGAGCAGCCACCAGACGATTTCGTCGAGGCCTGCGACTTCGCAGTGGAAGGTGATGGAGCCGTCGGGGTGGTCGTCGATCTGCTGGGTCGGATGCCAATTGGTGTCGCTCACCGTTTCGGCGACGTCGGCGGTGAAGTCGATCGTGATCGTGTACAGCGTGTCGCCCCGGATCATCCGCCAGGCCTTGCCGCGGTACTCAGCGAGCGAGAAGTCGTCGGGGATGGCATAGGGCGTGTCCGTCTGGTCGACAGCGACGAAGCGGTTGAGCTTGAGCCGACGCACTTCGCCGCGGCCGTCGTGGTGCCCGATCGCGTACCACGCCCGTTGATCAAACGCCAAGGCGAACGGCCGAAACACAAACGGCCGATCATCGGTTTCGCTGTTGAGTGATTCGTAGCAGCATCGCAGCGCCCGCCGCTGGCGGATCGCCTGCTGGACAAGGCCGAACACGTCACGGATCGATTCGCCGGCCGGGCCGCTCGCCGGCAGCTTCACGTCGATGTGCTCATGCACATCACCGAGTTTATCGAGCACCCGCTGCGGCAGCTGTCCCCGAATCTTCTCCATCGCCCGCGACGCCGCTCCGGTGAGTGCAATCTGCTCATCGCCCCCGCTCCCGTTCGCCAGGCTCAACAGGGCCAGCGTCTCGCCCGCACTGAGCTGCAGAGGTGGCAGAAAGAAATCCTTCCGCACCCGATACCGCCCATCTTCGTCATCGAAGTAGTGAGGCACGCCCAGATCGGTCAGCACCGCCAGATCACGATACACCGTCCGCTCGGTCACCTGTAGCCGATCCGCGAGCGCCCCCGCATTCCCCGCCTCCCCCTGCTGCATAAGGGTAAGCAGGCGAAGCAGGCGGTGAACTTTCGTGGCGTACTCAACGGTCATATCAGCAATTTACCGCAGCCATCAGACGCACGGCAAACGCTCGCCTTGCCGTTCGTCAGGCGAAAGGCTCCGAGAGCTCCCCCAACAAATCCGCGGACGCCGCCTACTGGACAAGCCGCTCCGGGCAGCGGACAATTTTCTGTCATGAGCGAGCAAGCCATCCCCAAAGCCGTTCGCGAGTATTCGAAGCTCTCCAGGCAGCTACGCCGCGAGGTCAAGAAGGACCCCGACAAGGCTCGGAAGTTCCTCCTCGAAGCCGGCATTGCCGTGAAAAGCCAGACCGCTCCGTCGGGCCTCGCGCTCGCGAAGCGCTATCGGTAACGATCGACGCCTCGCGGATGGATTCGCAGGATTGTTGCTTTCGCAGCGCAAGCGTCCGTATAGTTTAATACCTCCGGAGCGCGGACGCTGACGCTCTGGTACCGACAAACCGGTAAGGGCAGTCCGGCCTCGCAGCCGGAAATCCCATTTTCCGTTAGCCGATTTTGTTCAGTACCTTTGTGGTGTGGGACAAGTCGGCTTTTTTGATGGCGTGGTCCACGACCGTGCAACTCCGGCCTGCAACCGGGGAACTGACGGGGTTGGGAAGGGCAGACAACGATGAATATCCTAACGGTTAGGGCCTTAGTGCTGCAGATGGGTATCGTGATGCTCCTACACGGCGGTTGCACGATCGCTCGCGGCCCGGCCCAGGAGACGCCCCGCCGCGTCGGCGGCGCTGCGGCGGGCCAACCGGTGACGTCCCCGGAACTGGACGAACTCACCCGGGCCTTTGCCGACCGCTACGTCGGACTGCTCTACTCCGTCAGCGACGCGATCAAGAAAGAAAACCCCGATCCAGCCCAACGCCGCGAGGCGCAGGTGCTTCTGCTGGATTGTTCGACCAACGTATACGACATCGCCAGCAACGCCGATTCGTTTACACGTGTGCTCGACCTGGTCGTCGTGACCTCGCTGCTCACGCACGTCTGGGTCGAGGAGGGGCGGGCGACGGAAGTTTTCGGCGAACGAGGAGCGCCCCTGGTGCGGGCCATGTCGCGCGCCAGCGAAGAATCACGGGACCTTGCTGCACGTGTTCTCACAGCCGAGCAGCTCCGAGATCTCGACACCCTGCTGCAGGACTGGTGGGAGGAGAACCCGGATATGGTCCGCGTGTCGTTCATCCGGTTCTCCAACTTCGCGATCGGCCGCGGCGCGTCAGCCGCCTCTAACGTCTTGGATGCCCGCGGCCAATTCGCGGAGATCGGCCACGCCGGCCAAGCCGTTGACGAGGCACGGCTGCTGGGCGAGCGGATGTTTTACCGGTTCAAGCGTGAGCCCACGCTGCTGCGGTGGCAGACCGAAGCGATGAAGGACGACCTGCTCGCTACGCCGCAGCTCGCCACGGCGCTGGCGGATGTCCATCGGCTCACCGAGCAGATCGAACAACTACCTGCCCACGTGGCGGCCGAGCGGCAGGCCGCGCTCGCGGGGTTCGAGGAAGCCGTGCAGCGTGCCGACGCGACCATCGCGAAGGTAACGGCCGCCATGACCGAGTCCCAAGCGTTGGTTGCGTCGTTGGAGCCGGTGGGCGAGTCCTTTAATGAACTGCTCACGACCGGCAATGCGCTTTTTCAGCAATTCGAGGCATGGGACCGCTGGAACACCGACACCGGCGCACGCCCGTTCGATATCCGCGAGCACGCCGACGCGGCGCGGGAACTGGCGTTGGCCGCCGAGGGGATGAACCAACTGCTTCTTAAGTCGCAGCAACTGCTCGAGTCGCCTCAGTGGGATGATCGGATGCGGCAGGTGAACGAGTCGGCCGACGGACGGATCGCGCTTTTCGCCGATCAGGGTCACCTTGTGCTCGACGCGTTTTTCTGGCGCATGTGCGCCTTGCTCGCCGTTCTCTTCGCCATGCTCATCCTGTATCGACTCATTTCGCTCATGCTCGGCAAACGTTTCGATCGCCCGGCGGACGCGACGCCGCTTCCGGCCGTCGGCATGAACCATAACGACGCGCCCCGCGCCCAGCGCCGGGTCAGTTCCTGAACAATCCAAGAGCCGTAGCGTTCATGCCCAACGTCTTGCGGAGTTGTGGGTGCTTGGATTGCTGACGTCCGTCACTCTCGACGCGTGCTCCACCTCCTGCTCGTGCTGGTGGTGAGTTTGGTGGTGGTCGGCGTCGTGCTGTTCATCATCGGCCTTAACGCGTCGAACTCGGTCGCGGATCGAATGAGCAACTTCTTCACCGGTCAATACACCGACTCTGTCGTGTGGTACATGCTCGGCGGTGGCGCTGCTCGGCCTCGGACTGAGCACGTTGGGTGGTGGCCGACGGGCCAGAGCGTGGACCGTTAGCAGCGGTCGGGTGCGTTTCAGCCGACACGGCAACTGGGGCCGACACACTCAGGTGTCAGCCCTTGTCAACACCCGTATCGCCTCCCGCACCGCCGGTGGCAGGTTCTCCCAATTCTCGGCCAGGCGTCGCACATCGTCGCCATGTTCGGCAGCGGCAGGAAGTGCGCCGGATTGTGCGCCGCGCTCTTTGGAATTGTGCGTTTTGTCCGAGTTTTTTGCGTTCTGTTCGACTCCCCTAGGGGGTATTTGTAACCGTTGCTATAGCGGCTTACGCAGAAAAGAACCGCAGGCTCCCGTTTCTACGGGGACTTGCGGTTTTTGCGTTTGCGGGCGTGGCTGGCCTCGAATCTTGCGCTGCATAGGGTTTGGCTCCGTGGCGGTTCTAGGTGTTCCCCCGAACCGCTGCTCAACCCGCTTTGGCTTGCTGTCTCGCTAGAGTGCGGTAGCAGGTCATCTCTGATGGCGTTCGCGCTTCTTCTGCCTTGAAGCAGGGCTTCAGTGATGCGTAGTGGTGGGGAAAATGCAGTCACGCTGTTCCCACTCGTGGTTGAAAACCTCGAGGATCACGCTGTATTTTCGCTTGACCTGCGGGGCCGGATCACCAGTTGGAACGACGGTGCCCAGCGACTGCTCGGCTACACGGAGCAGGAGGTTGTGGGCGAGCGATTTTCGATCATTTTGACACCCGACGATGCTGACTGCCGACGCCATGAGTACTTACTGGCACTCGCGCTTCGCGAAGGGCTGGCCGTCCACGAAGGCTGGCACGTCCGCAAGGACCGAAGCCGATTCTGTGCCAGGGGGAAGCTGATCGCTGTTCACGACGAGCAAGGCGAGTTGACCGCGTTCGTCAGCGTCGTGCGTGATTTAACTAGCCGCAAGCACGCCGAGCGGGAAGCGAGGGATCGTACGACGCTACTTGAGGCGACGATGGAGGCCTCTATCGACGGCATCCTGGTGGTCTACCGCGAGGGGGCGGACAAGATTCTTGAATGGAATCGCCGCTTTCAGACGATCTGGGGATTCAGCGACTCGGAGATGGAGCCGCGATCCGACGAGGCGCTGCTGGCGAAAGCGGCACAAAAAGTGGCCGACCCCGAAGGCTTCCGCGCCAGCACGCAGCACTACTACGATAACCCGGAACTCAGCGGCCACGACGAGGTTCCGCTGGCCGATGGCCGGGTGCTCTACCGCCACACCGCTCCCATTCGTGATCCGGACTGTTCCGTGCAGGGGCGAGGCTGGTACTTCCGAGACATCACCCAGCAGAAGCGCGCCGAGCATGCCCTGCAGGAGAGCGAGGCACGGTTCCGTTCGATCTTCGAACAGGCGGGCGCGGGCATCGGAGAGGTCGGCTTCGACGAACGCATCACGTTGGTCAATGACAAACTCTGTGAGATGCTCGGCTACGATCGTGAAACCTTGCGGACGCTCCGCGTGGGCGACATCACCCATCCCGAAGACATCGTTCATGAGCGTGCGATGTTTCAGCAGATGATCGTCGGGAAGCTGAACAGGTTCACGCTCGAGAAGCGTTACATCCGTCGCGACGGCGGGATTCTCTGGGCCGCTCTGTCCGCCTCGGCGGTGCGTGACAGGGATTCCTTGGCGCTTTTCGCCATCGGTGTGATCATCGACCTGACGGCGCGAAAGCGGGCCGAGGCCGAGGCCGAGCGCGGCAAGGCGGAGGCCGAACAGCGCACCGCTCAGCTTCAGCGCCTCACAGCAGAACTCATTCAAACCGAACAGCGCGAGCGCCGCCGGCTCGCCCATCTGCTGCACGATCACCTTCAGCAACTGCTCGTCGCGGCACGGCTGCACGCGACTCGCCTGCAAGGCGAGGAAGAGGGGCTGCAGCAGATCAAGGCCCTCATCGATCAGTCCATCGAAACCTCGCGCTCCCTCACCGCACAACTCAGCCCGCCGCTGCTGTACGAGGCAGGCCTGCTCGCCGCTTTGAAGTGGCTCGGACGCTGGATGACCAAAACCTACGGCTTTACGGTGCACCTGCACGCGGAGGAAGAGATACGCTTGCCGAACGAATCCCTGCGTACCTTGCTTTTCGACTGCGTCCGGGAACTGTTGCTCAATGTCGTCAAGCACGCCCATGTCAGCGAAGCATGGGTGCGCGTCGAACGCAAGCACGGCTGGATTCGGCTATCGGTCGAGGATTAAGGCGTCGGGTACGACCCTAAGGCGGTGAAGGAGGCGGACTCTACCAGCTTCGGCCTCACCAGCATTCAAGAGCGCCTGAAATGGATCGGCGGCACCGTGCAATTCAAATCCGCACCCGGCCAAGGTAGCCGTACCATTCTTGAGGTGCCATGCCCCGGCGAGCGAACGCGTTGAGCGGGCTACTCTGATTCCGCGGGCACCGTGAGCACGATGCCTGTGCCCTGGCCCGGCTCAGTGTGAACCTCCATGGTTCCGCCGATCTGCTCAATGCGGCGGCGAACCGCGTGCAGGCCGAAACCGGCGCTGGCGGCGGAGAGCTCCGCCCCACCCTTGCCGCGATCGGAAACTTCAATCGACCAGGGCAATGCTTCGTCACAACAGATGTTTACCCACGCATGGTCCGTTTCCGCGTGCTTTACAACGTTGAACAGCAACTCACGGATTGCGTCATAAACTAGCCGGCGCAGGGCGAGTGGCCCAGGGTTGCTATCACGGCTGACCTGAAGATCCACCGAAACCGTCAGGTCGTACTGTTCCTGAAACGTGCGCGCCAATTCTTCAATTGCGGCAGGCAGGCTGTCGCTTTCCAGTACCTTCGGATACAGATCAGCCGTGAGGTTCCGTGCGACCGCAATCGTCTGCTTAGTGAGCTGGGCGGACTGCTCCACCGCGAGCCGGGCTGCGGATGAATCCTTCAGAGCGATACCGAGCTTCATCTGAATGGCGACGAGCATTTGTTGTAGATCGTCGTGAAGCTGCCGGGCGATTCGCTCGCGCTCATGATGCTCAGCATCCGTCAGGTCCAGCGTCAACTGTCGAAGTTCGATCTTTTGCTGCCTGACACGATCCTTCAGCCTCTGTTCGGCCATCTCGCTGAACGTCTGGACAGACGCCGCAACGGCCTTCTCAATCACGGTGGCGATGATCATCGCCTGTCGGTACGTCAGCCGTTCATTCAAAGTCCGACCGAGGTGCTCCAGAACCACGCCGTGCAGTATTTCATAGTCATTGACCACATCGACAATATTCCACCCGATGGTGGATCGCTGCCGTCCGTGCTCCCGGGCAATCTTGGCTGCATGTTCCATGGCTTCGCCGGTCTGTTCCTTCAATCTCCTACCCAACGATCGAAGCATCGTCAGCAAATCGTTCATCGCCTCTTCACGTTGGGCCGGTTCGGCATGAGTGTGCGCTTCGGTGGCCCGTTCGAACCACTGCTCCATGATCTGCTCCGCGTCGCGTTCAAGGATTTCACCCAGAGTCCGAAACTCCACTTCGTAATCCGGATGTTGTCCATCTGGCACCGCCGTCGGCGGCCTCTGCTGCGGATCTGATTCAGGTCCCATCGGAGCGCGCTCCTCTGAAGATGAAAAAGCCCAGCCAATCCCTCTATCAATGCATGTCGAATAGACATGATAGGCGTCGGAGAGGGCCCGGCGCGGCTGACAAACGCTCAATCCAGCGCCGCCGCATGGCGTTCCCCCTCCTCATCAGGCATGCCGGTATAACCGCGGCACGCACGTGGTATCATGACAACAGTCGAACGAGCAGCTTCAGTACGTGCAACCGATGGGATCGTCTATGAGCAGCGAGATGCGGACACGCGGTGCGGCAAAGTGGGTTTCGGGATTCGTGGCGGCGATCGTGATGATCAGCGTCGCAAGTGATGCAGTGGCGCAGCCGCACTGGCCCGACTACCGCGGGCCGAACACGCAGGGCCACGCACCCTGGGCCGACCTGCCCACCACCTGGAGCGAAGACCAGAACGTCACCTGGAAGGTCGCCATCCCTCACCGTGGCTGGTCCTCCCCCGTCGTCCATGGCAACCAGATCTGGATGACCACCGCCACGCGCGACGGCCAGGACCTCTTCGCCATCTGCGTCGATCTAAAAACCGGCGAACTGCTGCACAACTTCAAGGTGTTCGACCACAACGAGCCGGACAATGTCAACACGCTCAACAGTCACGCTTCACCGTCGCCTGTGATCGAGGAAGGCCGCGTCTATGTGCACTTCGGCGACTACGGCACAGCCGCCATCGATACCGCTTCCGCCGAGGTCGTCTGGGAGCGTCGCGATCTCAATCTGACGCATTTTGAAGGGGCCGGCTCATCACCGATCCTTTATGAGGACATGCTGATCTTCCATTGCGACGGCACCGATGTGCAATACGTCGTCGCACTCAACAAACACACCGGCGAAACCGTCTGGAAAACCGACCGCTCCCGCGACATGGCCGCCATCCGCATGCATCGCCGCAAGGCCTACACCACACCCGTCGTCTGGGAGATTGAGGGCAAGCCGCAACTGCTCAGCCAGGGTGCCGAGGCCATGTACAGCTACGATCCGCACACCGGCGAAGAACTCTGGCGCGTCATCTTCAGCGGCTACTCCACCGTCCCCCGCCCCGTCATCGGCGACGGCGCCCTCTACATCAGCACCGGCTTCGACCAGGCTTCGCTTCTGCGCATTCGCCTCGACGGCAGCCGCGGTGACCTCACCGACACCCACATCGAATGGCAACTCGAACGGTCGCAGATCCCCCACCGCCCCTCCTTCCTGCTCATCGACGGCCTGATCTACACCGTTTCCGACAACGGCATCGGCCAGGCCATCGAAGCCGAAACCGGCGAAGTCATCTGGCGCGAGCGGTTCGGCGGCCAGTACTCCGCGTCACCCATCTACGACGGCCAGCACATCTACTTCTTCAGCCAGGAAGGCGACACCATCGTCTTCCCCCCCGGCCGTGAGTTCAATCAGGTGGCGCACAACCAGCTCGACGCCGGCTTCATGGCCTCCCCCGCCGTCGTCGACAACACCCTGATCCTCCGCACCGAAACCCACCTCTACCGCATCGATCCCTGAACCGCCCACCCACGAAACGTAGGGTGGGCACAGCCCACCACCACCAACTGTGTCGCATAGAGCAAAGCGAAACCCACCACAGATTCAACCGGAGCGGTGAGTATGTTTCTTAGGACGAATTAATGGGCAAGCTATCAGGGCGACATTGGAATCCAAAGCTATTCATGCTCCTGTTGCATGCGCTCGCTTGGACTAGCCTTCTAGCGCCGACCGGCTGCACCGAAAGCGAGAGAACGTACGCTTCCTACGGAATGGCCAGCGGCGAAATGCAGGATCAGAGGGTGGCCCAGAGACTAGCGACTGCTAGTGATAAACTCGTAGCCATTGCTGACGACGCCGGGCTGAACAATAGGGTCACGCAGGACGGCAACCACGTTTCAGTCACAATATGGGACGATAGTTATCATTTCGCCGCGGAGATAGAGTTCAGTCCATTGCGATCGTCAAACAAGACCGTGATCGTGGCGTCGTACAATATCCGAGCAGCTCGTGAACAAGTCCGCGAGAAAGACGCTCACGGGTTAGCGAAACACATAATTAGAACACTAGAATGGGCACTGCAGGAACCGCAAGATTGAGCTGCGTAGGGTGGGTAGCAAGTAGTAGCAAGTAGGGTGGGCACGGCCCACCACCACCAACTAATCCCCCTCCTCCCGAACCCCGCGGCCTAGCAACCACTTAAGTTCCGTCATTCTCAGCATCACCGCGCCGCCGCCGAACACGGTTGCGCCGACGCCGGTGCCCAGTAGCAACGTCCCCGCCACAATCGCCCATGGTTGCCCCGCCAGATCGATCCCGCCGATCGCCAGCCATACCGCAACTCCCATTGTCACCGTCAGTAACGCCGTTCGCCCCCACCCCGCCCACACGCTGCGATCCACCGGCCCGGCCACGTATCGCCGCAACAACAGCAGCAAGATCACCGATTGCAGCACCGCGCAGACCGACGTACTCCACGCCAGCCCCACCGCCCCAAGCGGCCAGATCAGCGTGAAATTCAACACCACATTCAGCCCCACCAGCCAAAGCCCCACCCGCATCGGCGTCTTCGCATCGTGCTGGGCATAAAAGGCCCGCACCAGAATCTGGTTCATCGAGAACGCCCAAACCGCTAATGCATAACCGCTTAGCACCCACGCCACCCGGCTCGCATCGCCCGGCTGCAGTTCGCCGCCTTCGTGGAAGATCGTCCCCGCCAGCGGTTCGCGGACCAGCAGCAGCCCGACCCCGGCCGGCAAAGCGATGAAGATCGTCAACCGCAAACCCTGCCTCAGCAGTCGCCCGAACACTTCGGGCTTCGCCGCCGCCGCCGCGGACAGAGCCGGGAAAATCGCCGTGGCCACCGCGATGCCGAACACGCCGAGCGGGAACTCATACAGCCGCTGCGCCATCCCGATCACGCCGACGGAACCCTGTTCCATCGGGTAGGTTACGGACCTTCCGAACACGAGGATCTCAGCGCCAGCCGGGCCTGAGAAGAACAAAGCAATCAGCGCGTCGGCCAGCGCATTGAGCTGAAAAATCGCGAGCCCCAGCACCGTCGGCACCCACTGTTTCAGCAGCCCGCCGCCCGCTTCTTTGACCAAAGGCCCGCCCCACCGCTCGCCGTGGTCGTGCTGACGACTCTCACGCAGATGGACCCCCGCCTGCCGCAGGGCCACCACCTGCCAGACGACCTGCACGATGCCCGCGAGGACGATCGAACCGGCGACCAGGAAGACCGTCTGCTGTGACGTAAACTCATTGCCCAGCAGCATTCCACCGCCCAGTGCCGCAGCGATCACGAACAGATTCAAGATGACCGGCGTGGCGGCGGGGACGGCGAATCGGCCATGCACCTGCAGCACCGCACCGAGGATCGCCGTGATACAGACCAACGGCATGTACCAGACGGTGACGGCTGTAAGTCCAGCAGTAAGCGTGCCTCGCGGATCCAGACCGCCGTAGAAAGCAAGCGCGCCCATCGCGAGCGCGCCCAGCATCGCCAGGCCGACCAGGCCCGTCGTCAGCACGTCGACGACCAGCAACGCGAAGCGCGTCGCCGCACGCGCCTCCCGCTCGCGCAGACGGCTGTAGTGCGGTATAAATGCCGCTGCCAAAGCACCTTCGCCGAACAGCCTGCGGAACAGGTTGGGCACCATGAAGGCGATGATGAACGCGTCCATCACCACGCCGAATCCGAACACCCGCGCCAGCGCCCAGTCGCGTACCAGCCCGAAGACCCGGCTGAGCACCGTCATGCCCGACACCACGCGTGTGTGGCTGATAAAGGAGTTATCGTGCGAGAGGATCAGCCAGCGGAGCCCCGCCCAACTTGCCACGCCGCCTGCGATGCCGAGGCTTGAAGCGAACCAGTCGCCCCAGTGCACCCCCCGGCCGGGCACGAAGTATTGGGTCAATTCATCAATCCCCGCCCACACCACAAGCCCCACCATCGCCAGCCCCGCCTGTCGAAGTACGGACCCTTTCAGCAGATGCGACGATAGGAAGAGAAACGCCAGCCCGCCGAACGCTCCGAAGTGGACCCACTTATCCAACCCGAACGGCAAAGCGTACTGGTCGATGCCCACCATCGGCTCCAGGTTCAGCCGAGGCCAGTGCGTGCCGATCGACATGGCCACCCACCAGACCACCAGCCCCACCCTCAAAAACGTCAACTGCGACCGACTCACCCCCCCACCCC
>JBBDRF010000086.1:0-71400 GCA_040905565.1 Phycisphaeraceae bacterium | reverse complement strand
CGCGGCTATCGTGATCTACAATACGCCCGTGCCTTCGCCGATCTCCCAACCCATCCCCGGCCACGATCCGTTCGCTCATCTGACACGGCTGCAGCCGATCCGCGGCGAGACCGAAGACTGGCGGCTGAACGTTCCCGCCAAGCCCGCCACCTATCTGCTGGAAGACGCCGAGCATCGGCCGATCCTGCTGGCCACGGTCGGCAACCTCCGGCAGGCGCTGCTACGCCGGCTCAGCGAACCCACCGAAGAGGGCGGCAAGCGCATCGATTACCGCGCCCTGGTCCGCTTCGTGCGATGGCGCGACGTGTGCAGCCGATTCGAAGGCGACTGGGCGTACCTCTGCAATGCACGACGTCTGTTCAACGATCAATGGCAGAAGATGACCCGTAACTGGCGCGGCTGGTGGATCGGGTGCAACCTCGACGAGGCGCATCCCCGCTTCGTCGCGCGCGATCATCCGTTCACGCCGACCGATCAGTGCTTCGGCCCGCTGCCCGAGCGCCGGCTGGCGAGGCAGTGCATCGAAGCACTGGAGGATGCGTTCGATCTCTGCCGGGAGCATCATCTGCTGACGCAGACGCCGAATGCCGTCGCCTGTGCTTACAAGCAGATGGCCAAGTGTCCCGCACCGTGCGACGGCACGATCACGATGCACGCGTACCGCGATCAGCTTCGGCAGGCGGCGGCCTTTCTCGCAGGCGACAGGCAGCCGCGCGTGCAGCAGATCACGCAGGCGATCAAGGCTGCGTCGGCGGAGCTGAACTTCGAACTTGCAGCGACGCTGAAGGCGCAGCTGGATCACGTCGAACATTTTGCCTCGCCGAGCATGGCCCACTTCGCCCCGGCCTCCGCGTTCAACTACGTCGTGCTCCAAAGCGGCAGGCGGAAGCACTGCGTGCGCGCTTTCGTGGTGACGCCCGCGCGCATTCACTTCGCCGGTGAGATGCAAAAACGCCAGCGGGCTCAGCAGATGGCTTACCTGGTCGATCTGGCTGACCATTATTTCGAGGCGGACGCGTCGGCGGAGCTTGCCCCCGCGGAGGTCGGGCTCGTCGCCTGGCACATGCAGTCGGCTCGCCGGGCGGGCGCGTTCCTGCATTGCCCTGAGGGTCATGTCGATCAATCAACCCTCGCTACGGCCATTGCCTCGGTCGGCGATCCCGATGCGTCTTCGCCGCCGTAACATCGCCTCATCCATCCAGACGGCACAAACCGACCGCTTCGCGTGCCTCGACACGGTCCAGCGGGGCTACACGTTAATCCGTCCGCCCCGTCGACCGATGGGGAAGGTGAGGCAAAAAACGGAGCACTGGAAACATGGCGATCACTCAACCCGGAACACGTCGCATCGGCGAAATTCTTGTCAGCCAAGGCGTGTTGACCGAAGCGCAGGTTCAGGACATTCTCAATCAGCAGCATCGTCACGGCCGACCGTTCGGCGAACTGGCGGAACAGCTTTTCGACGTGGGCCCCGAGCAGGTCGAAAAAGCATGGATCGAGCAATATCTCGACTACGGCACGGAGGTCGATCTTGAACAGCAGGTGATCGACGTGGATGTCTTGCGGGTGATCAATCGCCGCCAGGCGTGGCAGTTTCGCGTGCTGCCGTTGAGTCGGGCGGATGGCGAACTGGTCGCCGCGACCAGCCGAGAAGATCTCCGCCGGGCCGTGAACTTCGCCTGGCGACGGTTCGACGAGCCGGTCTACTTCCTGATCGCAAGCCGACCGCAGCTCGAAGCATTCCTGATGAAACACTACCCGTGGGCCTCAGCGCCAAGCCTGCTGGCCGCGGGGTGAGTGGGGAGGGGGAAAGGAAGAATAACCACAGAGGCACAGAGGGGGAGGAGGTAAGAAGAAGAGTCAGAACTGGAAGCAGCAACTTCTCCTCTTCCTCTGTGCCTCTGTGGTTCAATCTGGATGTGCTTTAATCTTCTTCGAGTCCGAGCACATCGGCCATGGAATAACGGCCCGCCGCCTGCTTGCCCACCCAGCGTGCGGCCCGGAGGGCGCCACGGGCGAAGGTGTCGCGGCTGGTCGCACGGTGCGTAAGCTCCAGCCGTTCGCCGAGCGTCGAGAAGAACGCGGTGTGCTCGCCGACCGTGTCGCCCATGCGGAGCGTCTGCATCGTGATCTTCCCCCGTTCGCGCACATCATGATGTCCGTGGCGGGTGTAGATCAGGTCCGCATCGGGGTCCTTCCCTGTCGATTCGCAGATCGCGTGAGCGATGCCCATGGCGGTGCCCGAGGGGGCATCTTTCTTGAAGCGGTGATGCGCTTCGAGGATCTCAATATCGTAATCGTCGCCGAGTTGCTTGGCGGTGCGCGCGGCCAGTGCGAACAGCAGGTTCACGCCGAGGCTCATGTTCGGCGATTGCACGACGGCGATCGACTCCGCAGCGTCGTCAATCGCAGCATGATCGGCTGCTTTCAGGCCCGTCGTGCCGATGACCAGCCCGATGTCTTCCTGAGCGCCGAGAATCAGCAGCCGACGGGTGGCTTCGGGCGTGGTGAAGTCGATGATGACGTCGGCTTTGACGTCCGGCCCGCCGGTGATCAGCACACCGTTGGGCTTGCCGCCGGCGAGTTGTCCTGAATCGGTGCCGATCGCAGGATGCTCCGGCTGCTCGAAAGCGCACACCAGCCTCACGCCTTCCATCTCCGCAGCCTGAGCCACCAATCGTTGACCCATCCGGCCCGCGGCCCCGGCGATTGAAACTTCCACCACGTCACGGTCTTTTCGCGCTGCTGCATTCATCAAGGCATTGTAACGTGCGACACGCAACCGCCAACCAGCGTCCGCAGCCGACGTGCGAAGCGTCCGCCGATGCGATAAAAGTGGGGCCATGAAGTATCAGCTACTGGCGTTGGATCTCGACGGCACGCTCCTCGGCTCGGACGGGAAAATCCCCGAAGCCAATCTGCGGGCGGTGGAGCGCGCTCGCGATGCGGGCATGCTGGTCGTGCTGTGCACCGGCAGGGGCCTCGTTGAAACAAGGACTGTCATCGACGCCCTCAGCCACGAAGGTCCCGTCGTGCTCGCAGGCGGCTCGCTGGTGACCGATCCGCTCACCGGCCACACGCTTCACCGCGCGCTGATCGAGCCCCGCCTGGCAATGCAGGTCACTGAGCACCTGGCCCGGCTGGATCACGCCGTTCTGATTCTGCTCGACCCCGACCCCTCCGATCACGATTACGCCATCGTCAACGCCCATCAGCTGAACGACAACACCCGCTGGTGGTTCAGCCACATCAACGCCAGCCTGCGGTACATGGAGAAGGCCCGCGAGGTCGATCTGCATCATGCGTTGCGCGTCGGCGTGGTGGCCTCGCCGAAGGTCATGCCCTCGCTTCAGACGTCACTGCTGGCGACGTTCAGCGAGCGGATTTTCGTGCAGCACTTCATGGCTGTCCGCAATCCCGAAGGGGAAGAAGTGCATGTGCTCGAGGTCTTCGCTGAGGGCGTGAACAAGTGGTCGGGCCTCACCTGGCTTGCCGGCGAACATGACATCGACCTGGGCGCCATCGCCGCCATCGGCGACCACATCAACGACGTCTCGATGGTCGAAGCCGCGGCCTGCGGCATCGCGATGGGCAACGCCGTCCACGCCGTCAAGCACGTCGCCGACCACATCACCGAAACCAACGACGAAGCAGGCGTCGCCAACGCGATCGACCGAATGCTCTCAGGCGAATGGTGAGACGACAGTCGGCGGCGGTGGGGGGGCTAACGCCTTATCCGCCTTCGAAAGCTGCCGCTGTGCGGGAAGGTCGACGGCCCCACGGCGAAAGAAAGGTTCCGCTGGGTTCGCATGCCCACAACGCGCCTGATTCCGCGGCGGCCTCGTGTTCGGCGCGAGAATGATGTTTGCGTAACGTTCTGTCAATAAAGGTTCTTGCGGATATGAACTGGCCAGCGTTGCGGGGGTTTGTTTGCAGAGTATCGCCCGAAATCTGCAGGACTTTTCGCCGCCGATGATTGGTCACATCATGAACAGAGAGTATAATTCATGAAAGACTTGAGGCATCGAAGCGGCACGTGCAGAACAGGTAGGGGGAGCCTGCGAGCCCGGCAAGGTCGGGACGTTGCGCGACCGCTTTGAATCTACTGCTAACGCTCGGAGAGGTAAACGAATGCTCGAACGTCGATGGCTTTCAGTTGTCACGGGGATCGCTGTTGTCGCAGCGGTGGCTTGGCCGGCGGCTGCGGACGAGCCCGAGAAGCTCAGCTACACGCATGACGTTAAGCCGATCCTGATGGATAGCTGCCTGGCGTGCCACGGGGCCGACGCGGACGGTCGTAAAGCCGGGCTGCGCCTCGACGATCGCATGGCCGCGATTGAAGCAGGCGCCATCGTCCCCGGCGATGCCGAGGCGAGCGAAGCGGTCCTCCGTATTTTTAGTGAGTACGACGATGAGCGGATGCCCCCCCCCGAGCATCACGATCCGCTCACGGATGAACACAAGCAGGTGATCAAACGCTGGATCAATGAGGGAGCCGAGTACGAGCCCCACTGGGCGCTTCAGCCGATCGAGCGGCCGACTGTTCCCGAGGTCCACCGCCCCGAGTGGGTACGCAATCCCATCGACAACTTCATCATGCAAAGGCTCGAGCAGGAGGGGCTCGAACCTGCCGGCGAGGCCGATCGCCGCACGCTGGCGCGACGCGTCAGCCTCGATCTCACCGGCCTGCCACCGACGCCTGAGCAGGTTGAAGCTTTCGTCAACGACGAATCCGAAGGGGCCTACGAACGCTACGTCGACCAGATGCTCAGCAGCGTTCACTGGGGCGAGCACCGTGCGCGGTACTGGCTTGATGTGGCACGTTACGCCGACACGCATGGGCTTCACTTCGATAACTACCGCGAGATCTGGGCGTACCGCGACTGGGTGATCAACGCGTTCAATGAGAACAAACCGTTCGACGCGTTCACCATCGAGCAGTTGGCGGGCGATCTGCTGCCTGACCCGTCGCTCGATCAGATGGTGGCGACCGGCTTCAACCGCAACAACGTCACGACGAACGAAGGCGGCACGATCCCCGAAGAGGTGCTCGTTCAGTACATGCAGGATCGAGTCGACACGACGACCACGGCTTGGCTCGGCCTCACCGCCGGCTGCGCCGCTTGTCACGATCACAAGTACGACCCGCTCTCGCAGCGTGAATATTACGAACTGGCAGCGTTTTTCAACAATATCACGCAGAACGCGATGGATGGGAACACGGCCGAGACGCCGCCGATCATCTTCGTGCCAGACGCCGCCGATCGCCAGCGGTGGGACGAACTGCCGAACGCCATCGCCGAGGCCAAAGCGGAAGTCGAAGCCCACAAGCCCAAGGCCGAGGCTGCTTACGCGAAATGGCTAGACGAGCGTGAACCGCAAGGCGAAGTTACCGAGGCCGTCTCGCGTGAGAAGCTGCATCTGCAGAGCCTGCTCACGGCTACCGACGGCAGGATGGCCTATGAACTCGAAGGCGAGTCGCGCCACGTGAGCCTGCCCGATTCGACACAGTGGACGCAAGGCCCCACCGGCGCGCAAACCTTCTCCAGCCGCGGCGGGACGGTAGTGGCCCTGTCAGAGGCCGGCGACCTGGAGCACGACGAATCCTTCTCCTATGGCGCATGGGTGAAGCTCGACGGCGGCAACAACGGTTCGTTCTTCGGCCGAATGGACCCCGCCGCCGAGCACCGCGGCTGGGATCTCTGGGCCGAGCAGGGCCGTGTGGGCATGCACCTGATCCACAAATGGCCGGGCGATGCGCTCAAAGTCGTCACCAAAGACCCCGTCGCCAACGGCGAGTGGCTGCACGTTTTCGTGACTTACGACGGGTCAGGCAAGGCAGCCGGCGTGCGGGTCTACGTCAACGGCCAGCAGCGAGAAACCGTCGTCGGCAGCGAGCGCGTCCGCAATACCACACGCACCAACGTGCCCCTGAAACTCGCGCAACGCGACAACGGCTCACGCATCGACGGGCTCGGCCTTCACGACATCAGAATCTACCACCGCGAACTCGCAGCAGCCGAAGTCAATCAACTCGCCAATGAACAACAGACGCGGACGCTCCTGGCCAAGACCACCGACGAACTCACCGAGCCCGAACGAGAAGTGTTGCGGCAGTGGTGGATCAATGAGCACGACGAAGTCAGCGCCACACTGCTGGCCAAGGTGCAGGAGTTGGAGGACGAAAAGCAGGCCCTCGAAGAACGCGGCACGACCACGCATGTCATGCAAGAGCGTAAGGAGCCCGCCACCGCCCATGTCCTCTTCCGAGGCGAATACGACCAGAAGCTTGATGAAGTGTCGCCGGGCGTGCCGGATATGCTCCCGCCGATGCCTGAGCAGTTCCCGAACAATCGGCTCGGCTTCGCGAAGTGGCTTTTGACGGACGAAAATCCACTCACGGCACGCGTGGCGGTGAACCGCTTCTGGCAGGAAGTGTTCGGCGAGGGGATCGTCGGCACCGCGGGCGACTTCGGCTTCGCGGGCGAATTCCCGACCCATCCGCAACTGCTCGACTGGCTCGCAGCCGACTTCCGCGAAAGCGGTTGGGACGTCAAGCAACTGTTCCGCACCATCGTCACCTCATCGGCCTATCGGCAGGCAGCTGTGGTCGATGAACGCAAAATTGAGATTGATCCCGACAACCGTCTGCTTTCACGCGGCGTCCGCTTCCGAATGGATGGCGAAATGGTGCGCGACTATGCCCTCGCCTCCAGCGGGCTGCTCGTCCCGAAAATCGGCGGCCCAAGCGTCAAACCCTACCAGCCCGAAGGGGTGTGGGAAGTGGTCGGCATGCCCGGCAGCGATACCCGCTTCTACGAACGCGACACCGGCGACGCGCTCTACCGTCGAAGCGTCTACACCATCTGGAAACGTAGCGCCCCGCCCGCCTTCCTGGAGATCTTCGACGCCACGACGCGCGAGATGTGCACCATCACCCGCGATCGCACGAACACGCCTCTGCAGGCGCTGGCGACCTTGAACGATGTGCAGTTGGTCGAAGCCGCCAGGCACGTCGCTCAGCGGGCGCTGCTCGAAACCGATGGCTCGACCGACGCCACGCTCAACCACATCGCGTCGCATCTGCTGCTTCGGCCCCTGCGCTCCGACGAACGCACCGTGCTGCACGAAAGCATCGAAGACCTTCAAGCCTTCTACAGCAAAGAGCCTGAGCAGGCGGGCGAACTGGTGACCTACGGCGAATCCGAACCCGCCGACAACCTTGAAGCACCGACGCTGGCAGCGTGGACGATGCTCGCGAACCAGATGCTTAACCTCGACGAAGTGCTCAACAAGTAAAGCACCAACCGGCGCTGGACGCGCGGTAACCCGCCCGTCCAGCCTTCTAACAGAACGCACCGCCAGCGAGTGAAGCCAAACGGCTTGCTCAGCGGGCGTCGGCGTTCTCCAATGCCCACTGCATGCCGTGCGCGACCATGTCCAGAAACTTCGGATGCGCCACCGTTTCGTTCACGTGTCCGAGCGTCGTGCCGAACACCGGCGCCTCGCCGTACTGATGCGTCCACGTGACCACGTGCGCCTTCCCATCGCTCTCGTCATAGCTCTCCGCCAGCGGCGTCACGCCCTCCCGCAGCGATTCCACCAGGTATAGCTCGACAGTCGGAGGCGTCCAGGCTTCGCCGAAACCCTGCATGGCCGCATGCTCCGGTGCGAGGTTCCGCACCTCCCGCGGCCGGCTATCGGTGTGACGCCTTGTCTCCACGCCCGTGAAATCGTGCCACTGCTCGACCTCCCGGCCGAAGTGCATCGTCCCATGAATCACCACCGCCGGCACCCCGGTATCGCGATGGGCACCGGCCAGCCGTTCGGTCAGTTCCGCCTGATCGTCCGCCGCCACCCGGCTGTAGCTGAAATGGTGAACGACGATGTCGAACCCCTCGATCCAGTTCTCGTCATCGAACCGACTCGGCACAACGTTCGGCTGGTCGCCCGCCTCCATCTCGACCGTCCATTCGATGTCCATCCGCTCGCCGAGGCCTTTGGTGATGATCTTGTGCTGGGCCTCATAGTCGTGCCAGCCGCCGCCGGTGACGAGCAGTGCCCGCACGGGGCGTTCGCCGTCGTCCGCCTGCACTTCCTCGACAAATCGCTGGTGGGCGCCCGCCAGGTCGGCCTCTTCATGATTTCCTGAGTGGATGTACCACGCGTAACGAAGCGTCAGCGTCTCGTCCTCTTCCAGCGTGTAGCTGCCGCTCTCATCGCGGCCGCCGACGCCCTGTCGGCTGAAGGGGTTGAGCGCGAGAAGGCCGTAGTCGCGCGCGTGCCAGTAGCCCTGGCGGAAGTTGTCGGGATGGTCGAAGATTGCGATGCCGCGCCATCCGTGGCCTTCAAGCGGCCCGGCGTAATCCATCCACGCCGCGGGCTCGCCGTACACCGCACGCTCTCCCTGTTCGCCGCGTGCGTTGGTCAGCACGCCGTCGGCTTCTCCTCGGAGCTCAGGCCGAATGCGCAGCCCCATGAGCCCTTCTTTATAGTCGTCGAATGTCACGGGCCCGTAGTCGGCCTCGAACCGCGTGATCAGATCGATCCGCCGGCCCGATGCTGCGTGCTCGTTGAAGCGCAGTTCCTGAACCTCCCGAACCACCGGCTCGCCTTCACTGTCAAGCCAATCGTTGTACGAGCGGATCCACGCATAGCCGTCGCCCTCGCCGGTCTCGACGCGCCGCGTGGCGATGGTTTCCTTGTGCCAGTGGTCGTAGCCGTTGACGTCGCCGAAGAGGAAAAACAGCGAGCGATGGTGCGGATGGTCCGCGTCTTCGATCGCATCCTCAGCCATCGGATAGTTGCGCGTGAGGCCGACGCCGCCTTCGCCCATCACCGGCCAAAGCATCGGCGTGCGGAAGTGCCCACCATCAACTCGCCCATAGTGGTAGGTGGTAAAAAGCTCACCGCCGATGTGCACGTCGATCGTGCCCTTCGCGCGATCGTGATCCAGCTCGACGGCCGGGCCTTGAGCAGCAGCAGTCCCGCACCATGCTGTCAGTCCAATCAGCAGGGCGACAGTGCCGGCGATTACAGACGGTTTGCGCATCATTTGTTGGGTCATATTCCGTCCTGCAGGTAAGTGCTGACTTGAAGGTGCGGTCACAAAAACCTCATCCATAGCGTCGTGGAGATCGTCACTTTAGTAGCACCCGTCAGCACCTGCCAGTGCCATTTTGCGCAAGTGCCGTGTCACTTTCGGCAAAGCGCGTCAGGATAAAATCGACGCTTATGTATGGACATATTCCGGGTGCGAAGGTACACGTTGATGAAGCTATCGTTAAGTCGTTATCGCTTCTGTTCGTGACATGATATGAGGTGGACCTATGTTAAGTGCGCACCGCATTCCGAACCTGCTGCAGATCCTGGTCGTCATCCTGCTCGTCGGCAGCTTGGGACAGTCAACGCAGGCCGAGTCGCCCGCACCGGTTAAGGTCTACATCCTCGCAGGGCAGTCGAACATGGTCGGCCATGCAGCCGTGTCGCTTCTGGAGCACCAGATCCACGACGAGCACACCCGCGAGAAGTTCGCCCATCTGCACAACGAAGGCGAATGGGTCGAGCGCGAGGATGTCTGGATCAAGTTCGGCGACCGCAAGGGCCCCCTCACGCCCGGCTTCGGAGCGCGTGGCAAGATCGGCCCCGAGCTGCAGTTCGGCCATGCCATCGGCGACCATCACGACGAACAGGTGTTGCTGATCAAAACCGCGTGGGGCGGCCACAGTCTCTACCAGAACTTCCGTCCCCCCTCGGCGGGCCTGCCTGACGATGCCGTCCTCACCCGCATGCACGAACAAGCCGTCGCGCAAGCTCAGCAGCGGAACCAGCCGAAGCCGACGCTTGACGATATCAAAGCACGCTTCGGCCTCTCCTACCGCAATATGCTCCAGGAAGTGCAGGCGACACTCACGAATCTGGAGGACCACTTCCCCAGCTATCAGGGGCAGGGTTACGAGATCGCCGGCTTCGTCTGGTTCCAGGGCTTCAACGACATGATCAACGCCGAGGCCACGGCCGAATACGCCGACAACATGGCACACTTCATCCGCGATGTGCGTCGTGATCTCGAGCGTCCCAGCCTTCCGTTCGTCATCGGCCAGCTCGGCGTCGGTGGGCCCGACCCGGGCGACAATGTGGTGCGATTCAAAGAGGCCCAGGCTGAGGCTGCAGCCATGTCGGAATTCAAGGGGGACGTCACGCTGGTGCCGACCGATGTCCTTTGGGACATGCGCGCCGACGAGGTCTTCCGCCGCGGTTGGCAGGAGAACCTTGAAGAGTGGAAAACGGTCGGCTCCGATCGTCCCTATCACTACCTCGGCAGCGTCGTCTTTTTCAAACGTGCCGGCCAGGCCTTCGCCGATGCCGTTCTGCAACTGCAGGCTCACTAGCGCGATCAAGCCGTTTCCGCCCATCAACTCAGGATCTTTTGTATGCCTGCCCTCTGCCGCTTCGTCTGCGTTTTCTTACTGGCCAGTGCGTTCGCTGCCCCGGCTGTCGCCGAGGACAATCTGCACGTTCACATGATTTCGGGATCGAAGGAGTATCAATCCGAAGCTTCACTACGGCAGTTCCAGCAGTTGCTCAAGGAGCGTGACGTGACGGTCACCGCCTCCTGGGGCGACGACGCCGGTGACGATCTGCCCAATATCGAGGCCCTCGCCGATGCCGACCTTCTGATCATCTTCACGCGCCGAATGGTGCTGCCCGACCAGCAGCTTCAGTACCTCCTCGAACACTTCGAAGCCGAGAAGCCCGCCATCGGCATCCGCACCTCCAGCCACGCGTTTGAAGGTTATCCTGAAATGGATGCTGAGATCTTCGGCGGCGACTACGCCGGCCACGGCGACAATGAGCCGGTGACGCTTTCCGTCCCCGACGATGCCGAGGGCCATCCTGTTCTCGCCGGCGTCCAGCCATGGAAGCGGCCGGGCAAAATCTACCTCAATCGCGAACTCGGCCCGAAGACTGACGTGCTGATCCGCGGCATCGGCGAACGCAGCGACCTCGATCAACCACTCGCCTGGACCAACCACTACGGCGACAGCGGCAAAGCCTTCTACACTTCGCTTGGCATGCCCCACGATTTCGAGAACCCAAGCTTCATCCGAATGCTTCTCAACGCCATCCACTGGGCCACGGCTGAATAATGGCGCACAGCCGAACTGGGGCGGCGGCCTGGGCACATCTCCAACCGACCCCAGCACAAAACAACTTTGCGACGCGACGCGCAAGCCCTTTCGCTGAGGACTTATCCGACCCGGGAAAACAGCTTGGGCGTCTCCGTCTTCGCAACCGAAAACGATGTGCAGTTGCAGTCGTTCGATGCCTGGCAGATCCGTTCGACTTGGCCGGAACTGGAGAACGCGATCCCCAAAGTGCCGCTCGAAGCCGGCGCGGACAACTAAGGACACCTCTACATTCGCCGATACCTTTGACTGACGGACCCCCAATATGAGTGATGCTTCGCCCCGCCTTGCGTCGAACGGTTATGTCTTCCGATGTGCGGTCGTCGCCGCGATGGGAGGCTTCCTCTTCGGGTTCGACACCGTGGTGATTTCCGGCGCGGAGCAGACGATTCAGTCCCTTTGGCAACTCGGGGACAAGATGCATGGCCTGGCGATGAGCATCGCCCTTTGGGGCACCGTGCTCGGCGCGCTGGTCGGCGCTTCACCGACGGACCGCTTCGGCAGGCAGAAGACGCTGCTTTCCATCGGCGTGCTGTACGTGGTCTCAGCCATCGGCTCGGCGCTCGCGACTGATCCGGTCACGTTCATGGTCTCGCGGTTCATCGGGGGGCTGGCGATCGGCATCTCCACCGTCGCTGCGCCGCTTTACATCTCCGAGATCGCACCGGCGAAACTCCGCGGCCGACTCACCGGCATGTTCCAGTTCAACATCGTCCTCGGCATCCTCATCGCCTTCGCCTCCAACGCATTGCTCGCCACGGTCGGCGGCGAAAACGCCTGGCGATGGATGCTCGGCGTCGAAGCATTCCCCGCTATCATCTTCACCGTCTTCTGCCTGTTGATTCCCGAAAGCCCACGCTGGCTCATCGGCAAAAGGAACGCACGCAGCGCAGCGAGCAAGACCTTCGCACGCATTCAGCCGGAGCTTTCTGATGCTCAGATCGACGCGAAGGTCGAGGAAGTGGCCGCCGTCGCGCACGCCAAGGCCAGCACCGCACCTTTCTGGAGCCGCCGGCTGAAGGTGCCGATCATGCTGGCGTTTTTGATCGCCTTCTTCAATCAGCTTTCGGGCATCAACGCGGTGCTGTATTTTGCGCCGCGCATTTTTGAGATGACTGGTCTGGGAGAGCGGGCGGCTTTGCTGCAGTCCGTCGGCATCGGGGTGACGAACCTGCTGTTCACGTTCCTGGGCCTGTGGCTGATCGACCGCATCGGCCGTCGCACGCTGCTTTACATCGGGTCGGTCGGCTACATCGCGTCGCTGGGCCTCGTCGCATGGGCGTTCTTCACCGAGACGTTCGCCATCGTGCCGATCTGCATCTTCGCGTTCATCGCTGCCCATGCCGTGGGCCAGGGTGCCGTGATCTGGGTCTTCATCTCCGAGATCTTCCCCAACCGCCATCGGGCCGGCGGGCAGGCGCTCGGCAGCTCAACGCACTGGGTTTTCGCCGCGTTGCTGACGCTGTTCTTCCCGTCGATGGTGAGCGCCTTCGCACCCGGCTACGTCTTCCTGTTCTTCTGCTTCATGATGGTGCTGCAACTGGTGTGGGTGGCACTGATGGTGCCCGAGACCAAAGGCCGCCCGCTGGAGCAGATTGAACTCGATCTCGGGATTGAGGACGAGGCTGAAGATTCAACGCACGCCACCCCGGGTCATCGCTGAGCGATCGAGCACCCACTCTTCCTTCAAACCGCCGCCACGTATGTTCGGATCGCCTCCAAATGTGCCAACGCCGGACTGCATCTGCTGATTGAGAAGCCGATGGTCAACACCGAGGAACTGATCCAGGCACGGACAAACCCCGGATCAGTTGCGATCCGGGGTTAGCCAGAAATTCAGGTTGTCGGGGGTTAGTCCCTGACTTGCGTAAACTGCTACAAAATCAGATCCTACTTAATGGGCCCGGCTGGATTCGAACCGGCGACCTCACCCTTATCAGGCGTCCCGGGCCGTCGCTACCTCGGCCCTGACAGGGCTTTACGATATCATGAGCAGCGTATTTGATGCAAGTGTTGCGGCAGATTTCGTGGCCGTGCGGCCCATTTCGTATTTTCAAATACGCCGCCGCTGTTGCCTAAGTTGCGGGGGCCGATGGCTCCCGTCGACGAAGTTCAGTCGCTGACGCGCCGCCCCGGCAGACCCGACAACACGCGTTTCGCAATATCCTCGGCTGACTCGGGTGGCCCCTCGATATGCACGCGACTGACGAACAGCCCCAAGTGCTTGCCCAACAACTCGAGCGCGCGAACGCGGTCAGCCAGGCGAAACTTCGCGACGTGCTCGGTGATCCCCGAGCCGGCATCCATCGTCTTGACCTCGATGGCGGCGAGGCTGGCGACGGTATCGTCGTCCAGGTCCGTGACGGGGCGCAGCCGTCCGCTTTCATCGAAGAGGCGTCGTAGGTCCGCCCCCGCGATCGCTGCCAACCGGCGGACGACATAATCGGTGTCGACCTGCGTTCGCTCCGCCCTTTCCTGCATGCGATGCTGAATCGCCGCCCCGATGCCAGCATTTGCAAGCAAGCGTGCGCCCTCTGTGCGGGCGCCGCGCTTTGAGTATCCCGCCCGGATCGCGGCCTGTGTCGCGTTCAGGTCGACCAGGTACTCTTCCACGAATCGCTGCTGCTTGAGCGTCTGAGGCATGTTGGTCCTTCGCGTGTGGTTCGGTAGCTCACCTGCGGCTGCTGATCGGGAGGATCAGTTGATCCTTCGACATCCGTCGTCACCGATCACTCTCCCGCATTCGTGCGAGCGTGACCTGACACGCTGCCGAGTTTGGCCCGTAGCCGGGCTGCGATGGCAGCAGCGTCCACGGTGACATCTTTGACTTCGTGCCGATCGATGAACAAGCCGCGGATTTTCGCGAGGTGAATCAATGCCGCTTGGGCATCATGAAACTCGACCTGAAGCTTGCCGCTCGCGTTGAACTTGGTCCCCTTTACCAGGTGCGCGAGGCCGGCATCGATCAGGCCTTGGAGGTCGACTGTGCCGTCGGCTTTGAGGAACTTCGCGTACTCTGCCCGGGCTTGAACGGTCGGCCTCACCAGGGCTTCATCCGACTGCATCGACAGGCAATCGAGCCGATCCTTGATCGCCGCGGCAATCTCAGCATTCCTCAGCAATCGATGCCCCTCAGCGTGAGCGCCCCGCTCGGCGTAGCCGGCACGAATCGCGGCCGCCGTCGCGTTCCAGTCGCGGCAGTATTCGTCAACGAACCGCTGTCTTTTCGGAGTCAGAGGCATCTGATCCTCTCGAGTGGCCATCGCCGTCAGGGGCTTCCTCGTCCGCCAAGTGCCCAAGCTGCTCGGCGATCGCCCCAAAGCCTCCATCGGGTTGCGTATCTCCGCGCCGCTGCTGGTCACGTCGACGCGCTCGCCGTACTTCCGCGGCAGCAGCTTGCACGCCACCCATTTCCGAGCGTCGATCCTGACCCGGGCCTTCTGCGGATCCGGCTCGGTGTCGGCGATGTCGATGATCTGCTCGGCGTAAAGCTCGGCACGGAATTGACACGCCCTGGCATACATGGCGCCGAAGCCTTCACGATCCTCGCGAACCCAGCCGCGGACGGTCGATTCCGGCGGAAGGTCGGGCTGTTCGCAGATTCCCCGCAAGCTTGCTCCCATCGCGATTCGCTCACAGATTTGCTCTGCGACCTCGCGCGAAAATTTAGATGGCCGACCGTGCGTCGCCAACTCTGCTCGCTGTCCGTGGGCCTTGGTCATTTTTCCTCCCTTTTCGCTGCCACTGTCAAACATCGACGATATGCGGTGCCTGGCGCAAAGCTTGGGATTCTCGCGCGTAATGCGCGAAAAACAATCGCCGTAAGTGTCGGGCGCGCGCACCGCCGCCGATTTGCCTGGTCCGGAGGTTTTCGGATCTGGCACACTTCTACACGCGCCCGCCCAACGTCCTTCCTGTCAGCGCAGCCCCACCAGACACCCCGCTGCCAGTGGCATCGGAATAGCGGGGATTGAGAGGGATTGCCGAACCGGAGACGACAGGAGCAGGTTGCCACGTGGAGGGACGGCCCTCACTTCCCGATGGCGAGTCGGGGCCTGGACGTGACGTTCGGATATAACTCGTCTTTTATTCTCGGCGGGACGCGCTCTGAAACCGCCGTGTGCGCAAAAAACCCCGTCCGCGCCAGCTTTCCCGGCGTGCACGAACGGGGTCGAATCTTGTTGATGTCTATGCCGGGAAAACATACCACCTTCATCGGCGGAAGGTCAGTCTGTCTAAATGGCCGAGGTCACGGTTGAACCGCGAGGCTTTGAGATGCCGATAAAACCCCAGCACCACACTAGTTTCGATGCATCTCGCTGGATAGGCATATCGGCCGAGGCGACAGTCCCGTCGCTCCTCAAGCCTGCCATTTCTCAGCCGAGTCGTTCGATGGCTCAGGGATCAGCTATCCCGAGCAGAGGTCGCCAAGCACCATGCCTGCGGGGGCAAGCAGACGAGGCGAACGTGCTGCGTCCGCCACCTCAACAAGCAAGCTTTGAGTAAACCGTCGCCTGCCTTATCCTTTGCAGTCGTGCCGGAGACCAATCAACATCCTGAGCAGCAGGCCCGCGATGCCATCGACCGCCTGCTCGCCGACGCCGGCTGGCAGATACAGTCGAAGGACGCCATGAACGTCTTTGCGTCGCCTGGAGTGGCCGTGCGCGAGCTTCAGACCACCGAGGGGCCCGCCGATTACGTGCTCTTCGTCGACGGCGAACCTGTCGGCATCATCGAAGCCAAGCGGGAGGAGGAGGGCGTCCGCCTCACCACGCACGAAGCACAGACAGATAGCTACCGCACCAGCCCCATCAAACTCCTCAGCAACGACACGCCCTTACGGTTCGGCTACGAATCCACCGGCACCATCACCCGCTTCACCGATTATCACGATCCTCGGCCGCGTTCCCGCCCGGTCTTCGCCTTCCACGCCCCCGTCACGCTTCAGAAATGGCTGGCCGAAGCCACCACCCTCCGCGCTCGCCTGCACGACATCCCCACCCTCGACGCCACCGGCCTCCGCGCCTGCCAGTTCCGCGCCATCAACAATCTCGATGACTCCTTCCGGGATGCCAAGCCCCGCGCTCTGGTCCAGATGGCCACCGGCGCCGGCAAGACATTCACCGCCATCACCGCCATCTATCGCCTGCTCAAGTTCGCCAAGGCCCGTCGCGTCCTGTTCCTCGTCGACACCCGCAATCTCGGCGAGCAGGCTGAGCAGGAATTCATGGCCTACCAGCCAGCCGACGACAACCGCAAATTCACCGATCTCTACAAGGTCCAGCGGCTCACCTCCCGCTTCATCGCCCCAGACGCCAACGTCTGCATCTCCACCATTCAGCGGATGTACTCCATCCTCAAGGGCGAAGAACTCGCCGCCGAGGACGAACAGACCAACCCCGCCGAGCGTGCCCTCCCCAACGCGCCCATGCCCGTCGCTTACAACCCCGCCGTGCCCCCCGAACTCTTCGATTTCCTCATCATCGACGAGTGCCACCGCTCCATCTACAACGTCTGGCAGCAGGTGCTTGAGTATTTCGACGCTTTCCAGATCGGCCTCACCGCCACGCCCGACAAACGCACCTTTGGCTACTTCAAGGAAAACGTCGTCAGCGAGTACCCCTACGAGGAGTCCGTCGCCGATGGCGTCAACGTCGGCTTCGATATCTACCGTATCGAGACCGAGGTCACGCAAAACGGCGGCGTCATCAGCAAAGGCGAAGGCTTCGTGGAGGTCCGCGAAAAACTCTCCCGAAAGCAGCGCTGGCAGCAGCAGGATGAGGACACCACCTACGACGGGCGGCAACTTGATCGCGACGTCGTCAATCACTCCCAGATCCGCACGATCATCAAAACATTCAAGGACCGCCTGCCCACCCTCTTCCCCGGCCGCAGCGAAGTGCCGAAAACCCTCGTCTTCGCCAAAGACGATTCCCACGCCGACGACATCGTCCAAATCATCCGCGAAGAGTTCGGCGAGGGCAACGCCTTCTGCAAGAAGATCACCTACAAAGCCACCGAAGATCCCAAAAACATCCTTGCCCAGCTACGCAACGACTACAACCCCCGCATCGCCGTCACCGTGGACATGATCGCCACCGGTACGGACGTAAAGCCCCTCGAATGTCTCATCTTCATGCGGGACGTTCGCAGCAAAAACTACTTCGAGCAGATGAAGGGCCGCGGCTGCCGCAGCATCTCCACCGATGATCTCGTCCAGCGGTCTCCCTCCGCAACGCTCGGCAAGGCCGGCTTCGTCATCGTCGACGCCGTCGGCGTCACACAGTCCATCAAGACCGATTCCCGCCCACTCGAACGCAAACGCGCTGTCCCCCTCAAGGACCTGCTCTTCGCCATCGCCCTCGGCAAGAACGACGAAGACACCTTCACTTCCGTCGCCGGTCGCCTCGCACGGCTCAACACCCAGCTCACACCCCAGCAGCGCAGCGCGTTCACCGAACTCGCCGGCGGCAAGCCGATCGAAAACGTCACCCACGCACTCCTCGCCGCTCACAATCCTGACGTCATCGAGGATACCGCCCGATCGCAGCACGCCCTGCCCGCCTCCACCGAGCCGAGCGTTGAGCAAAAGGCCGCCGCTCAAAAGCAGCTCACCAGAGACGCAGCGAAAACCTTCACCCCCGAGCTACGCGACTTCGTCGAAAACGCCCGCAAAGCCCTCGACCAGATCATCGACAATCAAAACCTCGACACCGTCCGCACCGCAGCGTGGGATGAGGAATCCGTCGCCAACGCCGAGCAGGCCATTCAGGATTTCCGCACCTACATCGAGCAGCACAAGGATGAGATCACCGCCCTGCGTATCTTCTACGATCAGCCCTACCGCCTGCGTGAGCTGACCTACGACATGGTCCGCGCCGTGCTCGACCGCCTCAAGACCGATCAGCCCGCCCTCGCCCCGGCCCGCGTCTGGAACGCCTACGCCCAGGTCGAGTCCACCAACCCCGGTGCTGCGCCGAAGCAGGAGCTCGTCGCCCTCGTCTCCCTGCTCCGCCGAGTGGTCGGCCTCGACGAAAAGCTCACCAGCTTCGATTCCCTCGTCCGCCATCGCTTTCAGGACTGGGTCTTCAAGCAGCACGCCGGCGACGCCCCCAAATTCACCACCGAGCAGATGCACTGGCTCCAGATGATCCGCGACCATATCGCCACCAGCTTCCACGTCGAACCCGATGACCTCGAACGCACCCCCTTCGACGGCCTCGGCGGTCTCGGCAAGTTCTACAAGCTCTTCGGCCCCGACTACGAAGCCGTCCTCAATGAGCTCAACGAAAGACTGGTGGCATGATGGAGTCTTTGTGGAGCACCCGCCCTCGTCCCGACTGGGCAGTCACGACCTTAGGTCAGCTTGGCGATTGGTCTGGTGGCAGCACGCCGAGTAAATCGCGCGCGGAGTTTTGGACAAATGGGACGATTCCTTGGATATCGCCCAAGGATATGAAGGCGCTCCGCCTCCGTGACAGCGAGGACCACATCACCGAAGCAGCCGTCGATGGGCGGCCTCGGCTCGTTCCGACCGGTTCAGTGCTGTTCGTGATCCGCTCCGGCATTTTGAGTCGCACCTTTCCCGTCGCCATCAATGAGGTCGACACGGCGATCAATCAGGATCTCAAAGCGCTTCATCCGCACGAGAAAGTCGATCCAGCTTTTATCGCCTACTTCGTCCGGTCCGCCGAGCGACGCCTATTGAATCAGTGCTCCAAGGATGGAACGACCGTCGCGAGCATCAACCTGGCGGCCCTGAAGGCGGCGGAGTTCCCTCTGGTTCCCCTCGTCGAACAGCGAGCCATCGTCGAGAAGATCGAGGCGTTGTTCAGCGAGCTCGATAAAGGGGTGGAGCAGCTTCAGGCGGTGCGGGCGCAGCTCAAGCGGTATCGGCAGGCGGTGCTCAAGGCGGCGTTCGAGGGCAAGCTCACCGCCGACTGGCGCGACCAGCAGGAGCACCTGCCCACAGCCGACGACCTGCTCCAACAGATCCAGACCGAACGCGCCGCCCGCTACCAGCAGCAACACGAAGACTGGGAAAAAGCCGTCGCCCACTGGGAAGCCGCCGGCGGCAAGGCCTCCGGCCAGAAAAAACCCCGCAAGCCCGCCAAGCCCAAGGAACTGCCACCACTCAGCGACACCGAACGAACCAACCTGCCAAACCTGCCCGAGGGGTGGGGTTGGGTGAAGACGGGGCACGTAATCGAATTTGTTACGAGTGGCTCACGTGGGTGGGCCAGATTCTGCGGCGGAAAAGGACCTCTGTTTATCCGATCACAGGACATACGCACGGATGCCCTTGATCTTTCTGACGCGACTCGGTTGGACCTTCCCAAAGGTCTCGAAGGTGATCGGACACGTGTGCACACAAACGATTTGCTATTGACCATCACCGGGGCCAACGTCGGACGTTGCGCGATCGTGGGCCAAGCCAAAGAAGAGGCGTATGTCAGCCAGCATGTTGCTCTGATCCGGCTGGTTGATCCCAATTTTGCTCCTTTTTGGCACAGGGCATTGATTTCTCGCGCCGTCGCGCGGGGCCAACTGCTTGAATACGCGTACGGAGCCGGAAAGCCTGGATTGAATCTCGATAACGTACGTGATGGGCTTGTGCCATTGCCATCACGTGAGGAGCAGCAACGCATTGTCGACGAACTCGAATCCCGCTTCACCGTCCTCGACAAGCTGGAGCAGGCGGTGGATGAGGGGTCAAAGCAGGCGGAGGCGTTACGGCAGAGCATTCTGAAGAAGGCGTTCGAGGGCCGGTTGCTCAGCGAGGCGGAACTCGCGGCCGTCCGCGCCGATCCGGATTACGAACCCGCCGACCAATTGCTCGAGCGCATCCGAGCCGAGCGCGAGCAGCGCGACGCAGCAAAGCCCACCCGCGGCCGCAAGCTTAAGGCCGCCGCTCCCACCCGCCGCATCAAGCTTCCCGCCGGCGAACGCTATCGCCAGGCCGCCTTCGCCGCCTACGCGGTCAATCGCCTCGCGGACCGGCAGACGTTCGGCCGCACACAGCTAATGAAGTACCTCTACCTCGTGCCGCACCTGCTCGAAGCGGAATCGCACATCTACGCCCAGCGCAAGGCCGCGGGGCCGCTGGATCCTGCGATTCACAAAATCGAAAGCTTGGCGAAACGGAAGGGCTGGTTCGTGGTGCAGAAGTCGGGCCAGCGGTACAGCTACCGCCGCGGCACAAGCATAGACGCTGCTCGTGAACATGCGGTTAAGCACATGGGGCCGGGGCAGGTGCGCGTGGATTGGCTTCTTGACCAGTTTGCGAAGATGGACACGCAGCAGGCGGAACTGGTGGCGACCACATTTGCCGTCTGGAACGACCACCTGATCGACGGGGTGCAACCCACACAGAAGCAGATCATCACGGGCGTGCACGACTGGCACCCCGATAAGGCGGAGAAGTTCCCACCGCAGCGCATCCGCGACTGCATCAAGTGGATCAAGGATCACGACCTCGTCCCGACCGGCATCGAGCCGAAGACACAACCCGGGAGTGCGGCATGATCACAGAATCGGCGGAGCTTTTTCTCGACACGAACATCCTGCTGCATTTCCAACGTATTCGCGAGATCGACTGGAAGACCGTTGCAGGGGCGCGGTGCGTCCGCCTGATCCTGTGCTCTCCCGTGTTGGACGAACTGGATAAGAACAAATACAACCCCAAAACGGCCGATCGGGCTCGCCGGGCTGATGCCGAAATTACGCAAATCGAGAAGGCCGGCGGCAAGGTTCGCGTCGACGTGACGCTGGAAGTTGCCATTGATGATGAGGAGCCTACCGGAAACGTGGATTCGGCAATCATCCAGTGCATCCTTACGCGGATGAAGGCCTGCGAGGCGACTCGTGTTGGGCTGGTTTCAGACGATAGCCAAATGCGACGGCGGGGCGAAGCCAAGGGCGTCGAGGTGATCACACTGGATGAGAAGTGGCAGCGACCTGTGGAGAGCGAGGAGGCACGGAAGTTGAAGCAAGCCGAGCGGGAGCTTCAACGCCTTCGCAGCCGCTTGCCAAAGTTGCGGCTGCTCCTCTCCGCCGCAGCGGACGACACGCCTGAGGAAGTCGTCAGCTTCGAATCGTCTAGGCCATCACCAATCGACGTGGAGAGCTTAATGGAGGATGAGAGGGCACGCTGCCGGCCGCTCTTAGAGACGGACGGGTTCGCGGCAGAGGCTTGCAACACCTACGACAGCCAGTTGGAAGAATACTTTATCGCTTACCGCCAGTATTTGAAGCGATTGCTTGATCACAGGGAGTTTCGGGCGCGGACGCTCCGGTTGACGTTCTGGATTGCAAACGAGGGCACCCTGCCTGCCCATAACGTTCGGGCGATGCTGACGCTGCCGACGCGGTTCCGGAGGGTCGTCACGCAGGAGGAGGTGGACGGATACCTCGAGCCAAAGTTGTCTCATCGTTCCGACAGAGAGTTCGACATGCTGTTCGGTACAGGGCCGCGCACGCCGACGGTACCGGAACGGCCGAAAAAGCCCCAGCCGAGAAGTGTCCACGGCCTGGCCTTCAACAATCTTTCGCTGTCGCTCCCGCGCGACAGGCTTTTCTTTGAGCGTTCGATCCCCAGCGTGAACATGCCTGATCTCACACGAACGCTGGACGTCGGTGATGACATGGTAAAGCTCTGGGTGGATAAGGTTACCCACAACGACCACGAGCCAATTGGCAACATCGTCGCTGTGTTTCGAACCTGGGAGGAAGTGACACCATTTCCGATCGAGTATGAGATCCAGACTGACGACCACCCTGATGGCTTCACGGGCAGGGCGCTCGTTCGCGGTTTCGTTCAAGAACCCCCGAGCGGTGTGGATGCATCCAAGGAGGCGCGATGACACCAGCAAGCATGCTCGTCAACAAAGTCTGGAGCTATTGCCACGTTCTGCGAGACGCCGGGCTGAGCTACGGCGATTACCTGGAACAGCTCACGTACCTGATCTTTCTGAAGATGGCTCACGAGTACGCCCAGCCGCCGTATAAGCGGGACTTGGGCATCCCGCAGGGGTATGACTGGCCAAGCCTGACGGGCAAGACTGGTGCGGAGTTGGAGCGGCACTACATCGAACTGCTCCTCACGCTCGGGCAGCAGAAGGGCCTGCTGGGCCAGATCTTCATCAAAGCACAGAACCGCATTCAGGAGCCGGCGCATCTGGCGAGTCTGGTCGACCTGATCGACAAGGAGAATTGGCTGATCCTTGAGGCGGACATCAAGGGCGACATTTACGAGGGCCTGCTGGAGCGGAACGCTCAGGACACCAAAAGCGGCGCGGGGCAGTATTTCACGCCGCGGCCCCTGATCAAGGCGATGGTGGAGTGCATTCGGCCCGAGCCGACTAAGACGATCTGCGATCCGGCGTGCGGCACGGGCGGCTTCTTCCTTGCAGCGTATGACTTCATGACCGACCCGGAGCACTACCAACTCAACCGGTCGCAGAAGCAGGCGATCAAGGCAAAAAGCTTTTTCGGTAATGAAATCGTGCCGGGCACGCGTCGACTGTGCCTGATGAACATGTACCTGCACAACATCGGCGAGATCGGCGGCGAGGTGACGGTAAGCAGCGCCGATTCGCTCGCCGCGGACACGGGCCAGCGGTTCGACTACGTGCTGACGAATCCACCGTTCGGCAAGAAGAGCTCGATCACGGTCACAACGGAAGAGGGCAAGCAGGAGAAGCAGAGCTTCACGTACAACCGGCAGGATTTCTGGGCGACGACCAGCAACAAGCAACTCAACTTCGTTCAGCACATCCACACAATCCTGAAGGCGACCGGGCAAGCGGCGGTGGTCGTGCCGGACAACGTGCTGTTTGAGGGCGGGGCCGGCGAAACGGTGCGGAAAAAGCTGCTGGAGACGACAGACCTGCACACGATCCTCCGCCTGCCCACGGGAATCTTCTACGCTCACGGTGTAAAGGCGAACGTGCTGTTCTTCGACAACAAGCCTGCGGCGAAGCAGCCGTGGACAAAGGAGGTCTGGTATTACGACCTGCGGACGAACATGCACTTTACGCTCAAGACGAAGCCGCTGACCTTCGATGACCTGGCCGACTTCATCGCGTGCTACAGGCCCGGCGAGCGTCACAAGCGGAAGCCGACGTGGAGCGAGAAAAGCCCCGATGGCCGCTGGCGGCGGTTCACGTACGACGAGATTGCCGCCCGCGACAAGACGAGTCTGGACAGCTTCTGGCTCCGCGACAAGTCCCTGAGTGACCTGGACAATTTGCCCGAGCCGGACGAACTCGCGGAGGACATCGTCGCAAACCTTGAGGCGGCGCTGACAAGCTTCCGCGAGATCGCGACTGGCTTGGAAGAGGACTGACGCCTGAGTTAGAAGCGGGGGAGTGCTGAACCGATGAACCTTGGTACACTGGGCTGTCAGCGTGAAAGGGAGGAGATGCGTCGTCGTGCAAAAGATGAGGACAGTCTCGAGTTGCTGCTGGACACTATCTGCAATGTCTTCGGCAGTATCGTATTCATCGCAATTCTGGTCGCCATACTGAGTAGTTCGTCCAGCACGGAACCAGACGAAACATCCGTCTATGTTTCGCCCGCCGAGATTGCCGCGTCCGAAGCACGAATTGCTGAGTTGGAGAACGACATCGAGCAGCTTGAGCAGAACGAGGCCGCCCTGTTTGATGAAGAAGAGGTGGAGGCCCTGATCCTTCTCGATCACCTGGAGGACCAAGAGAGGAGGGCCGAGTTGCGGCGTGCTGAGCTTGATCAATGGCTTCAGCAGTTCGATGAGGACGCTCAGAAAGAGCTCGACGCGGTTGCCAGCGAACGTGATGCTGAAGAATCGCGAATTGTGAAGCTGAGGGAACAACTCGAGGCGATCGACGGTGAGCATATGCAGGTCGAGGCGAGGCTGCCCATGCAGCAGCGTACGAATCGGCACCAGATTATCTGCATCCTTGACAATGATCAATTTTACTGGTTGGCCAGCGGTGTCGTGGCTGCGCAGATCGGCGACCGACTCCCCAACGACGACGTGCAGGAAACGTCGCTATCGACGATACCCGCCCGTTCTCGTCTGACAGTTCGTCCCGGCGGCGGCGAACGTGTCATCGAGAACGTTTCCGATATGCGTCGCATTGGCGTCATGTTCGAGCATCTTGATTCGGATCGTTATTTCTTCAATTTTGCTGTCCGGCCTGACGAAGTCGCGAACTTTCAACGCCTGCGGGATGCCGTGCTGGAACGCGGATTTCGATATCAAGTATTCCCCCTCGACGCGGAGCAGCCTCTTACACTTACAAAGACGACAGAGCCACTGTTCACTCAGTGACTTTGATCGTGTTGCAGGCTCTGTCAATCTGCCGGAACGCGCCGGTAGTGCTTGTCGCCGATTCGGAGACTATCTCCTTCGACATCCGCGAACACCTCCAGCGGCGGTTTCGCGACGGGCGGTTCAATCGTCACGCTCATGCCTCTGGCCGCAAACGGAGTCAATAGCTGCCGACTACTGGAATCTGAGCGGGATGCTGACTCTTTTCCCAGCAACAGCGTCTTGCTATCGAGGACCGTGTAATCGACTTGCCGTGTCAGGACAAAGTCGCCGTCTGCGCCGAACTGCGACTCGACGACCATCGTTCCTCGTGCAGTAAACCAGACCCGACGTTTGTGATAGCCCCCTTCGAAGAGATCTGGGGAACGGTGGTCGTCGGACTGTTCCCACTCACCGATGATCGCGTTCTGCAGACGTCTCCGGGCGTTGCCCGGACCATGCTTGCTGCCGGTTGTGACGGAATTGCGAGTTGGCTGAGGCGGTATAACGCCGTAGATCCGGTCGTCCTGATCTTCCACCACTACCTGGGCTGACTCAGCGTAACGAGGCGTGCCGTTGCTTTCGTCGCCAAGCGACCCCGGCGTGCCATTGGTCATGCTCGCGCCGCCATTCGACTGGCTGTCTGGACCGCCGAAGTCGGTTGTCGATTCTTCCCCGCTGAATTGTTCACCTTCACCCGTGGCTGTGTCTGCAGCGTGCGACTCCGAGTCGCCCTCCTCCGCTGCGGCTTCAGGCTGTTGCGGTTGATTCTCCACGATTTCAGTCTCATCAGTATCATCCGCCGGCGCCTCGGGGGATGGTGCATCAGGCGCCGTGGTCGCCGGCTCGTCGGCGGCTTCAGGCGTGGGCGATGATTCGCAGTTAACGAGCATCAGCGCCACGATGACGAGCACGCAAAGGCTTGCAGCCACGATGACGACAGTCAAACCACCAGATTGCTGATCCGTTCGAGTCGCCACGCCAAAACCTCCTTTGGAACACCGTTATCGTTCAGGGCGTGAAGCCCAGAACATGCGTGGATTCTGGGACAGGATCCAGCCCCCATTGCAGGCCGGCGGCTCGCACCTCATCTCTCACTTGGTCGTCGAGATCGCCGAAGCCCGATGGTTTAAGCACAAGTAGGCAGTAGTAATCGGCGGAGTTGAGATCCTGTAGAATCTCCCTCAGATACCGCAGGCGTGTGTCGACGTCCCGATGCTGCAACACGATGGCTGTGTCCTCATCACCGGGAGTCCCGATTTTGAAACGTTTGGCTGACACTACAATCAGAACCGGCTGTTTCTGGGCACCTTCTTGAATGATGTAGCTCAACCGCGAGGTGCGGCGATGTTCGACTTTGGCCTCCAGTCTTTCTCGGTCGGCTTGCATCGCGCTGAGCGTGTCCAGCTCCTCTGCAACAACGTTTTGGTGGGCTGGCAACTGATCCTGCCGACGAGCAATTTCTTGAGTGCGTTCCTCGATGTCAAGGTCAAGTTGCTCCAGCCGAGCCGTCGCCCTTTCGATGTGGGGCACCGGATCCGCGCCGAGTTCAGCCAGCCTGGCTGACCGGCCAAGCGCGCTTTCGTAAGCTTCTTCGAGCTGACGCTCTTTATCTGCCAGCGCCTCAAGATCAGCCAAGGTTGCTCGTTCTGCAGACGTTTCAGCGGGATCTTGGTCCACCACCATCTCAATGACTTCACTGGCCGACAGTGCCAGCAGCAGCGCGACGAGGATGATGACACCCATGACGCCCATCATGACGTCCTGAAAGGCAAAGAAGCTGATGGCCACACCAGATTGCCGACGTCGCCTCGCCATCCGGTTACTCCTTCAATCGGAGGTGCCCGATCACCTGACGGTCACAGTAGTCAATGAACGAATCGAGCATGAGTTCCTCGTTGCGTCGAACAAGCGTCATGAGCAACTGGATGAGCAGGGCTGCGATCAAGGCTTGCAACGTCGTCTCGAAGGCCGTTGCCAGCCCCGCCGTGACGTGCTGAAGCGACTGCCTCAGTTCCTCCATTTCACCGCTCTGTTGCAACACAGCACCAAATGATCCGATGGCCTGACTTAGTCCCAAGACTGTTCCGATGAACCCTAACACGGGTATGCCCCACACGAGGCCTCGCACAACCGTGTAGCTCGACTCTACCGCAGCGTCTTCGCTCTCGGACCGGCCACGAAGCACTTCGCCGACGTCACCCACGCGTCCCATGTTCTTCAGATTAGAGAGGGCGAATTGAATTCGATTGTAGAGAAGAAAATCGTTCGGCTCCTCCGCAATGTCGTGCAGCCTGTCGAGTACACTGATCGCCGTCTCGGGTGTCAGGGTGAACCCGGATTCCGACGGAGCCACGGCATAAGCCAACGCACGTCTTTGCAGTCGTACCTTTGAGATCTTGACCAGAAGGATCATTAATGCCCAGAACGAGAACGCCACGATCGCATACGGCACCCAACCGTGCTGCATGAACGATTGGCCCACCGGGTGGTCGGCGAATGCGGGCATGGCGAGGAAAAACGCCACAGAGAGCGCACCGGCCGCAAGCACGGGCAGGACAGGGCCGGGCTGCGTGAACGGCCCGGCGGGAAAGCCCAGCCGCCGCTCAATGTCCATGCGTGCAGCTGACAAAGGGACGTCTGGCGGTTTTGAGACGGATGCATCAGATTCAAGTGGCATCGACAACTCTCGATCTTCTGCCGGCCTTGGGGCGGCCAGCCAGCAATTCATACAAGCCCCACTCGAAAATCAGCAGAACCAGGATAACGATGGCAAACATGCGGAAGATCATAAGCTGCATCTGCACATCTGCTGAGGCAGGCACGTCCGGCAGGGCGGCCCACTCTACCGCTACCTGGAGCACCACGGCGACAATGATGCCGACTCCCGTGAATATCGCTATGGGGCCTGTGAGGCTGAGGATGACGACCGCACGATTCAACTGCGGCGGACAGGGTAAACGCAGGTTGCAAATCGCGCCGATGCCCGCCGCTACCAGCGACAGATACCCCGACCCCACGAGCGTCGCACCCAGTACCATTCCCCCCTGCATCGGTCCGAACCCTCCTGCCTCGGAGACACTGAATATCCACAACGCTGTGAAGATGATGGCAACGCCTGTGAGGATGCCACCCAGAATCCCCTGGGTGTTTCGTAGTCCAACAGTTCCAAGCGAAAGCGCCCTCGCACGGCTCACACCCGAAAGCCCAAAGGACAAGCCCAAGATTAGCCACGCAAGGCCGACCTCATGGATTGCCGCCCCATCCCAGGTTAGCGTTACCAACAAAACGATGCCGACCGCGCCCAGCACCACGAATGTCACCGCCCTCGCCAGGCCGGAGGTCAACGGGGCCACTAGGCATAGGCCGGTTCCAATAGCGCACAGCATGCCCAGAACGATCCCCGCCCAGAGGTTCGGCGTCATGTTCCACCACCAGATGACAGTGTTATCCTCCAGCACCACCGGGATATGCAACAGCAACAAAAGCATCGATCCCAAGGATAATCCCACATAATTCCCCTTGGACCCGACCTTGCCAGAGCGGCTGGTCGGCCTGACGCGGCGAGATGCAAGCGACGCCGTCTCCAACGATGGCCCTGCGTCATAAAGGTCCGTTTGCTCCAACGGCCGCCACGTCGCCATGCCCTCCCGCCAGAACAAGGTGTCAGCATCCAATCCTTCGCCCTGCAGCAGCTGGCGCAACCGCTCCTCAGCGATGGGGCCGACCTCGGAATCGCCGAGTGAGTAGAACCAGGCTCGCTTGGCATGCGCGGCACTGCTGGTCGTTCCGTTGCCCTTCTCTGATTCTTCCTCGCCTACGGCGGAGGCCGCCTCCCCCGCAGTGGCCTTAGCGTGGCCGGTGCTTTCGTCGCTTATCACAGGGGAAGGACGCTGGAACTGTCGCAGGACAGTATCGGCACGCTTCCAATTGTGTCGATCGGTTGAGACATGATGAACACGCGTCAACTGTCCACGCTTGATCATCTGCTTGACCTGTTCTGCCGTGAACGGTCCGGAGACACGACCCCTGAACCGTACGAAAACTTGTTGACCTGTTTCAGTCATGCCGTCGACTTTCCCTGTTATCGAGCGATCTGATACACCAACGAGCCTGCGAGCAGACGCTCGGTAACATCGTGCCATTCCACGCCACTGGACAGAGCCTCGCCGACGATCTTCATTTGCGTCGGCCCTTCCTCACCGGGTAGCAGCGCGTACAGCGAATCTCCATCTGTCGCTGCTGCTCTCCTGCCAACCAGCACAATGTTCCCTTCGCTGTCCTTCCAGATCATTCCCACCGGCTCCAGAACCGCGAGGTCGGCCAACACCGCCTCTGTCTGGTCGCGTGCCTCGCTGAGCAGTTGCTTGATGTCTGGCGCCATCGCCAATCTCTCCTTCGCCTGGTCTCGCTGCCGTTGAACATCCGATTCCGGGTCGAGCCAATCTGACGAGGTGGACACGTCCGCAAGATGCGTTCCCCATTCCCGTAGCGCTTCCAACGTCATCGCATCACTCTCCGCAGACAGCTGAATAAGCTGCCCAGCGAGGTTCGCCTTGAGGATTGGCTCCATGTCTTCTTGCATCATCAAAATTCGCAGGACCTCCAAATGGGCCTCCTGCCATCGGTACTGACTGCTGTTCAACCATGCGGCGGCTTCGTCTGCGAAGGCCTGCTGGGGGGCTGGCTCGGGTTTTGCATCCTCGGCGAATGCATCACGTGGAAACGTGGTCTGAGCCGGCGTGCGCGGACCGCGAATCTGCTCGACACTGCTGACATATCGCACCAGCACCTGCGAAGTCTCGCCCCACGGTTCGGGCTTTCTAGGTTCAGCCATGTAGTACCGGTCGCCGGACCGCGACGTCAGAACATGAAGGCCATCGACCAGTGGATGGGTGATCAGCAGCGAAAGCCCGCTTTCCTGATGTCGCGGATCCCCCAGCGGATGCAGGGACCGTTGCTTCTGACGAAGGTACGACAGAGATGCCTCCACACGGCGTCCCATTATTTCCGTTTCATGCTCATCGTCGAAGGCCTCGAGCATCTCGATCAACCGTGTCACATCCGACCGGCTGCTATCCGGCCCACGCCAAACCCCCATGATTTCTGACCAGCGATTGATCGTCTTCCAGTCCCCGGCGTATGAAGCCGCCTCGTGCAGTTCGCTCGCCAGGTGATGTTCCGGATATGTTTCGCGGAACGCAGACAGCTTCGTTGCCAGTTCATCAGGATCGCCGAGCGACGTCACCAGTTCCTCCTCATCATCGCCCATCATGCTTTGGCGATCTCGCTGCTGGATGAGGGCTTCACGATGGTTCTGCATCGAGGTCCGCAGCGAGGCTGCGATGGCTTTGGTCGATGTCGTCGCCGCCGACCGACCCAGTAGTTGACCCAGTTCATGTTCAAGATCTGCAACCGCGCGTATTGATGGTTCAGCGTCGCCGCGTTCTCGCCGAACAGTGTTGAACCGATCGCGAAGAGCGTCGATTTCTCGACGGAACGCGGCATTGTGTTCAGCCTGCCGTTCCCTGTCTGCCGTCGCCACCAGCTCGTTGAAAACGTCCAGGCGATACTTCTCTTCACTGGTTTTGACATGTGCCTGGGCCTCCGCGAGGGCTTCGCGGTCGGGTGCCTCCGCTCCGCTTGCCTCGGCGCGCGTCAACGCCGCGTCGAACTGTTCCGCCCGAGCCGCTTCCTCTTCGGCGGCACGGTCGTAATCCCCCACTACTCGGCGGATTTCGGTGACCGGCATCAGGTGCGGTCGTTCCTCACGCATCTGGGTCACGACGGCTCCCGCTCGCTCCAGGTCGTCCTCATCGAGCAGTGTCTGAATCTCCTGTGCCCAACCCTCCACTTCGCGTGCTTCAAGCGTGCTCATCGTGATCCAGGCCGTGCCGCCACCCAGCAGCACGAGCAATCCCACGATCGCCGCCATAGTTAAGCGGAAGCGGCGTTGCCGACCGAGTTCGAGCGCACTCGCACGACCACGGTAGCGCTTCGTAACAGCTTCTGGGATCGCATGCCCTAGACGAGTCGCCGCACGCCAGCGTCTCTCCAGTTCCTCTTTTCCTTCCTTGTCGTCCAGGCCTCGTTCCAAGCCAGCCAAGGCGTTTTCGAACTCCGCAAGGTCCGCCTGCTGTTGCCGCACCTCTTCAAGCCACTGCCGCGCCGGATCGAAGACTTCACGCAGGGGCACCACATCGGGTGCGCGTACCAGGCCCTGCAGCGTCCATACTCGCTCCAGAAGCTTTGCCATCTTCTCCGCGTTAGCCGTTATTTGCGTCTGCTCCACCACCGGCGCAAGATCCCTCAGCGTTTGTACCGCCTGGGCCGACTGCACGCGATCGAACGCGGCAGAGACGCGCCGAACGAGCTTTGCCGACGGCTTCTCCTGCCACCGTTCCGTTACCTCCTGTCGCAGCGCCCCGAGCTTCGGCAGGTTCATCTGTCGGTAAGCGGCATCCGCCTCCGCGGCGATCTGCTTGTACCGCTCGCCCTCCAGAGTCCCCACATCTTCCGCCCACATCGGATTGGTCGGATCCGCCTCCGCCAGTTGCCTTAACACAGCAATCCGCGAAGGCAGCGGCGCCCGCTTCAGCGCCAGCAACCGATGCTCCTTCAGAAGGTCGGCCAACTCCTGCTCGACCGGGTACGCCTCGTCAAGCTCTCCCACCGCTTCAATGTCCACCCTCGGCGCGACGGCAAGGTCATGTTTCGCGCAGAACTCCGCCCACCGCTCGTTCTCCGGAAAGTCCAGCGCCGCCGCTTCGTCCAGAATTGGAGGCGACAACTCCGCCTGATGCAAAGCCTCGCTACGCAATCCCTGACGCAGAAGATTCGTGCACCTGCCCAGCCGCTCGTTCACAGCCTCCACCAGATCAGAACATTGCAGCGCCAACTCCACCGCTTCCGTGGGCACGACCTCGCCCCCACGGCTTAGGCACTGCTGAACCTTTCGGACTATTTGATCGGCTTGGCCCATCAATCGTCCTCCTTCTCAGCGGCTTCATCCCCATCTCCCTTGAGCGACATGGTGATCTTCATGATGGGAACGTTGTACTGGTCAAGAACTATGACATCGTCATCGATGAACTTACGTAGCCTGTTTCGCGAATCCCCCTGCCCTTCTATCGCCTCCTTAGCCTCTTTCAGCTTCTCGTAAACTACTTGCACCTCACCCTTTCGCTTTTCATAGGCACGTTTTACCCTAGCCTTCTTGCCGTCCCGCATCTTCTGTCTCTCATCACCTTTGAAATCTTCGTCAATCTTCTTATTGCGCTTCTCGCGTTCGTCAAGGAGACCCGCAAGATACTTATCGCGTGAATCCTCGATTTCTTTTCGTGGAATACCGTCTAGCCATTCCCGGATATCCGATCGATCTTCTGGGGCGACTTTGAACCAGTCGCCATCGGATTCGTAAATATTATCAAGGGCCTCTTCAAGCGCGGAAAGAGCAATCCTCAAAGTTCGAGCAGACCCTTCAGTTCCACGCGGCATATCGTCATCCCAGTGCAACGTTGCTCTTAGCTTTTCGCTATGAAAATCGATGACGAGGTGTGATTGATCCTTCGAATCGGGTGGCCCCGGGATGTGTTCTCCAATCTTATACGCCTCGGCCGTCCGCCCCTTCCGAACCCTGCGTGCAGCGGTTATGATTTCAGTTGCCACGCTTGAACTCATTGCTTGAGCCCCTGGCGGCCTACCCCAAGGAACTCTCAGTGCTATTTGTTCCGGACTTGCAGTGGCGTGACGTAGGTGAAGAACCCTTACCTTGCCGTCATCGGTAGGAACAAATAACCGAAAGGCGGCGCGATCTGTTCCCAACGGCTGCTTCTCATTCCATTGCACTACGAGCGACTCGTCGGCCTTCTGGAAGAAATTAATCTCGGCAACTGTGTCAATGCGTTTGTCAATCAGAAGTCGGTGTGTCAGGTCATCATCGATGCGGCTTGTGAAAGTTGATAGGGGAGGGGACGGTCTTGCGGAGAGGGACTTTGCGTCGAGCGCTTGTTGGTCTCCCGTTAGCTCGATGGGTAGGTACTCGGTTTCTTCGTCGAATTCATGTTCGAATGGCTCTAAATTGTCGATCGGAAAAGGCTGTGGCTCCGACTCCGGTTCGCGCTCCGGCTCGGGCTCGGGCCCCTCTGACTTCTCGGGCTCCTCGAACACCTCGGGCTCTGCAGATTCTTCGGTGTCATCGGCTTGATCTGTGTTCGGTTCTCCGTTCCTCTGCGGCGGACCATCACTTTCATCTTCGTTGGAATCAGCCTCGCCCGAATGGTCCTTATCTCCAGAGTCAGGGCTGCGGTCTTCTCCACCATCTTCCTCGGCGGGCGATGGCGGGGGGGATTGCTCCCGGGCATCAGCGACTACAGTCGGCTCAGCTTCTGCCGACGCCCCTTCCTCTTGCGGCTCATCCTTGAACGGCAGCAACGACCAAGCCACGCTGACCGCGAGTATTAGGATGGCCAAGGCTCCGACGACGCCGCTGAGGGTGACGACGATGGTGGTGCGTTGCGGTCGCTCGCGGCGTGGGGGGCGATTGGGCATGGGGGGCGGCGGGGCAGAGGTCGCCTCCTCCCGAGGGCCGGGTTCGTCAGGATCCGCCAGTGCGAACACGCCGAGGCTCTCGTTATCCGTCAATACTTCGGTGGGGTCACCGCCGGCCGGCCTATCAACGCGTTTTCGTGAGATCGGTTTCTTAATCGCGACGAGTCGACCATCGCGGGCCGCTTGGATGTATGGATCGTCGGGCTCGGTGAGTGGGCGCGGTCGGGTGAGGTCGATGACCGCGCCTCGTGCCGCGGCGGCTGCCTCGGTGCCGGCCAGTACGCCTCGGAATAGGCAATCGGCACCCGCAACATCGCCTGTGAAGTAGGTGCTGAAGGTAAAAAGCCATCGCTGCTTCGCCGGGAGCAAGTTGATGGCTTCATCGATCAGAGGTCGCAGGTCGGTGCCTGCTTCGTAGATGAGGGTGATCGGCTCACGCTTAACCACAACTTGCCGAACTGCCACGCCTGCCCACCCGGCATCGCCACAGGCGCGCTGCCATGCGAAGCAAGGCTTCGGACTGCCGGGGGCACCGGAGAGTTTCCCCAACGGATCAAGGTATCGCGCCGGCTCGTCCCAGCTATCGATGAACAGCCGCTCCTGGGCCAGAACTGCCGAGGGTCCTGATTCGGGGCGGTCGGTCGCATCAAGCACCAGATGATGGGCGAGCATGTTGGACCGGCCGGAGTAGTCCGCGCCCGCAGCAGCGACACGCGAGACCACACTCAGCGTGCCGGCACCAAGCGTCATTCGAACGTGCGACCAGCGGACGGGGTTCAATCGATCGCGGCTACTACCGAAGGTGAAGGTTCGCTGGTAGGCGCTAAGTGACTCGAGGCGACTAATCAAAGGAGGACTCATACCTCGGGTCGCGGCGACGGTCGTAAAGCCTCGCGTGCCCCCATGCAGTCCCCTTGCCGACGAGGTGTAGACGAGTTGATGAATCATGCGAGCCCCGGATCAAGTGGTGGGGATAAACCCTGGTGCGGATTGAGCGAGCGCCCACAACAGAGGTGCGGTGACCCACCTGGGTGCGATGCGCTCGGGCCGAATCCCGTAAAACGCGGCGTCGCCATCTCCGACGCGTTCTGGACTGCACCCGAGGGCGCTAACGGGGATGTAGATCACACGTTCACTGAAATCTTCCGCAGCTGAGACGACCTCCGGACAGGCCTCCTGCAGGATCTGCCGGCACTGCTCTGACATCTGCTCAATCCGGTCGAGCGAAAGGGCCAGCCGCTTACCTTCGGTGCCGTTTTCTTCGGCGACCTCGACCAACGGACTCTCCGCCAGCATCCCTTCGGGCAGCCAGACGTCCGCCTTTGCCAGGACCATGACAAGCGGTCGCCGGTGCTTGGCGGCTTGGCTAAGGCCTTTGTATCGTCGCACGCGTGCGATCATTTCGCTGAGGATGATTTCCTGTCGCCCACTTGCCGCTCCGGCACCGGGCCGAACCCCGTATTGAATTTGTGGATCGTCGCGGCGGCACCGCTCCCGAAAACGTGGATCCTGTGTCGGATCGTACAGGAACATGGTTGCTGCAGATTCGGCGATATGCAGCGTGGTCGGCGTCGCTGTGGAATCAGCACCTGGCAGAAAATGCTCGCCTGCGTTGTCGTACAAGATCAAACCAAGTTGTTGCCGGCGACCATCTGTTTTGGGGCTGAGCGTAAAGATGAATGGTCGAGGGAAGGTCTGCGGCTGACCGTCCAGCGTGATTGTTTGGTACAGCTCGTCGCTCTGCGTTTCGGTCTTACGCAGTGCGATGGGCTTGTCCGGCTCGTTGTTCATGAACAGGAGCTCTTCGTACCGCTGCAATTCCTGATTCGCAGCCGGATCGCCATCGGCCATCAGCAACCCAAGCTTCGGCAAGATCGATCGCAACTGCCAGGTCATCGCTGCCAGCACATAGCTCTTGCCGCTGGCGGGGGCGCCGACGATTGACACGAAATAAGCGGATAACTCCAGCAACGGCCGGGAAACCACCAAGTGGCACCTCGGGCACGCCAGCTGATGACAGCTCAGACCGTTGGCGTCCAACGCATCGCCCATGGCGGTGAAGCGGCTGGGCAAAAAGCGGCGATATGCTGATGGGCCGGCAACGAGATCTCCGACAAGGTTCTCGTGCCGAGCGACGAAAAGAACCCGTTCCGGAGCGAAACGGTGCCAACAATTCGGACAGATGATTTCTTTACGAATATCGGAGGCGGTTGATCCCACGGCTTCCTTCCACGTCCCCCGAAGAAAAGGTCGCACGCGCGGGCCCCGAACTTGCCCCGAACGCACCCTCAACCAACTTATAACGCCCCGACTGGTCAGGTGCAAGACTTTATGCAGAGCCGAGGCCGCCTGCTTACCTAAACGGACAGCCATCTCCCGAGATCCGAAGTCATCTGCGGATTGTGGTATAAGTTAGGCGTGTGCACATCAGCCTGAGCCCCAAACGTCCCGGGAGGTAACAATGCGTAAGTGTCAAATGATGATTGCAGCCGCTGCGATGTTCATAGCGGCGCCGGCGGTGGCGGAGAATGTCGATCTAAGCACCTTCGATAAGCAAACACTGATTATCCTCATCGAAAACCTGCAGCACACAGTTGCCGAACTTGAGCAGGAGAACGCCGCCATGCTCACCGAACTCGCTGAAATGCGACTATCTTTGGCGAAGTTGAAAGGTGGCGAGGCGAAACCTAATCCGGGAGAGAGCGACAAAGGCGAACACATCTATTCGGGAACGAAAGAGATGTTGGAGGATATTCCTGAGGAGGTTCGTACTTATTCATTAGCGATGGTTTCGGCGAAGATCGCCGAGGTAAATCGCCTGCAACGTCAGGTAGAACAAGCTCAGCAGAAGATAGGCGAAGTGACCGCTACCGATCGGCGAGAGCGACGTGACAAGATTGCCGTCCATCAGCGCACCATGAATCAGGCTCGCCAAGATCTGGCGCAAGTGAGGCGTTCGGATGAATTCCCGACTCCGATTTTGACGATCGCTGATTTCGAGATCGGTGCGGTCGGTCGCATCGACGATCGGATCCGAATGGAGATTTTGCAAGTCATCGATGATGGGAATGCTCTGGTCCGAGTTGGGCGTGATACAACGATTTGGTTGAGCGGTGTGAACGTCGCGAACCGAGTGGATGGTGAACGCGTGTCGCTGAAGGAGACAGTGGCGATCACTGAAAGTAGACGATATGAGACCGCCATCGGAGGCTCGCGCACGGTGTTTGTCATGGAGCCTCGCGTCGTCGACATGGAAAAGGCTCAAGCGTTCGCCGAATTGCTGTACGCCAAATATCAGGCCACACAATAACCGGTAGATCCTCGTCGACATAGGCCGCTTACTGAGCATTGCTGGCATGATTGCGATCAAATGCTCCGCCGCATCCCCGTGGTTCGATGCTGAGGTAGGCCCGGCCTCCGGAAGCATTTCGCCGCCGACGCCGCCGTGTTCCTGCGGGGATGGCTGGACGAGTTCCGCCAGCACGTCAGTCACGAGCTTTCCGCCGTTGACGAGTACGGGACCGGAGACGTCGAGGAACTCAGGCAATATCTCGCACGGACGACGCCGTGCTCGTGCTGGAAGTTCCGCTGCACCTGAACCTCTCGAAGGCCTCGAGAACGCCGACTACGACCTGCGCACGCTCTTCAACGGCACGCTGGCCACCGCCCCCACGATTACGTTGGCGGCGTTGGCGTCCTTGGCGGTGTTGGCGGTGTTGATCAGCGTGGTCAGAAAGCTAGACCGCCTAGAACGCCAACAATACCAACGCCGCCAAATATTGTGATCGGGATATCTAGACCGCATCAGCTTCGCCCCTTCAATGTCCAGTGCCATCCAGATACGCGGCCATCGTTTCGCTGCTGCTCGCTGACCACGCTGGCTCGCACCTTTGCACGCTCGACGGTTCGCCAGGCGAAGCCGTCCCGCTCAGCCGCTGCCTCAACGTCCGCACGAGCTAGCGGCCCGTCGCTCAACACCTCACGGAGCCACTGCGCCGCTTCGTCCGTCGCGGTGGTGCGATCGTCGCGTTCACTCATCGCATCATCGGCGGTCATCACCACCGGCTCGCTGTCCCACACGACGCACGGGTGCCCCATGCCGGAATCGCGAATCGTGTAGGCGAGTCCGCCGCTGTCCGGGCCGAGATTGTTCTTGGCGTTGAGCATCAGCCGGCGGCGCTGGTCGTCCGGATCCTTCGTGAAGCTGAGCACCACCCGTGATGCCGCCGCCCACGCGACCGAACCCATGACGCGGTGGAGGGCTCCCCGCCCCTGCCCGCCGGCCTTGTTCAGGTGGTGGACCAATACCACGCACACCCGGTGCCGCTCGGCCATCGTGGCGATGGGCGCGAGCATCGCGCGTACCTCGCTATTGTCGTGCCCATCGACGCGGCCGGTGTAAGCGCTCACCGGGTCAATCACCACCAGCCGGCAGTCGTCGAGCCGCTCAATGGCTCGCTCGATCGCCAGCACGTCCCGCGACAGATCGGCCATGCATTCATCCGCAGTCCGTGCCTGCCCAGCCCGCCGAACGCCCTTTAGCAGCTTCACGCGCGACAGGTCCGCGCCTGCCGCCTTCAGGCGCGGCACGATGGTATCGGCGGGGTCATCTTCGGCCGATAGCAGAAGCACGCTTGCCGGCTCGCGCCTTTGCTCTGGGGAATCCGGCCAACCTTCGCCCGTCGTCACCTTGCTGGCAATGGCGAGGGTCACACAGCTTTTGCCCAGCCCGCCGTCGCCTGCGCCGAGCACCAGCTTTCCCAGCGGTAGACGCGGGTGCCACAGCCATTCCACATTGCGCGGCTCCACTTGGTCCAGCCCCAGCAACACCGGCTCGCTGCCGGCGGATCGTCTCGCCCCAAGCTGCCCCACGAGTTGCTCGGCCAGTTCCGCCGCATCTTCCGCTGTTGCCGCGTCTGCGGCTGCCTTAGTGATCTGGTCGCCGATGTCAGCTAGTCGCCGCCGCTGGGCAGCGCCCACCACCTGCCCCGCGTAGTGCTCGAGTAGGTGCGGGGCCGCCCGCTCGGTCGCATCTGTGATCTGATCGTCCGCCCATCGTTGAGTTGCTGCTGATAGGTAACGGCCGAGGTCTGTGATCGGTAGGCCGTGCGCTTTCGCCCATATCGATTGGATCGCCTCGTATACCTCGCGTGAGTGATGGCTGACCATGTCTGACGGTTCGACGCGCTCGAACGTGGCACCGATCCGCTCCGCGTTGCCCGGCTCGCCATTGTCCGTCCCGAACAGCGCGCCGATCAGCATCAATTCAGCGTCAAGGTCGATGCCGACGGGAGCAATGGCACGCGGTGCATGTCCGTTGGTAGTGGTTTGCAGCCCTGCTGTCGACTTCGAGGGGGATGTGGGGCTCATAGTCTTGGGCTCATCGCGTCGAGACACGTTGTAACGCTCGTCACAGGAGAAGAAACAGCCTGCTTCTGGCGCCGTGCTCTGGGCCGTTTTTCCTTGCTTGCCGTCCGTGGCTGCGGCATCGTGGTCTTCCTTCGCTGTCCGTCCGTGTGATGAGTTGATCTCTCGCGGATCGGGTGGAAACTAAGCCGGTTTTCCGCTGCGTGACCCTTCGAGAGGGTGAGGTCGCTGGTACTCGTAACGTGCCGATCTGCAGCCACTGTCACCGGTTGCGTGCTGCATGCCTGGCCGGCGGTGCCTGCTATCCGTATGTCCAAATACGAAGCTCAAGCCTGCGCGAGCTGGTCGCGGGCCGTGGCGAGGCGTCGGTGTCGATCATCCTCACTGGGTGTTGGGGTCGATAGCGGTCGTACCTGCCGTGCCTCAACCTCGGCATCAGCCGCGGCGTCGGCGTCGGCGAGACGCGTAGCAAAGTCGCGGATCGCGCTGGGGCGGACGTACAGCCGGCCCCCGTACCGCTCGGCGCGGAGGCGCACCCGCTGACCATTGGCGGCGAGAATACCTGGCCGGTGCCATCGAAATATTGTGGAGGGAGCTACGGGCCGAGGCAGATGCGAGGACCGCGCGGCTTCAGACAGGGTGAGGGGGGCGTCGTCTTGTGGCATGATGCTGTCTCCCGTGCAATAGTTGCTTACGGGTGCATCATGCCTCACGGCCTGTTACCGGAGAGTTACCTCGTTTGGTAACAAATTGGTAACAAATCCGTAACAAACAGGCTACTCACGGAAAATCGATGAAGACGTGGCCGCCGCCAGTACGAACCTGCGGTGCTGGCGCGGGAACGTTCAAGAGCTTCTCATTGAGGCTGCTGCAGGCCTTACGGATTGTTCCGTCCTTTGTTTCGGCGTTCCCCCAGACATGGTCGGCCACTGTATCGACCTCCGCAGTATGACTGGAGTTATTCCAGAGGAAATTCAACAATTGCCATTGGCGCGGCGGTAGCTGGATCTCTTGGCCGTGCCAGCGGAACATCTTTGGCGGGCGCGGTCCATCGCGATACGCAGCACCAGTTTCATCGGCCAAGGAAGCGTCGGCCTTCTGGTCGTCCAAGTGCTCCACAGCCATCTGCACACATTTGGCAAAGCCCTGACGCAGAGGCCTTGTCTCATGTCGCCTGAAAAGCCAATCCTGCACATCCCTGCGTGTCTCGCCCCAGTACGTCCCGCCACTGGGGTCCTGTGCCTCCTCGTCATCCTCGTCCTCGCCCTCCGCCTGCTCCGCAAACCCGTGGGTCCACGGCCACTTGGCCATTTCACCGTGTAACGGGCTTCGATCGAAGAGATGAGCGCGGGGATCTGCGAGCAACCAAGCAAGCAAGATCACACGCGGTGCCCATCGTTCAGCGTCGGCTCGCCATGTCGACGGCGCAGCTTCCATTAGGCGAGCGTCGTCCGTACATTCGAAAAGGATGGTCAGAGTGCGCAAAAGGGCGTGGCGGAAGCGGACTTCGGGGAAAGATGCCCAGGGCGGATTGAAGTTGTCGGCTTGCTTTTTGGCCGACCTCCGACCGCGCAAGGCCTTGGCCAGCGCTCTTCGGGCACCAGGGATTCGGTCTTTTTCTCCCTGTGCCGCGCAGACCTCTTGCAATCTCGCCTGCCGGCTCAAAACCAGTTTCTCGGCATTTTCGACGCGATCGTAGATTTGTTTCTTGGCGTCCTGCTCCACCTGCAGGCTGCCGTCTCCGCGACCGTCCAGCCACTCCGCCGCCTTGGCGAATGACAGTGGATTCGTCCGCACCAGTCTGGTCGCTGCATCGAACAGCTTCGACGTCGCTGCGTCGCCTCGGCTCTGAATATTGCTGTGCATGGTGTCTTCCCAATCCCGGGCCGGTTTGGCCGGATCAGCGCGGGAAGACAATGCGCCGACCGGCCCAAACCGTTAGGCGGGAGCTACCCGCCTCACCCGTTGATTCCATCTTACCCGACGAGCTGCGCCACCTCACGGGCCTTGGAAATGTCCCGTTCGGCGTACACCTGCGTTACGTCCGCGCGGCTGTGCCCCAGCAGCACCTGCGCAGCCTCGAGCCCGTGGTCGCGACGAACTCGCGTGGCGTAAGTGTGGCGTAGCTGGTTCGGGCTCCAGCGATGGCGATCGCGGTGTGCCTTGGCCTCCGCCGCGGTCGCGCCCTTGGGAACGGGCCACGCCTTGTCGCAGGCGCGATGGATCGCACGGCGGTAAGAGTCAACCGAGTATCCCTCGCCAGCAGAGCGCTGAGGATCGCCCGACCGATTTGTGCCGGGCCCGTTGCCGTACTTCAGGGGCGTCTGTCGCTGCTCGTGTCGCTTCGCGTGCAGGTCGGCCACTGCATCGCGAGGGGAGAATATCGGCTTTGTTGTGGGCCTATTGGGCGTCAGGTGCGCTTTCAGGGTCGCCTGCCCCTTTGGCCCGATGAACACGATCCTGTCGCGGTCCTTGTGGGCAAGTTTGTGATCATCGGGGATGTAGCTCCAGACCTCGCTGCCCATTTCGATGTCGGCGGGCCGAATCGTCACGACCTCCGCCGGCCTCATGCCCGTCGCCTGCTGGAGCCGCACCATCGCCGCTACCGGCACCGGCATGTGGGGCAGGCAAACGTGGACGTGGTCGTCTGCTACCGGCTTGATTGGTTCCGTCTCCGGGGCGTCGGTACGACCCTTCTGGAGCCCTCTCACCGCTTCCAGACCCCTGAGCGCGCCGGGCTCGACCAGTTCCTCCGCCACCGCCCATTTGAACACAGCCTTGATGATGTCGCAGTTCTTGTTGACGTAGGGACGAGAGAACCCTCGCAGAATCATCGCACGCTGTATGGCCTTCAGATGTCGCGGGCGGAATTCCACGACGTACATCTCGCCGAACATCTCATCCAGCCAGCGGGTCGCGTTACGTGCGTTGCGGTAGCCGGTGGTCTGGCGACCGTGGCGATCGCGGTAATGCTTCTGCGCCCATCGGACCCAGCGAACCAAGATTTCCGCCACAAGCATGTGCTCAGGCTCGGGCGGCAGGTCCCCGCCACCGCCCAACCACTCCCCGATGATGCGCTGGTATGCCGCCTTGGATTGGGGCGAGCCGTACGTACCAAGGTAGTGGCGCTTGCCGTTGATCTCGACGAACGCTTGGTCCTGCTGTTTGTTTTGCTTCTGACGACGGTAGGAAGGGACCCGAGGCTTTCGATTGACGCGCTTGCTCATGGCGTAGCTCCTGACGCTTCAGCGTATTTTCAAATACGCTTCGGTTCGGGTCAGGGCCGCGCCGGTGAACACTACCGGGTAAGCAAGGAACGCCTCGGCCTGAGGTTATGTAAATGGGCCCGGCTGGATTCGAACCGGCGACCTCACCCTTATCAGGGGTGCGCTCTAACCAACTGAGCTACGAGCCCGTAGGCCGGCATTATATCAATCGTATCGCTGATGGCAATGCCTGCCACGGTAATGGGTTTGGAACGACCCATGTGCAGGTGCCGTAAGCGACCATCCGGCCAGTTCTTTAGACGCTGATTCAGCGGTCAGGGTTCGCGCCTGCAAGCAAACGCGACCCCCCCCTGCAGCGATTTTTTAGGCATCGTCATGGAAGTACGCCGGCAGGCCCTCTTTCGTCTCGCGGAGGATTTCGAGGATCGCCTGGCGATGGCGGCTGGCGAGGTTGTCAAAGTCGCCCGATTCGTCCTGATCGGTCAGCACTTCCCACAGCCGCCGGTACAGCCGATCCAGCACCACGTCCGGCAGGGCGTCGAACGCGTCCGAGTAAATCAGGTAGCTGCAGGGATACGCGAACAGCCTTCGTTGCAGATCCAGATCACGCAGCGAGCGGCCCGAGCTGTCGCGCTTGCCCTTCGCCTGGAAATCCTCGGCGAAGGAGGTCGTCCCCTTCACCGGGTCGGCAAGAATCTCTTCATCCACGAACAGCATGTATCGCAGCACAGCGTCGGCCGCCTGGTTCAGCCGACGCTCCGCCCCTTCGCTAAGCGGCTCGTCCTCGCCCTCGTTCAGCCGCGCGTGCTGGTGCAGCACCATCTTCGCTTCATAGCCCGCCCGGGTAATCACGTTGTGCATCTGCGTCTGGTGCTCCAGCACCATCAGTGCGATCAGATCACTGTGGCCCCCCGCGAGGTAGCGGTTGGTGTTGAACTTGTCTGAAAGATCCGCCACATTCGCCCCGGCTTCCCGGTCCAAAGGCGGGTCGTACCTGCTGACCGTTTCCGCCGTCACGTTGCCCATATGCCTGGCCCGGCCGTGCGTGCCGGTGACGTACCAGCCTCCCCAACGCTCGCTGAATCGGCTGTTATGGTCGGTCACAAACTGCGGCCCGGCACCGGTCATCCCCGCATCGTTGGTGAACACCGAACGCACCAGATGCCCCGGCACCCCCTGCGTCCGAGCTGTCTGATGGCACTGCAGACACTGGTGGTCACGCACGAATTGCGGATGGCCTTGGCGCTGCTCAAGGGTGTAGAACACGCCGCCGACTTCGGGGTCGACCGTCGAAATTTCGAGCATATCGCTGTTCTGCACATAGCCGATGTAAACGTCGTCATTGAAGTAGATCGCCCGCGGCGTGGTCGGCGAAATCAGCCGCAGTTGCAAGCTGGTCCGTGAAAACACGAGGCCCTGTGACGATTCGGGGATGCCCAGTGCGTCGAGCACCGCAGGCAGGTAGCCGAACTTCGCATCGTGCTCAAGTTCAACATCGCCCGCGTCGAGCTTCGCTTGCAGCTTGGCCACGGGATCGTTCAGGTCTTCGCGGTAGTAGTTGATCGGCTCGCGGTCCAGCGGCACGGTATAGCTGGAACGCGCGAACTGCCCCTGCGCGACATGCAGCAGGGCTCCGCTGATCGCGACGAAGCCGACGATCGCCGCCAGGGCGGCAAGGTTGTGGCGTGACTGTCCCATGATGACTGCCCCTTTTCCTGGCCCCCGCAGATGTCGCCCCCGATGCCGCGTCCGCTACCGCCCCGTCTTCGCCACGCTCAGCGTGACCGGCTCATCGCAGAACGGCTTGCTGGTCGAAGGCTCAGCAAGAATCTCCGCAAGCGAGGTTTCCCGAAAGCTCTTTTCGATGTAGGCCATTGCGTCGTCGAGTTTGCGATGCAGCGGACACAACTTTTTCCCGTGGGCTGCCAGTTTCAGCGGGCACGTGTGAATCCGCTGCATCGGATCGACCGCATTGATCACGTCCAGCACGCTGATGTCGCCCGGCTCGCGTGTGAGGGTGAACCCGCCGCCGAGCCCGCGCTGGCCTCGCACCAGGTCCGCCCGCGCCAGTGCCTGAAGCACTTTCGAGAGATACCCCGCCGGAATCCGCGTCTGGGCCGCAATCGCCTGCGTCGTCCAGGGCCGATCCGGCCCATCCGCCAGCGTCACCGCCGCCCGCAACGCATATTCTGCTGTCTGTGAAATCAACATGAGAGATTCTCCACGCCCGCCCGCTAATGGACATTGACATCCAATTATACGGTTGGTACGCTGAGTGTCAATGACGACAGGTGCACAGCACGCACAACAACAGCCGCGGGGCCATGCTCCGCCGGACGTGTGACTTGGCCCGTGTACCGCTGTACACTTCCGGACGCGGCGTCGCCTGCGGCGGCCGTCCCCCAACCCTGTTTCGAGGCTTGTGAACCATGAAATATCGCACCTACCCCGGCACCGATCTCACCGTCAGCGAAGTCGGCTTCGGCGTCTGGACCGTCTCCACCACATGGTGGGGCGTCACCGACGAAGACCTCCGCGCCCGCCTGCTCCGCAAAGCCGTCGACCTCGGCATCACCCACATCAATACCGCCCCGACCTACGGCGACGGCTACGGCGAAACCATCCTCAAAAACACACTCGCCGACCAACGCGACAAAATCGTCATCGCCACGAAATACGGCTACGACCTCACCGACAACGAAGGCCGACCCGGCCACCGCGAACGCGCCCACGACTACGCCGGCGATTCCATCATCCGCCAGTGCGAAGCCAGCCTCCAGCGCCTCGGCACCGACTACATCGATCTCTACGAAGCACACAACCCACGCCTCGAACACATCGATAACGACGAAGTCATCGCCACGCTCGAGAAGCTCAAAGACCAAGGCAAGATCCGCTACTACGGCACCTCGCTCGGCCCCAAGATCGAACCCGATCGCCAGATGGACGAAGCCGTCCGCAGCTTCGAACGCGGCTACCACAGCGTCATGATCATCTACAACCTGCTCGAGCAGTTCATCGGGCCGACCGCTTTCGAAGCCGCCCGCAAGCACGGCGGCGGGGTGCTCATCCGCGTGCCTCATTCCTCGGGCCTCCTCGAAGGTAACCTCACGCCCGACACCGTCTTCCCCAAGTGGGACCACCGCTCGCATCGGCCCCCCGAATGGCTGCACGAGGGCCTCGCCAAGGTCGAGCCGCTGGACTTCCTCCTCGCCGACGGCAAGCGCACCATGGCCCAGGCCGCGCTACAGTTCATCTTCCGTGAGCCGACCGTCATGTCCGCCGTGCCGAACATCTACGACGATGCGAACCTGGAAGAAATGGCGGGCGCTTCGGACGTGCCACCCATCACCGATGCCGAGTTCGACAAGGTGCAGCAGTTGTACGCGAACAACTTCGGCGTCGCCGCCTCTCAAACGTGAACGACATGAGCACTCCCCAAGCCACGCTGCCGCTTGCCGACCTGCCGCCCGGCGAGGTGCGCCAGGTGAAGATCAACGACGAGACCGTCGCCGTCGCGAACGTCGATGGCGACATCTACGCCGTTTCCGATACCTGCACCCATGCCCGCGTGCCCCTCAGTGACGGGCCGCTCGCCGGGCGGCAGATCGTGTGTCCCTGGCACGGTGCGATGTTCGATTTGAAGACCGGCCGGGCGACATGCGGCCCAGCCGTCGACAGCCTCCGCTGCTACCACACACGCCTCGAAAACGACACCATCATCATCACCCCAAGCGACGATGCGGAAGCAAACTCATGACCACCCCCACGGTCCCGGTCAACATCGACGACCCCATCAATCAGCGCATCCTCACCGTCTCCGAAGACAAGGTGCATGGCTATCAGCGTGACCCGTTCAACTTCATCGCTCAGCAGTCAGGCGTTGATCTGGACACCGTGCTTGAGCGGATTCGCGCCATGCTCGAAGCGGGCACCATCCGCCGGGTGCGTCAAACGCTGATGAGCACCAACCTCGCCCCCGGCGCGCTCGTCGCCTGGCAGGTGCCCGCCGAAAAACTGCAAGCTGCCTTCGACTTCATGTTCGAGCAGGACCCCTTCAGCGGCCACGTGGTCATCCGCTCGACCGATCAGCAGACCGCCGGCTCGCAGTACCGCCTCTGGACCACGCTCAAAGTGCCCGTCGGCTATTCCATGCAAAAGCACTGTGAATACCTGATGAGCCAGACCGGCTGCGAAAGCTACAAACTGCTGCCCGCGAAAAAACTCTTCACGCTCGGCGTCGGCCACGTCCGCCGTCGCGGCATGGAACTCGGTGCCCGCACCGAAGAACCCGCCCGCGCCATCGATGTCAGCGTCGTCACCCTCTCCGACGACGATTGGCGCATCCTCATGGCCCTCAAGCGCGATTTCACCCCCGACGAGATCGTCGCCGACTGCTGGGCCGGTCGCGCCGCCGAGGCCGGTGTGCCTCTCGATGAGTTCCACAAAGCTGCGGAAGACCTGAACGCGCGCCGCGTCATCGGCCGCTTCTCAACCTTCCTCGAGCACGTGAAAAAACTCAAAGACGGCACCACCGTCACCAAGTACAACGCCCTGTTCCACTGGGCCGTCCCCGAAGGTCGCCAGCTCGAAGCGGGCATGGAAGTCGGCCGCCATCACATCATGACCCACGCCTACTGGCGCGAAGGCGGGCCCGAGTTCAAGAACGTCAACGTCATGGGCGTCGCCCACGGCACCGACAAGCAACTCGTCCTCGACCACAAAGCGGCCATCGACGAGCACCTCGAGGAACTCGGCATCGCCATCAGCTACACCAACGTCTTCTGGGGCGGCCGAAGCGAAATCAAACCCTCAGAAATCAGCCCCCTCGCCTACCACGCCTGGTGCAAACAACGCGGCCTTGACCCCGACGCCATGCGCGACTGATACCATCAGCGCTCTTCCCCACACATCAAACATACCATCTCACTGCCCCGTCGACTCATAAAAGCCCTTCCCCGTGTGGCGCAGCTTGCCCTGCCGTTCGAGTTCCTGCCACACTTCCGGGCCCCAATCGCTCGGCGGCATGATCGACGCCACGCCCGAATCCACCCCCTTGGAAAGCGGATTCCGCGCATCGATCTGCGACTCATCGTCCAGCCGCGTCAGCTTCAGCCGTTTCTTAAACGCCCGCAGCGCTTTCTTGCAGGTGATCTCATCAGGCACCTCGCCGGGCGCCGTCGCAACCACTGGCGCGGGTGCCGTGAGTTCACGCAGTTCGGTGATGAGTTCCGCCAGCCGATCCACCCCGCGCATCGCCACCACGTTCGCCACGTGATTCGCCGGCAGCTTCGTCTTCTTCAGATGATTAAACGCCTGCCGCCACTCCGCCGACGCCCGCCTCGGATCGTCATACCCCTTGATAGCCGCCAGCAATTCCTCAAGCTTCGCCACAATCTCCGAATCCGTCATCATCATCGCTCCTTGGTCTCCAACGCGTGCCACACGGCCCTATTCTAACACCCGTGACGGCGATAGCAGGGAGCGAGCTTTAATCGCGATCGCGGCGCGGGTCAACTGCAGCTGGTGGTTCCGCATCATCCCGTTGACTCTGGATTCCACCGCCTTCAATGAAGGCACGCATTGCATTCTCGCCCGCGGGATAAAGCCCCAGATGCTGCATCTCCTCGTACCACCTCTTCAATCCAGCCTCAGCTTTCAGCTGCTTGCCGTTGAGGTGCGGGCCCACATGCTTGACCCACAACTTAATCTCCGAAACAGTAACTTCACGTCCAGTTGCCATTATGGTGGCGGTCTCGACAAGCTTCCTAGCTAGCGATTCATCAACAACGCCCGGCGGGGTGGACCAGTGAGCTTCACCGAGACAATCCGTGTAGAAGCCAAGTTGTTTCACTTGGTCGAGGAGTTCAGGATGGTCGGCTGCGTGCTCGAACAAAGATGCGAAATCCTGAAGCCGGCGAGCGCCTTTAGCCACAAGTTCGGGCAGTATCCACATCCGGTTTTTTGCCTTGTGCGACCGGTACTCCTTCCAGATCGGTTTGGCAGTTTTGTCGTCCGTTGCCGAAGCCAAATGACGCAGGATCGCCGTCTTGCCCGACTCCTCAATGGACAGAGCTGCTACAGATGCCGCAGTGGGAAAGCGGTGATTGTCGAGGAGGATCTTGGAATCTTCGGCTAACCGCCTCGCGTTCTTCAGTGCCGCATTTATACCGTCAGCGATCTGTCTTGCGTCCAGTATAGAGCGATATTGTGGCAGTCGCGGCGTCATATTCTCGGGTATCCGGTTCTGGCCTGCCCCTCGGATTTCGGTCGACGCGGCAACTCTCGCTGAAATAACAAAGCCCTCCGGCTTCCGCCGAAGGGCTTTTGAATCGGGGCGATAGGATTTGAACCTACGACCTCTTGACCCCCAGTCTATTTTTGACGCTGTGACCTCTTGATATTCTTTGTTAATCATCGTTGATATCCGCTATGAATACATGCATAATCAGGCCATCGGCAGGCGCTGCAATGGAAACGGAAATAACCCATTGTTAACGCGGCGCGCTGCAAAGGCGCTGCAATGGCGCAGGCCCACGACCTCTTGACGGAGCACAACGATGGCGCAGGTGGCGATGAGATTGACGAACACGACTGACCCGATGCGGTTCAACTTCAAGAAGCGGGAACTTGAAGCGCTGACCCCGCCCAACGGCAAGACGCAACGGAAGGTTTACGACGCCATCCAGCCGGGTCTGATGCTGCTGGTGACGCAGGGAGGGGCCAAGACGTTCTACTTCGCGAAGCGGATGGATGGGCGGTATCGTCGCGTGAAGATCGGCCCGTTCCCCGACGTGAGCATCGAGCAAGCCCGCAAGAAGGCCGCTGGGCACCTCAGCGGAGTCTATGACGGCAAGAACCCCGCCGAGGAGCGCAGGCAGGCCCACGCGGCGATGACGTTCGCGGAAATGTTCGACCTCTACATTGAGAAGCACGCCAAGATCCACAAGCGGACATGGGCGGACGATCAAGCGAACTACGACCGGCATCTAAAGCGATGGGGGAGTCGTCGCCTGGACGGCATCAAACGGGCGGACGTTCAACAGCTTCACGGGCGGATTGGGAAGGACCGGCCCGTGATGGCGAACCGGGTGCTGGCGTTGTTGTCCAAGGTGTTCAACTTCGCCGTGACCATCGGCTGCGAAGTGCCGAACCCATCAACGGGGGTGCAGCGATTCAAAGAGCAGACCCGCGAGCGGTTCATGGATGCCGACGAACTGCCCCGATTCCTCAAGGCTGTTGAGGCCGTGAAGAACGTCACGCTGAAAGACTACTTCAAGGTGCTGCTGTTCACCGGAGGGCGTCGGCGCAACGTGGCGGCGATGCGGTGGGATGAACTGGATATGCGGCGCAAAATCTGGACGATCCCCGCTGAGAAATTCAAGACGGGGCAGGCACTGGAAGTGCCGCTGGTGCCGCAGGTGGTGGAGATCATCGAGGCACGCAAGGAACTCAACGCCAAGCGGAAGGCAGGCCCGAGCGGTTACGTGTTCCCCAGCAAAAAGGCGAAACCGAAGAACCCATATCTGGACGATCCCCGCCGGGCGTTCGATCGCATCTGCTCCGAGGCCGAGATAGTCGGGCTGACCCTTCACGACTTGCGGCGAACCGTGGCGAGCTGGGCCACAAGCGAAGGCATCCCGTACCCGGTGGTCGGGCGGATGATCGGCCACACCGTACAGGGCGTCACGGCAATCTATGCCCGTACCGATATGCCAGCGGTACGCGACGGATTCGAGCGAACGGTTAACGCGATGCTGGCGGCAAAGGGGGGTGAGTGATGCCGATCCCGATAAAGCAACTCGATGCGGCGCGCAAGGCTGCACAGACAGCCCTTTACGACGGATGGGCGGCGGCGGTGTTCTATTGTCGCGGCAGCGACGAGGTAGGGATTGAATCGGTCGGCCGGGTTGCTGGGGCGGCGATAGCATCAAGATGGCCAGTGGACCGTTTCTTGATCGCGGCGGCTGGGGGACACCCGATTACAGACCCTACCGGCTTGTGCGATGTCTCCACATACCACGAAGGGGCATTCGTCTTAGCGAATCAGGTAAAAGGCTGCATCGAAAGGGCGGACCGTCGCGGGGTGGAGGTGTTTGCGGTGCTCACGCCCCTGCAACTGAAGGCCTACTCATCACGCATCGACAGAGAGTACGCAACGGCGGCGGGTGCAGCGGCACCGGCTAAGGGCACTGCAATCAAAAAGGGGCCAGTTGAGCCGATGCCGTACATGATCCAAGCCTATCGCCTGCACACGCTACGCGGGGGAAAGCAGGCGGAGGTGGCGGACTGGATGAGCAAGGAACTAGGCAAGCCCGTTGAGCAAGCCGTCGTGTCGCGATGGTTAAAGCGTGTGCGTAAGTGGATTGAGGCCGGAAATGTTCTGCCCGACATTCCGACCAGCAACAGCAGGCCCAATGGCCGAGCGATTCCTATGGACCCCGGCATCATCGACGCAGGCCAGAGGACAGACGGCAGGACGCCACGTCAGCGCGATCGGTGGGATGACGACTAAGTATACACCCTAAAAAAAACTGCAAACCAATACGCACCAGTGACTAAGCGCTGGTGCGTTTTTTTATGCGCGCATGTCGGCCGGTAGAGCAGGGGAAGACAACAACTAGGAACTTCAATTATCGGAGATCGACCAATGACAGCGACGGCAACAGAAAAACTAATGACCCCGCAAGAGGCAGCCGACCGGCTGGGCATCACGGAAGGCACGCTTCGCGTGTGGCGATGCACGAAGCGATACCCGCTTCCGTACGTCCGAGTCGGGCGGGCGATCCGCTACACACCCGAGGCCGTGACGGCGTTCATCCACAACCGCACCGAAGCGGGCAACTGAAACACAAAAAAAGCCCCGAACGGCGGCAACCGCGGGGCGACGAAAGGGCAACGTCATGTTAGTGAAAAATGAGACGGAATGGAAGCGCAAAGCTGAACCGCTGTACAGCTACCCCCCACCCCGCTGCGAGCGATGCGGCTGCGGGAAGGTTCAGGGGTCCGGCTTGAGTTTCTGCCACCGGTGCGACGCGCTGGAGGCCGTGACAGACCTTCGCGAGTTGGGGGGGCAGCGATGAGTGAGCATCTTCTCAACTGGCGCGGCCCCTACGCACCACGCGAATGTCAGGGTAAGGAACTACTGAGGCGGCAATGGGCCATGCTGCAGGAGCACCGGCGGCGCGAACTGGAGCGACAGCAATTCCAGTGGAAGGCGGTGCAGCAATGAGTACATGCACGCACGACCACGTAACCCCCTACATGGGCATCGGCGACGAAGAGCGCATCGCGTGCAATTCATGCGGCGCGGATTGGGCCGATGGTGAAAGTGTCCGCCATGGCGGACAAAGCGCCGAACCCGTCCCGACGCAATACTCGGCGTCGTTGTCTCCCGAAAGTCCAAAAAACACGGGAAAAACCGACCTTGTAGTTACGGAGACACCGGAGACGTTGCTGTGGCGACCCTACCCGGTGGGGGCACTGCCGAGGGCTTTGCGGCGGTACGTCAGCACGGCGAGCCGGGCAATTGGCGTTGATCCGTCGATGATCACGATGCCCATGCTCCCGATGTTGGCGTCGTGCGTCGGCACTACCCGCGTCGTCCGCGTCAAGCGGTCATGGCTGGAATCGCTCATCATTTGGGCGGGGCTGGTGGCTGAGAGCGGCACGAAAAAAACACCTTCACAACAGGCCGTCATGGCAGCCATCCGCCGGATTCAACGGCGGCGATATGACGAACACGCGGAGGCGATGCAGCTTCACGAGCAGGAACTTGCGCAGTATGAGCAGGAGCTTGCCCAGTGGAAGAAGCGGCCGAAACTCAAAGACGGCGATGCACCTACCCAGCCGGACGCCCCCGCGTGCATGCGTCACATTGTCAGCGACAGCACGACCGAAGCGCTCGCACCAATCCTTCAGCAGAACCCGAGGGGCGTATTGCTGGCGCGTGATGAGCTGGCCGGATGGATTGGCGATATGGACCGCTACAGCGGCACGAAGGGCGGAGACGCGCCCAGGTGGCTAAGCATATGGTCGGCGGACCCTATCACCATCGACCGGAAGACATCGGGCACAACCTACATTCATCGGCCATCGGTGAGCATCACGGGCGGCATCCAACCGGCGATTCTGCGGAGCGCTCTAGGCATCGAGCATCGCGAGGATGGCATGGCCGCACGGTTCCTTCTTGCGATGCCCCCGGACATGCCGGACGTGTGGAGCGATGACGATATCCCCGAATCCGTCGAGGCCGAGCTATCGCATATTGTCGAGGCCCTTATGGGGCTGAAACACGAGCTTGATGATGATGGTCACCCTTGCCCCGTTGAAGTGCGGCTGGATGGCGATGCACGCTTGCGGTTCATCCAGTGGCACGACGACCACGGCGAACGGATGGCGGCGACCAGCGGCGACCTACGCGCCGTGATGGCGAAGATGAAGGGATATACCTTGCGGCTCGCCTTGCTGGTGCATCTGGTGAAGTGGGCATCGGGCGAATCCGTCGGCGAGGATATCGACGTGGAGAGCATCGAGTCGGCTATCAGCCTCATCGAGTGGCACATTCACGAAGCGAGGCGGATTTACGCCATGCTTGACGAGAGCGACGACGACCGGGAACTGCGGCGGCTGGCGGAGGTAGTGCGGCGACTGGCCGACCCCGACAACGGCATCACGGCAAACGAACTGCGGCGGGCAAGTCGTCAGTTCAGCAAAACCGAGGACGCCGAACGCGTCTTGGGTTTACTCGCAAAAGCCGGGTATGGGCAGTGGAAAGTACAAGATACCGGCGGTCGGCCCCGTGACGCGTTCCATTTAGCCCAGGCTGTCTACGTAACTACAAGTGCCAAAAACACCGGGAAAAACGACCTTAAGGGAGACACGGCAGGCGTTTTTGCGGAGGCTGGCGTATGAAAGCGAGAAGCGACCGCCCGCCCGTTGTGCTAGCCGAGAGACCGAGATGTCCCCATTGTTCCAGCCATCAGCATCGCGTCACCCGCACGATGAAGCACGACGAGTGGACAGACGCGGTGCGGCAGTATCGCCGCTGCAAAAACTGCGACAGAAACTTTGTGCTGATTCTCGAATAGTTTCTACATCCTAGCAATACGCCCCTAGCAACACGGGATAATGACACCATGAACTTAGCCGAGGAAATCCGACAGCTACGCGAACCGCTGACCGAATCCGCCATTGCGCGAATCTCAGGATTCAGCGAGCGCGCCATCCGGCAGACAATCACAGAACTAGAAATGCCATGTGCGTATTTCGTTAAATGCTACTCGCGTGGGCAGGCTCAGCTTGTGCTGAACAAACTTACCGCCGACGCCATCCAATCATCGAAAGAAAGGCCACCGTATGCCCGCACACAATCTAATGTCAGGCCCAGCATTCAAAACCCGACCGATAGCTACCGCGACCGCTACGAAGCGCGACGCGCGGCGAGGACTGCGGCCCCAACCCCAGGCGGAGGCCCCGGCAGTTAAGCCGACAGCGAAGTCGCTGTGGGGGCAGGCGGTTGCGGCGTATCAGGCTCGCGGCATGACCAAGGCGGCGGCGATCCGGGCAACCGTGACAAATCACCCCGAATTACAAGCGGCTTACGTTCTGGAGCACAACATGCCCCGGCTCAAGGCGCAGGACGCCGAACACGCACAACGTAACCGTCGCATCGCAGCGGCGAAGTGAAACACACCATCACGATCACAGGCAATCAAGGGACGCAAATTATGCCAGCTACGACACCAAAGACGAAATCCGCCACGAAAGACACCACCACGAAGCGGCTCTCCCAACTCGCAGCAGAGCTTGACGACATCGGCGATGTTCAGGCCGGGAAGATCGAAACCGTTCATCGAGCACTATTCGCAGCAGGCCACGACAGGGAGATTCCGCCCGAGTGTCTCCCCGCGTTGTCCCTACTCGGCGACGACGCAGCCATCAAGGCGGCGCGAGCCGATGCACTGCGTGGCCGATCAGCCGTCGAGACATTCAAACGCACCAAGGGGGCACAGGCCAAAGCCGAGGCAGCAGCAAGGCAGCGTGACGAGAAGGTGCCGGGGCTGGTGGAACAGGTGCGAAAACTTGAGCAGCAGATTGCCCAACTCGAAAACGCCCCGATTCAACATGAACGCGATGCCAAGCGGCACGAACAGGCAGCGAAGGATATCCGCCAATATGCACCAAGGTTCATCCGACAGCAGGTGATGGCCGCGAGTAAAACCACCATCGCCACGATGGCCGCGAAGCGTGATGCGATCAAGGGCGAACACGATCAGTTGTGCGGCTGGATCAATGCCGACATGACCCCCCATGATCACCGGCGGCGTGGTGCTGTGGACCCGGACGGCGGCAAGCCTTGGCTGCTGACCGACGGGCACGGGCGGCAGGTGGTGGACCCGCAAGCGTGGCGAGCATTCCTCGAGCGCGTCAACGCCTTCGAGCGCCGCGACGAACTCAAGGCGAGACTCGATGCCATCGACGCCGAGCGTGAAGCGGCGGATGAGGCGAACCGTGAGCGGTTGGATTACTGGTTGCATGTTCACGCTGAACTACATGCGGAGAACTGACCTTGGTTTGCGTGCGGCTTGGAGCTGCGCGTCCTGGCCGTTGGACGGTTCGCCCCGTTCGACGGTTTTGCAGTGGCATGGCATGGGGGGGGGGGTAGGGGGTGGGCTTGTTCCTTGGTTCTTTTCGAGGCATATATACCCGGTGCGGCGAAGAGTCTCGATTCTTGCGTAAGAAAACGATGCGAAACATAGCTTCCTTCCCTACCGCTGATTACGAACATGGCACGATCTAGCCGACAGCCCGAACCGCAACCCGTGGGAGTTTCCGCCTTAAAACAGGTGGATGCGGCGGCGCTTGTCGGCGTTTCCCCCCGAGCATTGCGGCAGTGGCGAGATTGCCCGCGAAACCTAGATGGCACCTATCCCGGCCCGCAACTTGTGGCGTGGCTGGTCGAGCGTGAGGGCAACCGGGTGCGTCAGCGATACGAGATGACCGAAGAGGGCATGATGGCTATCGACAGCGGCGACCCCGTGCTGCGACGCTGGCGGCTGGCGAAGGCCGAACGCGAAGAGCTGGCGCTGGCTGTGTCGCGTGGCGAGCTTGTCCCGGCGGACATGGCACAAAACATACTCGCGGCTGTTGCATCACGTTTGCGTCGATTTGGGGAATGGCTGGGCAAGCGTGATGCCGATGCAGCGGGGCGACTTGATAGGACCATCGCGGGCGCAGGCGACGCGCTCGAACGCGAGTTGGGAGGTGATGCGTGAACGATCTACAGCGACAGCTTGCACGGCACCTACTGCATCAGTGCCGTCGGCGACCACGCATTGAGGCATCCGCTACGGAACTGCTGGAGCGCATCACCACCACCATCGGCCAGTTACCCGTTGACGATCGCGGGGCGGCGTTGGATACGCTCAAACACCACTTGGCGGCGGCAGCGACGGAACTGTCGGCAACGTCGCCGACGGCATCAGAACACACAGACAAAGGCTAATCACATGGCAAAATACACCGATCAAGTCGAGACGCATATCACCGCCCGCAACGAGGCGATGGGCGAGCTGCGCAAAGCCGAAGCTCAGATGAAGGATCAGGCTAAGCGTGAGAAGCAGCGTCAGGCCGAGCAAGAGAAGATGGTCCGCGAGCGCGTCGAGGTTGAACGGCAGCTTCGCGACTCATCGCTCCGCGCGCAAGGTCAGCACCTGGAAGCGGACTTGCAGCAGGTGCGTGGTCAATTCTCGCAGCGCATCGCGGCAGCTAGGGGGGCGAATCAGAACGAACTGGCACAGCGCCTTGAGATGCTGCGGAACATGCGCGAGCAGGAAATCCGCCACGCGAGCAGGACCGCCCGAGATACAGCTAACGCGCGGCGGCGTGGGATGTTGGCGCAAGCGGGCGGCGGCCGGGGGGCTATCGAGATGCTCGCAGGTGGCGGCATGGTGGCGGGCGTCACGGTTCTGGCGCAGCGGATGACGACCGTAGTAGAACGGGCAGGCGAACTCACCGACGAATTCAAGCAGGGCGAGGTCAGCGCGGGCGCGATGGCCGGCGAACTGGCTACGGCGATTCCGTTCATTGGCGACATTGCAAAACTGAGCCGGACCGTTCGGGATGAGTGGTCAGGCGCGGCCCAAGAGGTTCGCGAGTTGGAACGCAACGCAGCCGATGCGGAGAAGCGCGTCGAGGCGCGCGGGAAGCTTTTGGAGTCAATCAGCAAGGACCGCTTCGCGTTGGAGCTGGCACAGGCGAACGACTTCGATCGTGAACGGTTGCAACTGGAGGAACGACTGCAAGACCGGCTGACAGCGATCAGAACCGCCGCGCGTGCATCGGGTGACCGGAAGGCCGCATCCTTGGCACGACAAGCGGCTGAGGATGCCCACCGTCAGCGGATGGGGGACATCGACCGGCAGGAACGCGAAGCGGCGGAGGCCAAGCGACAGGCGGCGGTGCAGGCCGACCGTCAACGCTGGGAAGCCGTCCAAGGCGCCGAGGCTGAGATTGAGCAGTTGCGATTGCAGCAGACGGGGCAGGCGTTCGAGGCTGAACTGTTCGCTATCCGTCGTGCCGCACAGGAACGCATCGACGCGGCACGCGAGGCGGGCAACGAAGAACTGGCGATCAGGGCGCAGACGCTGGGGCGGATGCGGGAAGCCGAGGCCGTCGCCCATCAAGATCGCAAACGGCAACTGGAAGAACTACGCCAACAAGCGGAGATTCAGCAAACGCGGGCGCGGGCCTTTGCGGATCAGATCGGCAGGGCCGGTTCAAGGGGAGGCCAAGCGTCACTACCGGGCATGGACTCCAATCGCTTCCTCACAGGGGCGCGTCAGGAAACAGAGCGGGCAGACCGCGCCGTCCAGCAGCGCGAGCAGAAGCAAATCGAGATAGCGGAAAAGCAACTGCGGAAGCTTAACGAAGCCGTGGTCGGGATCAACGCAACGGCCGAGGAACTGCGTAACGCCCCGATTGTCCGAGCGGAGGGATTGTAATGAGCGATCAGATTGAGACATTGAGGCGATCATGTATCCGCCATGCAGCGGGGCTCGATCAGTTTCAAGCGGCGATCTTCACAGGCTACCCCTTCGAGGTGCTACAGATGATCCACCTCGAAGGCATGGAAGCGGCCGAGCAAAAGCATGGGCGAAGCGTGGTCGCCAGCATGGCACGTTCGGCAGCAACGGCCCTTGTTTCTCAGCACACCCTCAGCGAAGGCGAATCACTGGCGATGTTGGAGCACGATCATGGGGTGTGAGAACTCGCTGAAATTTCCGTGTGAAATCACGCAGGGCGGCGACGCTGCGGCGTATGGGATGCTGAAGCTACTGGCGACCGGTGCGCCGATCACCCCCGCCGACGTGGAGCAGGCGACGTTGTATGCGTTTCACCTGGACACGGCAGAGCAGACGTTCGCCGCATCGGTCGCCGGTGTCGTGCTGTCCAGCGTGGCGGCGTCGCCCGTGGAGCACAACGTCCGGCTCATCGTCCCGGCTACGGCGTTTCCACTGGCGGGCAGGTATGCGGTTGAATTGCACGTTGTCGAGGTGGGCGGCGCTCAGCGATGGTTGACGGCAGAGGTTCGCGCGCATGCAGTGTTCGCTGCTGGCTGAGGTGGCAGAAAATGTTGACCCCGGGTCAACAAAACGATGCGCTAGCCTCGCAGCCATCCGCGATCAGAAGCTTTACCGGGCGGGGTACAAGACGTTCGAGGCGTACTGCGAAAAACGGTGGGGGTTCAAGCGTGCGCAGGCGTATCGTCTTATCGAGTCCGCTGAGGTGTTTGAAAATGTCTCCCCGGGGAGACAAAACGGACCAGAGTTCGAGAAGCACGCCCGCCCCCTCGCCTCTCTCCCCAAAGACCAGCAAGCCGACGGAGACGCCATCCTCTACAGCGTCGGGGCGAATGCTGACCACGGGCTGCGGCGAACCAACGCAGACAAGCGGGCATCCGTTGAGACGTTGCTGGCGGATGATGAGTGGGCGAAGTGGAGCGATAGGGAAATTGCGAAGCGGTGTGCGGTTCACCATGACACCGTGAATCGACTTAGGAAAGAAACGTCACTGTCGGATTCCGACAGTGAACGCACCTACACCGACCGTCACGGCAACACGTCCACCATGAACACCGCCTTGCGTCCTAAGTGTATGGCATATACCATACACTTATGAGCAGAGGAATATCCAAAGTGCAACGGGCGATCGTTGGGTTGCTGGATGGGACACAGCGGCGGCAGGTGTATGCGGGGGCGGGGCCGCTCCAGACATCCGAGCTGTTAGAGGAACTGCTGGCATGTGAGGCAATCGCTGACGGCAAGCCTTGGAAGCAGGCGATGTTCACTGTCCGCAGGGCGTGCGTTTCGCTGGTAAGGCGAGCGATGATTGAGGGAGAGTACATCCCCGACGCGGACAACCCCGGGCGGGAAACCATTCAATGGGCGGCTATTGAGGATTGACGCGGCGGGAGCGTACACCATGAGCGAAACCACCACCACCCCATCGCATGAGGAAGCCATCGAGGCCGTCCGCAAGGCGTCCAGCACGTACGCGCGATTCATGGCGGCAGCGTCAGACATGATCGCCAGCCGACCCGAGCACGAACGGGCCAACCTTGCCGAGAAGCTGGGCGATACCCAGTGCGAGTTGACGACCGACATCGACAATGCCGTCATGGAAGCGCTGCGGCTGGGCGTCAGGTTCACCGAGACGGACTTGTCGCACGCAGGGCGGGCAGTTGCCCCCGATGGCGGCGAAGCGGCTGAGGGCGTTCACCAGCCGGACGACGAACTCGCGGCGATGCTCGAGGAAATGACGGGCGACGCTATCGAACTGGCGGGCAAGGGCCACGTTCTCCACCTACTGATTCAGGGCACGGAAGACGAGGAACGCGACGACAGCGAGAATTATCAGGAACTCATGGAGGTATCGTCAAAGATGGCGGACATTGCCAGCGAGCTGGGCAGCGGGGCAACATTCCGTCGCGAGGTAGTGAAACGGGTTCAGGTGCTGCGGAGGTGCGGTTACGACGTGGAAGATTGATCCCGCCCCCCCACCACCAACCACCCACGGCCCCGTCATCACTGGCGGGGTTTTTTTGTGCGTTAATCGCAGGCGCTGCAAGGGTGCTGCAACGGCAAAAAGGGCGTGGCTCGCGCATAAAAAAGGCCTTGCAAGTTGTTGCCTTGCAAGGCCTTGTAGTCGGGGCGATAGGATTTGAACCTACGACCTCTTGACCCCCAGTCAAGCGCGCTACCAAGCTGCGCTACGCCCCGAAAGCGTATTTCCGAAGCGGTATATTAGTCGCTTCTCGCATCGGCGACAAGCCCCGCAGCGGAACGATGGGCCTTGGGTATTGATCGCCGACATCTTCGGGCAAATGCGGTCGCCCTGGTCTGCCAGCTCCTGAGCAACCGCACCCCCGATCACGGCAACGGCCGTTGCGTCTGCTCGAGCATTTCCTGCGCCATCTCCCGCCGGGCCGGGTCGTCGATGCGCTTGACCGCTTGCTCAAGGAACGGCCTGGCGCGATCGGGAATCTTCAAATACCGCACATAGATCAGCCCCAGAATCAACAGCACCTGAGGCGTGTACTCGTCAGACGCGAACTGCTCGGCGAACGCTTCATAGGCCCGCGCTGCCGTGTGATGGCGCTCGTGCGTCATCGCATAATTCGCCAGATCAAGCTGCTGCTGACGCGGCATCACCTGCTGAGTATCCAGCTGCGAAAGTCGCTCATACGCATCGAGCGCCAACTCCGGTTGATGCTCCGCCAGCGCCTGCGCCACCTCCCGCCGACGCTGGGCGATCTGCTGCGACTTCGCATTCAAAGGCCCCGCCTCCGCCGCCACGGCTTTGCCCGCATCACGCACCCAGGGCGATCCGCCCTCACGCGTCATCGCCTTCATCTGCCGCCGCTGCCGCCATCGGTTCACCAACGCCAGAAAATCGTAAGGCTCACGTGGCAACACACGCGTCGCCAGCAGTCCCATCCCCACCACAAAGCCGAACAGGTTCCCGCTCAGGTGCGCCAGGTACGCCACGTTCCCGCCCATGTTCAGCGTCGCAAAAATCAGGTCCTGCGCAATGCTGAACAGGATCAGCCACATGCTCGGCACGGTCAGCTGACCGATGATGATGAACCAGTAAACCAGCGTCACATGCGACCGCGGAAACAGTGCCAGAAATGCCCCCGTCACAGCCGAGACCGACCCGCTCGCGCCGAGCACCGGCGCTTCGCTCGTCAGCACATGGCCCAGCCCCGCCACGATCCCGCCCGCCAGGTAGAAAAACAGGTAACCAAGGCGGCCAAGCCGATCCTCCAGACTGTTGCCGAAGACGTACAGGAACAGCATGTTGAACAGGATGTGCTGCCACGAGCCGTGCAGGAATTGATAGCTGATGAACTGAAACAGCCTCGGCTCGACCGGGTCCAGCAGCAACGCCTCCGCCCACTGCAAGTCCAGATGTGCCGTGTTCGCCTGAAACAGGAAGATCAACGCGTTGATCGTGATGAAGCTGATGTTCACCCAAGGCGTACGGCGGAGCTGACGGTCTGTGCTCAGCGGAAAAATCATAAGCCCCGCCGCCGAGTAAGAGGGGTAGGCGTGGCACCCAACCGCTCCCTTACGGTCGCGGCTCGTATCCGGGGATGTGGGTGCGCGCGTGAGCCAACGAGCCGCGACGGTGAGGGAGCGGACCGATCTTGGGCCGTGTCACGGTCATGACGTGTGCGGTGTGGTGGGATAGATTTTCCGTGTTCCCGCCCCTCACCCAACCCGCAGGGAAGAGGCTTAACCCCGAACCGCGTCCAGCCGTGGCATCCGGTCCTCAACATCATCAACGACAGATGCCTCATGCAAGTGCGAACGCCTCAGCGGAACTTCAGTCGTCTCGGAACGCATACCCGCGGATCTGAATCCGCCCGGGGTCGGCCTCATTCTCAACCGGCGGCCGCACCACGAACGTCATCTGCTCGCCCGCTTCGATCCTCCCGCTCACCGTCCCCCGGTACATCCCCACAGGCCAGCCGTCGGCCGTGAGCAGATCCACCACCACGATCGGGTCGATCACTGGCTCACGGTTCGGGTTCATCACCGTGATCTCGATCGCAGGCCCCTCGCCGCTGTATTGGACACGCGTTTCCGCTTCCATCGCTTCGATCGGCACCGCACGCATCACCGGGTCCACCGGCGTGAACTGTGCCACCACGCTGCTGCTTTCGTAATCCAGATCGTTAGGCACCTTCAACCGCACCTGCAGCCCCTGTCTCGCGTTCACCGCAGGCACCACCTGCTTCAACTCCGCGATCGCCAGGCCTTCCTCGTTCAGCAGCTGCACGTGCAGGAAGCCACTCTGATAGATGCGGTCGGTCTCAGCCAGGAACATCGCGGTGAACATCGTGCGATCGTTTTCCTGATCGTGCTGCAGCCGAGGCATCCAGACCAACACATCCGACCGGATCATCGGCTGCATCGCCCGCCGCGGCTCCGACAACGCTTCCCACCTCGGCTCGTAGGCCACCGAACCATCCAACCGCATCCGAGGCAGGTCGGAATCATAACCAGGCGGCGGCACCCTCGGCGCCAACGGCAAACCACCCGACCCCTCACCGCTCATCAGCGGAGGCAGTTCATCGCGGGGCTCGGTCGGTTCATCGACCACCACCACATCGCTGCCTTCCGCGCCGGTTTCACTGTTGTCGTCGCCACCGGCTGTGCCGCCTTCGCCCCCACCCGCAGTTTGCCCGCTGCCGTTACCACCGGTCGGCTCCTGCGTGCCGTCGCCATCCGAACTGGGCTCCTCCGCCACCAACTCAGGCGGTACCTGCACGACCGTCTCAGGCCTCTCCCTCGAGCCGTTCATGATCACGCCCACCAGCAGCGCCGCCGCCACCGCACTGGCCACCATCAACAACCCCACCGCTTCCAGTCGAATGCCGTCGGGCAGTTCCAAAGCGCTCGGGCGAGGCTTCCAGTCCAGCGGCGCTTCGTGCACCGTAGGCACCGGCGTCGGCGCTTCGCCGAACATCTCGTCCCAGATTTCTTCCGTTGAGGGCTCGTCAGGATCCGCCTGCCCCGCGAACGCCGCCGGGTTCAGCTTACCCCGCACCGCCAGCGTCTCCGGCGGCGGCACCTGCTGAGGCAGATTGTGCAGCGGACCGCCCACCTGACCGTCCCGATCGATCGACGCCGACTGCGTATCCACCCGGAACCGCGCATTGCAGGCCGGGCACGTCGCCAACGCATTCAAGCGGACGAACTTCACGCGTGCTGCGTGGTTACATGATGGACAGGTCAGTACGAACATCCGTGCTCAACAACCTCTCTAGAGACCCCATCTTACTCACCACCGGGCTGGGCTTCACCCGATTTCTCTCAAATCTTGCGACGCTTCCCAGGCCGGCGACACGCTCGGGCGATACAACGCCTGTCGAGTCGCTACAATTGCCGCATGCCCGTGGTTGCAGCCCATCATCTCGTCAAGCAGTACCGCGTCGCCGACAAGCAGCCGGGCCTCGCGGGCACGCTTCGCCATTTCGCGCATCGCCGCTTTCGTCATATCGACGCAGTAAGGGATGTTTCGTTCACAATTAATCCCGGAGAAATCGTCGGCTTCCTCGGACCCAACGGCGCCGGCAAAACCACCACGCTCAAAATGCTCACCGGCCTCATCCATCCCACCGCAGGCCAGGTCGAAGTCGTCGGCCACACACCCTTCCAGCGCAAACCCGCCTTCCTCAGGCAGATCACGCTCGTCATGGGCCAGAAGCAACAGCTCATGTGGGACCTGCCCGCGATGGACTCGCTCAAGATCAACGCCGCCGTCTACGACGTGCCCGATCGCGAAGCCCAGGCTCGCATCGAAGAACTCGCCGAGATGCTTCAGCTCCACGGCCAGCTCAACCAACCGGTCCGTAAACTCAGCCTCGGTCAGCGGATGAAAGCCGAACTCCTCGCCGCACTCCTCCACCGCCCGCAGGTGCTCTTCCTCGACGAACCCACGCTCGGCCTCGACGTCAACGCCCAGGCCGCCGTCCGCGAATTCCTCCGCCAGTACAACCAAAAGTACCACGCCACCATCCTCCTGACCAGCCATTACATGGCCGATATCACCGCACTTTGCCAACGCGTGATGCTCATCCACGAAGGCGGCCTCGTCTACGACGGCTCCCTCCCAGGCCTCCTCGAACGCCTCGCACCCCATCGCCAAGTCACCCTCGAATTCGACCACGCCATCGCTCCCCATCAGCTCCAACCCTTCGGCCAGATCGAATCCATCGATGGCACCGTCGCCAGCATCCTCGTCCCACGCGAACAGCTCACCGACACCATCGACCGCCTGCTCGATGCCTTCACCGTCGTCGATCTCACCGTCACCGATCCGCCCATCGAGAAAATCATGGGCAAAATCTTCCACGCACCCGCCACCGAACTGCCAGGATGATCGTTCCTCAATAACCAATACATAATGCCTGATAGCCAATGATTTTCCCCCGCATCAAAATCTGTGGCCTGAAAACCCCCGAAGCCATCGAAACCGCCACCGCAGCCGGCGCCCAAGCCGTCGGCTTCGTCTTCGCCGAACGCTCCGCCCGCTACATCACCCCCGCCGCCGCCGCCGATCTCGCCGCAGCCGTCCCGCCGTATGTCGATATCACAGGTCTTTTTACGACAACGCCGTTCGATGAAATCCGCCGCATCGCCCAGGCCGTCCCTCTCATCACGCTCCAACTGCATGGCGACCGTTTCGATGCTGCCGCCATCGCCGCCCTCGCGCCCCATCGCGTCATCCGGGCCCTCTCGTTCGAGGCCGACACCGCCGTCGATCAGCTCCGCACATGGGATCAGCACTACCGCAACCTGCCCAACCTCGTCGGCTTAATCATCGACACCCCCGACCCCGCCAAAATCGGCGGCGGCACCGGCAAAACCTTCGATTGGCACGCGTTACGCGCCGTGCTCGATGATGTCAAACCCGCCGCCCCCATCATCCTCGCAGGCGGGCTGACCGCCGGCAACGTCGCCGACGCCATCCAAACCGTCCGCCCCTACGCCGTCGACGTCTCATCAGGCGTCGAGTCCGCCCCAGGCATCAAAGACCCCGACCGCATCACCGACTTCTGCCAAGCCGTCGCCGCCGCACATATGGCCAACAACGAGCCGCGCCCCTAAGGAAGCGGTTGTGCGCAAGTCATTGCGAACGTTAATCCTGCGGCAAACCACCGCTTCGAAATTGACGCCCATGCGCCGCCGTCCGCCCCATCTCGCCATCTTCATCACCCTCGGCCTCCTCATCCTCCTCGGCTGCGTCAGCATCGCCACCCTCGCGCCGCAACTGCAGTACAGCACGTCACCTGCCGATCGCCCCCTCCTCATCTTCGTCGCCCTGTACCTCACAATCGGCCTGCTCTACCTCGCCACGCTCCCGCTGCTCAAGCACCTGCCTCCGACGCGGTCCCTTCTCCTCATCATCCTCGCCGTCGGCCTCCTCATGAGGCTGCCCATGTTCACCGCTCCCCCCATCCTCGAAGACGATTACCACCGCTACCTCTGGGACGGCTCCGTCACCGCCCACGCCCAGAATCCCTACCGCACAGCCCCAGCCGACGTCGCCGCCTCCGAAGCTAATCCCGCTGCTGGCAACACCCTGCGTCAGATCAACCATCCGCAGTACACCACCATCTATCCCCCCGTCGCCCAGTCCGCCTTCGCCGCTGCCTACCTCATCCAGCCCTTCAGCCACCAGGCATGGCGCAGCATCGTCCTGCTGTGCGATCTCGCCACCGTCGCCTTGCTCCTGTTGATCGTGATCCGCCTGAATCTGCCGCCGCCGGTGATCGCCCTCTACTGGTGGTGCCCCCTCATCGCGATCGAACTCACCCAACGGCTGCACATGGACGTTCTGCTCTTACCGCTAGTCCTCGCAGCAGTTGCATCTGCCATCGCACGCCGGGCCACCCTCACCGGCCTCCTCCTCGGCCTCGCGGCAGGCGTCAAGATCTGGCCCCTCATCCTCGCCCCCGTCCTGCTCTATCAACCCCGCATTCCCCGTCGGGCGATGCTTACTGGTGTCGCCGTCGCGGGTTTCGTCACCCTCCTCATGATCGCCCCGATGCTGCTCACCGCAGGCCCCGCCGATTCAGCCGGCCTCGTCGCCTACACCGCCCATTGGCACAACAACTCCGCGCTCTATCTTCTGCTCCAGTACGCACTTCACCCGCTCGCCCACCTCACCCCGCTCGATGCCGCCGACGCTCACTACCTCGCCCGTCCCCTGCTCGCCATCACCTACCTCCTCACCCTCCCCCTTATCATTTATCTTACCCCTCTCCCCCCCAGCGAGAGGCCGAGTGAGGAGGCCGGCAGTCCCCAACTCCTTACCCATACGGAAACTAGACCGCTCCTCCTCCGCACCATCGCCGCGATCGCCTTGCTGTTCCTGCTTAGCCCCGCCCAGTTCCCGTGGTACCTCACCTGGCTGATCGCCCCAGCCGCCCTCGCCTGGCCCGCCGTTGGACGCCATCACCAACTCCTTATATCAGCGATGCTTGTGTACGTGGCCACCTTGCCGGTCTATTACCTGACGTATGATTATCCGATGCTGGTTTTCGCCGTTCACCTGCCGCCGTGGATCGCGATTATGATGGCGGTGCGATGGATGAAACGAACCGCCAATCCGTCCGTGCCGACCTCTGCCGCGTCGGCCTGATCATCCCTGCCCTGAACGAGCAAGCCTCTCTGCCGCATGTACTTGCGTCGCTTCCTTCAGGCCTGGGTCAGGTCATCGTCGTCGACAATGGTTCGACCGACCGCACCGCCGCCGTCGCCGCCGAGGCCGGCGCGACCGTCGTCCACCAGCCTCGCCGGGGCTACGGTTCCGCCTGCCTCGCAGGCCTCGCCGCCCTCGCCCCAGCCGTCACCGTCGTGGCCTTTCTCGATGCCGACCTCGCCGACGACCCCGCCATGCTGCCCGACATCGTCGCGCCCATCTTCAATGATGAAACTGACTTAGTGATCGGATCCCGCGCCCGCGGCGGGGCGGAGCCAGGCTCGCTGACGCTGCCGCAACGCCTCGGCAACCAGATCGCCACGTGTTTGCTGGGCATCCTCCACGGCCAGCGCACCACCGACCTTGGCCCATTCCGAGCCGTCCGCCGCAGCGGGCTCAACCGTCTCGCCATGGATGACAAGACCTACGGCTGGACCGTCCAGATGCAACTCCGCGCGGCCCTCCAACGCCTGAGATACGCAGAGGTTGCGGTGCCGTACCGCCGACGCATCGGCACCTCAAAAATCAGCGGCACGCTGCGAGGCGTGATCGGTGCGGGCACAAAAATTCCGCTCACGATTCTTCGGGAGACGCTGTCACACAAGCACTTACCGCCGACACCGCCGTCCGATCACCTCGTCGTCTTCGCCCGCCTGCCAAAGCACGGCCGCACCAAGACCCGGCTCATCCCGGGCATCGGTCCCGAAGGTGCCGCGGCCGTGCATCAGGCGATGACGGCACACACGCTGAAACAGGCCGATGGTCTTGCCAGCAAACGTGTTACGCTTCATCCCACTGTTCGGATCACAGGCGGCACGGCTGACGAAATGGCCGCTCGCTTCGGGCCGCGGCGGTACGTCGATCAGGGCGAAGGCGACCTGGGTGATCGGATGCAACGTGCTGTTTGTGAAGCCTTTGCGGAAGGTGCCCAGCGCGTCGTGCTGATCGGGACGGACTGCCCGGAGCTGACGCCCGGGCTGCTCGGTGAAGCGTTCGAAGTGTTGCGTGACAAGGATGTTGTGATCGGGCCCGCCCACGACGGCGGGTACTACCTCATCGGCCTGAGCCGGCCGGCACCCGCGCTGTTCGAGGGCATCACGTGGGGTACGGAAAGCGTGATGGAACAGACACTTGCGATTGCCACCGAACAGGGGCTTTCGGTCGGACAGCTACGGTGGGGGGGGGATGTGGATCGGCCGGAGGACTTGCCGCTGTGGAACCGCGTCGCCGCGGGGCCGACGCTGGGTGTGGTTGTGCCAACCCTTAACGAGGAAGCCACGCTATCACAGACACTTGCGCACTTACAGGCTCCCGCCGACCCCCGCGTCAAGATCGTCGTCGCCGACGGTGGCAGTGTCGACAAAACCGCGCAAATTGCGAAGTATCATGGTGTTACCTTCATCAGCGGGCCACCGGGGCGGGCGCGGCAGATGAACGCGGGGGCGGCGGCCGTAACCTCTGACGTGATCTTGTTTTGTCACGCCGACACGCTTCTGCCTCCGGAATACGCTCAGCAGATCCGCAGGGCTCTGGAAGATCCCGAGGTGGTCGGCGGGGCGTTCGCTTTGCAGATCGATGCCCCCGGCAAGCTTTACCGGTGGATCGAACGGGCCGTGCGTTACCGCTGTGAAAGGCTGAAGTTACCGTACGGCGACCAGGCGATCTTCGTCCGCCGGGACGTGTTCAATCAACTCGGCGGGTTCGATGACGCGCTCACCGTCATGGAAGACTACGACCTGGTCCGTCGGCTCCGGCGGCGGGGGTACCTCGCCTCCCTGACCGCGCCGGTGCGCACCAGCGCGCGCTATTGGCAACGGCACGGCCCGCTGCGCGCGACGGCGCGGAATCAGCTGGTGATCGCCGCTCACGCCCTCGGAATCGGCCCGCAAACCCTTACTAAACTGAGACATAGAATTCGTGCGGGCGCAAAAAAATGACCTTATCATTAGTCATGATAAGGTCATCTTAAAGTGTGGTTTCGGCGGATTATTCGCCGTTTAGGCGGGTGACGGGAACGGGCCTTCGGATTCGGGGCCGGCTCCGTCGGAGGTCGGGTTGTCGGCCCGAGAATCGGAGCGGCCCGGGGCCACCTTCGCAGCCTCGGCGTCGAGCAGTTCGCTGACGGTGGGCTTGTGAAGTTTTTCGCCGTGCATGATCTTGTCGACTTCTTCCGCGTTCAGCGTCTCGTACTTGAGCAGTTCCTCCGCGAGGACGACGAGCTTCTCCCAGTTGTCCTCGATGAGTTTTTCTGCGTCGGAGAACGCTTCGTCGACGAGGCGTTTGACCTCTTCGTCGACGATGCGAGCGGTCTGCTCGGAGTAGTTTTTCTCGGGCATGCCGCCGCCGTTGTCGCGGGGGGTGGCGTAGTCGACGAAGCCGAGACGTTCGCTCATGCCCCACTCGAGGACCATGTAGCGGGCGAAGCGGGTGGCCATGCGGATGTCCATGGCGGCACCGCTGGTGACGTCACCGGTCTTGCGATTCTCGGCGATTCGACCTGCACAGAGGACGCGCATCGTGTCGTGGAGGTACTTCACACCGTAGCCCTGGCGGTCTTTTTCGGGGAGCGACATGGTCGAGCCGAGCGACTGGCCACGCGGGATGATGGTGACCTTGTGCAGCGGGTCGGCGTGGGGAAGCAGGTACTCGGCGACGGCGTGGCCGGCCTCGTGGTAGGCGGTGCCGATGCGGTCTTCCTCGTCCATTTTACGGCTTTTGTAGGCCCGGCCGTAGCGCACCTTGTCGCGTGCTTCTTCGAAATCGTACTGCTCGACAAAGTCCTTGCTGCTGAGCGTGGCGATGATGGCAGCTTCGTTGATGATGGCGGCGAGGTCGGCACCGCTGAACATCGGCGTGGAGCGGGCGAGCTTCTCGAGATCGACATCGGGGCCCATCTTGATCTTCTTGGCGTGAACCTTGAGGATCTCGAATCGGCCCTGGAGGTCGGGGAGGGGGACGACGATCTGGCGGTCGAATCGACCGGGGCGCGTGAGGGCGGGGTCGAGGACGTCGGCGCGGTTGGTCGCCGCCATGACGATGACCTGATCGTTGGATTCGAAGCCGTCCATCTCGACGAGGATGGCGTTGAGGGTTTGCTCGCGTTCGTCGTGGCCGCCGCTGTTGAAGCCGGAGCCTCGCTTGCGGCCGACGGCGTCGATTTCATCGAGGAAGATGATGCAGGGGGAGCTTTCCTTGGCCTGCTTGAAGAGGTCACGGACACGGCTGGCGCCGACGCCGACGAACATTTCGACGAAGTCGGAACCGCTGATGGAGAAGAAGGGGACTTCCGCTTCGCCGGCGACGGCCTTGGCGAGCAGCGTCTTGCCGCAGCCGGGCTCACCGATGAGGAGGACACCTCGGGGGATGCGGCCGCCGAGCCGTTGGAACTTTTTGGGGTTCTTGAGGAACTCGACGATTTCCCAGACTTCTTCCTTGGCTTCCTGCACGCCTGCGACGTCGTTGAGTGTGAAGTTGGTCATCTCTTTGGAGACGACTTTGTGCTTGGAGCGGCCGAAGTTGCCGAGCATCCCGCCGCCGCCGCCCATGCCTCGGAGGCTGCGGAAGAGGAAGAACCAGACGATGAGGAGCAGGAGGACCCACGGGAGGGTGCCCAGGAGGACGGGCATGAGTTGGCTGCTGGGTTGCCATTCGACGAGGGAGGGGTCTATCTCCATGATGGTGTCGGAGAGGTATTCGCGTCCGTCGGGGTTGACGCTGACGTAGATGCGGCCGTTGGGCGGGGCGTTGGGGACGCCTTCCCGCAGTTCGGCTTCGACGCGGTTCTCATGGACGATCACGCGTTTGACGGCACCTTGCTCGACGAAGTTGAGCAGTTCGCCGGCGCGTTTTTGCTCGGCGGGCTCCTGGCGCCCGGAGAACATGACCAGCATCACCACGCCGAGGACGATCAGGCCCATGAGGAGAGTGATCGACCGGTTCATTCGCGGGTTCGGCGGCTGAGGCTGGCCGTTATTGTCTGACCCTTTCTTCTTGTCAGGGTCGTTTTGCTGGTTTTTGGGATCCTGCACTTGGTCGCTTTCTATGGAATACGTTCGCCCTTGGCGTTACGCCGTCGGCTGAGGGGGCGTTCGTTTGGGCCGTCCGTCTGAGATTTTTACCAGTCGCTGCGCATCAACGACACGATTTCGCGGGCCAGTTCTGCGACGGCTTCGTGCTGGGCGACCTGGAAGGGCTCGCCCACCCCGCGAGAGGGGATGTATTCGCCTGTCCCGGTGAGTCGGCTGCGCTGGCGTATGATTTCGCCTGATCGCAGATCCTTCCATTCCAGGGTGACGGTAACGATCACCTGCGCTTCCTGGGTCAGGCCGCCTTCGAAGGTACGGCTGAGCAGACGCTGATCCACGGACACAATGGTGCCACGGACAATCGTATCCGCGCCGGGGGCGGCGGTCACCTTGTAGGGGGTGCGATGCTCAATCTCTTTTGCGAGTGCTTCGGAGAGGCGGAATTCGGTTTCGCGGTAGAAGGTTTCATTGTCGAAGATGGGCAGTGCGACGGTGCTGATGGACTCGTCGAACGCTTCGCCGGTGGTGTAGCCTGCGAGCCCGCCGTTGGGGCCGCAGCCGGTGAGGGTGAGCATGGCGAGGAGGGCGAAGGTGGCGAGGGAGGCGGGGAATCGATTCTTATATGCGTGCACGCGTGAGTGAATGAGCCGCGACCGTGAGGGAGCGGGCCGATCATGGGCCTTGTCGCGGTGTTGGTTTATGCGGTGTGGCTGGGTGAGGGGGGTGTGAGCGGCGCGCTGAGGTTGTGCGTCCAACCGCTCCCTTACGGTCGCGGCTCGTTGTGGTCGGTGCGCGATAGATTGGTGGTTTGGCTTGCTCACGGCTGGTTGGGCTCCGTCTGGGCGGGCGGGTCCATTTCGCCGTCGCGGAAGAGGGTGGGATCCAGACGGCGGAGTTGCGCGATGGCCTGCTGGGCGGCGGCTGAGCCGGGGTGGTCCTGAATCAGGCGACGGTACATGTAGATGGCGCTGACGCGCTCGCCGCGATCGCGATACCAGTGGGCGACCAGCAGCGACCGCTCGGCAAGCGTTTCGTCGATGCGGGTGGCCAGGGCCTCGGCGCCGATCTGCTCGGCGGCGGCGGGGTAGGTCTGGGCGTATTCTTCGAGGCGGCTCTCGGCGTCGATCAGGCCTGTGGCGTCGAAGCGGGGGCCTCGGAACGTGGCGAGGTTCGCGAGGATCTGCCGTTGCATCGCGTACTCGCGCCACTGACTGCGGGGGAAGTTCTGGAGGAACAAATCGTAAGCCTCGGCGGCGCTGAGCATCTCCGACTGACGATAATAATGGTCGGCCAGTTCGATGCCGGCCCGTTCGGCGATGCGGCTGCCGGGCGATCGCTCCTGAATGCGGATGAAAAGCTCTTCCGCTTCGCCGTACGCGGGGAGAAGCCGCATGCCCCAGAGCAGACGTTTGGTGCCTCGGCTGAAGGTTTCCGCGATGCTGAATTCACGCTCGAGGGCGACTTCGAATTCCTCGGAAGCGGGGAACCGCCGCATCACGACTTCGTAATCGAACAGCGAGGCATAGAGGTGGTTTCGGCTGACGCGTGCGTCGCCTCGGAGGAGGAACGCGCGGGCGAGGAGGGGGTGGTTGGGGTAGTTTTCGATCCAGGCGTCGGCGAGCTTGATGGCGTCTTTGCCACGCTCTTCGGCGATGGCCTGGGCGACGGCCTGAAGTTCGCCTTCGGGCGTGTCGGGATCGGGGGCGTGAATCTGCGTAAGTTCTCCGTCGTGCAGTTCGAACACGCTTTGTGCGTGGGCGGGGCTGCTAGGTGCGGAGATGATCACGAGGCAGGCGCACAAGGCGATTCCTGCTGTTGGTGCAAAGCGCCAAGCCGTCTTCAATCGACCCATCGTCTGGTAGTCCAAGCTGGTGTAAAGAGCGCTAGGAATGATAACAACTCGACTGGGTAGCTGCGAGTGCGGGTAGCCGCGACGCTACGCGTCGCCGGGACGTGGGGAGCTGCGGGGACCT
>JBBDRF010000085.1:0-71547 GCA_040905565.1 Phycisphaeraceae bacterium | reverse complement strand
TCCCAGCCGATGCCCATCGACCAGCCGGGCACCGGTCCGAGCCGCGCGACCAGATGGTATGGGACATGCCTGTAAGCTGGCTTGCCGCTGCGAGCGTTTCCGGCGTCATCACTGCCTTGGAAATCCTCTGGATCGTGTTCGGTGCCTTGGTGTTGTTTTCGGTTTTCGGCCCGCTTCAGGCCACGCCTCGCGTAACTTGGGGCGGTTGAGGCGAAACAGGCGGGCGGTGAGCAAGGCTGCAGCTCTGTCGTCGATCTTTTTCGCCATGCCTCTGTTTCCCGCTGAAAGGTTGTTGGTCACACCGCGGCGGTCTCAGCCTCGCTGGGGCCGAGATGATGTTAACAAAACGTCGTGGTTGTGGGGTTTGCGGCACGAGTCGGTACGGAATCCCGGGGCCCCGGGATGGAGGCCCGAGTCGAGCATCACGGTCACCATCGCAATGACGAACGCGAGCGCTAAGGCGGGGGAAACGAGCTTTGTCTGGATGTGGGGCAAGAACGACGGGGATTTCGCCAACCTGCCCGGCGGCTACAACGGCGAGCATCGGCCGCTGCCGGACGGTGCGCTGCCGTCGTCTGAGCCGTCTTTGGGTCCGTCGCTTGCGTTGACGCAGTCGTTGCCGTGTAATGCCGTTCACTCGAAACGCCTCCTTGCGTATGAACTGCGGAATGTTGGCACGACCCATTCATACCGCAAAACAAAGGCGTTCCGAGTTTTTCTATGCCGCTGACAGCGCAGAACACGCTGGTTCAAGGACTAGGTGAATAGTTCGCTCACGGGCGTGCCCATGTCCGTGATCGGAACGGGGCGGTCCGCAGCATAAAGCTCCTTGCTCGGGTTAATACCCAATGTCGAGACGATCGTGGCGAACAGGTCAGGCAGCGGCACGGGCCGGGACTCGATGTTCATCGCCAGTTCGTCGGTCTCGCCGATGACCTTGCCGGACTTTCTGCCGCCACCAGCCATCACCACCGAGAAGGTGCGGTTGTAGTGGTCTCGACCGCCAGCGCCATCAAAGCCGGATGGCCGACCGAACTCGCCGGTCGCAACGATCAGCGTCTTCTCCAGGAGGTTGTGAGCTTCGAGGTCCGTCACCAGCGTCGACAGTGCCTTGTCGAGTTCCTCGATTAGCAGATGCTGCTTGAGGATGGCATCGCGGTGAACGTCCCAGCCCGCCCCGTTAACGAAGTTGAGGTTGTGGGACACCTCCACGAAACGCACGCCGCGCTGCACAAGGCGCCGAGCGAGCAGGCATCGCTCGCCGAACTCGGAGCCGTAGGACTCCCGCAGCGATTTACGTTCACTGTCGATATCAAAGACGTTCATGAACTCGGGGCTCGCGAGCCGCTGCGTCTGCTCGATGGTGGTGTCGTAATCGGCCATGACGCGGTCAGCATGGTCGCCGTTGAGCTGAAGCTCACGGATCCGGGCAAGCATTTTGTCGCGTGCTTCCTGCCGGCGCTCGCTCACGTTCCCAGGCCGGGTGAACCCAGCAGGGCCCGATTCGATATCGGTGAGATAGAGGTAGTTTGCTTCGGCACCGAGGAAGCCAGGTCCGCGGGAGACGCTGGGGTAGCCGATGAGAACGTAACGGGGAACCGCGTCACCGCCGTCGCCCTTCTCGTGGGCGACAATCGAACCGATTGACGGATAGACGATCGAGCCCGTGGTGGGGCGACCGGTATGCATCCGGTTGGTGGCCGCCGCGTGTTCGTCAATCTCGTTGTGATTGACGGTCCGGAGCACGTTGAAGCGGTCGAGTCTCTCGGCAACCCTCGGCAGGTGCTTGCAGACCTTCTCGCCGCGGATAGCTGTCGGGATACTCTCGTAGTAAGAGCCCGGCTCCCGCTTCTCGGGGACACCCATCTTGGGCTTGGGATCGAAAGTATCAATCTGTCCCATACCACCGGTAAGCCAGAGAAAGATGCAGTGCTCAGCCTTGCCGTAAACCTGCGGATCGGCCTGGGCAGAACTCAGCAGTCCGGGATGGCCTCCTGCCAATGCTGCTGCGCCGGTGGCCGCACTTGCTGCGAGGAAGTCTCGCCGCGAGGAATCGAAGCGATCATGGCTCATGGTCATATCCTTCTAAGTGGCACCGATAAGTGGCGCCGATTCGGAGTCACGGTACAAAAAGGAACTCTGGGCTGTTGATGAGGGTCCAGACTACGTCCTCCGCCCGTTCCCGCCAGGCGGATTCGAGACGGGCGGTAGGCGGGTCACCGAGTCTGATTTCGCGTTCGATAGCGAGCTTGATGTCGTTGGCCTCCGGACTCAAGTGGTTACGCCAGGTAACCTTTTCCCGCCGTTCATGCACGTACTCGACGGCAGGTGGATTCGCGACGACCCGGTTGTCAAAGCCGTCAGCGACCATGTCTCTGAAGACAGCACGTTCTTCGGACGACGGTTCCCGACTAAGAATCCGCATGAACAGATCGTCGATGAATTGCTCCGGATCTTCAGCGCTGAGGGCCATCGCGGTGAAGGCGCTCTGCTCTGAGAGGCCGGTGATGCGACGCGAGAGCACACCGTTGGCCATCAGTGCGGATTGCCGAACGCTGGGCATCGGGGACCGCACTGTCAGCGGGTTGGGGCGGCTGCCACGCCAACCGAAGGCTTCGAGCACTTCGACGATCGTCTGCGCCACCGGCAGATTGAGCGACGGGCGGTCCCGTTCGTTGGCCAGCGTGGTCATGTGCCACGCTCGCTCGGGCACACCCAGATGGTTCATGCTGGTTACGGGCCGGCCGCTGTGAGCATCGTGCGTGAGGGGGCCGGCGTCGAATCGCTTGCCTGCGACGGCAAAGAGCGAGTCTACAACCTGCTCGGCCGTCATACGCCGCCGCGGAGGAGACGCGTAAAGGTGGGTGAACTGGTCGACAGGCTCGGCTTTGTGATCGACCACCGCCCGCTGATAGGTGTGGCTTTCAAAGATGAGGCGTGCCATGTGCTTGAGGTCATAACCACTCATCTTGAGCTCGCGCGCCAAGTACGCCAGCAGTTCCGGGTGCGAAGGCTCGAAGTCCTGCCAGTTGTCAACGGGCTCGACCAGGCCGAAGCCGATGTAGCGGCGCCAGATGCGGTTCGCCACGACGGGTGCAAAGCGCTGGTTCCGGTGCCAGGTCATCAGGCCGGCGAGCCTGGCGCGGGTGTCGTTGGGGTTGCGATCCATCAGGCGAGAGAGACCATCTACGTCGCCATCGAGAATTTCATCGAACGGCCAGAACGGCTCGACGCTGGAGCCTGGCGGAAGCGTGATGTCGATAAGCATGCGTTGAAGCTCCGCCTCGGTGCCGGGCACGCTGCTGCTGACGGGAACAGTCTGGGCCGACCGCCCCAGCATGGCAGCCATGGCGAAGACGTCCTCCTGCTTCACGTCGCCGAAGGGAGCGTCATGGCAACGGGCGCAGGACATCTCCATCCCCATGAAGGCCTGCGAAAGGGTGTGCGCCTTCTCAGCCATCGGCACGTCGTTCTGAGTCGCCCGGCCGAACCCGGCTGGGCCGCCGTAGTGCAGCGACCCCTCCATCATCACCAACTCAGTGGCGAAGCGATCCATAGGACGGTTATCAAGCATCGCCTCATAAAGGTACCACCGGAACGCGCCCGTGTTGTTAAGAGCGGCATTGATGAGCGGCGGGTTCTCCGCGAGTACGTCCTGCCAATAGCCTACCCAGTTATCCGCCCAGCGCGGATCGGCTAAAAATCGGTCGATCGCCTTGCTGCGGCGGGTCTCCGGCGGGTCAGCGAAGAACTCTTCGATCTCTTCCGGGCTCGGCACGACGCCGACGGTGTCCAGCGCCAGCCGACGGAGGAACTGGTAGTCGTTGGCCAGCGGAGCCGGATCGATGCCCGCCTCTTCAAGTCGAGCGTTGATGTAGCGATCGATGTCGTTGAAGACCGCCGATGTGTCGCTCACGGAGGGCGCCGACGGGAGCGGAGACTCGGCGAGTTCATTGCGGATGAACTCGTGCCGCTGGGTCCAGTACTCAGCCTCGCGAGCGCCGACTTCGGCGCGACGTTCCGTGTTCAGGTCGCGGATAAACAGGCGCTGCTGCTGGCCGTACTCACGCCACCCCTGATCCGTCAGAAGGACGGATCCGTGGCTGTGGGGGCTGAGCAGATGGAAGGGCCCGTCGGCGGTGGCGATGGCCACGACGAGTTCGCCCACGTCGAAGCGTTGCTGCGGGCCACCGATGAACGCTTCGATCTTGAACTCGTGCTCGCCACCGTCGGTCGTGATGGCGACGAAGCGTTCGCTGTGGGCTGCGGGAATCTGCCGAACTTTCGGCATGCGATCAACGTCGGTGGTCGGCAAAGGCTCAACGTCATGGTGAGCATGGCCGCCGAGCCGGTTGAAGTTGGTCGTCGCCAACTCTTCGCCGTCCATGTACAGGCGCGCGCCGTTGAGGGAACGCAGCAGCATCTGGTATTCGCCGGCGGGGAGATTGACGCGGGTGTTTGCCCGGACCATGTAGGGCGCCGAACGATCAATAATCAGTCCCTTCTCATTGTATTTACGCGGCAGTTCGATGAACGCCATGGCGTCCTGTTTGTAGGTCTGCACCGGCGCGGGGCGTCGGAAATCCCACTCACGGTTGGGCACACCCTCAAGGATCTCGACGCGCACGGCATCGTTGGGGGCAGGGCCGGCCGCGACGGAGGGTGGAGGCACGAATTCGTACCGAGCGGCGATCCGCTCAGCCGGGAGCGCCTTGCGGTAGATGGCGACTTCGTCGAGGCCCCCATCGAAACTGTTTCCGCGGTGTCCGCCCATGGCCGAGCCGAGCCAGACCTGGTCGCCGTCGACGACTGGCCCGCTGGTCGTCGGGCCTCCCATGTCCCATTCGCCGTCGACGGGCTCGCCGTTGATGTAGCCCTGGATGCTGTCGGGCTCGCCGAAGGTGTAGGTCAGAGCAATATGGTGCCAACCGGCACCCGGCGTGAGGCCCCGGTCGCTCGTCCAGCGATGCCATTCATCGGTGTGCGTCTGCTCGGCGGTGTCATGCTCGGCTGCGGAACGGAAGAGAAAACCGATGCGGCTGCCGCCATCGTGAAGGCGAAGTGCCCAGTTCTGATTCGTCTGGCTGAAGCCGCTGTTGAACGTGCGGCCTTTTCCGACGATGTACGAATTTGCGCCGTTGCCGCTGTCGGGATTCACCCAGGCCTCGGCGGTGATGGTGTCACCGTGGCCAAAGGTTAACGAGCCATCATCGTCAACGGCGATGTGGCTGCCGAGCCCGTCGAAGTTGGCGGCGGTGTTGTCGGCCGAGAACGCGGGAAAGCCCGTGCCCTCGGCTTCGGGACGAGGACCCGGCTCGCTCAGGCTGATAAAACCCTGCGCCTGACCTCGCAGCGCTTCGCTGCCGCGGTAGGGCTCAATAACGACTTCGCTCGGCTCTTCGTTCAATTGCCAGTAGGCAACCGGATCGTCGCTGACGACCAGTTCGCTGTAAGGCTTGAGATCGGTCGTGGGCTCGGCCGCCTTGTCGGCAGCGAGCGGATGAACGCTGAGAACCCCCAGAGCGACGACGATCGTCAAGAGTTGTGACAGCGTGGTCCTCATCCTCCTGCGGGGTAAGCGATCCGTTTGCATGAAGCACCTTTCGTGTGGCAATAAGCGGGAAAACGACTGATCGGTCCTGCGCGTGTGTCACCAACTTGTCGTGACTGATTCTACCTCTTGATTCCACGATTGTGCGGCCCGAATCCGCGTTTTGCGAGCGCGTGGTGCCGTGTGCCGTCACTGCGAGGCAAGCCCCGGCACATGGATGCGCAAGAACTGCAGGTAGGAGTTGCCGGTGTGCGTCGCGCCGTGCTCGATCTCCTGCACGTTACGCCAACTAACGCTGGCATCTTCGAACAGGAGATTGCTGCCGAGCGGGTCGTCCGTGCTTCGGCCGGTGACGTGGCTGGCGGTGGGAATGTCCGAGTTGCCATCTTGCCAGAGCCTGCCGTTGGGATCGCGCTGGTAGTGGTCGGCCGTGATGGGCGCGTCGGCGTAGGGGCCGTCGAACTGTCGTTTCGTCGCCCACTGCCGAATGCCCGGTTGCCAGCTCACCTGGGAATGCGGCGGCCGCTGCCCCGGAAGATAAAAATAGCCGATCAACCCACTCTCGAAGTAGCCGCTCGCCGAGCCCCGATCCACGACGGAACGTAGGTACTGGTCGGTCGGACAATGCGCCACCACGTTGCCCGTCGCGCTGTAAATGTCCGGACTCATGTCGGGCATGAGGTACTGCATGACGAAGTCCATAACATCGGGTGACGTGAACGCCAGCATCCCGTTAGCCGTCCCGCCGTTCACAAAGCGATAATGCCCACCACCACGAGTAGTTCGATAAGCGTAAACTTGTTGAACAGCCCGCGAGGCTTTCCAACACGAAGGGAGGACGGAGAAGTGATGGCGTCTGTCTTCGGAAGATTCGTAGCGACTCCTTAGTTTCGCCCCCTCTTACAACACAGAGGGCCAGATTACGACAACCGCATAAACGCAAATCAAGACATGATTTCTCGAGTTAATCCTAGGCCGTCGTGGTGGGTGGAGCAAGCCTTTTTTTGGATTTATATCGAATGCCATGCCAGTGCGCAGCAACTGAGGTGCACCGCCAGATAAGGCACTTACGCCGCGTTCCGCTCGTAGTGGTTGAGCAGGCCGCCCAGCAGTTGCGTGTGTTGTACCGTCGCGCCGGCCAGTTCCGCGAGCGTCGGAAGCACGTCCGCCTCGTCGGTGATCTGGTGCGACTCCACGCCCTCGGGCACCAGCCCCGGGCCCCACGCGATGTAAGGCATCGCCGTCCCCGTCATCTCATCCAGCGCCGTCTTGCCGCCGCGCACCTGACGGCCGTTGATCGTCGCGCGGATCGAGCCCACCGTGCCGTTGTCCGTGGTGAAGATCACCAGCGTCGGCCGATCAAAATCCCCCTCACGCACCTTGTCCACAAAGTTGCCCGTCAGCTTGTCAATGTACCGCGTCATCGCCTTGTGCTTGGCGCGCCGGCCTTCGGCGTCCGGCTCATCCGGCGTGGTCACAAACGGTGTGTGCGGCAGCGCCATCGCGTAGTACACAAAGAACGGCTCGCCCGCGCCCTTGTGCTCCTCCATGAAATCCAGCAGGAAGTTCGCGTAAATGTCCGGGCCGAACTCCCCCTCGTAGGTCTTGCTGCCCTCGCGCGTGTGGATGTACGGATCCCAGTACCGCCGCGAGCTGGCCGAGTTGCCCGACTCAAAGCCCGTCCACATCGCCCAGTCGTCAAACCCCGCGTCGTCCATCGCGTCCGGGTTCGCACGGAAGTCATCCACCTGCCATTTGCCCGACGCCGCCGTGGCATACCCCGCATCGCGCAGGATTTTCGCCAGCGAGTTGTTCATCTCCGGGTCAAAGTGCGCGCCGCTGCCCCAACGCGGCACGTCCCAGTGGTTCACCCACCCGTGGTTGTGCGGGAGCTGCCCCGTCAGAAAGCTCACCCGCGTCGGCGTGCACTGCGGCATCGCGTACGCGCTGTGAAGCATCATCCCCTCTTCCGCCATGCGGTCGATCTGCGGCGTCTCGATATCCTCCGCGCCGTAGGCGCTGACCCACTCCTTGCCCAGATCGTCGGCAAGAATGAACACAATGTTCGGCCGGACCGGATTGTCCTCCGCCTGCGCCGCCGTCAGCGGCGCCAGTACGAAACATACACTCACCAACGCTCGGGTCATCGCCGAATTCATCGGGCTCCTTTCGTCTCATCAATTCATCGGACACCGTGTCCCGGAGCGAACCGGGGGCGGCGGCGCTCTTGGAAGTGGGAACGGGTGAGTACATCGACCATTTCGAGCAAGAGGTTTTCTCGGACATCGTTGCGCAAGGCGGCTCGACCTGCCGCTTCTACGAAGGTCCCTACGGGCACGGCAAGACCCATCTTCTTGAGCTGTTGCGCGAGCGGGCCCTTTCGGTGGGGTTTGGGGTGGCGCGGATTGATCTGTCAAGTGATCTGGGCTTCCACGACTGGGGCAGCGAGGGCCGTGGGGCATCGCCTTCATCAAGAACGGGCAGCGATCGCTGTAGGCACCGCGCCGTGATCCGCATCCAATGCCGCAGGCCGTTGAGGCACCCGCCTTCGTCCGAGCCGACGCCCGTCTCTTCCACGATTCGTGACACGCCCATCTGCAGTCTCTTCCACAGAAAATTTCGCTTCGTCTATAGAGATGATGCGGAAACCGGATCTTCCGGAACGTCGAATTTGAGATTTGTTCCGAATCTTTTTGCCGTCGTCTCACGCACCGCTCCCGGTTGATCACCTTCGCGCTGGGCGACGAGGCCCAGCTGTGGTCGCAAAGCGGGGGCGGTGGCTTGGCGTGGCGGAGTGGGTGCGGTTGCCAGGCGTTGGGCTTGAGCCAACGTCGAAGGCAGTCGTCGTGACAATATATCAGCGTTTTGCCCCAACCGGCTGAGACCGCCTCGACCGGCACGCCCGCCATTTTCCTGATGTTAACATCATGAAATGTCAGAGGCGGCCTGCACCAGAATCCGTACCGACTCGTGCCGAACACCCCACAACCACGACGGTTTGTTAACATCATCTCGGCCCCAGCGCAGCAGGCTGAGACCACGGCGGTGACGAACAATCTTTAGCGGGAGACAGAGGCATGGCAAAGAAGATCGACGCAGCAGCGCTGGGAGAAAGCCGCGTGCCAGGCGGAGGGGTGGCCGGGGAATTCGTGTCATGGATCCTCAGAAGGCGGCCGACTCGATTGAGCAGTTCTACGAGATCGGGCTGCAGAGCCTTGAGGATCACCCCAGTAGGTTCCACAGCGGTGAGGCAGCGAAAGCTGCGAAGAAAGCTGGCCTCACCCCTACGATGCTCGGGAGAGTCCGGAAGTTCGCCGATCCGGATCGTGGGTGCACGCCAAACCAACTTGAGCACCTGATCAAGACCTGCCGCAAGGGGCCGCACCCGGTCACCCGTGAGCACCTGGTCCGGCTGATGTCGCTGTCCAAGAGCGACCGCCGCCGGATGGCGAAGCGGAAACTAGACGACATCACCTAGACATCGCTCGCTGAACCGCGCGCGTATGGAGGAACAATGTTGGATGCAGTGGACAAGGCGACGGCGAAGGCGCTGAGTATCGTGGAGAAGTAAGCCGCCAAGATGGTGGGTCGGCCCGCTTGAATAGCGCACATGATCAACGATAGAAAAGAAGTGTGACGTGGTGGTTGGCCAGCGACCAAGGCACGCTCATGCCGAGCGCGCGAACGGGATCGGTTCGCGGAGGAAGGCTTCGGCATCGGCGGCTGATAAGGGGGCCGAGAGAAGCCAACCTTGCGCATCGTCGCACTCGAGCGCCTGAAGCTGCGCGAGTTGCTCGGGCAGTTCTACGCCCTCCGCGATCACCCGCATGTTTAGATTGTGCGCCAGGGTGACAATGGCCTGAACCACGGCGGCGTAGTCAGCCCTCTGTCCCATGTTGTGGATGAACGCCCGGTCGATTTTTAACGCGTCCAGTGGGAAGCGGTGCAGGCAACTCAGCGACGAGTGACCTGTTCCGAAGTCGTCCATGTGCAAAGCGACGCCCAGCTCACGTAGAAGGTTGAGCGTTCCCGTGAACGTCTGCGGATCATCGACGATCAAGCTTTCGGTAATCTCGAGATTCACTTGGCTGGGGTGAATCTCTGCCTGACTGAGAATTTCATCAACAACCTTCAGGAAATCCGGATCGAGTAACTGTCGGCGGGAGAGGTTCACGCTCATACTCAGCATCGCCGCATCAGGCACCCGTTGCGACCATGCGTTCAACTGCATACAAGCCTGGCGTAAAACCCAAGCACCGATCTCCACGATGATGCCCAACTCCTCCGCGATGGGAATGAACGTGGCCGGCGAGATATCGCCCCGCACCGGATGATGCCATCGGAGCAGGGCTTCGAAGCCGCGGACGTCGCCGCTTTCCAGCGAGATGATCGGCTGGTAATTCAGCCTCAGTTGCCCGAGCGCGAGCGCGTTGCGTAGATCTCGCTCCAGTTCCATGCGGCTGCGCACCTGCTGATGCATGTCCTGCCCGAAGATGGCATGCTGGGCTTTGCCTCTCGCCTTGGCTGTGTACATTGCCGTGTCGGCGTCGCGTAGGATGTTGTCCGCGTCGAGGGGGGTGTCGGTCGCCTGGTCGGGCGGCTGGCTCATCCGAATGCCCATGCTGGCACTGGTGACGACCTCATGCGGACCGATGCGGAAGGGGCGGCTGAGGTTAGCTTGAATCGCATCTGCGATGCGCTCAACGGCTTCGGTTTCGCCAATTCCGTCGAGGATGACTGTGAATTCGTCGCCGCCCATACGCGCCACCGTATGATAGGTGCGGATGCGTGGCGTGGAAGCGTCGCTTGCCGTTACCGCCTGTCGCAAACGCTGCGCAACCTGTTTAAGCAGTTGATCGCCGACGTCGTGGCCGAGGCAGTCGTTGATCAGCTTAAACCGATCAAGGTCAAGAAATACCACGGCAAACCGGTGGCTGGGGTTATGGTGGGCGCGGCGAATGCAGGCGTCAAGGCGTTCATTAAAGAGCGCCCGGTTGGGCAGGTCCGTCAAGTCATCGTGAAGCGACTTGTAACGCAACTGATCCTCAGCGGCGCGGCGTGTGGTGATGTCCGCGATGGATCCCACCAACCGAATCGCCTGCCCGCTCTGATCCCGCACCACCAGTGCTCGGCAGAGCATCCATGCGTAGCTGCCGTCCCGCCGTCGCAAACGATGCTCGTTGTGAAAATGGTCGCTAGCCACCTGTCGGTGCACCTCGATGTCCGCCAGAAGTTGCTGAACGTCGGCGGGATGCACCCGGCTGAACCACTCCTCGGGCTTGTCCGAAATTTCCAAATCGCTGTACCCGAGCATCAACTTCCAGCGTTCGGCGTAATAGATTTCATCGCTGGTGAGATCCCAATCCCACAGCCCGTCGTTCGCACCACGTGCGGCCAACGCATAACGTTCCCGACTCGCCTGCAATGCCTGGGTGCGTTCTGCAACGCGCTCCTCAAGTTCCTGTTGGGCGCTGCTGAGCGCGTGCTCAACTTGTTTACCCTGTGTGACGTCGGTGCGGATGGCCAAATGCCTTGTGATTCGGCCTCGACTGTTGCACAGCGGCACGATTGTCGTCTGAACCCAGTACCGGCTGCCGTCGCGAGCGCGATTGCACACCTCACCGGACCAGACATCTCCACGACTGATTGTCGCCCACATGCTCGACCAAAACTGCCGGCCGTGATGGCCTGAATTGACGACACGATGATCGCGGCCGATCAGTTCGTCACGCCTATACTGGCTCAATTCGCAGAACTTGGCATTGACGTCAAGGATGGTGCCTGACGCATCGGTGATGGCGACGATCGCATGGTGATCCAGTGCGGAACGAAGCTGTTGTAGGTCGCGCTTGACGCGCTGGTGACGTCGCTGGTGGCGCGTTGTGGCCCGCTGAGACGCGGCGATGACGAAGCTTGTTGCAAGCTGCACCGCCGCCACGCTTGTCAGCGGATAGGGCAGTGTCTGCACTCTAGCGCTCAAGTCGGCGACGTGGCGTGCGACAGCCGACGCCGCATCATGGTGGACGAGCACGAACAGCGGCGATTCATGGCGCGAGGCTTCCGCCCGCTCGAGCAGCCGCTCGACGTCCGCATCAAGATCGTTCTCATCTCGCAGCACAACGAACAAGCCGGCGCAGGCATGTTTTCTCCGCGCTTTCGCCTCAAACGTCCTGCATGCCTTGGCAGCATCCGTGAACCAAGCCACACGGGCGTCCTGCGGGGCGCCCTCACGTCTGCCGACGTCGAAGGCGGCCTCGCTCGCAAGTTCATCGATCAGTTTGAACAGGTCATCCGTGACCTGACATCGATGACGGGGTGTGAGAACAATGAGGTTACATCTTGATCGTCGTTGCATGCTGCGAGACCTCCGTGTGCACATGCCTGCCGGTGTCTAAACCAACAGATCGGCGAAGGTCGATCGCCTGTGGATAGGGATTTACCCCCAGAGTGAGGGTACTTACACTCTGGATCGCTGGTGTGCGACTAAGTTTTCGGTTGGTCCCTCATCGCCAATCTCACGAGTTCGGCCAACGATTCTGCCTTCATTTTGCTCATCAGGTGGGCTCGGTAATTCTCCGCTGTCTTCTGGGAAATGCCCAGGTCGGCGGCGACCATCTTGTTGCTTTTGCCCATGACGACGAGTTCCATCACTTGCCGCTCACGGGTGGTGAGGGCGGCGACGCGGCTGCGAACATCCTCACGTTCAACCTGTTGCTCCCTTCGTGCTGCATCAAGCCTGATCGCCTGCTGAACGCGTCCGAGAAACACCTGGTCGTTGAACGGCTTCTCGAGAAAATCAAGCGCATCGGCGTGCATGGCGCGCACCGCAGAGGCGACGTCGCCATATGCGGTGATGATGATGACAGGCATCGTCATCGCAGCAGACCGCAACTCTTCAAGGAGATCGATTCCGCTGCTGTCGGGCAGGCGCATATCAAGGACGATGCAGCCCGGTCGCGACGGGTCGAAATCCCTCCTGAAATCCGCCACCGAACCGAACATCGTCACATCGAGCTTTACCGAGCCTATCAGGCGGCCCAGCGACCGTCGCACTTCCGGATCATCATCCACGACCGTCACGACAGGCGTAGACTTCTCTTCAACCATCACTTCTCCCTGTAATCGGAGTCATCCAAAGTTAACTAGTCCCCAGCCGTTGCCGGATGGGCGGGGATGGTGAACTGCAAGGTTGTGCCAGGTGCGCTTTCGGTGCTTGCCCAAACGCACCCGTCGTGCGCTTCGATGATGCTGCGACTGATCGACAGTCCCAGCCCCAATCCGTCTTTCCGCGTGGTGAAGAATGATTCAAAGATGCGCTCCGCCTGATCGCGTCTGAGCCCAACGCCGTGGTCGCGGACGGAAACCTGGACGAACTTGTCGCGCCTGTGTGCACCGATGATCAGCAGGCGATTCTCCGGCGGCGTCGCAGTCATTGCCTCAAGCGCGTTCTGTATTAGGTTCAGCACCACCTGCTCAAGCTGGATCTCATCGGCGTTGATGTACAATGGTTGGTCAGGCATATCCAGGACGACCTTCACCTTGCGCTGGCGTGCCTCGGTGGCGATGAAGTCAGCGCTGCTGGTGAGAAGTTGCCTCGCATCAACGACGGCTTTATGAGGCGGACGATCGGCAACAAGTGCCTTGAGCTTGCGGATGATTTGACCGGCTCGCTCAGCCTGGTCGGCGGCGCGTTTAAGATCGTCGACCAATCCTTCGCGGTCCTCATCGCCCGCGGCAAGTCGTCGAATCGAAGAACGTGCGTAGTTGGCGATGGAGCATAAAGGCTGGTTCAACTCATGCGCCAGCCCGGCCGCCAGCGACCCGACCGTACCCAGTCTGGCCGCGTGGGCGAGTTCACGTTCGCGGCCTCGGACACGCTGTTCGGTAAGCATCCGTTCGATCTCCGCAGCGGCCCGCACGGCGAACATACGGATAATCGGCATCACCACGCCGATGTCCGTCATCGTCTTATCATCAAAGACGAGCAGTGCTCCGATGACGCGCTCGTCACGACCGAGCAGCGGCACGCCGACGCAGCTCTGAGCGTCCATCGCCACCAGCCGTCGGTTGTGAGGGAACTTGCCCTGAAGGTCTCGGGGGCAGTGAAACTCGCGTCGCTCGGTAATGAACTGGCATGGGCCTTCGGAGATTTCGTAGTTAAAGTTTTCCGCCAGAGATTCTCGTGACCACACGCCCAGCGTTTCCATTCGCAGTTCGGCCCTTGATGACCACGACACCAGCTGCGCCACGACCACGTATCGCACATCCAGTGCGAGTGAAAGGTGCTCGACGAGCAGTTCGAAAAAGTTCTCCGCCGTCGCACCAGCCGTGCCCTGCACGATTGCCCGCAGGGCCTGCTCGGCCTGCACCTGCTCAGTCACATCCTGCACGGTGCCTGCCATTCGGAGAGGCCGGCCGTCTGCATCCCGTATCACTTCCCCCTGTTCATGAACCGTCCGGATCGTCCCGTCAGGCCGAGTCACGCGATGGTAGATTGAGTAAGGCGTTTCGCCCTGCAAGGCTTCGGCGACCGCATGCTCAAGCGAAGCTGTCGTACGTGGCGGCGAAGCTTTTGCGATTCAGGCCAAAAATGCGGTACACCTCGTCAGACCAATGCAGCTGATTACTGGCAACGTGCCACTCCCAGTTTCCAAGCTTGGCGATTCGATGGGCCTCGGCCAATTTGTCCTGGCTCTGCTTGAGCAGGAGTTCCGCCTGACGACGCTCGGCAATCTGAGCTTGGAGCTCAGCGTTGATACGCTCAAGTTCGGCGGTCCGTGCGGCCACGCGGGACTCTAACTCGGTGTGCGCCTCTTCCAGGAGTCGTTCGATCTTCCGCCGATCGGTCAGGTCACGCATGATCGTCGAGTAAAAATCTACCTCTCCCTCAGGCCGCTGATGCGCCACAATCACCTGCCATGTTGGAATCACCGCCCCCTCCCGTGTGAGAAGTGCGGTTTCACCCTGCCAGCTTCCATCGCGTGTCGCAGCCGGCAGGCCCTCCCGGAGAATCAGGTCCGCAGCCCATGGCGGGTGATAGTCGGCAATCCGCGTGTTGGAAAGCTCCGCATCCTCTGCGACGCCGATGAGGCGTCGACCCGCGCTGTTGAAATAAATGATGCGTCCGGCGGCGTCGGCGATGCCGATGGCGTCATGAGCAGCCTCGACGACGGCTGACATCTGTGCTTGCGTCAGCGTCTTTGCATTGCTTCGAGTGTGTCTAATGCTCACGCCAATGCCTGATAAAGGTAATGGTCTTTCAGAAACATCAAAGCTCACGCCACACCATCTGCAGCCACTACTTCATGGTGTGATTGGGTGCCCGGACGATCTATTATTTTGGCGCACATTGAGATTATATACGGCACGGAAGCGTAGGGGAATGCCCGAGCGGCAGAGGGTTTTCCCTCTGCCGCTCGGAAGGCTAATCCCTCTGGTGAATGCGTCAAGGCGGCCCGATCTAGACGGGTAACGCGACAGAAAACTTCGGGATTCACCCGAGAAACACGCACCACTGGAGGAAGCACACGATGTTCAAACGTCTACAAAACAGCAGTCTCGGGTTAAGAATCATCGCCGCCACACTTACGCTGCTTGTATGTGTCGTGGCGATTAACTATGTCATTTTTGTACGAGGCTTCTCGGACGCCGCGCTGGATGATATGGCCGAACGCGCGGCCGCCTTTACCGCCGTAGCAGATGAAGCGAAAAACCACGCCTCAAAAATCTACGACTTGGGCGCTTTCGATCAGCACTTCCTGGAGGCAGATCTGAAGACGACGCGGGACGCGGGCCGGCCTCTTTCTGAAGCTGCGGTGTTCAGCACATTGCCCATCGTGGTGGGATGGACTTCGGCTGAGGAAGCGGCGAGGCGGGAGAACATCGACTTCCGCATCTCTGCCTTCAACGCGCGCAATCCCGATAACGAACCGACGCCCGGCTCGTTCGAGGACACGATGCTCCGCGACCTCTACGACGCGACGACCAGCGGCGGGGAAAACGCAATTGCGCGGGTCGATCCTGAAACCAACGCCATGCATTACATGCGTGCCATCAAGCTCACTGCCGATTGCATGTCGTGTCACGGCACGCCCGCCACGACGAATCCGGGAGGGCTGGACATGCTCGGCTATGAAATGGAAGGCTGGCGCATCGGCGACACCCACGGCTCCTATCACGTCGTGATGCCTCTGGACGAAACGGATGCGCAGGTGGCGGGCTTCATCTGGAGCGGGCTCGCCTGGACGATCCCGCTCATGGCGGTCGCGGTTGTCCTGCTCGTCTGGCTCATGCGACGCATGCTCAGTCAGCCGATCGCGCAGCTGATTTCGCGCATTCAGCATATCCAGGACTCCAGCGATCTAACGCTACAGGTGGATGTGCACTCCGACGATGAGGTCGGCAAGCTGGGACGCTGCTTCAATGCCTTCGTGACCACGCTCCGTGAGGTGCTCACGCAGGTCTCCAGTTCGACGCAGGAAGTCGCCAGTGCCGCGACGGAAATTGCCGCCTCAAGCGAAGAGATGGCGGCAGGCGTAGGTGAGCAGAATCAGCAGGTGACTCAGATTTCCGCGGCCATTGAGCAGATGAACAGCTCCGTCGTCGAGGTCGCACGCAAGAGCGCCGACGCTGCCAGCAACGCCGCCGATTCCGGCAAGGTCGCCGAGGACGGAGGGCGAGTCGTCAGCCAGACTGTTGAAGACATCGAGTCCATTCGGGATGCGGTGAGCGCTGGTGCTGCCAGCGTGCAGGAACTCGGAAAGCGTGGTGAACAGATTGGACAGATCATTGAAGTCATCAACGACATTGCCGAGCAGACTAACCTTCTGGCACTGAACGCCGCGATCGAAGCGGCGAGAGCAGGCGAGCATGGCCGTGGGTTTGCCGTGGTCGCCGACGAGGTGCGCAAGCTGGCCGATCGCACGACCAAGGCGACCGAAGAGATCGGGCAGTCGATTCACGCGATCCAGGCTGAGACCAACGGCGCTGTCCAGCGGATGAACACGGGGACCGAGCGCGTTCAGCAGGGCGTGGAGCGTGCCACGGCAGCGGGCGACAGCCTGCATCGGATCGTCACCAGTGCACGCGATGTTGCGGCGATGATTCAGTCGATTGCCGCAGCGGCCGAGGAGCAATCCGCCGCAAGCGAGCAGGTTGGCCGGAATGTTGAGTCCATCGCCGCCGTCGCACGCCAGACTAGCGAAGGTTCCAACCAAGCGGTCTCCGCGGCGGCTCAACTCTCAGCCAAAGCCGAGCAACTCCAGGCGATGATCTCACGCTTCCGCCTCGATTCAGGCGATCGCCCTCACGACGGCGGAGCCCGGCGATCGGTCGTGCATCCCAGCCGTGCAGCCTGATACCCCCCTCAAGATCTCCTAACCGAAACAGGAAACGTTATGACAGCCCTTAACACTGCCCCCTCCGACAGCGACGCGCAGGAGCCGACCCAGGCCTGCGACCAGCGGCAGGACGCAGCCGCTGGAACCGAGGAAGGCCAATTGCAACTGGTCACGTTCCAAGTGGGTGCGGAAAACTTCGGCATCGACATCCTGACCGTTCAGGAAATCATCCGGATGATGCCCATCACCTGCGTCCCCCAGAGTCCACCCTGCGTCGAAGGGGTGCTCAACCTCCGCGGCCGCATGATTCCCATCGTCGATCTGCGCAAACGCTTTGACCTGCCGGTCGGCGATACGTCCAAGGACAAACGCATTGTCGTGGTTGACCTGGACGGGCGCACGCTTGGTTTCATCGTCGATCGCGTGGACCGGGTCTTCCGCATCGACGCGTCCATCATCGAACCGAGTCCCGAAAGCGACTATGTCCGAGGCGTGGGCAAGCTCCAACAGGGCCTGCTTATCCTCCTGGATCTGCCCCGGCTCTTTGTCAGCACCACTACGGCCGGCGTGGAAGCTCGCGGCAACGGTGCAGCAGAAACCCCTGACGCCGAGTAACACCATGACCACGCAGACGCTCACCATCAGCGACGCACAGTTCGAACGCCTTCGCAAGCTCATCTACGACCGCGCCGGCATTCACTTTCAGCCCTCGCGCAAGTACGTGCTGGAGACGCGCCTCTCCCGCCGGCTTGAGGAACTGCACCTGGACGACTTTGACCAATACCTCGCGTTTCTGACCATTGGCCCGTACCGCGACGTCGAATTCCAGGAGATGTTTGACCGCATCACCATCAACGAAACCAGCTTTTTTCGTAATCCGCCGCAACTCGACGTATTTGAAAAGCAGGTTCTCCCCGCGATGCTCGAGGCGAGGAAGGCAACGCGTCAACTACGCATCTGGTCGTGTGCCTGTTCCACCGGAGAGGAGCCGTACACCCTTGCCATTCAGATCCATCGCACGCTCGGCCTTCGTCTTGCCGATTGGCGTGTGGAGATCCTCGGCACCGACATCTCCGAGCGCGTGCTGCTGGCCGCGGAGGCCGGTCGCTATGCCGCGCACAGTGTGCGCAATGCTGACCCGCTAGTGCTCAGCCGATACTTCACGGCGTCGGAAAACTTCTATCAGATTCGGCCGGACATCTAGGAGATGGTGCGGTTCGATCGCCTGAATCTCAAGGATGCCCACGCCGCACGCCGTTACGGAACGTTCGACATCATCTTCTGTCGCAATGTGATGATCTACTTCGACGACGCGATGAAATCGCATTGCGCTTCGGTGTTCAACAACCAGCTTGCGGCGGACGGCACGCTTTTTATCGGCCACAGCGAGACGCTGCGCCACGTCAGCGCGCAGTTCGCGCCGCTGCCGCTGGCTGAGTCATTCGCCTACACACCGGTGCCGACACCCGCTGCCCGGTCAAGCTTTTCGGAGCCCCGCCATGTCTGATTTCGACGCGGAACTGATGCAGGATTTTCTCACGGAGACAGGCGAGCTGCTGGAGCAGTTGGATGCCGACATGGTTCGTCTTGAATCCGCCGGAAAAGATGAAGCTGCTGGTCTTCTCGATTCGATCTTCCGAGCCCTGCACACGGTAAAGGGAGCGGCGGGCTTCCTCGGCCTCACCATCGTCACCAGTTTTGCGCACGTGGCCGAAGACGCGTTGAATCGACTACGTAAGGGTGAAATCGTCGTCACGCCTCACGTGATGGACCTGTTGCTCAAGAGCGTCGACGTGCTCCGCAGCATGGCCGACGCGCTTGCCGCCGGCGAGCCGGTTCCGCCATGTCCGCCACAACTCATAGAAGATCTTCAGTCACTGATTGATGGCGATGCGGCTGGCGAGGGTTCCCAAAACGGTGCCGCCCCCTCTGACTCGAAGGAAGTCGAGCCTGCAACGAGCGACGCCGAGGAAGTTTCGCTGGACCTGCCCTCGCAGAAGCAGGATCTGCTGGGGTTCATGGTTGACGATCTGCGTGACGTCGGGGCGCAGATTGAGCAATGTATTGAGACCGCCCGACAGCCCGCGACTCGCGCTGATGCCGGGGAACATCTGGGCGAGACGGCCGGTGCCTTGGGCCGCACGGCCGAATTTTTCGAGCTTGAGAACCTTGCTGCACTCGTCAAACTGCTCACCAAGGCCAGCGCCAGTCTGCCTGATCTTTCGGAGCAGCCGACTGCGGCACTGCTCGCACGACTCGGAGCAATCCGCCACTTGGTTGAGTTGCAGGCCGACGCGCTCGCTCGAAGCAAGCGCCTGGTCTGGCCTTTGGACACGCTCACCGCCAATGTGACGACCCTGCTGACCGACACCCTTGTGGCCGACGATCCGGTCGATCCCGACAGCGACGACCCAACGGTGATACTGCAGGCGGACGGCGTTTTGAAGTCGACGCCGCGCGAGCAATTCACGTCGCCCGCCGCTGCTTCCCCATCGGCCGACGAGGCGAAGGACAACACCGGAAGCGCAGCCGCCCCGGCGACACGGCGTGCCCCAGTCGAGCAGACCATTCGTGTGGAGGTTAGCCGCCTTGAAGCCATGCTGAACCTGGTAGGCCAACTCGTTCTTACCAAGAATCGTGTATCGAGTCTGACGCGCCGGCTGAAAGAACATGGATCGTCGCACGAGCTCATGGAGGAGCTAGCCGGAGCGTCTAATGACTTAGACCGCCTGACCGGGAACCTGCAGATGGGCGTGATGCGGACGCGGATGCAGCCGATGGCCAAGCTGTTCGATCGCTACGGTCGGGTCCTACGCGACATTGCCCGGACCACCGGCAAGCAGATTGAACTGCAGGTAACGGGCCGTCAAACAGAGGTCGACAAAAGCGTCCTCGAACTGCTTGCCGACCCGCTGGTCCACATCCTGCGCAATAGCGCCGATCACGGTATTGAGACGCCCGAGGTTCGCCGCGAAACAGGCAAGCCGCCCGCGGGAATCATTCGACTCGACGCCGAACATCAGGGCTCGCACGTTCGTGTAGCGATCAACGATGACGGACGGGGGATTGAGCGCGACCGCATCGCGAACAAAGCGATCGAGAAGGGCCTTGCCACGCCTGAACAGCTTGAAGCCATGACCGACGAAGACGTGCTGAGCTTCATCTTCGCGCCAGGCTTTTCCACCGCGGAACAGATCAGCGGGCTCTCCGGGCGCGGCGTGGGGATGGACGTGGTCCACACCAACGTGGCCAAGCTCAACGGCTCCGTGCATATCCGCTCCACACCCGGCGCGGGCACCACGATTGAGATCCTTATCCCCCTAACCGTCGCCATCATGCCCGCCATGCTCGTCGGCGTCGGACGCCACGTCTACTGCATTCCCATCCAGAGCATCATCGAAATCGTCCGCCCCGATCCTCAGGCCTGCCACACGGTGAACGGGATGCCCGTCATCCGGCTACGTGACCAGGTCCTCCCGCTGATCGACCTGCGCACGCGGCTTAACGAAGAGCCCGTCGACCACGCCGGGCGCTTTGCCATCGTCGTGGGCACGGGTGATCGTCGCGTCGCACTCGTCGTCGACAGCCTCGTGGGACAGCAGGAGATTGTGATTAAACCCCTCGAAGACAGCCACGTCCAGGGCGGCCCCTTCAGCGGCGCCACCATCCGCGAAGACGGCGACGTGAGCCTCATCTTCGACACACTCCAGCTTATCCGCGACAGCACCAACCCCGCCCTGACAGAAGACCGTTCAGCCGCTTAACGCGATTTATCTTCCTCTCCCGAAAGGAGACACCATGGACAACTCCTACATCACACCGTTCGTACGCTCGGTCGCAAGCGTTTTTGAAACCATGATTCAGCTTCCCGTAGAAGTCGGCAAACCGGCGCTTAAACAGGACGCCGAAATGGAACGTTGCGACGTCTCTGGCATCATCGGCATGTCCGGCGACGTCGAGGGCGCAATCGTTCTGAGCTTCCCCATCGCCACCGCTGAACGCATCGTGACGCTCTTCACCGGATGCGAACTGGCCGACGATGAACTCCCCGACGCCGTCGGCGAGCTGGTGAACATGATCTCCGGCGGCGCGAAAGCGCAATTCAAAGACAGACAGGTAAGCATCAGTTGCCCCTCCGTTGTCTTGGGCGAACACACCGTCACCGGTAGCCGAAACATGATCCGCATCATCATCCCGTGTTCCTGCGACTGCGGTGAGTTCTACCTCGAGGTCGCCCTCCGTGATGTCGCCGCCGAGACCACGACCAAAGCGAATGCCGAGTCTTCAAACGCGGCATAACGGCCGTTTTCGCACAACACTCTATTTTCACAGGAAAGCACCATGAAGATTCTCCTTGTCGACGATTCCCGCACCATGCGAAAAATCCAGAAGAGCATTCTCACCGAGCTCGGCTACACCGATATCACCGAAGCCAACGACGGCCTCGACGCCCTGAGCAAGGTCGGTGCCCAGCCGCCTGAGCTTCTGCTCGTGGACTGGAACATGCCGAATATGGACGGCCTTACTTTCGTCAAACGCGTCAGGGCCAACGGCCTCACCGCGCCCATCATCATGGTTACCACCGAAGCCGAGCAGGTGCGGGTTATCGAAGCCATCAAGGCCGGGGTCAACAACTACGTCGTGAAGCCCTTCAACGCCGAGAGCCTCGCGCAACGGATCCGTGAGACACTCGAGCGTGCCGCGGCTTAAAGGGAGCCGATCATGACTGACGTCGACACAAATCACGAAGCGCTGACCGTTCGTGCAGCAATCACCAGCAACCGCCGCACGGCTGAGCTGCGCATCCCCGGGACGTTTCCGCGCGACGATCTTACGCCGGCCTTCTGCCGACTTATCCTCAGCGAGGCCGGCGTCGAAATCACTGCCCAGATCGACGCCGCGATTGGGCGACTTGCTGAGGATCCCCCGCCGGCCGGGGAGGATGTGACGCTGACCATCGCCACAGCCGTCGAGGCCGTCAGCGGCGAAGACGGCGCGCTCAAATGGCTCGTTGATGAAGCGGAGTCGGAAACAAATGAACCAGGCCCTGACGAGTCAGTCTGCTTCTATCAATGGAGCGCCTACGTTATGGTCGAACCCGGGCAGGTGCTGGCGCAGGTGACGGATCCTACCGACGGGGTCGACGGTCGCGATGTGACGGGCAGAACCATCGCCGCTCGCGCAGGGCGCAACGCGCCGCTCACCCACGATGACTCGATCATGCGCGACGCCCGGGGTCGACTTATCGCCCAGATCGCAGGGGTACTCATCCGACAACGCGACAAAGCCACCATCGCGCCACGCCTTGACATTCAGGGCAACGTGGACTTCAGCACGGGCAACATCGACTTCGATGGCGAGGTCCACATCGCGGGCAGCGTCTGCGATCGCTTCGTGGTCAACGCCACGGCAGGCGTCCGCGTGAATAAACTCATCGAAGCGGCCACCATCACCTGCGGCGGGGACCTCTTGGCCAACAGTGGCATCGCCGCTCGAAACCAGGGCCGACTCCAGATCGGCGGCTCGCTGTTTACCCGCTACCTGGACAGCGTGGTCGGGAGCATCACCGGCGACCTAAACATCGACCGCGAATGCATTCGCGCCGACCTTCACGTCGGCGGCAACATCACCGGGCCCCGCGCTTCCATCGTCGGCGGCTCGATCGTCGTTGCTCGCGGCATCCAAGTCGCCACCATTGGCAGCCTTGCCCACATCCCCACTTTCTTGCAACTCGCCTCCATGCCACGCAAGGAACAGGTCCGCGATCGAGCCCGCATTCTGCGCAAGCAGATCGAGGAACATCGCAGCAAACTGCTTCACGAACAGATGGAACTTGATCTGCACAACGAACTGTCCGCCGCACAGCGCGAACGACTCATGGAAATCGAGTACGAACTGGCGCAGGCGCCTGGCCAGATCGAAAAATGCGTCGAATGCGAAGCGAGAATCAATCAGCAACTCGCCACGCTGATCCAGGTCGACGTCACCATCCATCGCAAGCTGTTCGGCGGCGTCACTTTCAGCTGCGGCAGCGAAAACGTGCGCGTACGTAACGACTTGCCCGGCCCCCTCCGTATTACCCGTTCCACGGCTGGTGAACTCGTCGGCCACGTCGGCAGCCGCTGTGCTCCCCTTGCCGAACTCGTCAGCGGCCTACAGAAAGCCTGAATCACATGAACGTTGCCCCTTCCCTCCCGCCCGCTCAAGTCATCCGCGTGCTCGTCGTCGACGACTCAGCATTCATGCGGCGCGCAATCACACAGATGCTCGAGCACGATCCCCGCATCCAAGTCATCGCCACCGCACGCGACGGTGCCGAAGCGCTCGACGAGGCCCTTACCCTCAAGCCCGATGTCATCACACTCGACTTGGAGATGCCTAACGTTGATGGGCTGACCGCCCTGCAGCGCATCATGGCTGAGTGTCCCACCAACGTCATCATTCTCAGTTCACTGACGACGGCTGGCTCCCATGCAGCCCTGCGTGCGATGAGCCTCGGTGCTGCGGATATTCTCGCCAAGGATGTCTCTCAAGTTTCGCTGTCGATCACGCGGATGCAGTCGGATCTCATCGCAAGCGTGCACGCGCTTGCCGCCAAACCTCGACAGGCGGGCACGCAGGCACGGCATCTCAAAGCCCATGTCAAGGACTTCGTCCTTCGGGAACGCGACGTCGACGTGATCTGCATCGGCTCAAGCACGGGTGGGCCGGCATGCCTTGAAACCATCCTCAAGCAGTTCCCCGCTTCGTTGCGTGTCCCGGTGGTGATCGCCCAGCACATGCCCGGTCTTTTCACCCGCTCACTCGCCGAACGACTCAACGAGCTATGCCCGCTCACGGTGCAGCACGCCGACGTCGATCAGGCCCTGCTGCCCGGCCACGTGTACGTCGCGATGGGTGGCAACCAGGCGCGACTGCACGCCACGCCGGGGCGATCGCTGCGGCTCGAGCTCAGCGACGATCCGCCCGATGCCCTATACAAACCCAGCGTCGACATCCTTTTTGCATCTGCCGCGCAGGCTTTCCGATCGCGCGTGCTCGCTGTCGTGCTTACCGGCATGGGGACAGACGGGCTTATCGGTTCAGGAGATCTTCGCACGGCGGGGGCGAAAATCATCGCGCAGAACGCCGACTCCTGCATCGTCTACGGCATGCCCAAAGCCGTCACCGAAAATGGACTCGTCGACGCGAGCCTCGACCCGTCGGATATCGCCCGTTTCTTCCAGAAACTCGTCACCACAGCAACCCCGCATGGTTCCCACCATAAGTAAACATGTGCACCAGATGGCCTGCCACTACGCAATTGAGGAACGATGGCTGATCAAGCACGTTCTCGACGCACTCGGCCAGCAGCATCAGGGCCAGCACCTCGTACGGCGAGGGGCGTGGGGCATCGCCTTCCCACGTCGCGTGCAGCAGATCCTCCGCAGCATCCACGAATGGTTCATCAAGAACGGGCAGGGATCGCTGCAGGCACCGCGCAGTGATCCGCATCCAATGCCGCAGGCCGTTGACGCCGGCGTCGCGATTCGCGCAGCTCTGACGAGCGGCCGGCTCTGCGATTTCTTCCTGCTCGTCGCCTCCGTGCTCACCACCTACAACTCGGGCTCGCCCTACGTGTCGCTCGATGAATGGTACGGCGACCCCTGCTCTGATTGCGGCCGCCGCATGCACGAAAACGACAGCATCTCCTGTGAAAACTGTGAGCAGGATTACTGCAGCGCGTGCACCGGTTGCTGCGATTGCTGCGATCAGACGCACTGCCTCGGCTGCCTCAAGACGTGCACAGCGTGCAAGGAAGACCTCTGCGATCACTGCCGTTAGCCCCTTGTCTAGGGGAAGGTAGCCCTCCACCTGGCCCGCTTGAAGGCTGTACGAGCTGAAAAACGCCTTCAAGCACTCCGATGAGCAGCGACTGGTCGTCGTTGCCGGGATCGTTCGTCTCCGGCGGTGCCACCATCGCGGCCTCGAACCGGTCGGCGTCCCAAGCCGCCTCAAGCTCGCCCCAGCCACCGCCAGCACCGGCCGCCTCACTCAACTTGGTAAAGAAAACGTTGTCACCCAGGCTTCCCCGCAGCTTGGCGGCCGTGAATGGGCATTTGAAGCTGTTGTAATATCAAGTCCGGCGGCGGAGAGGGAATGTCCCTGATTCTTGCTCGCCCACGGGCTCGGTCGTAGAGTAGGCATGGTCCGCGACAGGCTTTTATCTGCCGTCGCTTCCATGAACTACGCGAAAGGGCGTGGTATGTCCGGGTACCTTACTGACCAACTCAACGTGTTCGTCCGATCCCTGATTTGTCTGGCCGTCGTCGTACTCGGCGGCATCGCCCAGGCTGACGACGGCAAGTCAGCCGAGGGCGTCGATCTGCTTAGCGATGAGGGGAGCGCGTACGTCGGGGATCAGCTTGAGGCGCTTCGGGTGACGTCCAGCGGCCAGATTTCGACGAACAAGCCCACCCATATTGAACTGCGCCAGACCGAGGGCCACGACTTCGTGCTCCGCGGCGAGGTGAGGCTCGGGGGCCTCTATGAGGAGTTGAGATACCCCGGCGACTACGGCCACGGCCTCGGGTTCTTCCTCCGCGAGCCGGATAATCGTCGCCGCTATGAGGCGAATTCGCTATGGCTACGAAACAAACGGCGACTCGGCGGCGGTGAAGAGGTCGGGGGGATCCTGAAACTTCGCGAATTCGAGAAGCCGCCGTTTAATCAGTGGGTGTCGTTTGCGTTGAAGGTGACGGGCGACGAGATCCGCCTCCGTGTTGGGGATCAGGAAGGACATATCGAGGGGCCGCTGGATACGGACGGCGCCAATCGCATCGCCCTCGCCCCCGGCTCGGCTGTGCGTCACCTGTTTTTGTCGATTGATCCGGACGAACCGGATGCGTTGTTCGAGCGTGCGCTCGTGGTTGAGGAGGAGGCTCGTACAGCCGTTGCCGAGGCTCGGCCGCATATTCGGTGGGTTTACCTGGACCGTGGGGATCAGCCCGAGGGGTCATCGCTTCGACGCGAGTTACTTCGTCAGGCCGTTCTGCTGACGGTGCGGGAGGAGTTCGGCCTGGCCACGCGCGACGCCGCACTCGAAGAGCCGATGCCTGAGAACGCCGACGCCGGGATCGTGCTGCAGGTGCAGGTCGCACGGCCGGGCAACAGTGTCACGCTTGAGGTGACAGAAATCGGCGGCACGGAGCGGCATGAATGGCTAAGCGCGACGGTGCAGCAGCTTTCGCCCGGCAATGAGCCAGACTGGCAGGAGACGCTGGAGATTGTTGAGCAGTGGACGCGGCAGGACCTCGTCGCGTTCCTGGAAACGCTGGGCCTTGAGCGCCGCCCCACCCAGCGTGACCCTGCCGGCGTGATTCCCGACGCCGTTGCGGATCAGCTGGGCGAGCCGGATCTATTCGCGCAGTACGAACTGCTTCGCCGGCTCCACCGGCAGATCCGGGAAGAGGGCGAGTCGCCGGATCGGCTGACAGCGTTGAGTCGAGCCTACGTAGACCTTGGCCAGCTCGCGCGGTTTCACTACACCGCCAGTGAATTCGTGTTCTACGCTCGTTCGCTTCTCTACGCGCAGCGGCTGGTGGCGACGCACGATCCGCAGCCGCAATCGCACTGGGCGCGGGGCTACGCTTTCGCCATGTCGGGGCTGAACTACGCAGCCAAGGCCGACCTTGAGCGGGCGCAGGAACCGACGGACGCCGGCGAGGCGGAGCCACCGGTATGGGTGAGTTTGATGGACGACTTTGTGAACCATCGGACGTCGGCGCTCAAGGCTCGCGGCGCCGGTCGTGATGGCGAGGCCGCCCGGGCGCGGTACCTGCACTTCCTGCTCCAAGAGCGACGGCAGGCCCATAACAACAGCGCGTCGATCGTCGCCGCTGGCGAGCACGCGCTGGAACTGCTGCCTCGATCGCTACGCATCACTGCCGGCATCACCGAGCAGGAGGGCGTGTCGAACATGCACCGCCACGCCCAACGCGGTCCTCAAATCCTGCAGGAGAATCTGCCGGCCATTCTCGGGCGAATCAACGATCTGCCGGAAAATGTGCATGCGGAGGCGCGGCAGATCGCTGCGGACGGTTGGCCCTCCCGGCGGATGCCTCAGCTCAGGCGTATGTTGACCGACTTGGGCGATCCCGCCGAGGACGTGCATGAGCCGTCGCTCGCGCTGCTGGGGCAACTGGTCGACCAGACACACTATCACCACGTGTTCACGGTGGGCGTCTTCCTCAAGTTCATGCTCTCAGTTGATACCGATCGATTCGTCGCCGAAGCCCTGCCCAGCGTGGAAGGCCATCGCTATGGGCCGTACATCGAGGTCTTCGCGCTCGACCCGAAGCACCAGCCGGATCGTATCGACGCAGTCATCGAGAGGATGGAGTTTGTCGACGTGAACCTTTCGCACGCGAAGCTATTCAGCAACACCCACTGGTCGTGGGACGGGCAGGGCTCGCACTGGGCGCGTACGCTGAAAAACGGCGGCCGCAACGCGCACGATCTCAGCCGTATGCTCGTGTGGTTTCCCGACGCGGCTGAGAGCTGGCGTCGGCGGCACCTGGGGTGGCTGCTTGGGGTGAGTCCGCATTCGCCGATCGCCGCCGCCGCGCGGCTCGACCTGGACTGGGATGATGTTCAAGACGAGCTGCCGGAAATGATCGAGCGCTTCGGTGACGACGCAGAATTCCTGTCGCGACTGACCGCCGGCTACGTGCGCGACGGCCGCACGGAAGAGGCGAAGCCGCTGCTTGAACGGTTGATCAGCCTCACCGCCGCCCGCCGCTATTACCAGCAACTCGCCGACATCTACCTTGCTGAAGGCGACGAGGAGAAGTGGCTGCGCACGCTCGAGCAGTTCATCGCCGAAGGTAAGGATACGGGCCTCAGCCACGCCGCGATCGCCAAAGACATCGCCGAGCGCCTGCTCGTCACCGGCCGTGCGGAGGAGGCGCTTCCCTACGCGGAGCGTGCGGCACAGACGGGGTCGGCCTGGGGGATGCGCATTGCGTCGCAGGTCCATGAAGCGCTCGGGAATTTCGGGCCAGCCGAGCGCCTACGACGCAGCACCGCCCTGCGCTACGACAACCAGCGCGTCGAATGGTATCTGTGGTGCCGGCGCACCGGCGAGGGCGACCGTGTCGCCGCCGCTCAACTCTATCGCGAAGAGATGGCTCGGCAGGATGGCGAAGCCGACCGGCTCGGGGCCGGGGAAGCAACCCGCCGCGCCGTCTTCTATCTTTTGGAAGAGGAGTACGACGAGGCATTCGCCATGTTCCGGCAGACCCTCGAGATCCAGCACGACCCGTGGCCGGCGCTCCACCTGGCGATCCTGGCTGATCAGAGGGACGACGAGCCGCTTCGCAATCACTACCTCAATCTTGTCAACCGCATGGATCTTGCCAACGCCGGGCAGCCGCTTGAGGATCGGCCCGTGCTGATCGAGATCAGCCGCGCGCTCACGCCGACGATCCGTGGCGAGGCAGACGTGACGCACGACCTGCTCGACGATCTCGATGCACAAATCGCCGAGCTTTCCGAGCAACGGCAGGCGAACGCCGACTACCTTTTCGCTCGCCTGCTGGAGATGGCCGGCGAGGACGCAGCAGCCGAAACCCGCCTACGCCGAGCCGCCGACCCTTACGACCTGGTGCTGTACAACCAGACGCTGGCCCATCGCGATCTCCGCGAACGTGGTATCGACCCGCGCACCGCCAACGAATAGACCCGCGTTGCCGCTGTTCAGGAAGACACGAAAAAACGGGCAGGAACGTCTTGGTTCCTGCCCGCGAATTTCGGGGCTTCGTCATCGCCATGACAGCGAGGGCCGATTAGGCGGCGATGACCACATTGCCCCGGAAGAGCTCAAATAGGATGTGCCGACGACACCATCATCGGCCCACCGACACCGCCCACTACACCCAAAGCGTGCCACCACCATGACACCCCTTCGTTAGCGGGCGATCGCAGCTTGCCGTCGGAGCATCGTTCATCCACCACCGCCACCCCCTGCGTCACCGCCGCCGCCAGAGCCACCGGTCCCGCGCCCTTTTCCGCCACGTCGCCGACGCCGACGCCTCCGTCGGCGAGGCTGTTCCTGATCCCCGCTACCCGTTTCACCCTCAGCCTTCGGAGCTTCAGGCTTCGGCTTGGTCGCCGGCTTGGCCTCAGGCTCGGCAACGTCGACCGCCTGCTTGCCTTCGCGCGATTCGATCTCTTCCTCGCGCAACGGCTTGCCGGGCTTCGGCCTCCGCGGCTCGCTCCGCACGGCCTCGCCACCTTTCTTCCCAGCGTCGCCCGCCTCCCCGTTGCCCGATCCCCCGTTGCCCTTGCCACGCCCCTTGTTGAACACAGCCGGCGGAGGCGTGGGCCGCTTCGCCGCTTCGCCTGTCAGCTTCTCGATGTTCTCCACCGGAAACGCGAACCGCTGCCGATTGTGATCCAACTCCACCAGCACCAGCTGCGTCAGAATCTGCGTGTTCACCACCGTGCCCGTGCCTTCGTCGGTCGAGACACGCGAGTTGCGATGAGGCAGCCGTCGCCGCAGATCCTCATACGTCTCATCTTCATACCGCAGGCAACACATCAAACGGCCGCACCGCCCGGAGATTTTCGCCGGATCCAGCGTCGCCTTCTGCACCTTCGCAGACCGCATCGAAACGGGCTTGAGCACCTTGAGAAACTGCTTACAGCAGCAGTGCTGGCCGCAGCGTTCGTAGTCAGCGGTCAGCCTGGCTTCATCCCGCGCGCCGACCTGCCGCATCTCGATCCGCACCCGCAGTTCAGCCGCCAGTCGGCGCACCAGCTCCCGGAAATCGATCCGATCCTCCGACGTGAAGTAGAAGACGATCCGGTCGCGGCTGAACATCTCCTCAACCTCGATCAGCTTCATCGGCAGATCAAAATCGATGATCGCCTGCTTCGCCGCCTTGATGTGCTTCGGCTTGTCCGCGTCAATGCGGCTGCCCTCGCTCATGTCCTCAGCCGTGGCGATCCGCATCACCTTGCCGTCGGTCGTGAACGGGTACTGTTTGCCGCCTGAGTTGTCGATGTATTCGAGCATCTGCTTCCGCGAAATGCTCTTGCCGCAGCCCGCGTTCGAGCAGGTGGTCGTCAGCATCTCGCCCAGTTCGATGCCCCGAGGCGTGCGGACCACCAGCTTCGAGCCGCAGCCCATGATCTGGTCGCCGTCGTAAGGGAATTCCCCGACCATTTTTGTATAGCCGTAGCGCACCACAATCGTTTTCGGCGGCTCAAGCTTCTCAATCAGCCGAGCTTCTTCTTCGTCTTCCAGAATGACCGGTAGGGGATGGATGGCCATGCAGTTGAACCTCAATACCGCAAGCACGCACCGTGAAAAAACGCAACGGTGCCGAGGGTGCATTGCTTGTCGTCAGGCAGGTTTATAGTCCGCTCAACGTCCTGACCCGTCGAGCGGTTTCAAACGCGAACTAGACGGATCCCCTTCGTTTATGGACCCGCGGATTGAGGCTCATTTTCAGATGCCCATTGTATCGCAAGGTTGTCCAGCAACAAGGGTAGCGCCACATTCGCGTCCAGATCGCCCTCCGCCTGCCGAATCAGTTCAACCCCATTCAGGTAAGGCTGCATCGCCGCTTCCGTCGCGTCCGCAGTCTCCCCCGCAAGCCGTTCCGCCGTCTCATGCAGGCCCCGTCGGCACCGCTCAGCCAGCAGGTTAAATAGATGCCGCACGCCCGCCTTGTTCGCCGCGTCCTTCGAGGCGTTCGCATGATGATCCACCCACGCCTTCGCGAAAGTTTCCACCAGTTCCGCCATCGTCGGCCCAAGCTCCGGCACCGGCCTTCCGTTGAGCACCTGACGCACCATCGGCTCCAGCTCGTCGGCCCAGACATCAAGCCGATACCGCATCACCAGCGCTGCCCGCCCCAGGCTGCCGCGCGCAAACTGCGAAACCCATTGCCGTTGCTTGTCGCTGAGCTCCGCGGCATCCGGATGCTGCTCCACCCACTTCGCGACCTGCTCATCGCTCAAGTTCCCGAACCCCACCCGCTGACACCGACTGCGAATCGTCGGCAGCAGCCGATCCTCGTGCGACGTCACCAGAAAGATAAACGTCCCATCCGGCGGCTCCTCCAGCGTCTTCAGAAGCGCATTCTGCCCCTCCTTCTGATTCGACCCCAGCAGCTCCGCCTCATCCACCACGAACACCTTGTTGTGCTGCAGCGAAGCCGATTGATGAGCCGGATTAAGCAGACGCTCGTTGATCACCGCCAACGGGATATTCATCTGCTTCCGCCCGCGCACGCTCGCATCATCACTGAACTGCGCCAGCTCCTTGCGGACGACATGCAGGTCGGGGTGGGCTCCTCCCTCGCGCGCCAGGAGGCTGCACGATCGACAGTTTCCGCAAGCGCTCGGCACCCCCGTTTCGTCCATCACCGGTTGATGACAGAGCAGCACCTTCGCCACCGCCAGAGCCGTCGTCGCTTTGCCGACGCCGACCGGTCCGTGGAAAATCCAAGCGTGGTGCATCCGTCCGCTGGCGAGTGCGGCGCGGAGAACTTCGAGCGCATGATCCTGACCAAGTATCTTCTGCATGGTGGGCATTCTACCGGGAATAACGATGGATAACCTGTCGTTTGAGGTGCGGGAAATGACGAATTTTACACTATTTTACACACCCGAACAAAATCCGTTCAAGTTCTTGACACCCCGCCGCCGACTGTGGTAATAGTGGAGCCAATCAGAACCCGAACCTATGTAAGGGCACGCCACGGATGCTACGCGAACTTCACATCACGAATCTCGCGGTGATCGAGGATGCCACGGTCGAACTCGCCGCAGGCCTTAACTGTTTTACAGGACAGACCGGAGCGGGCAAAAGCCTGCTCATCGGCGCCTTCGAACTGATGCTCGGCCTGCGCTCCGCGACCGACCTCCTGCGCCACGGCGCGGAAGAAGGCCGCGTCAACGGCCTCTTCGAACTACGCGACCCGAACGTTATCCAACAGGCCAACACCATCGCCGACCTGTCCCTCGATGAGAAAGGGGGACCGGCGCAAGTCCTTATCACACGGAAACTTTTCGCATCCGGCCGAACCTCCGTCAGCATCAACGGACAGCCCGCCACGCTGCAGATGCTCAGTCGCCTCGGAAGCCTGCTCGTCGACGTGCACGGCCAGCACGATCATCAGTTGCTACTTCAACCTGCTGCTCAGCTTACGACACTCGACGGCTTCGCGGAAACCGTCGACCTGCGTAAGCAGTTTGCGGACAAATATCAGCAGTTGCGCCAGCTTCAGCAGCGGCGTAAGGAACTGGACGCGTCACAAACCTTGCGGGATCAACAGCTTGAGCTCTACCGCTTCCAGGCCGACGAAATCGACGCCGCCGAGCCGATGGAAGGCGAGGATATTCAGATTGAGGCCAGACATCGGCTCCTCGCGAACCTTGAGAAGATCGGCCGTGACGCAGCTGCTGCCACCTCAGCACTTTACGAATCGGACGGGGCCGTCGTCGAGAACCTCCAGGCGATCCTCGGCATCGTCCGCGAACTCACTGAACTCGACGAGGCGATCAAGCCCGTCGCCGAACTGCTGCACGGTGCCGCTGCTCAACTGCAGGACGCCGCGTTCGATCTGGCACGCTATCAAAACCGGTTAGACCTTGATCCTGCGGAACTTGCGGAGGTTACGGATCGGCTGAACACGCTGAACCGCCTCATCCATAAGTACGGATCCCAAGGCCCCGGACCGGGCGGACGGGCCGATGACGTGATCGCCTATCGTCGGCAGATCCAGACGGAGATCGATCGTCTGCAAGGCGAGTCGGCGGACCTCACGGCGATGGATCAGCGCATCGAACCGTTGCAGCGCGAACTCGATGAAATCGGGCAGCAGCTCTCACGTCGGCGCCGGGCGGCGGCTGAGCGGTTGCAGCCTTTGATTGAAGCTGAGCTTGCGGAATTGGGGATGGGCGAGGCGCAATTCGAGATCTCCTTTGAAGATGCGCCGGCCGGTTCCACAGGTTGCGACGCGCTTGAGATGCTGGTGCGGGCGAACCCCGGACAGCCGGCCCGGCCGTTGCGACGCGTGGCCAGCGGCGGCGAACTCTCGCGGGTGATGCTGGCGATCAAGTCGATCGTCGCCGACGCCGACCGCATCAGCGTGCTGGTGTTCGACGAGATCGACGCGAACGTCGGCGGTCGACTCGGCACCGTGCTGGGCCGAAAACTGCAGGGCCTTGCGGGCGGTCATCAGGTGCTCTGCATCACCCATCTGCCTCAGATCGCAGCATTTGCGGATCATCATCTTCATATCAGCAAATCGGTGGAGGGCAAGACGACGCGGACGCGAGTGCGGTCGCTAGGTGAGCGGAAGCAGCGGATCGACGAGCTCGCGGAGATGCTGACGGGCAAGCATGCGACGGCGACAACACGCGCCCAGGCCGACGAGATGCTGAATATGGCGACGGAGGCCATCGCCTCGCCAACCGCCAAAATCAAAAGAACACGCCGTCGAAACAAACCCAACAACCGCACAACAACCAAACGAACGAAAAAAGTGGCCACAACCTAGCAAATGTCGCAAGTTAAAGCGAAGGCGATTGAGGCATAGCGATGCGGGCTCATGTTGACGCGCGCAAAGTCCTGACGCACAACCGCTGCCTTACGGTCGTGGCTCGTTTGCATGCTACGCCTGCGGCAAATCCGCTATAGAAACCCGTAGCGGACTCGGACGTCCGACTCACACACTATGCCCGGCCCACCGCAACAGAAAAGGGGCGGACCGTTCGTGGTCCGCCCCTTGGCAAGTTCATCAGGCTGTGCTGAGTTGTTTTACGCTTCGACGGCTGCGAGGCTCTGATCACGACGGCGACGACGCATGCCGAGCATCCCAAACGCCGCGAGGCCGAGGATGCCGGCGACGGGGGTAGGAACCACGGAGATGCGGTTGTTGTCGAGCGTCACGGCAGCATTGAGTGCGATGACCCGTCCGTCGACGCTGGCACCGGTAGTGAGCGTGTTGCTTTGGTCGGCGATGATGGTGCCGCCGAACATGGTGCCGGTTCCGAGCGTGGCGGAACTTCCGACCTGCCAGAATACATCGTTGAACGGATCGGCGCCGTTGATGAAGGTGACCGATGAGTTCGACGCGGTGGTGAGGGTGCTCCCGATCTGGAAGACGTAGTCGCCCGGGCCGTCAAGGGTGAGATTTCCGGTGAGCTGAGCGGAGGTATCGAAGTTGTAGGTACCGGGCGACAGCGTCAATCCGCCGAGATCCTGACCGGTCAGATCCTGCGTCGGCGTTAAGCCGGCGAGCAGATTGTAGGCTGTCAGGGCATCGGCCTGGGCCTGCTCTGCGACGGCGTCGTCCTGGTGCGATGACCCGGTGAAAGTGCCAGGCCCGTCATTTTCGTTGGTGCCGAAGAATCCTGTGATCGCGGTTCCGGGATCCACGCCGAGGTCGCCGACGAGGACCGTGTTACCGGTATTGGTCACGGTTGAGGCGCCTAGCACCGCGAAACTGCTGGCTCCGCCCAAACTGACAATTGCCCCGCTCGCTTGAGCGCTGATGCCGACGCAGATAAAAACGCACGCCATCGCAAAAATACTTCGTTGCATGATCTGTTACTCCCGGTTCGTGAAAAATCGTGGGTACCCCGTGACGGTAACGCGTACCGTGACGCGCTTGTTCAGAGTATAAGTCATTATCGGACACAATGCAAAACCCAATGCAAAAAAGTCTGAGATCACAGCAAGTCTGATCTGCCCCTATCCTCCGGCGAATCGTTAGAACTCCTGCAGCAGCAGCAGCCCTTTAACGCGTGGCAGGGTCACGATATGCGCGTCGATGGCCGCAAAAGCTGCCGCCGAACATGGTGCGGGTTCCGAGCGTGACGCAACTGCCGACCTGCCAGGACACATCGTTGAATGGATCGGCGCTGTTGATGAAAGTGAGATCGACGCGGTTATGGCGCTTCAGTTGAGGATGATCGGGATCATGATCTGGTAGCCGATGAGTAGCAGGAGCAGGGCGATGAGGGTGATGAGGCCACCTGCTGTGAGCATGGTGTTGACGGTGATGCGGCCGCTGGCGAAGGCGATGGCGTTGGGGGGGGTGGAGATGGGCATGGCCATGGCGAATGAGCAGGCGAAGGCGACGAGGATGGCGAGCTCGCCGGCTTCGGTGGGGCTGAGGGCGATGGCCATGGGGATGATGAGGGTCGCGGCGGCGGTGTTGCTCATGAAGGTGCTTAGACCGGCGGCGACGAAGACGACGACGGCTGCGAGCGCGATGCCTCGGAGGTCGGCGATGGGCAGTTGCATGACGTGGTCGACGAGTCCGGTGGTCTGCATGGCGTGGCCGAGGGTGAGGCCGCCCCACATGAGGATGAGGATATTCCAGTCGATGGAATCGACGTCTTTGCGATCGAGGACGCGGAGTGCGGTGAGGGCGGCGGCCGCGAGAAGCGCGACGACGGCGGGGGCGATGCCGTGCCAGCGGCCGGTGAGCCAGAGGGCCATGGCGGCGAGTAGGACGCAGGCGGTGGCTTTGCCGGCGGCGGAGATTTTCTCGCGTGCGTGGATGTGGCCGATGTCGAGCGAGGCGGAGGGGCGATACATGAGGAAGAGGAGGAGGCCTGCGACGGTGAGGAGGATGAGGGCGAGCGGGACGCCGACGATCATCCAGTCGACGAAGGTGATGTTGATGCCGGCGGACTGGAGGGAGCCGAGGGCGATGGCGTTGGGGGGGGAGCCGATGGGCGTGCCGATGCCGCCGATGTTCGCGCCGAAGGGGACGGCGAGGATGATTGCGTGGCCGAAGCGTTCGCTTTCGTGCAGGTTACGCAGGAGAGGGCTGACGATGCCGATCATCATGGCTGCCGTGGCGGTGTTGCTCATCCACATGGAAAAGAAGGCTGTGATGCCCATGATGGCGAAGATGAGCAGGAGAGGGCGATGGGAGACCGGGCTGAGGATTTTGGAGGCGATGGCGCGATCGAGGCCGTGCTTGGTGACGGCGGCGGAGAGGAGGAAGCCGCCGAGGAAGAGAATGATAACGGGGGAGGCGAAGGCTTCGAAGAAGGTGGCGAAGGGAAGGTTAAGGGGTTCGCCGGCGTCGTTCACGGGCCAGTCGGCGTGGCTCGGCAGCAGGGCGGCGATGCCTCCGTCGGTGGTCAGCAGTAGCACACAGAGTGCGACGATGACGAGTGAGGTGGCGTAGAGCGGGAGCACTTCGGTGGCCCAGAAGATGGCGGCGACGACAAAGATGGCGGCGGCGCGACGGGCGAGTTCGTTGACGTTTGAGGGGAGCCCGTAATAGACGGCGGCGGCTGCGATCGCGGCCAGGGCGATGATGAGCCAGGTCTTGAGCAAGGCGCGGGTCTGTGGATCGGGCTGGGCGGAGCCGGGGGGGCTTTGGGGGGGAAGCGTCGGTTGGGGCGTCGGCTCGGGCATGGCTGTGAGTTTAACGGGCGGAGCGTTCGCTGTTGATGCTGCGCCGGGATGAACGTGTGTTTTTTTGTGCTGAATGCTGTGGATTGGGGCGAGGGGAGGTGCGGGGACCGGTCTGGGGAACGACCGGCTGTTTCGCGGCTGCTTTACCGGGTTCGTGCCGGGGCTTAGAATGGGGCCGTCGGGCGTTTAGCTCAGTTGGCTAGAGCGCCTCCCTTACAAGGAGGAAGTCACTGGTTCGAGTCCAGTAACGCCCATTGTTGTTGGTGCAGGCGGGGGAGTGCAGGGGCTTATCAAATCCATGCGTCGCAAAGAGGGTGTGCTGCGACGCACGCAAAACGCTAGCGCGCAAAGTTAGGGTCGTAGCTCCTGATGAGTTGCGATGCATGGTGTGAAGCCCACGTTGCCGCCATCGGGCACGTCGGGCACGGTGCGTTTTGTGTCGTAAAAAAATGGTGGCATTTTATAAAAGAATAGCGCTTGCGGCATGCGAAGGGGCGGCTAGCATGAAACGCTGAGGTCTATCTATTTATTTTCAGTCTTCGTGCGTGCTCGTTGAGGTTCCGCACAGGATTCTAGTAGAGGAAGAACGCTTGAGTGTACAAAGCTGTTTTTTGCTCGGCGTGCTGAGCATCGTGGGCGTCTTTCTGGTCGGCTGTGGTGAAGAGGCCACGAACGAGTTGTGGGATGGTGCTTTGTCGCTTGATTCGTCGTGGCGGGAGCGGCTGGATCCAGCCGTGGCTGACGGATCGGTCAGTCAGCAGCGCGCGCATCAGACAAAGGCGGAGGCTTTGGAGTTGACGCTCCGTATGCATCGCGATGCTTCAGAAGGCGGCCTTCGCGGCGTGCTTGAAACGATCAAGGATGGCGAACGTCAGCTGGCTAACGGTGAGGTGAGCGGCGAAGAGGCTGACGCGTTACGTGAGAAGCACGAGCAGTATTGGTCGCATCTGCGTGAGGGGCAGTTGCCGCCGGACTATCAGTAGTTTGCCGAGGGGCGAAGATATTTTTCAATTACCGCCTTCGAGAGTCGTACCGCAGGTGCGTTTTCTCGGAGCGAATACTCGCAGGAAGGGATATGCCATGAGAAACCCGCAGGTTGATGCAGGTTGCGACAGGGGGGCCGGTCAGGAGCGATCTCGAAACAGCAGGTCGGTCGGTTTTACGCTGATTGAGTTGCTGGTGGTGGTGGGGATTATCGCGCTGCTGATGGCGATTTTGTTGCCGGCTCTGGGGCGGGCGCGGCAGGAGGCTTTGAAGGTATCGTGCGCTTCGAACCTTCGCCAGTGGGGTACGGCGTTGCCGATGTTCGCGATGGACAACAACCAGCAGTTGCCGAACGCGGGGATCAACGGCCGGTTATATCGGCAGTGGTATGAACCGTGGTGGGGGCCTCACGAATGGGTTGATTTCCAGGCGCGGTATCTGGTGCAGGCAGACTACGAAGCAACCGTGGCGGGTGAGAATCGGGTCGCTCATTGTCCGACGGCGACGGGTTTGCGTAACTGGGGCAACGACCACCTCACGTTCTTTTACCTGGCGCATCGGGAGACGAACACCGAGACACAGTATGAGCCTGAGGTGGTGGGTTGGGTTTCGCGTACGAAAATGGACGGCGCCTACAGCAAGGCTCCGCTCATGTCGGACGGGTACTTTACGGATGATGGCGAACCGTACTGGATCAACGATCGCAGCATTCCGATTACCAATCACCTGAGCCCTTCGGATCCTGATGCGGTGCTCGGCGGGAACTTCCTTTCAGAAGACGGGAGTGTCCGCTGGTACAACGCGACGGAGATCGAAAGCGGCGGAGTGTTCGACCCCGCCTTTCACAATCGTCAGTACTTTTTCAAGATCCCTGTGCCGGGCTTGATCGATTAAGAATTGCGGACCCTGTCCTGACGGACAGGGTCCGCATTTTGTTTTGGCTCAACTCATTCGTGCAGTTCGAGGCTGCCGACGTGGCGCTCGGTGTCGGTTTCGATTTCGACCCAGAGCTTGCTGTTTTCGGGCATGGGTTGGGGGACCTGAAGGTCGGCGTCGTAGAAGCCGTCGCGGAAGACGGTGCGTACTTTGACGGAGCCGACGGCTTGCTCGTTGCCGACCCATGCACGAAGTGCCTCGGGTTCTGTGGTGGGGTCGTCGAGCATGATCTCGAAGGTTTGCGGCTCACCTGCTTCGATTTCGCCGATCTGCTTGGCGGTGACGGTGTAGGGGCCGACGGACACGGGGCCGAGGGGATGCTTGGGCCCGGCGTGGTGGCCGTCGGCTTCGTGGCCGTTGGCTTGCTCGTCGCCGTGACCGTGATCTGACTCATCGTGCTCGGCTACGGGGGCCTGGGTGGGGGCGGCACTATCGGTGCAGCCGATGAAGAGGGTGGTGGTCAATCCGAGGGTGAGGATGAGTGTTGCTGTGGTGCGCATCGTGGGGTTCTCCAATGTTGTGGTGAGGGGGTTAATTGTCGTTGGTTGGGGGTGTTTTGAGCAAGTGGTCGCCGGTTGCGTCGTTGTCGAACTGGATGGGGCGGTTCTTAAAGATCATGTAGTAACCGGCGGGAACGACGATGAGGTTTAAGAATGTGGAGCTGAACAGCCCGCCGAGCACGACGACGGCGAGGGGCGCGAGCAGTTCGCTGCCGGGCTGGCCGTGCGCGAGTGCGAGGGGCGCGAGGCCGAGCATGGCGGTGAGTGCGGTCATGAGGATGGGGACGAGTCGTTGCATGGAGCCGTGGATGATCGCCTGTTCGAAGGGGAGTTTGTCGACGTTGAGCATGTAGGCGTAGTGGTTGACGAGCAGGAGTCCGTTGCGGACGGCGATGCCGAAGAGCGTGATGAAGCCGACCATGCTTGCGATGGAGATGACGGGAGCCTGGTAGGAGCCGCCGGTGAGCAGTGCCCAGAAGTTTGCGAGGGGGTTGCCGCTTTCGGTGAGGAAGATGGCGACGATGCCGCCGATCAGGGCGAGGGGAAGGTTGACCATGACGAGTGCGGCGGCGCGGGTTGAGTTGAAGGCCATCGTGAGCAGGACGAGGATGATGATGCAGATGAATCCGCCGACGACGTAGAGCGTCTGGCTCGCGGATTGTTGGGCCTCGAACTGGCCGCCGTAGGTCACGGCATAGCCGCGGCGGTGGACGATGGGGTCAACGCGTTGGCGTACGGCATCGACGACGTGTCCGAGATTGTGGCCCTCGGCGACGTTGAGGGAGACGACGGCTTTGCGTTGGCCGTTTTGGCGTTGGATGCCGAGCGGTGTGTATTCGGGGCCGACGTTGGCGATTTCACTGAGCCTGACGAGCGCGCCGCCTTGTCCGCGGAGCAGCAGGTTGCGTACGTCGTCGTAGTTTTGCCGCTGGTCGGGGTGGAGGCGGACGACGAGATCGTAGAGGCGGACGCCTTCGTTGACGCGCTGAACGGTGACGCCGTTGAAGGCGGCTTCGGTCTGCTTCGCGGCGGACGCAGGGGTAAGGCCCCATCGTGCGAGATCGGTATGACGATAGCGAATCGGGAGCGATTCAATGGTCGCTTCGCGGTTGGCGAGAACGTCGCGCGCGCCGGGGACGTCGGCCAGAGCAGCCTCGATGTCTTCGGCGATGCGGCGCAGCGTGGGCAGATCTTCGCCGAAGACGTTGATGGCGATGGCGGCCTGCGTTCCCGAGAGGACATGCGAAAGCTGATGGCTGATCGGCGCGCCGACCTCGGTGTTCAGGCCGGGCAGGTCGGCGAGGACGCCATCGATACGGCGGAGGACGTCGGCGTGCTGGGCTTCGGGGTTGAGGGCGACCTGGATTTCGCTGCGGTTGACGCCGTGTGCGTGCTCATCGCGCTCAGCTCGGCCGGTGCGGCGCACGACGGCGCGGACGCCTTCGAGTTCGCTGAGTCGGCGATCGAGGCCCTTGACCATGCGGTCGCTTTCCGTGAGCGAGGTGCCGGGCGGGGCGTCGATGAAGATGGTCATCGTGCCCTCGCGGAAGGCAGGCAGAAAATCACGGCCGAATGTGCTGCCCAGCCACAAGCTGCCGAGCGTTGCCAGCAGCGCGATGGCGAGGACGGCATGGCGATAGCGGATGGCGGCTTGGAGCGTGGGTTCGTAAGCGCGTTTGAGCAGGCGCACGAGCCAGCCGTCTTCTTCCTCCTGCCCGAGCTTGCCTCGAAACAGGAAACGCGACAGGGCGGGGACGACGGTGAGCGCGACCAGCAGCGATGCGAGGATGGAGACGATGTACGCCGCGCCCATCGGCCGAAAGAAGCGGCCCTCGACGCCCTGGAGAAACAGGAGCGGGACGAAGACAATCACGATGATGATGGTGGCGAAGACGATGGCTGAGCGAATTTCATTGCTGGCCTGGAAGATGATGCGCAGCCGGGGCTGGCGTTGGTGCTCAGGCAGGCGGGCGTTTTCGCGCAGCCGGCGCATGATGTTTTCCACGTCGATGATCGCATCGTCGACGACTTCGCCGACGGCAATGGCCAGACCGCCGAGCGTCATCACGTTCAGCGTCATGTTCATGCCGTAGAGAAACAGCAGGCCCATCGCGATGGACAGGGGAATGGCGGTGAGGGTGATGATGGAGGCCCGCACGTTCAGCAGAAACAGAACCACGATGACCGCGACGATGATGGAGGCATCGCGGAGTTTGTGGGTCACGTTGCCGATTGATGCGTTGATGAAGTCGGCCTGACGCATCACGTGGCGGTCGAGAACGATCCCCTCCGGCAGCCCGGCCTCGACCTGATCGAGCACGCGGTCGATGTCGTCGGTCATGGTCAGGGTGTTCGTAAACGGCGCTTTCTTGATGCTCATCACCACGGCGGGATGGCCGGCGTTGGCGGCGGTGCCGCGCGGCGGGGCGGGGCCCATTTGAACGTCGGCGACGTCACCAAGCGTCACCGCCACGCCCTCGTGATACTTCACGATGGTCCGGCGGATGTCCTCAGCCGATTGCACCTGGGCGCGTTGGCGCAAAGCGGATTCGATGCCCTGAACGTTGGGCAGATAGCCGGCACTTGCGATGCTGTGCGATTGGCGCGCAGCTTCGGTGACGTCGGCGATGGTCAGGTCGTACAGGCGCAGTTGATCCTGACGGACGTTGACCTGGTACTCGGGCATTTCGCCGCCGATCGCCACGACCTGCGCGACGCCTCGCACGGAAAGCAGCCGCTGGCGCAGGTCGAACTCGGCGAAGGAGCGCAGGTCGATTGGGCTGACGCTCTGATCGGGGGAGGAAAGCGAGAGCAGCATGATCTCGCCGGTGATGCCGGAGATGGGGGCGATTTCGGTGTGAACTTTTTCGGGCAGTTGTTCGGTGACGCCGGCGAGCCCTTCGGAGACGACCTGGCGGGCGCGGTAGATGTCGGTGCCCCAGTCGAATTCGACATAGATGAGCGAGAGGCTCATGGCGCTGCCGCTGCGAACGCGGCGGACGCCGGGCAGACCGTTGACGGCAGACTCGAGGGGGATGGTGACGTACTGTTCGACCTCGTCGGCGGCGAGGCCTCCGGCTTCGGTGAGCACGACAACAGTGGGAGCGTTGAGTGAGGGGAAGACATCCACCGCCATGCGCGGCACCTGGTAGAGCGCGTACAGCAGGAGCAGGGCGGCCATCACCAGAACCAACGCTGCATTGTTCAGCGAGAAGGCGATCAGTCGGCGTAACATATCGGGTCTCCTGATCAGTGGTTCTTGTGGAGCGTGCCGTCGGCGTGGTAGTGATGGCCGGGGGGCGCCTGCTGCTGACCGCCCGCCATTTTCAGGGCGTACGCGCCATCGAGGACGACCTGGTCGCCGTCGGTGACGCCGCTTCGCACGACGACCCATCGCCCATCGCTGACGCCGAGATCCGCCTGAACGGGGTAGACCTGATCGGCATTGTTCGGATCACGGCGATAGAAGATGGTTTCAAGGCCCTGACGCACGAGACTCGATTCGGGAATGGCGAGTTGAGGATGCTCTTCGCCATCGATGAAGACCTCCATGTAGGCGGTGACGCCGGGGCGTGCCCATGCGGTTGAGTCGGTGGGCAAGCCGTAAACCGGCATGGTGCGCTCGCCGGGATGGCCTTCGATGCCGAGGCTGAGCGTGCCGGGCAACGCGTCTTGCATTGAGATGCTGCCGCCTTCGGGCGGGACGAGTTGGATACGCTGGCCCTCGTGGAGTTGAGCGAGATCGCTTTGAGGTGCGTCGGCGCGGAAGCGGATGTTTTGAGGGTTCACGATCGTGAGGACCAGTTCGCCGGTCTCGGCCCAGCCGCCGGGGCTGACGGCAAGGGTTTGAACGATGCCTCGGCTGCGGGCGCGGATCTCGAGGGTTTTCATGTTGCGCCATCGGACGCGCTCGTGGCCGTGCTCATCTTCGTGCATTTCGACAGACTGCAGGAGCGTGGCGACGGGCAAATTGGTGACCGATGCGGCGACCTTGAGGATTGAACTGTAATGTTCGTGGGCTTCATCAAGTTCGACCTCCTTCGCCTGGACTTCCGCTTGGAGACGCGGCTGGCGGTTGGTCAGTTCCGCATGTTGTGCGTCCAGTTCGATCCGTCGCACCTGCGCTTCGGACAGCCGTTTGAGTCGTTGGTCAAGAAACTCAAGCTCACCGCGATTTTCGGCTTCGGCGGCTTCGGCAACGGCCAGCTGCGCCTGCGCCAAGGCGATCTCGCCCTCGGCTTCGACGACCTCATGGCGAACCTCCTGCCAGCGCGGCGAATCGATGCGGAACAGCGGCTGACCGGGTTCGACATGCTCGTACTGGTCGACCAACAGTTCGATACGGCCGGAGAGCATGGCCCGATGTTCATGCTTCGCATTGGGGCGAAATTCGAAGCGGCCGGGCAGACGCACGGTCCGCTGAACGGGTCGACGCTCGACGGTCGCGAAGCTGATGCCGAGGTTCTGCCTGACGTTCGACGGCACATCGATGCGATTGGTCATCGCCTCGGCAGGAATTGGTTCCTCGGCTGAGGCGCTGGGCTCAGCCTCGCCGGTGCAGCCGGCGGTGAGCAGGGCGAGCATCGCCAGGGTCAGCATGAGAGGACGGGTGAGATGGTTGAAGGGGGGTCGCATTATTTACGCTCCTTTGAAGCGTCTTGTGCAGGTTCGATAGCCCAACGCGGCTGCAGCATCGCGCGGATGGCGGCACTTGCGGAGGCTTGTTCGCGGGTGGCTTGAAGCATGGCTTGTTTGGTCTGCAGCGAGCGCTGCAGCGCGTCGTAAAGAAGCAGGATGTTCAGTTCACCGAGTTCGATGAGCTGCTGCATCTCCTGCATCTGCTGGTCAACGAGCGGCGCGACGTCCTCCTCAAGCGTTCGGCGACGCGCGTGTCCCGACTGCTGCTGACGATGCAGGGTGTCCAGTCGATGGGTGAGGCTTTGCAGCAGGGCGTGCGTTTCGGCGCGGGCCGCGTCACGCGCTGATTCGGCTTCCTCGATCGCACGACTGTTGCGGTTCCAGAGCGGGATCGGCAGCGCGCCACTGAGGCCGATGCGCGATTGGCCTTCTTCCCATTGAGTCGCGGGGCCGATGGTGAGGTCCGGGTACTGTTTGCGGATTTCACGGTGCAGACGGTGCTCGGCGGCGTCGTATCGCGCCTGCGCCAGGATCAGTTCGGGGTGTTCAAGGATGGCGGCTTGCGCGGCGTCGGCATCCATGTTCGGCGCAGGCAGGTTGAGGCTGGCCACCAGATCGACCGACGCGGCGGGGGATAACCCGAGTAGGCGGAGGACCGCGATACGCTGCTGGTCGGCTTGTGCTTGCAGATGCGTGAGTTCAACAGCGCGACGAGCCGTCTCCATCTGCAGCACGCGGGCATCGGTGGCGGGCAGTTCACCGACCTCAACGAGGCGCTCGGCTGACTCCTGCACGGGCTCCAGGTGCGCAAGGTACTCGCGAAGCAGCGCCGCCTCCTGCTGCGTGGCGGACCATCGCAGCCAGGCCTGCCGAAGCTCGTTGAGCGTTTCCCACTCGGCGAGTGCAGCTTCACGCCACGCTGCGTCGTACTCGGACCACGCCAGATCCCGCTCGACCGCGAGCCGACCAGATAGCGGCAGCGTGAGGGCGAGGCCGCCTCCGAGAATCCACGGATCCTGCACGCTTTCGAGGATACGCAGCGCGTTGAAGGAGATCGACGGGTCTTGCCACTGGCCGGCGTTCCGCGCCCCCATCAAGGGCACCTGGGCCCGCAGGCGTAAGGTGCGCAGATGCGGGTTCAGCAGCAGCGTGACCGCCTCGGCCTCGTCAAGCGTGAGGCCGTCGTCTGGATCGAAGGCGGGCGGCGGGTCGGCATCGTCGTCCTCATGCCGCGTGGCGAGCTGCTCAGCGAACGCGGCGACGGACGGGGATGTGAGATCCCGTTGCTTCCATTCGTTCTGGTATGCGGGGAGATCAAGCGGCTGGGCCTGATAGCTGCGGCAGCCGGTGAGCGCCAAGGTCAATAAGAGTGCAGCGGCAGCGAGGGCATGGCATCGTCGGCGATGCATAGGCACCTCCATGGAGACGCGGGGCCGGGGGCCTCGACGGCTCGAGAAAAACAGGATGGGCGTAGGAACAACAGCAGCCTCTGCGGACGCAGCATGGTGCGACGGCGACACCTGAAAGGTGCCATGTCACAACCTGTGGCGGCCTCGCATCGCGCCGAACGGGCGCGTAAAACGGTGGCTGGTTTTTAAATCAGGAGCACGACGCACTGGACGGCGTCGAGGTGGGAAGGCGTCAACTGCGGAGCGGTGCGATCGACTTTCCGGTACGGCTGTCGATCGGCATCGGTCCATGCCGCTTCGCGAAGCAACGGCCGCGGGAGAAGGGTTGCCGCATCACCATAAGCCCGAGGTGAAATGGGATTGGCGAGGGCGAGTTCTTCAAGCGGAGTGTCGTGACAGGAAGGTGCCGTGGTGACCTGCGGGGCCTGCGGGGCAGGGCTGTGCTGAGCATGGCCGGCGCCGCAGTGGCCGTGTTGGTGGGCGACCTCGATGCCGCTGTGCCCGTCACTACCTTGACAGAACACGACGCCCACGCCTCCGATGGCCACCCAGAGGTAGCCTGCGAGGGTCGCGAGGACGATGCACTGTTTACCGAGCGCGTGAGGCATACAGGTAGTGATACTGCGCCCGAGGTGCACGGTCAACTCAAGCGTGCGAAGGGATGGGCACCATGACGGGTGAGAATGGGCGCGATGACAGGCTCATGAATTTCGGTTTTCCGCCGCCATGTCTTTATAGAGGGCGAGGGTGTGGTCGAGCATGGCTTCGCGGGTGAAGATGGTGTTCGGCAGGACGTGGGGGCGGTGATCGAGAAAACGCATGGTGCGGTCGGTAAGGGCCTGGATGTCGCCGGTCGGCACGCGGCCGTTGGGGAGCAGTTCGCTGAGCGTTTCGCCGACGCCGCCGAGATCGTAGCCGATGACGGGAGTGCCGATGGTGAGCGCTTCGACGACGGTGCGACCGAACGATTCGGCGGGATTCGACAGGCAGTAGACGATGTCGGACATGGCGTAAATATCGCGGACGTCGCTGCGGTCGCCGGTGAAGGTGACGTGGTTGGTGAGGTTGAGATCGATCACGTCTTGCCTGACCTGCTGGGCGTAGGCGCGACGTTTGGGATCTTCCCCGCCGACGATCACGCCGTGTGCTTCGATGCCCTGCTGATGGAGCTGGGCGAGCATCTTAAGAAAATCGCGATGGCCCTTGCGGCGGGTCAGTCGGGCGGGGAGCGTCAGCAGTGGCCGCTTGTGACGCAGTTGCGGAAACTCCTGGTGCCACTGCTTGATCCACTCGGGCTCAGGGTGGTGACCGTAGGGGAACTCGAGGGGATCGATGCCGCGGTAGATCAGCTCGATGTCGGCAGGGTCGACGCGGGGATAGTTGTCGAGGATGTACTGGTGGACGGTTTTGGAGACAGCGATAAGTTTCTCGCCCCGCATCATGATGCCGCTGTACGCGCTGACCGAGTAGAGGGCGTGAACGGTGGTGATGAAGCGGGGCCGATGCTTGGCGGGGAGCGAACGCCAGGCGAGGTAGGCGACCCATGCGGGAACGCGGGAGCGGGCGTGGAGGATGTCGGCTTTCTCGCCGATGAGCAGGCGTCGGAGCGGGCCGATCCACTTGAAAGTAAGGGGCGATTTTTTGCCGACGGGCCAGGGAACGTACTGGCTGCCGGCTTGGGTGAGTTCTTTGGCGAGTCGGCCCGGTGCGGCGATCACGATGGAGCGATGGCCCCGGCGGACGAGTTCGGAGGCCACTTCAAGCGTACCGCGCTCCACGCCCCCGCTGTTGAGCGCAGGGAGGATTTGCACAACCGTCAGCCGTTGCTTGCGGGAAGAGGCGGCGGGGAGAGAAGTAGGGGGAAAATTGGGTGGGGGGGCGCTCATTGCCAATGCTTCTGCACCCAGGGCGTGGGGCGGATGTGCTTGTAAAAACGCTTGTACCACTTCGCAGGCCAGCGACCCGCAGCGGCGTCGGGGGGATTCGGATCGCCCGGGAATGCGACCACGCGCGTGCCCTCCGGCAGCTGTGGCGGGACGAACCATCGCATCGGGAACGCCGGCACGCAGTGCACCTTGAACAGCCGGCACCAATCGTCGGGGAAGAACATCAGCCGTTTGATCGTGCGGGAGATATACATCTGCTCGTTGGGCTGCTCGCGAAGGACCCGCTCAGGATCGGCCACGAAGTAGTCCCAGATTTCCGGATGCTTGCCGACGGTGTAACGGAAGACGCTGGTGTTGCCGATCGGCTCCTCCGGCTGCGTCCAGTTTCGCATCACGCAGAAGCCTTCGTCGAACGTGAACAGGTCATCAATGTTGTCGACGATGACGACGTCGAGATCGAAAAACAGCACTTCGCCTTCGACGCCTTCAAGTTTCGGCTGCCAGAGTGCGAGCTTGCGCCAGCCGCGGTTCGCCTGTGGCCCCTCAATCGGAACGGTGGGACAGGGGAAGCATTCGACTTCGTCGCGGACGCCGGTCGGGTCGTCGGTGAGGCAGATAAAGCGGAACGGGCCGGTGATATTGCGAGCGACCATGCTGTAAAGGCGATTGACGTAGTCGGAGCTGTAAAGCGTGCCCCATTTCATGCAAATGACCTGCTTCATGGCTGCTGATATCCGGAGAAGTGCGATGCGGAGCGATTGCGAAAAAGAGGATTGAACGCCTCAAGGGCAAAGATACCGGGGAGGATACGACGAGGCAACGTGGGGGAGGTGATGCGCGTGCCAGACAGCATCCGCAGGTTGCTGTGTGCGGGAAGCGTCAAATTAACGCTCTACGGCCCACTTTCTGTTCCGACGACACACCATAAATTTTGATAGTATCTTTCGGATGGATTGGTTGACGTTTCACTCAGAGGTAGTCCGGTCACTGGCATGGCCGGTGACGGTGCTCGTGATTTTATGGATGTACCGGTCAGAGCTTGCACGGCTGTTGGTGTCGCTGCACTCGTTGAAGCTGGGGACGTGGGAACTAAAGTTCAAGCTCGAAAAGGCAACAGAACGACTTGTCGAAAAGGTGCAGGCGGACACTGGTTACTCATGGTCGCCGGACCGCATACGCACCTTGGTACGCAGGTTCCCTGGCGCACTGACGCGACCTGAACGTCTGATTGTCGTGCTGCACTACCTTGAAGGGCTCAGCTTCCACGAGATCGCCCTTAATCTAGGAATGGCCGAAGCTGAAGTAGAGCACTTACATGAAACGATAGTGGAGCGTCTGATCGCCGAGGAGGCGAAGGAGGAGGAAAAGGACTCCTGATGATGTGGTCTCCCGACCGGGAGGATTGCGTTGGAGGGGCGCTGGTGATGGTGGTGTGCGTGTGTGCCGCGTCGGGATTAGGTCTACAATGGGGGCTTGATGATTGCTCACGGATAACAAGGGTACTTTTGCCATGGCTGACGATAAGACGCGTGTTGAGATGGATGCGGATCTGGAGAAGGAGATCGCGGACGCTTTGGGCGACGCTTCGATTGAAGCGATGCTCTCTGCCGCTGCCCCGCCGGAGAAGTCCAAGCCGAAGGCTCAGCCCAAGCGTGGCGAGGAGCCCAAGGCCGACCGCCGCACCGGCACGGTGATCAGCGTGCGTGGGCATGATGTGATGGTCGAGCTATCGGCCAAGGAGCAGGGCGTTGCGCCGCTGGAGCAGTTCCCCGAGACTCCCGTGGCTGGCGAGCAGGCGGAGTTCATCGTCGTTTCCTATCTGCGTGGCGAGGGGCTGTATCAGCTCGCGCTGCCGGGCCGGGCGACCAAGGCCGACATCGACAGCCTCGCTGAGGGCATGGTCGTCGACGCCGTGGTCAGCGGGCACAACACGGGCGGTCTGGAACTCACGGTCGCTTCGCAAAAGGCGTTCATGCCGATCAGTCAGGTCGAGCTTGGCCGCGTGGAGGATCTCGAGCCTTACCTTGGGCAGAAGCTTCAGGTGCAGGTCACGGAGCTGGATCGTGCCCGTAAGCGGATCGTGGTTTCCCGTCGGGCGGTGCTCGAAGTTGAGCAGCGTGAGAATCGCGAACGGCTGATGGAACAGCTCGCCCCGGGGCAGGAGCACGACGGCACGGTCCGCCGCATCGAGCAGTACGGGGCGTTTGTCGAACTGGCGCCGGGGGCCGACGGCCTGCTGCACATTTCCGACATTTCATGGTCACGGCTGAAGCATCCGACGGAAGTGTTGAAGCTCGGGCAGGTCGTCCGCGTGCAGATTCTGAAGGTGGACAAGGAAGCCGGCCGCATTGCGCTCGGCATGAAGCAGGTCAAGGGCGACCCCTGGGAAGCGGTCGAAGCGAAGTACCCCGTCGGCATCACGCTCACCGGAACGGTCACGCGGACCGCTGCCTTCGGCGCGTTCGTTGAGTTCGAGCCCGGCGTCGAAGGGCTGATCCACATCTCCCAGCTTTCGGAACAGCGGGTGAACCGCATCGAAAGCGTCGTCAAAATCGGCCAGCAGATCACGGTGAAAGTTGTGGACGTCGAGCCCGACCGTCGGCGTATCGCGCTTTCCGTCACGGCTCTGAAGGCCAGCGAGCAGGAAGAATCGGACGCCTCGCCGGATCAGGTGCAGCAGTACGTGAAGGAGCCGAAGAAGGCGCACGCGATGCAGTCGCTGATGGACCGCTTCGGCGACACGGGGCAAAAGGGCGGCATCTGAATCGGTCCCAGCCGCTACTTGATGTAGCGATCCCAGCCGGCGAACCGCTCGGTGACGACGCCGCGTGGGATGGACAGGGCGATGACTAGAAGGCCGACGACCAGTGCGTTGAGGCGGCCGCCGAGGTTGTCACCGCTGATGATCCAGGGCAGCACGATCAGGGAAACGAGCCAGCCGAGGAACGCCAGGGCGAGCAGGATGGCGCGTTGCGGCCAGCTTGAAGGGTTGTAGCTCCAGCCGGGAGGCGTGTCGCCGCCCATGTGCATGTACAGGGGCATGTTCGGCATGCCGGGGATGATGATGGTCAGGGAGATGACGAGCGCGCCGATGATGGTGCTGTTGAGGTACGCCGCTGCGGTCGGGGCCCAGAAGATGACGGGCGCGAAGGTCAGCCAGATGCCCGCCACGCAGCAAAGCCACAGGCTCACGGGACGGTTGGGCGTGAGCGAGCGCCAGCCGAAGATGATCAGCAGCAGGCCCGTGACGATGTCGCTGAGGGTGAGCGCCATCACGCGTGCGTCGTCGCTGAGCCATACCGATCGGCCGCCGCTGGGGTCGACGATGTTCTTGCCGTAGTCGAAGGTGAGGGGTGCGATCAGCATCCACAGGCCGAGCAGCACCAGAAGCCAATAGATCCATAGCGTCTGCTGATGGTGCATGTGGACCATGTGGTGGCGGGCGTCGCTGTAGGGCGGGCCGTGGTCGCTGTGGCTTTGGCCGGCCTGCATGGCCATCGGACGGGTGACGCCGCGCTGATGCATCCCGCCGCCGCCCTGCTGATGCGAGTCGTCATCCTCGTGCGCCACAGCCCTTCCCCCTTCGCGGCGAACCTGTCGCTACGGCACGTTAGTCATCACCAGCGGTTAACGATCCGGGTAAACGCCCCAAGGTGGAGCGAGGTTGTCCCCAACCCGCTCATCGCCAATGGGGCGAGGTGGTGGCCCGGACGGCGCGGCGTTAGACTATGGGCCTATGACCCTCCGCATGTGGCACATCCGACGATTCCTGCTTTGTACGGCGATGCTATGCGTCGGCGTGACGGCGGCCGGCTGCACGCGCACGGTGCAGGCGGAGAATCCGCTGGAGATCGGCGAGGACGAGTATCACGCGGTGTTCGATGCCACCGTCCGAACGCTGCGGGATTACCGGTTCGAGGTTGATCGCCAGGATCGCCGGTTCGGCGTCGTGACGACGGGGCCGTTGATCGCTGCTTCGGTTTTCGAACCCTGGCATGATGACAACACGACCGCGAAACAGGTGCTGGAGAATACGCTGAACCATCAGCGTCGGCGGGTCCGGGTGCAGCTCGCCCCGGCCGGAACGCTCGATGCCGCAGCCGACGGGGCGGGCGATGAAGCGACCACCGTTCCAGGCGAAGGTTTGAACGGTGGGGACGGCGTTTACGACCTGTTTGTGCAGGTGTTCGTGGAGCGTCGTCAGCATCCGCCTCGCGTGCTGAACAGTGAGGTTTTTGCGGGGGTGCAGTTGCGCCGCCGTCCTCAACTTCAGGAGCCGATCGTCACCGAAGAGGGGCTGATCGAGAGCCGTTGGCGGTTGCTGGGTCGGGACCACGCATTGGAGCGTCGCCTGATCGCGGAGATCATCAGGCGATCGATTGAAATTGAACCCATTTACCCACCGCAGGCCGAGGCGAACTAAGCCTCCAACGGCCGTTAACTTCTGACTGAGCAACCAAAGCATGAGCGCCACCAAGACACAGACGATTCGAATCGGCCATTCACCTGACCCCGACGACGCCTTCATGTGGTATCCGTTGGCGGATCTCGACGGCAATGGGCCGAAGATCGACACCGGACGATTCCGTTTCGAGCATGTGCTTGAGGACATCGAGTCGCTCAATCAGCGGTCGGCGCGGGGCGAGCTTGAGATCACGGCACTGTCAATCCATCAGTACCCATATGTCGCCGATCGCTATGCCCTGACCAGTTGCGGCTCGAGCATGGGCGACGGCTACGGCCCCATGGTTGTGGCGAAAAAGGCGTACGCCGTTGAAGACCTGCGCGACATCACGCTGGCGGTGCCGGGCGAGCGGACGACGGCGTTTCTGACAATGTCGCTGTTGATGAAGAGCGTGGGCGTGGAAACGTTCAACTACAAGGTCGTGCCGTTCGACGAGATCATCGAGCGCGTCGTCTCCGGCGAGTTCGACGCTGGGCTGATCATCCACGAGGGGCAGCTCACCTACGGCAACGCTGGGCTTGAGAAGGTCGTCGATCTCGGTCAGTGGTGGGGCAGCACGCGGGGCCTGCCGTTGCCCCTGGGCGGTAACGCGATTCGCCGCGATCTCGCCGATGACTACGAAGAGATCTGCACCATTCTGTACCGCTCCATCGAGTACGCCCTCGAGCATCGCGCCGAGGCGATCGACTACGCCATGAATTACGCGCGCGACATGGGCACGGAACTCGCCGACGAATTTGTCGGCATGTACGTCAACCAGTGGACGATGGACTACGGCGAAGTCGGCCGCCAGGCCGTCCAGCAGTTGATGAACGAAGCCTCGGCTGCGGGCCTCATCCCCAAGGTCGGCGAAATCGACTTCGTCTTCCCGCGCCTTTGATCGTGTCGCGGATATGGGGCTGGAAAAAACCGCTTATTAATCGACGGTTGCAAGGACATGGCGGGTACAATGGTCGTGCATGATCGGCTTACCTGTTAAACGCCAGTATCAGATGCGGCTGGGCGGTGCGATTTACATCGTCGTCGCGATTTTCATCGGCTTAGCCGCCCTCAACAGCCAGGCGAATCTGCTGTTCTGGACGTTCGGACTGATGCTTGCGGGCATGGTCGTCTCCGGGGCGATCAGCGGCTTCATGATGCTCAATCTTCACGTACGGCGGCTGCGTCCCGAGCAGGGAAGCGTCGACCTGCCGATGAATCTGCAATACGAGATCGTGAACAGCAAACGCTTCCTGCCCTGCTTCTCATTGCGGGTGGAAGAGCTTGACGGGGCGGAACGATTGAGCGGTCGTGCGCAGAGTTACTGCCTGCACGTGGGGCCGGGAGCGACGGGGCGAGCGGACGGCCTCGGCTGGCCGACGCGCCGCGGCGAAGTGCGATTCAAACGCATCCGCGTCAGCACCACGTTCCCGTTCGGCATCCTCCGCAAAAGCGTCATCTTCAACCAACCAGCAAGCACGTTCATCTTTCCCAGATTGCATCGCCTGGATCGCAGTCTTTTTACGCGCCTGCGTTCGCATGACCCCGACGGCAACAGCATGACGCAGGAAGCGGACGGAGGCGACGAGTTCTTCGGGCTGCGTGAGTATCGGCCGGGCGACAGTCTGCGGTCGATCCACTGGCGGCACTCGGCGCGGACGGGGCGGCTGGTGAGTCGCGAGATGAGCAAACTTTCGCCGCCGCGGCTGATGGTGGTGCTCGATGTTCGCAACAGCGCTGCGGAGGATGAAAAGGCGGAGGAAGCGATCAGTTTCGCCGCTTCTATCGCCAATGAAGCGTATCGGCTGGGCGAAGAGGTTGGGCTCGCCGTGGTGGGGGCACGCTGTCCAAAGTTCCTGCCTCAGCGTGCCCGCTGGCATCAGCTGCGGATGCTTCAGGCGCTGGGCGAATTGCGACTGGGCGAGCCGACGGTTGTGGCGGCGGGGCTGCCGATGGTGCGCGATGCGCGATGGATCGTGATTCATGCCGGGGCCGTGGACAACGCGCTCGTACCCGGCGCCGGCCGACACCTGACCGCGCATCAGTTGGCCGAGTATCGGCTATCGGGGGGATCGGTGGTCGGCGTGCTTCAGCCGAACGCGCCGATGGTGCCGGTGGTTGACGATGCTGAGGGACCTGGCGCAGAGCCGGAGAAGGCGGGTGCGTCATGAAGATGTTGGACACGAGTCGCAAGTTGATCGTGACGCAGGTGATCCTGGGGATGATGGCCTACGGCGTGGCGTCGGGGAACTTCACGCTGCTGATTTTCGCCACGTCGGTCGGGGTGCTCGCGTGGTATCTGGTCGAGGGCGAAGCCGGGCGTCCGCTGCCACGTTGGCTGATCAACATCGGCGTGGTCGCCGTGATGCTCTGGCTGATCTATCAGCATTTCGTCTTCGATCGGCCGTTGATTCTGGGCCTGGGCCAGTTCATTCTCTTCATTCAGCTGTTCAAGCTTTTCGATCGAAAGACCAACCGCGACTGGGGGCAGTTGATCGTTCTGAGCCTCATGCTGATGGTGTGTGCCTCGATCGTCAGTGCGGACATCCTCTTCGGTTTGCTGCTGGTGGCCTACATTTCCGTGGCGCTGTTCGCGGTGCTGATCTTCCAGCTGAGGCTGGGGCATGACGAGGTTCAGCGTGCGCAGCGTCGGCAAGCGCCGGCGGGCCATTCGGACCTGGCAGCGGGGATGCCGGTGACGAGTGGGTATCGGCGTCATTTCAACGGTCTTGCGGTGACGGCGGGGATCGCTGTGCTGGCGCTTTCGGCACTGTTTTTCCTGTTCATGCCACGCGGCCACGGCACAGGGCTGTTCGGGCAATGGCCACGCACGGGGCAACGCAGCGTGAGCGGTTACAACGACGAGATCAATCTCACCGGAGGCGGCCGCATGACCAGCAGTCATCTCCCGGTGATGAACGTGGCGTTCAGCCGCAGCGGGCGTGCGATCGGCTCGAGCGGCCAAGCGTTCCTGCTTCGCGGGACAGCACTGGATCAGTACGAAAGCGAAGCGGGCCGGTGGGTACGCAGCCGACAGATGGAACAGTCGGATTTCCGGATGCGTGACCGTCATGGTGCCGGTGACGTAATCGAACTTGCGCGCTTCGAGCATGATGAGCGTTTCATGCTGACACAGCTTGTGACGATGCGCGCTCAGCCGAAGGACGCGCTGTTCGCAGCGTTCACGCCGATCGGCATCGAGATTGATGAGGCGATCCGCTTCAACATGGCCGACCAATCCCTGGGCCTGCGCGATGGTGACGACGGAACCGTGCAGTACGTGGCTCATTCGGTGGACATGCCCAGCGAAGCGGCAGCTGCAAGCTATCGGCGCATGTGGATCGGCATGCACCGCTGGCGCGGTCGGCGGGGGCGCTGGGATGACGAAACGGTACAGTGGAAGGATTTCGCGCGGACGCCGGTGGTGGTGAGTGATCGCGTCAAGAATTTCACGCAGGAGTTAATCGCGGAGACGGGAAGCACACGGGACCCGCAGGCGCAGTCGACGCCGCATGATCGTGCGATCGCGGACAAGATCTCGCGGCACCTCCAGACGAACCTCAGCTACACGCTCGATGTCCCGCCGGTCCAGCAGCATGAGGATCCAATCGACGCGTTTCTGTTCGAGTATCAGCGCGGACACTGTGAGTTTTTCGCGTCGGCCTTATGTGCGATGCTGCGGTCAGCAGGGATTCGCAGCCGAGTCGTGACCGGCTACCGCGCGACCGAATACAACGCCGTGGGGGGGTACTACGTGGTGCGGGCGCGGAACGCACATGCGTGGGTGGAGGTGTGGCTGGATGACGAGGGCTGGCGCACGTACGACCCGTCGCCTCAGGGCGATCTGGCGGAGGTTCATGAGGCCGATACAGGCCTGGTCGCCGCGCTGCGCGACATCTACGATTACGTCGAATTTCAGTGGATTAACCGCATCATCTCCTACGACTCAACGCAACAGCGTACGGTAATCACCAGTCTTAATCAGGGCGTGGGTGGGTTCACCGGTCGGCTGCGTGAGTACATCGATGGCATCCGCGAAACCGCCCGCGAATTTCATAAGAACGTTCTGGGACCGGCGGCCTACGTGGTCGGGCTGTTTGTCGCGGGCGCAGCGGTGCTGCTGATCTTCGCCTTCGTGGGCAGGTATTCCAGACGACGGTTCATGCGGCGGTTTGGGATCGCTGCGTTCGATCGTCAGGAACAGCGACGGCTGGCGCAACAGCTGGCGTTTTATATCGATGCCGTTGAACTGGTCGAGCATGAGGGATACTTCAGGCCCGACTGGCAGACGCCTCGCCGTTTCGCGCAGGAATTGGCGGACGATTCCCCGCCGCGTTTCCAAGCGTTCGTCGCGTTGACCGATCTGTTCTACGAGATTCGTTTCGGAGGCCGGAACCTCACCGAAGCGCGTCTTGCGGAGGCGAACGAGCACCTTGCCGCGCTTCGGGAGCAGCTCCAGCCAACCCGTCGCGCAGCGTAAGAGAAGGGCGGTGGGGGGGGCGTTATCCGCCGAGGCGCAGGAGCGTGTTCGGCGATTCGAGTTGGCCGGTTCGGCAACTGAGCAGGGCAGCCTGACAACAGGCGATCAGCGTGCGTTGGTCCTGATGCCTCGGGATTACGCCGCCCGAAATGATGCGGCGCCACTGCTGGACGAGCAGGTCGACCGCGTCGAGGGGCTGGTCGAGATGTTCAAGTGAATCAATGAGTTTGCCGTCGCGTTCGTGGAGACGATAGGCGATGTCGCCGAGTTCGAGCTGCGCTTCGGAGCCGAGTGCGGTAAGTCGGCGTTGCCAGTTCGCAGCGCGATCCGAAGCAAGCAGCGAGGCGCTCGCGCCATCGGCGAAACGCAGGTGAGCGGTGAGGTGCCCGGTGAGGCCACGAAGTTCTTCCGGCGGTTCGCTGAGCACACCGCTGAGGCTGGCGTCGATCGATTCAGGAACGCCCATGAGCGCCACGAGCATATCGAAGGCGTCGATCAGTCGTGCCAGAAGCGAAGCCGTGTAGGCCGGGGCGAGGGTGACGACGTTCGCCCCGCGCACCGAGCCCACCGCCTGCTGCGGATCGGCCGCCGCAAGCCAGGCGGGACTTTGTCGCCACCACCAGCCGAGGATCGGCGGGGGCGGACTGTGCGGATCGTTGGCGATGTCGTCATGTGTCTGTTCACTGCCGAGCGTCGGCTCCAGCGCAAGGACGGTCGTCCCTGCCTGCCGGGCCTGCCGTAGTTCGTCGACAGTTACACCGGTTGCGCTGGCCAGGAGCAGGTAGGCCGGCGGCCGCTCGATGAGGATTCGGCGGAGATCGTCCACGACGGGGGCATCGACCGCTTCGGCGAGATCGGCCAGGCCCGTACGTCGATGGCCTCCGACTGCCGTGGCGTGCATTTCGGACATTCGGCCCATCAGCGTGCGCGTCAGTTCGACGCTTGAAGCCTCGGCCCAGATCACCACTTCGTGCTGTTTCGCCTGTGCGGACATAGGGCGAGAGCGTACCCCCGGGCTGCGACGGCGTCCACAGCGGCGGGCGGTCCACGACCTCACGCCGTGCGCTCCGGGGAACGCTTGGCCGTTCGATGACGTACAATAGTTAGCGTGCGTGGGTGGGCGGCCGCCGGTGACGCTTCGGCGTGATCGGAGGAAAGTCCGAACACGACAGGACACGGTGGTGGGTAACGCCCACCGGGCGCTCGCGTCGGCTTCGGTTGACGCAGCGTTCAGGGAAAGTGCCACAGAGATCAAACCGCCGATGGCTCCTTCGGGAGCACAGGCAAGGGTGAAAAGGTGCGGTAAGAGCGCACCGCCGCGCTGGTGACAGTGCGGGCACGGTAAACCCCACCGCGTGCAAGGCCAAGTAAGCGGCGAGAGCTGGTCCGGCTCGTTATCAGCCGCGGGTAGGCTGCTTGAGCTTGTCGGCAACGGCAGGCCTGGAGAAATGGTCGCCACCCGATATGGGGCGTCGCTTCGGCGATGCCCCGAATCAACGGGTACAAAATTCGGCTTATAGCCCACGCACACACAAGCGGCTCGCTTTGATCGGCGAGCCGCTTGTTTTTCTATGCTTCGCTATAGTTTTTCAGGTTCAAGGGCTTAACACGCTGAGCGAAAGCGTTATGATCGACGGAGGTCAACTCCGCCCGTCTTAACGAGGATATTGCCATGGACCGTCGGTCTTTTAACAGTCGTGTTGCTGCTGCTGCTCTTGGTGCTGCGACGTTGGGTCATGCCGGTCGGCGGGTTGGAGCGGCGGAGGCGGAACCGCATACGGTGGAGAAGCGGTCGGGGCATCGGGCTTCGAATCCGATCTGCGTGTCGACCTATTCGTATTGGCGGTATCGGGCGGATCAACGGCTGGGCATCGGGGAGTGCATCGATCTGGCTGCGGCCTCGGGCTTCGATGCCGTCGAGGTGTTGCATCGGCAGATGGATGCTGAGGACAACGCCACGCTGCAGGCGCTCAAGCGTCGGGCCTTCCATGCGGGCATGCCGTTGGTTTCGCTTTCGACGCATCAGGATTTTCTCCGCCCCGACCCCGCCGAGCGTAAGCAGCAGGTGGAGAACACGAAGCATTACATCGAACTGGCCAACGCCATGGGCATGCCGATCATCCGCGTGTCCACCGGCCGATGGAACACCAGCGAAAACTTCAACGCCCTGATGGCCAACCGCGGCATCGAGCCTCCCATCGAAGGCTACAACGACGAAGACGGTTTTGGCTGGGTGCGTGAATCGCTGGAGGAATTGCTCCCCGTCGCTGAGAAGAACGGTGTCACGCTCGGCGTCGAAAACCATTGGGGTCTGGCGCGCACCGCTGAAGGGCTGAACCGGATCGTCAAGGATTTCGACGACACGCCCTGGGTGCAGGTTCTGGTCGATACCGGCAACTTCCTGGAAGATCCTTACGACCAGATCGCAGCCGTCGCGCCGCGCGTCTGCTTTGTGCAGGCGAAAACGTACTACGGCGGCGGCACGTGGTACACCCTGAACCTCGACTACGACCGCATCGCAAAGATCCTGCACGACGTCGATTATCGCGGCTACATCTCGCTGGAATTCGAAGGTCAGGCCGATGCCGAGGTTGCGATCCCGCAAAGTCTTGCCCTCCTGAGGAACGCGTTTCGCTACGATGTCTAAGGCCGGTTCTCACATTCACGAGCGCAACTGAGCGAAGGGTGATCTCATGCGTATGCCTTGGCTGATCGTGCTGATGGTGGCAATGATGGGGGCGATCAGTTTTGCCGACGATGTCCCGGAGCCACCGGTTGTCCCGGACGCTGAGCCCGCCGCCGAGGCGCCCCAGGAGGAAGCCGACCGGAAGACTGATGAGCAGCTGATCGAAGCATGGCAGCTGGATATCCGCCCGCAGTCGATCCGGTACTCCAGTAACATGCAGTTTCACGGTGACGGTCAGGAACCCACCGAGTCGCAGGATGCGCATCTCACCATTTCGATCACCTATGACGGCGACGCGAAGCTGAACCTCTTCAGCGTCGACCTGACCGGCAAGACCAACCACGGCCGCGAGATCGCGCTCGCAGCTCAAAACGTGCCGAACATGCATCAGCCTTTCGGCCACGTCGCCCCGGGCAACCACGATCGCCTGACGCAGCACGTGGGCCTGAGATTCGTGCCCACCGTCGATCGATCAATGGACGTGGAAGGGCACATCACCATCCGCTTTCCCGAGCTCGATCGCGAAGCCATTCTCAAACCGTTTTCAAAGTTCGACGGCAAGAAGGTGCGCATCGAAGGGGCGGGCAAGCCGTTGGTCGTCGAGGTGATGCAGGAAGGCGATCGCCTGAAGGTTTCCGGACCCGCCGAGCTTGCCGAGCGCCTTGCGGAAGTGCGGGTTTACGATGATGCCGGTCGACTTGTGAACACATCAGGGCGAGGCTCGTCAACCGGCGGCAACCGGGCCGAGTTCTTCTACCACGTAAGGGTGCCCGACGACGGCGCGCTGGCGCTGGATGTGCTTTCGGACCTGCGCGAGGTTCGCGTGCCCATCAAGCTCGAGCGGGTTCGTCTGCCCCGGCTGGCGCCCGACGATGCTGGGCCTGATCTGGCCGTGGTGGCGCGACCTCGAGACGAGGGCGGCGTACGCCGTGATCTGCAACCGCAGAAAAACGCCGACGACGCAGAGCTTCGCATTGAGCTGGTTGAGTGAACGAGATCGCGTCAACGAGGGGCTGGAAGCTAGAGATGATACGCAAGACGGTGTTTTATCGGGGCCGGGTGCAGGGTGTGGGGTTCCGTTTCACCGCGAGTCGGGTGGCGATGCAGCATGAGGTGAGTGGTTACGTCCGGAACCTCCGGGACGGCCGGGTGGAGATGGTCGCTGAGGGGGACCCCGCCGAGGTAAACAATCTGCTCGGAGACATCGCCGACCGGATGCGTGACTACATTGATGAAGCTGAGGTCACGACCGAGAAAATCCAGCAGCCCGCCCATGCGGATTTCGAGGTCCGCCGGTAGAACGTCCCGATTGAGACAAATCGCAACCCACCTGTTTTTGCGTCCGGTGCGGGCGTCCGCTATTCTGGCGAATCTTTCCCAATCATGTCAAGCCAGTTAGACGGAGACGACAGCCATGGCTCACGGTAGCCCCATCACGCTCGACGCCCAGACGCAGACGATCAACGTGCCCGATCAGCCGACCATTCCATTCATCGAAGGCGACGGCACCGGGCCGGATATCTGGTCCGCCTCGCAGCGGGTGCTTGACGGGGCGGTCGCCAAGGCCTACGGCGGCAAGAAACAGATCGCGTGGATGGAAGTGCTGGCCGGCGAGAAGGCCTTCAAGCAGACCGGCGAGTGGCTGCCAGAAGCGACCATCGACGCGTTCCGTGAGTTCCGCGTGGGCATCAAAGGCCCGCTCACCACGCCCGTCGGCGGCGGCATCCGCTCGCTGAACGTCGCCCTCCGCCAGATCCTCGATCTTTACGTCTGCCTTCGCCCGGTGCGCTGGTTCACCGGCGTGCCCAGCCCCGTCAAAAAGCCCGACCAGATCGACATGGTCATCTTCCGCGAGAACAGCGAAGACATCTACGCCGGCATCGAATTCGAAAACGGCTCGGAAGAGGCGGCCAAGTTCAAAGCCCTCCTCAAGGAAAACTTCCCCGACCACTTCAAAAAAATCCGCTTCCCCGACAGCAGCGGCATCGGCATCAAGCCCATCTCCGAAGAGGGCACCACACGCCTGGTCAAGGCTGCGATCGATTACGCCATCGAGCAGGGCCGCGACTCCGTGACGCTTGTCCACAAGGGCAACATCATGAAGTACACCGAAGGCGGCTTCCGCGACTGGGGCTACAAAGTGGCCGCTGAGCAGTACGGCGGGCAACTCATCGACGGCGGCCCGTGGACGAAGATCAACGCCAACGGCAAAGAGATCATCGTCAAGGATGTCATCGCCGACGCCTTCCTCCAGCAGATTCTCACCCGTCCCGCGGACTACGGCGTCGTCGCCACGATGAACCTCAACGGCGACTACATCTCCGACGCACTCGCTGCCCAGGTCGGCGGCATCGGCATCGCGCCCGGCGGCAACATCAACTACACCTCCGGCCACGCCATCTTCGAAGCCACCCACGGCACCGCCCCCAAGTACGCCGACCAGGACAAGGTCAACCCCGGGTCGGTCATCCTCTCTGGCGAGATGATGCTGCGTCACCTGGGATGGGACGAAGCAGCCGACCTTGTGCTCAAGGGCATGGAAGGCGCCATCGCCGCCAAGACCGTCACCTACGACTTCGAACGCCTCATGGACGACGCCACCCTGCTCAAGTGCTCCGAGTTCGGCGACGCCGTCGTCAAACACATGGGCTGAGACTGACCGTCGATTGAAAAAGCGAAGGCCCGAGATGTTTTCAAGCATCTCGGGCCTTTCTTTATTTGGTTCACCAGGGCGCGCGTGTGGCACTGCTTGGCGCGTTTACGCGGCAATGGCATCGCGTGGTTCTGACGGACGGTCGCTTACGCTTCCCGCTCGCTGCGCGGCTCCTCGCTTATTTTTCGAATTCGGTCAGGAAGCCGATGAACTCGCGGCGGTGGGATTCTTCGTCCGCCAGCAGCGTGATGCAAAGGTCCTGCGTGGGATAATCAACGCCGTCGCAAAGCTGAATCAGCTTGTTATATTGCGCGATGGCGTTCTCCTCAGCTTCGATCACGCCTCGGATGACCGACACGAGATTCGTCGGATCCTCAGGCGGCTGCAGCGAGGATTGGGCCGCTTTGAAATGCTCACTGCCCGGCACCTGACCGCCGATGACGTGGATGCGTTTGGCCAGTTGTTGAGCATGGCTGAGTTCTTCAGCCACGTCGTCGGCGAGCGACTTCTTGATCTCTTCGGCGCGGACGCCGACGAGGTTCACCGAGTTCGCCAGGTAGTTCTGAACAGTTTCCATCTCCATCCAGTACGCCTGGGTCAATTCCTGAACGATCTGCTTGGTTTCGGTCTTTTCGGTCACATCTGTCCCCTTCGAAGCAAAAATCATCGTACTCCCCCCCTTCGTGCGAGCGGCAACACGGCTACCCGATGCAGCCGTGCCTGCCGCTTTATGATCGTACCGGCTCAATCGCGTGCGGCCAGCAGATGCAAGACCCAGTAGAGCATTTGCAGCATGGCCATCAGCGTGGCCGCAACGTACGTCATGGCCGCGGCACTGAGCACCTTTTTGATCGGCTTCATCTCGCTCTCAGCGACGATCCCCAGCCCAACAAGTTGAGCTTTGGCACGGCTGCTGGCGTTGAACTCGACGGGCAGGTTGACCAGCTGAAAGACGACCGTGGCCCCGAACGCGATGACGCCGAGCAGCACCAGGTTGAACGCGAGCGGGTTCTGCAGTCCGCCGCCTGCGAACATGGCTAGCAGGATGCCGCCCATCAGGCACCACGAGCTGATCTGGCCACCGGTCGCGGCCATCGGCACGAGCCCGTTGCGGATCACCAGCGGACCGTAGCCCTTGGCGTCCTGCAGGGCGTGGCCGGCTTCGTGGGCGGCGATGCCGACTGCGGCAAGCGTCGTCTGCGAGTGAACTTCCTGGCTGAGCCTGAGCACCTTGCCACGCGGATCGTAATGGTCGGAGAGCCCGCCGCCTTGCGACATCTCGATCGCGACGTCCCGCAGACCGGCGGAGTCGAGAATATGCCGCGCCGCTTGCGCACCGGTGAGATTGCTGCTTGCGTGCATCTTGCTCGCTGCAGCGAAAGAACTTTTGACCTTAAAGTGTGCCCAGAGCGCCAACAAGGCAGCCGGGGCGATCATGATCAGGAACAACGGGTCGAACATTATCATCGCTTGATTCTCCTTAACGGCGATCAGCCATTATAACAGCCAGAGACGAACGCCACCTATCGCGACCGGGATCGGTCAGATTTGTGGGCAGCGTCGGCGTCCAGCCGATCGTACGTCTGTCGCAGATTCGCGATGACACGCCACGATGGCTGCGGTATATTTACGTGCCCGGGCTGTTTGTGTTCGTGGCCCAGAATGCTGATCATGCAATTCTACTGCATCAACGACGACGTTCCGGACGAAACCACCGAGCTGCTGCAGACCGCCTGCACGGAACAGGACGTTCCCTACGTTGAGATTGGCCGGAGCGGCAACTCATCGGCGACGGCAGCGAACTGATGTACCGTCCCGGCGTCTCGCTTGCCGCCACCCGGGTTGAGCAGTTCATGTACACGCCCGGCGTCGGCACGTTCTACGCGACGCAGCGCAGCGTCTTCTGCGATCCGACCACCTCGCCGCTGCTTTATCAGCGTGTGGGCCTGCGATCCCGCGCACCATTTACTGCTGCTGATGCTCGGCTTGTCCGGCGGCGTGGGGGTGATCCGCGTCGATTCGCTACCGGTGCTTTATTCGCTGGTGGATTACGCGCTGGCGGAGGGGCGAAATCCACTGCTGTGCGCGTACATCGATGACGCAATCCAGTGGCGACTCGTGGTGGTCGGCGATCAGGTGGTGGCGGCTTACCGCAACCGCTTCGTAATCATCGTTTGCTCTTCTTGTCCTTCTCCGCAGCCTTGCGGTCGTCAGCGACTTTCTTCTTCTGCTTCTGGTTCTGCTCGGCAGCCTTGCGTTTCCCAGCCGCCTCGCTCTGCTTGGCTTTCTCCTCCGCCGCTTTACGCTTGGCGTCGGGAGCGTCGACCTTCTGTTGCGGCGCTGCGGTGCCCACGAACCCTGGCGCGCTTGCCAGCGCTGCTGTGGCGGCGGCGGTGCGCAGCAGGTCACGGCGCGAGATGGCGGCGGGGGGAGCGGCGCGGCCGACAAGAAGCTTCGCATCGGCGAGGAGATCGAGCGCCAGCCAGACTGTCGGCTCATCGACGTCCCGCGCAGCTGAGCCAACTCTACGACACGATACTCAGTATTGCCGGCGGCGGCGGGCGGGGGGGATGTTCATCTGCTGACGATACTTGGCGACGGTGCGACGGGCGATTTCGATGCCTTGCGCTTTGAGCTGCTCGACAAGTTGATCGTCAGAGAACGGCTTCTGCGTGTCTTCGTCGTCGATGATCTGCTTGAGCTTCGCCTGCACCGCAGCCCAGCTCATCTCTTCGCCGTCGGACGATTCCGTGCCGCCTGAGAAGAACATGCGAAGCGGGTAGATGCCGCGCGGCGTCTGGATGTACTTCTCAGAAACGGCGCGGCTGACCGTGCCGACGTGAATGCTCAATTGGTCGGCGACCTGAATCATCGGCAGCGGCTTGAGGTGCTCCGGCCCGTGATCGAAGAAATCCCGCTGCGCGTCCAGCACCACGTTCACCACGCGCAGCAGCGTGCTGTTGCGCTGCCGAATGGCGTCGATCAGCCAGCGGGCGTTGTTCATGTTCTTCGCAAGATACTGGCGGGTGTCGCGATCCTGCCCCCGATCCTGCGACAGCTCCCGGTACTGCGGACTGATGCGAAGCGACGGCTGCCGACCGCGCGCCAAAGCAGCCACGTAACAATCGTGTACCGGATCGAACTCGACGATCACATCGGGGATAATCGGCTGCGGCCGTTCCGGTGCGAGCCGACGGCCCGGCCTGGGATCGAGCCGACGCAGCCGCGCCATGCCCTGTTTTACCTCATCCACGGTGATGCCGGCCTGCTTGGCGATGCGGGGCAAACGGTTCATCTCGATGTCTTTGAGGTGGTCCGTCACCAGCCGCCGGGCGATGTGCAACTGGTCATCCTCGCCATCTTCGTCGGCGATCGCGTCAATCTGCAGCAGCAGACATTCCTGCAGCGACCGCGCCCCGATGCCCGGCGGCTCAAGCTTTCGTTGAATGATCGGGATGGCCGCTTCAAGCTCCGCCCGCGTGATCTCCGGCGGGGCCTGCCGAAGAATCTGGTCCGTGTCGACCCGCAGATAACCGTCGTCGTCGATGAACTCGATGAGATGCTCACCCGCCCGGTGAACGGTCGGCTTCACCTCCACAAAACGCCATTGATCGAGCAGCTGCTCGGTCAGCGAAGCCCCGCGGCAGGCGGTGTTGGCCATGGCGTCCATCTTGGCGTCCCGCTCACCGTCAAATCGGCGGGGGGTGTAGGACTCAGCGGACGAAAAGTTGTTTTGATCCCACGTTTCGCCGTACTGCTCGGTCATCTCAGCGAGGCGCTGAAAATCCTGAGCCGATTCCTCGCCGGTTGCGTTGGCGGCATCGGCGACGACCATCGGGCTTTCGTCGAGGTTCTCACCGTCGTTCTGCGTGTTCTCAGTGGGCGTGTTCTCGTTAGGGCGAACCTCTTTAAGTTCCAAAAGCGGGTTGCCCTCGAGTTCCTGGTCGATGCGCTCCTCGAGCGCAAGCGTCGAAAGCTGAAGGATTTCCATGGACTGAATCATGCGGGGCGACAGCTTCATCCGCTGTTCCATCCGCATGTGTTGGCCGACATCGATACGCATAAAAACTGCCCCTGTGGCGGCGACAATAACCGTGGAACCTGCAACAGCCCCCCTGGCTGATCGGGTTCCGATCGTCCGCTCTTTAACTAGATTATCAGCCGGGCGGGCAAAGACAAATCGCGTAGCCGGATTTGGCAACGATTTTGCTTACATTTTTCCGGTTGTAGCGGTTCAGACCGTTACTGGACGCTTTGACGGCTTGCAATGGCGTCAGAAAGAACGGCTTTATTGGCAAATTGCAGCTCAGAACCGGCCGGGAGCCCCCGCGCCAGCCGGGTCATCGTGACATGAGGCAGGTCCCGCAGGGCCTCAGCGATGTGCAGGGCCGTGCCGTCGCCTTCAAGGTTCGGATTCGTGCCGAGAATCACCTCCACGGGCCCGGATTCCGCCAGATCCCGCACCCTCGTAAGCAACGGCCCCACCGTCAGTTCCCCCACGCCCACACCTTCAAGTGGGGCAAGACGGCCGAGCAGCACATGATACGTGCCGTCGTAGCTGCGGGTCTGCTCAAGCTGGATCACATCACGAGGCTGTTCCACGACGAGGATCTTGCGGATATCACGATTGGGATCGGCACAGATGGTGCATGGATCGCTTTCGGTGAGGTTATAGCAACGCGAACAATGCCGAACGTTCGTTTTGACGTCACGAATGGCGTTGGCGAGCGATAGGGCCTCGGTCTTCTCAGCTTTGAGCACATGGAACGCGAGCCGCTCGGCAGTCCGCCGGCCGATGCCAGGCAGCGTGGCGAAGCGGTCGATCAGCCGATTCATCGAGTCGGTATAGGCAGGGTCAGTGGGAGGCATGAAGGTATTCTAGCGAACATCCGCAGCTGCGGGGACCGTAGGGGGGTAGTGGGGGGGCGACGCCGCCACATCACCTATCAAACATCACACCTCATACATCTGGTAGAGGGGGTGGCGAGTTTTGTGGTCGTCGCTACCATGACGGTCTATGCGTATTCTTGCGGATGAACAGCAGGTTGGGACCCTTATCGAGCGGCTGGAGCGGGAACTTGCGGCGGAGATGAGCCGCACGCCCGGCCCCTGGGCGATCGTCGGCATGCGCAGCCGCGGCGATGTGCTGGCGACACGCCTGGCCGAGCCGCTCAAGCCTGCGTACATCGGGTCGCTGGACATCACGCTCTACCGGGACGATCTCTCGGAGGTCGGGCCTCAGCCGATCGTTCGCACGACCGAGATCGACTTCCCGATCGATGGGACCAACGTGCTGCTGGTGGACGATGTTCTGATGTCGGGCCGGTCTGTCCGAGCAGCCATTCAATCGCTGATTGATTTCGGTCGGCCGCGCTGCGTTCGGCTTGCCGTGCTGGTCGATCGAGGCGGACGGGAACTGCCCATTCGGCCGGATTTCGTGGGGCTGCGGGTGAATACCGAAGCTGACCACCATGTTAAGGTGCATCTGAAACCGACGGACGCGGACGACCAGATCCTGCTCTACCCGCCGGACGCTTCGTCGGATCCCGCCTCCCCCGCCCCGCAGGAGGATCACGCATGACGGCCATGACTCCGACCGATGCTCCGGGCGTTGCTGCCGATTACCGCTGGCCCCATCGACACCTGCTGGAACTGGCGCACCTGAATGCTGAGGACATCCGGTTCCTGCTCCAGACAGCCCGGGGGTTCGAATCCGTCTCCACGCGTTCGGTGAAGAAGGTGCCCGCACTGCGTGGCAAGGTCGTGGTGAATCTGTTCTTTGAACCTTCCACGCGGACCCGCTCGAGCTTCTACCTCGCCGCCAGCAGGCTCTCAGCCGACACGCTGGATTTCTCCGCATCGTCGTCGAGTCTTTCCAAGGGCGAAACGCTGCGGGATACCGCACGCAACATTGAAGCGATGGGTGTGGACACAATCGTGGTGCGTCACAACGCCTCGGGAGCCGCTCGGCTGGTCGCAGACTCGGTGAACTGTTCCGTCATCAATGCCGGCGACGGGCAGCACGAACACCCCACACAGGCGCTGCTGGATGTTTACACGATCGGCCAGCGCCTCGGCCTAACCGACTTCGATTTCACCGGCCTCACCGTTGCGATCGTCGGCGATATCACCCACTCCCGTGTCGCCCGTTCGAACATCGTCGCCCTGAAGAAACTCGGTGCGCAGGTGTTGCTGGTGGGCCCGCCGACGCTGCTGCCGGGCTCGTTCGCAGAGCCGGGCGTGGAGGTGCACCATCACCTTGATGATGTGCTCGAGCGTGTGGATGTGATCAACATGCTCCGCGTGCAGTTCGAGCGGATCACAAGCCCCGCCTTCCCATCCAAACGCGAATACGCCACGCTGTTCGGCCTCTCACGCGAGCGCCTGGCCCGCATGAAAAAGGACGTGGTCGTGATGCATCCGGGGCCGATCAACCGAGGGCTGGAGATCGAATCCGCCGTGGCCGACAGCCCCAACTCCGCCATCTTGCAGCAGGTCACCAACGGCCTGGCCGTCCGCATGGCCACCCTCTTCCTCGTCAACTCCGCCCCCACCTGAGTCGACCTTTTGTGCGGCGGCTTCCCTCAATCACCCCATCACCAAACCAACGCCTACTGACCAATCCCATGATCGAACCACCGCTTCCCAATCATTCGGGCCCCTCTCTTGCTGTGGTCGTCTCGGGCCCGTCAGGCGTCGGCAAAACGACCATCACCAAGCGTCTGCTCGAGGCGCTCGAAGCGGCCTTCTCCGTCTCCATGACCACTCGCCCCAAGACCCATGCCGACACCGAAGGCGTCGATTACTTCTTCGTCACGGGCGATCGCTTCAAGCAGGCGATCGATTCTGATGAACTTTTAGAGTGGGCACAGGTATTCGATCACTACTACGGCACGCCGCGCGCCCCGCTGGAAGAGAACCTGAAATCGGGGCGGGACGTGGTGCTCGACATCGACGTCAACGGCGGCATTCAGGTGAAGAACGCCATGCCCGAAGCGCTCACAATCTTCATCCTGCCGCCTTCGGAAGATGAACTGCTCAACCGTCTCCGCAAGCGAGGGCGCGAGGATGAGCAGAAGATTCAAAGGCGATTCCGTGAGGCCAAGCGGGAGATGACCGCAGCCAAGGAATCCGGCGCGTACGATCACTTCATCGTCAACGACAATCTCGAGCAGGCCCTCGCCGTGGCGCTCGATCTGATCTACCAGCACAAGCAAACGGTCTAAAGCGGATTCGCCGCAGGCGTAGCATGCAAACGAGCCGCGACCGTGAGGGAGCGGTTGTGCGTAAAGACTCTGCGCGCTTCAAACCTTAGCCAAGATCGCTACGCCTGAATCGCATTCGCTCTAGTTCTAGCCGGCGATTCTATCGATCACTGGTCATCGACATGAAGCGGGGTCTTCAAACGCCGATCGGCCTGCCTTCCAACGTCAGCTAGCTCTATAGTTGCCTGTCCCTCAGCGGATCAGGGCGACGGGCTTGACGAGTGACAGTGTGTCGACCATGTCGCTCGTTTCGCTGCTCAACTCCGTCAGGCTGCTGCTGCGACGCTTCTGGCCATCCTCCTGCAGATCCATCCAGAGCGGGCGGGACCACGTGGGAGGGGTGTGCGAACTCTCATCGCTGAACGTGGTGCTGCTGGCGGAATAACTGTTCATGGCGAGCCACTGATCGGCGGCCTGCTGATCGAAGACGTCGAAGCTCTCGTCGCCGTCTTCGCTGTCTTGCACCTCGAACGTCTGGGATTCCGTGACGACCTCCGCCGAAGTGGGCGTGATCAGTTGCAGGGCCGAAGCTGCGTCGGTCTGGTTGCTCCGCGCGATCAGCCGGTCCTGCGCGCTAACCAGTCGATCGCGATTGAAGTCGTACGGCGAATCGATGGTCGCGGGATTGAAGGGGCTATGCGGGTTCTGCGCCACACCGTCTTCGTCGGCGCTGGTGACCTGGGCATCGCTCTCGGAATCGCCGGTCTCACCCACCGCATTACCAAAGTAGAAGACATTGTCGGCGGCAAGGCCGGTGGTCTCGCCTGCCATTACGGTGACTTGCAACCAGGTATTGGTGATCGCAGCATCTTCCCAGATGAGCGTCACGCGATCGGCTCCCGCTTCGCCTTCCCCGGGCCGAAGGCTGAACGAGACGGGGAGCGGGGCAGCGCTCCAGTTGGCCACGTCGTCATCGTTGCCGATCTGGAAGTTGAAATCCGCCAGTGAGAGGGCGGCGGGGTCGGGCAGGTCGGCAATGTCGAGCATGATGCCGTTGATGCCGCGGGTATAGCTGGTGTAGTTCGCGAAGGTGGCCGTCTCGCCCTCGAGCAGCGCCTGCTTGTCAGGGGCGATGGCGTTATCGTCCGCAGCGGAAGCGCCGCCGTCGTGGCCATCGAAGTAGGAACCGTTGTAGAAGATGTGCCGCCCGACGACCTCCGCGGCAAGCACAGCCTCGATCGTGAGACCGGACGTCACCGTTGTTTCGCCGAGGTTGCCCGCCTGGTCGATCGCGGCGACGTGCACGTCGTACTCACCCGCTTCAAGCGGTGCAATGATGTCCGCCGCAAGCGACCAGCTGCCGTCGCCGAGGTTCTGCGCGTCGTACTGGTTACCGTCGATGGTGACCGTCACCTGCGCCTCGGCATCGTCGACGGTGCCCGTAAGCTGGGGCGAAGCGTCGGGCGTGACAAGTGCTTCGAAGCCGACCTGCGGGGCGACGGTGTCGATGGTAAAGGTGCGGATGAAATCGCCACCGGCTTGGCCGTCACCATCGCCATCGAGCGCGACGCCCGAGAGGTCGGTAATGGCGTTGTCGCCGAACAGCGTGAGCTGATACGTGCCGTCGGTGAGCAGACCCGAAGGGACATTGAGCGTGACGAAGGTATCGCCGGCGGAGTAGGTCGGCAGCAGATCGATGCTCTCGTTGAAGTTGCCGTCAGTGCCCTTGAGCAGCCTGAACCCTTCGGGAGCGTTGGCGTTAATCGAGTCCAGCGGCTCAGTGAAGTGCACGACGATCTGGCTGAACGATTGATTGGTCGCGCTCTGGTCTTCCACGGCTTGAGGATCGACGGTGACGACGGCCGGAGGCGTGTCGTCGAGGCTCGACCCGCGGAACTCGTAGGCACCGATATCAACATGCCCGGGACGCAAGCTGAACTGCACCGAATCGGTCGGGGCGGCCGGGATCGCATTCTGATGCGGGCTCAGCACGTAATGCTGATTGTTACCACGCGAGATGCCGATCGTCGCCGCGATCTCCTCAGGCAGCTGCCCATAGTCGAAGCGAATGGTGCCGTCGGCGAAGAGCGTGGCAGAGAACTCCGCCAACTCACCGCTCTCAATGTGGGTGGCGTGCCAGCGAATGGTCAGATGATCGCTGGTTTCTTCGATGAAGATGTCGTTACCAGCATCGGTGCTGGTGTGGGTGCTGAGGTCGGCCCACAGCGGCGCGATCATCGTGCGCTCAGCGAGCTTGACCTCACTGTGGTCGGGATCGCTGGCCTGACTGAAATTGCTCGCCAGATTGAGCAGGCCGTTGGTGCCGATGCGGAGCTGATCGTAGGTCTCGCCGAAGAAGTCGAAGCTGAAGTCGGTGAAGGTATGCAGCCACGACGAATTGGTCGACCGCCAGTTCTGTGCGACGCCGATGGTGTCGTCGAACATGCTGTTGCCGAGCGTGTCGGCGTAGTAGTCGTCGGAGCCGATGTTCGTGGTGCCGGGGTCGTCCGCGCGGTGATGGCGGTCGATGTCGGTCGGCGAGGCCCACCACGTGTGGGCTGCATCGATGGCGGGGGAGTCGGCGGAGAGGCGGAAGTTGTCGTCCAGTGCCCCTTCGAGCGAATCGCCGAGCACGTCGTTCGCGCCGTTGATGTTGACGAACAGCGGGTCGCCCTCAAACGAATGAACATCCTGCTCGGGCTGCGCGGTCTGCCAATCGGTGAGGGAATCGTGCACGCTTCCCTGGTCGGAAATGATGGAAGCGAGGTTCGCTTCGCCGCGATAGAAGAGGTTGTGGTCGCTGATCAGCGCGCCCGTGGCGTCGTCGTCGAGGAAGACGATGCTGCCGAGGTCGGTCCACAGGATGTTGTTAATCAGCGTGGTATCCGCACCAGAGCGGGTCAGGTGGACCGCGTTGCCGACGCCCTGGTAGACGGTGTTGTTGATGATGCGGATGCTGTTGCCGCTCGCGCTGCCGTCGACTGCGATGCCGACGTCCTCGTTATCGTAAACCAGGTTGTTCTGGATGAGGCCACGGAAGTGGCGGTTGCCCGCGGAGCCGACCTTGTCGGTACCGACGATGCCGTCGCGGTTATCGAACACCCGGTTGCCGATGATCTGAACGGTGCGATTGCCGGCGATGCCAAACGTCGTGTTGTTAAACGCCCAGTTGCCGGTGACGACGACCGATGAACTGCCGACGATGCCGGCGTTGTTCTCGAAGACAGTGTTGTTTTCGATGCGGCCGCCGTTAGTGGCCTCAATGCCGAGACCGTTGTTGTAGATCTCGTGGTTGCCAGCGATCAGCGTGCTGTCGAGCGAGTAGATGCCGACGTTGTTGTCGTAAGCGTGGGTCTCGGTGACGAAGCTGCCGCTGCCGCTGACATAGATGCCGTAGTTGT